>NZ_JBEGHU010000023.1:0-540647 GCF_040676415.1 Sphingobium sp. LSP13-1-1.1 | reverse complement strand
TCTCGATCAGGTCGAAACCGATCCGTTCGGCGCGCGCGACGGCCTGGCGGTGGGCTTCGATCAGGTCGAGCATCTCGGCCCTGGTCAGCGCGCGGGGCGCCGGAAAGTCACCGAACGGGATGGCCGATGGTCCGACCGTTTCCCAGGCGCCTTCCTCTGCGGTCAATGCCTTGCCGCCCAGTGCCGGCGGCTGCTGCGAGCCCTTGCGCCCGGCGTGCCCGATCTGGATCCCCATCTTGGCAACGCCATAGGTGCGGCAGAAATCCACGACCCGCTTCAGCGCGGCCTCATTCTCGTCCGAACACAGGGTGGCGCAGCGCGGCGAGATCCGGCCGTCCAGGGCGACGTTCGTCATTTCGACCATGACCAGGCCCGCGGCGCCCATCGACAAACCGCCCAGATGGGCCAGATGCCAGTCATTGGCAGAGCCCTCGTTGGAATTATACTGGCACATGGGCGAGACCACGATGCGGTTGGAGAGGGTGAGTTCGCGCAGCGTAATCGGCGAAAAGAGCTTGCTGGTCATGGGTTGAAGGCTTTCTCTTGATGGTTGAGCAGATAGGATTGGGTTGAAAATCAGGCAAGTCCGCTGGCGCGGGCCTGGGCGAGGGCCATGACGATCCAGTCCCGCTCGGCATCGCCATCGGCGATCGCGCGCACCAGTCGCTCGCGGCAGACCTCGGCGCTGGGCAGGGGAACGTCATTGGCAGCGCCCGTGGCGAGGGCGAGATCGACATCCTTGAGGGCAAGGGTTGCGGTAAAACCGACATTATCCCAGCTGCGATCCAGGATCGCGCGCGAATAGCCGCTATAGGCCGGACCGGAAAACAGACCCTCGATCAGAATATCGCGCATCGCTTCGGGATCGGCTCCGGACTTCTCGACCAGGCTGAACGCCTCGCCCATGACCTCGATCGCGCAGGCCAGCACCATATTGTTGGTGAGCTTGAGCAGCGAGGCGGTGGCGGGATCGGACCCGGCGGCGAAAGTCCGCCTGCCGATGGCGTCGAACAGCGGTTGCGCGTGCGCGACGGCGTCGGCGGGCCCAGCCGCGATGATGCCGAGCTGCCCTGCCGCCACGGCGGTAGGCCGGCCCAGCACGGGCGCTGCGACGAGTATCTGGCCGGCCTTCGCATGCGCGGCGGTCAGGTCGCGGATCGTGTCGCTGCGGTGGGTTCCCATCGCGATGTGCAGGCCGCCGGGCGGCAGGCTCTCGATCAGGCCGCCGGGGCCCTGGGCGACCTGTGCCAGGGCTTCGTCATTGGCGAGCATGGTGATGACAGGCGCGCCAAGCGCGGCGGCCTGCGCGATCGAATCGGCCTGCGTCGCACCCAGGTCAAGCAGTTCGCGCAGCCGATCCGGCGTGCGGTTCCACACCACAAGGTCATGGCCCGCATCCAGCAGCCGCCGGGCCATCGCCTGCCCCATGCGTCCAAGACCTATGAAAACTACCTTCATTACAAAACTCCGTGTCCACCGCGCCCGTCCATCAATGCGAGCCGTAATAACCGACAACCGCACAGCAAAGCGCCCAGAACACTGGCCATTCGCTCCCGCCAATATGCCATAACCACCGGCGCGAAACTTTGAAGTTCGCGGCTGCGGCGACAAGCAGGTAAACGCACCCGAGATAAGCGGCGTAATCCGGCAGGATGCCGAGCATCAGGCAGGCTGCCAGTACAATCTCGAGTCCCATGGCCACATAGGACCAGAACTGGGGCGGGTTCAGGCCGGCCTGCTTGAAGAAGGCTACCGAGGCCTGACGCGCAGTGATTTTCCCAACCACATGAGGGATGAAGAAGGCGCCGCACAAGACCCTCAGCACGGCATAGCCATTCGTCATGTCGAAGGCGCTGTCCACGGCGCATTCCTCCACTGCCTTTGGGCACGCCGGCCCGCCATTATCCGCCCAGATCATGCTGCCACGATCCCACTCTGTTCGCTTTTCGGCGTCCAAGGGCGGGGTTGCCATAATTTAATATGGAGAGGCGCTTGACAGCGCAAGAAAAATCGACAAACTTTGCTCAAAGGCCAAAACTAACGAAATTAACGCCTGTAAATTTCATTCGTGCGAAATTACTCACGACGGCATCAAGGCACCGGGCAAGGCAGGCCCATCAGGGAGGTTCATGAAGTCGAAGGCTGCAGTCAGGAATGGCTTGAGGGTCAGAAATGCCTTTCGCCTCAGTCCGCAATCATCGTCCGCTGATTCTGCCTTAGAATTAATGATATCCACGAATTAGAAGTATTTGGCGAAATATTGGATTGGCGATCTAATGTGATCGCATGTCGGAATTACGCCTTAGGCGTCCGAGAGGGAAAGCTGATAATGAAGTATAATCGACCACATGCTGGCGCAAGCTTCGGCACCCAGGCTAAAGACTGGGAGCGCGGCATCGATTACGACCGCTTGTTCAAGGCAAGATTGAAGCGGGCGCAGGAGGCGGTACGTCACGCGGGCCTTGGTGCGGTATTGTGCTTCAATTTCGACAATATCCGCTATGTTACGGGTACGCATATCGGCGAATGGGCGCGCGACAAGTTCATGCGCTATGCGCTTTGTCCGGCCGAAGGACCTCCGTTTCTCTGGGATCCGGCGCCGCCCGCCAAGCGGCTGTCGTCGCCGTGGATCGCGGACAATGTGGCCGCGCCGATCTCGACCATGCAGGGCGGACTTCCGCCGTGGATGAACGTGCAGGGCGATTTCGCAAAGCAGATCAAGAAGGCGCTCGTTCATTTCGGGATCGAAAAGCAGCCGCTCGGCATCGATATCATGGAACTTCCGATGCTCCGGGCGCTCGAGGCCGAGGGTATCGAAGTGGTCGACGGTCAGCAGGCACTGCTGGACGCCCGCGAAATCAAGACGCCGGACGAGATAGAATTGCTCAAGATGGCTGCGTCGATGGTCGACGCCACTTATGTGGACATCGCCAAGGCGATCCGGCCCGGCACGCGCGAAAACGAACTTGTGGCGATCGCCAATGACCGTCTGTTCCGCATGGGGTCGGAACGCGTTGAATGTGTCAATTCGGTGTCGGGTCCACGCGGCCGCCCGCACTCGCACACATTTTCCGATCGCATGATCCAGCCGGGCGACATGGTGTTCCTGGACATCATGCATTCGTTCAACGGCTACCGGACCTGTTACTACCGGACCTTCATTTGCGGGGAGCCCAACAAATATCAGATCGATGCCTATGAGAAGGCGTCGAAATGGATCAGCGCCTCGATCGACATGATCCGGCCGGGTGTCACGCCTGACGAGATTGCGGATGTTTGGCCGGATGCCACCGAATTCGGCTATCGCGACGAGGCCGAGGCGTTTCTCCTGCAATATGGTCACGGCGTGGGCCTGTCGCTGTGGGAGCGGCCGATCATTTCCAAGCGCTATCGCGGTCAGAACCAGCCACTGCGCGAAGGCATGGTGTTCGCGCTTGAAACCTGGTGCGGCGCCGAAGACGGATCGGGTGCTGCCCGCATCGAGGAAGAAGTGGTTGTTACCAAGGACGGTTGCGAAATCATTACGAACTTCCCGTCGGACCGACTCATTTCCTGCGGCCTGCCGGGATGCGAGATTTTCTAGTCTCCCATGTTGAGTACCTTGATGAGAAATAATGAACGGATACGAATATTTGGTTTGATTGATAAATAACAAAAAGTTCGGTTCTCGCAGGGGGAAGTTGGGTCTTATTATAACTTTAAGGGGAATAATAATGAGGAAAGATCTTAGAATCCGAACAAGCCTACTTTGCGCAGTTGCAATTGGTGCGCTCGCCAGCCCTGCATTGGCGCAGGACGAGCCCGCCGCCGCCCCCGCGCAGGATCAAGCGGCTCAAGATCATGCGGACACGGGCGGCTCGGCCTTGTCGGGCGAGATCATCGTGACGGCGCAGCGTCGCGAGCAGAGCATCCAGAAGGTGGGTATCGCCATCACCGCCTATTCCGGCGAACAGTTGCGCGCGCTCAACGTGACCGATTCACGCGAACTGGCGGGACTTACGCCGGGCGTGCACCTCGGCGGCGCGCTTGCTGGCCAGAACAGCCAGTACACGATCCGCGGTGTGACCCAGAATGACTTCAACGATATCGTCGAGGCGCCGAACGCGGTTTATCTGGACGATGGTTACATCGCGATCGGCCAGGGCCAGACTTTCGCCCTGTTCGACATCGACCGCGTCGAAGTGCTGAAGGGGCCGCAGGGCACGCTGTTCGGCCGCAACGCGACCGGCGGGCTTGTCCGCTACATCACGCGCAAGCCCAATCTGGACAAGGTCGAGGGCTTTGTCGACGTCAATTACGGGCTCTATGACTCCCTGAGCACGCCCGGTGCGTTCCACGGTGAAGCGGCGATCAACCTGCCGATGGGCAGCATGATGGCAACTCGTTTCGCCGTCATGTGGAACAAGGCTCAGCCCTGGCTGCGCAACGAATATCCGGCGGGCGCGGTTGGTGGTTCGCCTGGTCCGGGCGCCGGCGCCAATATGGGCGATGACGATACGCTCGCAGGACGCATGACCACCTTGTTCGAGCCCAATGACAGCGCCCGCGTGCTGCTGTCCGTCAATGCGGCGAGAACCCGGATGGCAACGGCGCCGTATCAGCAGAAGCCAACGATAGGCGTATTCAATTCGGCCGGCGAACTGGTCAATGTTTTGAATGCAGGCCCCAACGAAACGCGCGCTTCGATTGCGGCTGACGGTTCCGATGGCGGTTCGGACCCCGGCAACACCGGCAGCTTCGGTGCTCCCTTCGGCCGTCCGGTCCCCGGCGGCGACTTCTTCGGCTACAAGGATCCCGATGGCAGCGGCCCTCGCACGTCGAGCGACTTTGCCTTCCGCGATCATGGGCGTGTAAGGACCTGGGGCGTCAACCTGAATGGCGAGTTCGACTTGAGCGACAGCGTCAAATTGGCGGCGGTGAGCGACTACAAGCATTTCTACAAGATCGCTTTCGTGGACACGGATTCTGGACCGGGCAACCAGTCCGGCGTGTATCAGGGCGTTCGCGCTTCCACCTTCAGCCAGGAAGTCCGCCTGTCAGGGAAGACCGATCTCGTCGACTGGACGGCGGGGCTCTATTATCTGCACATCAAGGCGAACTCGCGTTCGGGACTGAAATTCCCCGTGGGCAGCGTTGTGCCGGGGGCGCCATTTGATGTCGGCGCCGATGCGACGCTGAAGACTAATTCCTACTCGGCCTTTGGCCAATTGGATTGGCACATCGCCCCGCAACTCACCTTGATCACCGGCGCGCGCATCATTCGCGAACAGAAGGATATGAGCTTCTTCCAGGGAATATGGGGCACCACTGACTCGCGTGAGACGCAGATCGGGACACCGATCGTCATCGGCCCGATATTCGGTCCGAACGGGCCGACCGGTTATTCGGACAAGTCCAAGAAGACGCTTTGGGCAGGCAAGGTCCAGCTCGACTTCCAGGTCAACCCGGATCTGCTCCTCTATGCAGGCATCAACCGCGGTGTGAAGGCGGGCAGCTACAACGCTCCCGTTCCGGGCGGTCTGCCGGTTCCCACCAGCGCGCTTCCCTACAAGGCGGAAACTCTCACCAACTATGAGAGCGGCATCAAATATACGTTCCCGGACGGCAAGACGCGGTTCAACGCATCCGCGTTCTATTATGATTACAAGAACTATCAGGCATTCCTCTTCTCCGGCGTTGGCGGCATCGTCATCAATGCCGACGCGAGGACGATCGGTGGCGAAGCCAACCTGTTCACCTCGCCGGTCAGGGGCCTCGATGTCGGGCTTGCCGTGTCCTACTTCGATGCGAAGGTGAAGGATGTGCCGCTTCGTGCCGGAGGTCCGATCAGTCGCGACGTCCAGCCCAACTATGCGCCGCCGCTTCAGGGCAGCGCCATCCTCCGGTATGAATGGGAAGCTCTTGGCGGCAAGCTGTCGGTTCAGGGCGACGCCAGCTATACCGATCCCTTCTTCTACAACCTCCGCAATTTCGACGCGGACAAGTTTGGCAGGACTGTGATGGTCAATGCCGGTCTTGGCTGGTCGAACGAAAGCTGGGAACTGAACTTCCGCATCAGGAACCTCACCAACGTGCACCAGGGTGTCCAGGGCTTCGACCTGGCGACTTTCTGCGGTTGCAACGAGGTTTCCTACAAGCCGCCCCGCTTCTTCCAGCTCGGCGCGCGCTACAACTTCTGATTGCATCAGTCGTGAAAACGGTTCGCGCCCGGAAGGAAGAAACAGCGCGATGAAAGTATGAATGAGCGTCCCGGCCGGTCTGACGACCGGCCGGGACATAAGGCGATCGGGCACTAGAAGGAGGCGGTGATGGCAGGTTATCCGGCCAGCGATTACGATCCGGGTTACGAGTGGAAGGCCGTGGCGCTGCTGAGCCTCGGATTCGGCCTTGTGGGGCTGGACCGCTGGATCATCGCTCCGCTGGCGCCCGCCATCATGCGGGACCTTGGGATCAGCCTGCCGCTCATCAATGTCCTGATCGCCATTTTGGGTGTAACCTGGGGCGTGGCCGCAGTTGCCATGGGCAACCTCTCGGACCGGATCGGTCGTCGCAAGGTCATGCTGCCGGCTCTTCTTATCTTCTCGCTCGCTTCTGCGTTCAGTGGTCTGGCCGGCGGCTTCACCAGTCTGCTTTTGATCCGCGGTCTGATGGGCGTGTCGGAAGGTGCCTTTTGTCCGGTGAGCTTCGCGGCGACTGCGGAAGCATCCAGGCCCTCCCGCATAGGGTTCAATCAAGGCCTGCAGCAGAGCATGTTCGCCTTGTTCGGATTGGGGATTGGTCCCATTCTCGCGACCTGGCTGCTCGGCTTCACGTCGTGGCGTGGGGTTTTTGCCATTGTCGGACTGCCTGGCATCATTCTCACGATTCTGTTGTGGAAGGTTATCAGGGAACCCGGCCAGAACCAGAAGACCATTGGCACGCCCGCACCGCCGACATCGATCCGCGAGGTCCTCATGGTGCGTAACATCCGCCTTGCAATGGTCGGTTTGCTCTGCGCGATGTGTGGCATTTTCGTGGTCAGCGCGAATGTGCCAATCTATCTGGCCGAATATTTGAAGTTGCCGTCGATGCAGGTGGGGCTTGTGACCTCGGCCATCGGTTTTGGCGGATTTGTCGGCCTTTGGATGCTCCCGGCCTTGTCGGACATCTTTGGCCGCCGGGTGATGGCGATCATCGGCTTCGCGGGTGGCGCTGCATTCACCTATTGCTTCATCACGCTGGGTGCGCAGCCAGGCTATCTGTTTGCCTCGCTGTTCGGAGCGACCGCTTCCAGCTTCGGGGTTCTCTCTCTGCTCACCGGGCCAGTCGCCGCAGAGTCCGCTCCCCCGGGGATGCTCTCTACTGCTTCGGGGTTGATCATCGGTGTCGGGGAGATCTTCGGAGGCGGCGTGGCGCTGCTTCTCGCCGGCTATATCATCGGAACCTTCGGGATCCAGTATATGCTCTATCTGGCGCTCGGTGGGCTGATGCTTGGTGCTGTCCTGATGTGCGGCCTGGTCGAAACCGCACCGCGCAAGCGCCAGAAAAGTCCACGGTGGAGCGAGGAAGCAATCGCAGATGGCTGACCTTGCCCGCCATGTTTGCTCGAGGAGGCGTTTGGCCCGACCTCGCATATGCGCCGGGCAGATTGGGCCAGCGTCTTCGCCAAGATGGGTTTATAACTATTCGCTCGACAGAATATCCTGGAGTTTTGTGCAATGAGTACCCCAATCATTGGTCTCGGGCCGCGGCTTGATACCGATTACTCGATCTGGCCTTTGGCATATTGCCAGTCGGAAATGCCGCAAGATTTCTTTGGTGGCTCCATCAAGTTCAGCAATATGGGCACAATTCGCGTGCCAATGATCTACACATTGCTGGTCGGTGGCGAAGTCGGTGGCAAACAGCACGTCGCCTTGGTCGATTGCGGTTTTCGCAATGACCATTGGGCGGCGAAATACGGGTTTGCCAGCTGGGAGGAGCCGCGTGACGTGCTGGCCCGCGTCGGTTTCACGCCCGAAGATGTCGAAGTGATCCTGGTTACCCACATGCATTTCGATCACATTGGAAATTTCGAGGCGTTTCCCAATGCCAAGCTGTACATCCAGATCGACGAATATCTCGGCTGGTCGGACATTGTGTGCTCCGCGCACCAGTATGAGACCGAAGAGGAAAAGGCTTTCATCTTTTCGTCGTTCGATCCCCAGGATCTGATCCGCGCCGCACAGGGCGTAGCCGAGGGGCGCGTGCGTTTCATTCGCGGTGACGAGGAGGTTCTGCCGGGTATCACGGCGCGGCTGGCCAAGGATAGCCACACCTTCGGCAGCCAATGGTTCGAGGTGCAGACCCGCAACGGCCCGTTCGCCGTCGTTGGCGACGTTGTCTACTGGTATTCGAACATCGAGAGCATGTGGCCTTCGGGCTATCATCAGGGCAACGTGATGAACCAGTTGAGCGTCTTCCGCCAGATTCGGGAGACGTTGAAGCAGAAGATCGACCGGGTCATTCCTGGGCACGATCCCAAGGTGTGGGATCGCCATAATTCATGGGTGGCACCGAGTGGGAATCCGATCGCGGAGGTCAACCTGCGTCAGGACGACACCACAAGGCGGCCTGACGTATCTGCCCAGAAAATCATTCACACCTGAGGAGCCGATCGCCCGTTCATGCTGTCGAATCCGGGAAGACCGAACAGCGCGCAAACCGGAATGCGCCGCATGATGAATGTCAAACTGTTTTGAGGACTAAGACTATGGTGGCTTCGATCCCCATTTCGGATGTCAATCCGTTCGAGCTTGAACGGCGGCTAGAGCCCTACGCGTTCTACGAAGAACTGCGGGAGATGGGCCCTGTCGTGCACCTGCGAACGCTCGATCTCTACGCGGTCAGCCGCTTCGCCGACGTGCGCCGGGTCCTCGCCGATCAGCGGGTTTTCTCGTCTGCGCAAGGCGTTGTGCAAAATGCCGCGATGAATGCAGCGATGGCGGGGTCGATCGTCGGCACCGACCCGCCGGAGCACACCCGCCTGCGCGCGATCCTCGGCCGCCCGTTGACGCCGGCGCGGCTCGCCCCGATGCGCGACATGCTCTCCGAGCTCAGCGCACGGCAGGTCGAGCGCATCCTGGCAAACGGTAGCGAGGTAGAGGCGGTGTCCCAGATCTCCTGTCACCTGCCGCTCTCGGTAGTTACCGAGTTGGTCGGGATGCCTGACGATGCCACCGACCGCATGCTTCCCTGGGCTGCCGCCAGTTTCAATGGCATGGCCCCCGATATCATGCCCGGCACGGCTCCGGCGCTGGCCACGATCGGCGAGATGATGGGCTATATCGCGGACCCCAGCCTGCCTGGCAGGCTGCGGCCCGGCAGCTGGTCCGCCCAGCTGCACGAGGCATCGGTGAGCGGCGAGATCGACTACGAGCAGTTTCTCAGCATGCTGCAGGGTTATCTCATGCCATCGCTCGACACGACGATCTTCGCGATGTCTAACCTGCTGTGGCTGCTGGCAAACAACCCGGACCAGTGGGAGCTGCTGCGGTCCCGCACCAGTCTTATTCCGCGCGCCATTCACGAAGCCATCAGGCTCGAGAGCCCGGTACAGTTCTTCTCGCGCGTGGCAACGGAGGACACGGAGATCGACGGCACCCCGATCAAGGCCGGTTCGCGCATATTCGTCATCTATGCCTCGGCCAATCGCGATCCCCGTCGCTTCGAGAATCCGGACCGTTTCCAGATCGAACGCGACAGTACGGATCACATCGGCTTCGGGCATTCGGCGCACCGGTGCGTGGGTATGAACCTGGCGTTGATGGAAATCACCGCGATGCTCACGGCGCTCGTCGGCAAGGTTAGGGCGATCGAACTGATAGATGCCAAGCGGGCCGACAACGCCATCCTGCGCGGTTTCGAGAAGCTTTCGCTCCGCTTGGTCCCGTTGTCAGGTGGTTAGAGGACGACTGCACCGCAGTTGAAACCGATCTTCAATCCCAAACCCTTCAATTTATAAAGGACGGATATCATGTTTGTAGTTAGAAATCCCCAGTCGATCGCCAACCCGGTGGGGGCATATAGCCATTCGGTCGAGATTCCGGCCGGTGCGCGCATCCTGTCGATCGCTGGACAGGCGGGCATCCGGCCCGATGGAACGCTGGCTGAGGGCTTCGAGGCGCAGCACGAGGAAATCTGGAAGAACGTTCTGGCCATTCTCGCCGAAGCGAACATGGGTCCGGAAAACCTGGTTCACCTCAACGTCTATTCGACCGATGCAAGCGCTATCCGCTTCCTGGCGCCGCACCGGAAGAAGTATCTGCCTGAAGGTTACCTGCCGACCTCGACCTGGGTTGTAGTGTCGGCGCTCGCCAATCCCAACTGGGTCGTCGAGATGGAAGCCATCGCGGCAAAGGTCGACTGATCGCTTCGCATTTGCCCCTGGCCGCAACACTGGCCAGGGGCAAATGCAGGCATTTCGAGCGGGGAAGGCCTCAATGTTGCGAATTTGAGGCGGTACACTGGGAGGGTATTGTGAACGCCATCGTTTTTCCGGATCTCACTGACGCTATAGTTCAACTTCGCATTATCTGTGGTCTCCTGTTTATTCCCCACATCCTTGCACAGTTTACTGCCAAGGATGCCGTCTTCGGCTTTTTCGAGGCCGCTGGGCTCAAACCCGCGTGGCTTTTTGTGCGGACTGCGCTGGTCGTTCAGACGCTCGTACTGCTCGGTTTGGTACTGGGAATCTACGTATTCTACGCAGCGTGGCTGGGCGGCATCTTCATGATCTGCGCGGGGTTGGCAGCGTTCAAAGTCTCCAAGGGACGTTGGGTCTGGAACCTGGGTGGTTGCGAGTTTCACATGTTCTGGGGTTTGTGCTGCATCATCGTCGGGCTTCACAGTCAGGCGTAAGGTGTAGGCACATCGAACACCCCGCTCAGGTGCTGAGACAACCGAGCGCGCAGTCAAGTGGTGCAGGCCCGTTCGCGACGACGCCCATCGCCGCTGCGGAGAAGCCGCTGTCAATCTGAAATAAATCCCGGAGTACCGATATGGCAGTCAATATTCCTGACGTGGACGTCGATGTTTTCGCACCGGAGGCGCTGGCCAATCCGTTCGAGAACTATCGAATTTTCCGGGACACCGCGCCGATCGTGCGTCTTCCCAAATATGACCTCTACGTCATGTCGCGGTTTGCGGACGTGCAGGGAGCCCTGAAGAACAATATGCTGTTTTCCTCCGGAAGCGGCGTTGCGATGAACGACCTGATGAACAAGGCGATCATGGGCAGCACGCTCTTCACGGATGCCCCTTACCATAGCGAACTGCGTGCGATTGTCAGTCGACCGCTCGCGCCCGCCCGATTGGCCGAGCTCCGCCAGCGCCTTTACAGCCTCGCGGAAGAACTGGTCGAGGGCCTGGTTGCGAAGGGTGATTTCGATGCCGCGGCCGAACTCGCGCCATTTCTGCCGGTTACGGTGGTCTCTGAACTGGTCGGTCTGCCCGAGGAAGGGCGTGAACGGATGCTCATATGGGCGAGCGCGGTGTTCAACTCCTTTGGCCCAAGGGGCGTTGAGCGAACCGAGGCCGCGTTTCCGATCATGGAAGAGATGGTGACCTATGCACGCAGTTGCACCGCCGATCGCGTGAAACCTGGCAGCTGGGTTGCCAAGCTGTACGAAGCGGCAGAGGCTGGTGAGCTCCGCCCCGAGCAGGTCGGGCCGGTCATGGGCGATTATCTCGGCCCGAGCCTCGACACGACCATTCTTGCAACGGGCAGCATGATCGCCCTGTTCGCGCAGCACCCCGACCAGTGGGACAAGCTGCGCGCGAGCCCATCGCAGATCCCTAACGCGATCAACGAAGCCATGCGGCTCGAGGGGCCGGCGCAGGGCTTTACCCGCGTGTTGACGGACGATTTTTCGGTCGAAGATCAACGGCTCAACAAGGGTGATCGGGTCCTTATATTGTTTGCATCCGCGAATCGCGATGAACGGCATTGGGAAGACCCGGAACGGTTCGATATCACGCGCCGAGCCGCCGAGCAGGTGGGCTTCGGCCACGGCATTCACATGTGCATGGGTGCAAACCTCGCCCGACTGGAAATGTCGGCGATACTCTCGGCATTGATACCCCGGGTCGAGCGGTTCGAGCTTCACGGTGCAGAGCGCATTTTGAACAACGTCCTGCGCGGTTACAAATCGCTCAAGCTGACCGCGCATGCGGTGAAATAAACTGCCACCGGTCGGCCCGATCCACGGCCTTACCGTGGATCGGGCGGACGAGGTTTCTTACCAACCTTGGCCCGCGAAGGGGTATTCGATGCAAGTGAGCAACCTGACGAAGGGACTTCTGCAGTGAGCGCTGAAAGCCTTTCGGAAACCATCGAGGACCACGCCCTTGAACGCGTGCCGGACGACGCCCGTCAGGGATGGTTGGCCCTGTCATGGAACACGGCAGGCGTGGTGGTTTCGCTGGTGCAGTTGTTCTTCGGCGCGCTGGTGACATTTGTCGCGGGTTTCAAACT
The DNA here is from genome assembly GCF_040676415.1 of Sphingobium sp. LSP13-1-1.1. Lineage (NCBI taxonomy): Bacteria > Pseudomonadati > Pseudomonadota > Alphaproteobacteria > Sphingomonadales > Sphingobiaceae > Sphingobium > Sphingobium sp. LSP13-1-1.1. The sequence continues at coordinate 528,154 of NZ_JBEGHU010000023.1, read as the reverse complement.
CGCGCTTCTGGCCGGCGTCATCGTTGCGATCGTGTGCATCCCGCTGAGCTGGGCCAGCGCCCATGTCGCCTATCGTACGGGCCTCTCCAGCACTGTGCTCTCGCGCTATTTCGCCTTCGGTCGTCGCGGCTCGGTCGTCGCTTCCCTCATTTTCTCTTTTATGATCATCGGCTTTCTCGCGCTTGAGAATGCCCTTCTGTATCGCGGCTTCATATTCTATTTCGAGCTTGCGGACACCGTCACGACCCGTATCGTCATCTACGGACTTATGACGCTGGCCTGGATCCTGCTGACATCATACGGCTTCAAACTGATCGCCAAGGCTTCGTCGGTCACACTGACACTGTCGTTGGCTGTGCTGGCCTATATCACTTATCTGGTGGTGTCCGGCGGCAAGCAGCCCGTTGGTGAACTGCTCTCGTTCGGATCGCAATTTTCCCCGGACGCGTTGCAGCAGATGGGGGCGGGCAGCGAGATGGGCAAATTCATCTTTGCCGTCAACGTCCTGTTCGGAGCCGCCTGTGGCATGGCGCTTTTCGGTGCGGATATTGCCAGATATGCGCGCCGCTCGGTTGATGCCGGCGTGTCGACGACGTTCGGCGTGCTGTCCGTCCTGCTGATGCTCTGCGTTGGCGGGATCATCATGTATGCCGGTGGGCCGGCGCTGGTGGATTATTATGTCAACCACACCGGCATGACGGTAGAGGCGGCGCAGAAGGCGTCTCTGCAAAATCCGGACAGCATCGTTGCTGCGTTCGTCGTCCTGGGCGGCGCGTTTGGGGCAATCCTACTCGTTCTGGCGCAGGGGAAGACACAGGTTCTCAACAATTATAGCGCGTCTCTTTCGCTCTCGAACCTGTTCGACGCGTTGAACCTGAGGATGGGGCGACTGACCTTCGTCATTCTGGCCAACATCATCGCGCTGCTCATGCTCTATGGGCATCTCCTCGAACTGATCGAACTCTGGGTCACGTTCCTCGGTGTCATCGTAACGGCCTTCGCGGGCATCATCGTGGCGGACTATTATGTCGTCAAGGCGTGGCTGGGGAAGGAATCGACGATCGTCCCAGAGACGCCTGAGAACATCAACTGGGCCGGTGTCGTGACCCTGGTCGCTTCGGTCGGCCTTGTGCACTATGTCCTCGCGAAGATCGTGCCGATCGAGGCTGTCATGACCTTGTTCCTGTCGATGATCATCTATCCGATCCTGCGCACCACGGTGCTGAAGCCGAGCCTTCCGCATTCTTCCGCGGCCGTCCTTGAACCTGGCGCGGCGCCCCGGCGGCTTGGTGACGCGGTGGCGATTTCGGATGGCGAAACAGGCTGACCGGCGTCGAAAGCGTCGGTGAATTTCCAGAGACAATAGACCTACCAAGGAGACTAACGATGGCAATCTTGCAACAACTGGCCCAGGCTTTGTCGGCGGGGAGCGTCGAGGTCGTCGACCTGACGCACACGCTGGAGGAGCGCACGCCGATCATTCCGCTTCCCGAGCCCAATCATCAGCAGTGGCCTTTCCACATGGAAGAGATTTCCCGCTTCGATGAGCGTGGGCCGGACTGGTACTGGAACAACTTCAGCTGCGGCGAGCATACCGGCACGCACTTCGATGCGCCCGTCCACTGGATTTCCGGCCGGCATTACGAGGATGGTGCGGTCGACACGATTCCCGTGAAGCGGTTCATCGCTCCCGCCTGCGTCATCGACATTACCGATCGCGTCCATGAAGACTATCTCACCACCGTCGAGGACATCGAGAAGTGGGAAGCCGAACATGGCCGCATCCCCGCAGGATCCTGGGCACTGATCCGCACGGGTTGGGCATCGCGCAACTATACCGACGCATTTCTGAACGTCCGTGAAGATGGCGGCCACTGGCCGGGCAACCATCCCGAGGTTGCCAAGTTCCTGGCGAAGGAGCGCGATGTTATCGGTGTGGGAACAGAGCCGGTGGGCACGGACTCAGGGCAGTCCTCCACCTTTGCGGAACCGCTGCCGTGCCACTACAACATGCATGGAAACAACAAGTTCGGCCTGTCGAGCCTGAACAACCTGCACCTCCTGCCGCCTACCGGGGCAATGCTGATCACACCGCCGCTCAAGATCAAGAACGGTTCGGGCAGCCCCTGCCGCGTGCTGGCGCTGGTCGAGCGCTGAGTTGTACCATATCGGCGGCCGTCAGAACTTGCTGGCGGCCGCCGGCTGGATTGACATAAGCAGCAGTGAAAACTGGCAGATTCAGCCGATATTAGACTTCATTCCACCAATATCGTTAAGTCGCCGCTATACGCTTTTCCGACGTCTTTTGCGGGGCGATTCGGGATTGGGAAACATATCCGCGCACTGAGCCAGTTCGCACCGGGTACGACGGATATGCTCCGTCAGCAAATGCGCCGCACCCTCCGTGTCACGCCGCCTTATGGCATCGACCATGAGCCTGTGTTCTGCATGTATGATCCAGTTGCGTTCGCGACCCAGCAGGCTGGTGAACGCGCGGCGATAGTGCTGCGTCGTGTTCCAGAAGCGCTCGATCATCGCGAGCAACTGCTTCATTCCAGCGTCCGCATAGGACGCCAGATGAAACATGCGATCCAGTTTGAGGAAGGTTTCGGTGTCCGTTGATGCGGCCATGTCTTCAACCAGCCGCTCGAGCAGATCTATGTGTTCGTCGGTCATGTTAGGGATTGATTGCGCCAAGGCCAGGGGCTCCAGCCGTTCCCTGATCATGTAGATTTCGAGGCATTCCGCCAGGTCGACCCTCGCCACCCAGGCGCCGCTGCTCGGTTTCAGCACGACGAGCCCGTCACTCTCCAACCGGCCGAGCGCAACGCGTACGGGAATCCGGCTTACCGAGAAGCGGGCGGCGAGCTCTTCCTGACCGATACGGCTGCCCGGGGGCAGCTCACCCGCGAGGATCAGCGCGCGTATGCCTTCCGTAACGCGGTCGGTGGTAAGCGACGTCTCATGCGTGCTCGTTTCCGCGGGTGCTGTCCTGTCGATCGTCTCCACTCCTCAGGCGGCCGGATCGGCAGGGTGCCACAACCGTCGGGTGGTAGTCGACTCATAGCCCTTGCCTCCCGGAAAGCTCACCAACTCCAGTTGCATATCCCAGGGCGTGAGGAAATAGACCCATGTCTGCCCCCCGCTGGGCCCCGTGGCGCGGACGGTCGGCTCGCCCAGAATGCGCAGCTCGTGCCGCTTCAGATGCGCCAGCGCGAGATCGAAGTCATCGACGTAGAAGGCGAGATGATGGCCGCCGACATCGCAATTGCGGGGCGGCACCGCGTTCCGGCCGTCCCCGCCATATTCGAAAATCTCGAAATTGGGGCCAAAGCCGCATCGGAAGAAGCGCAACTCGCGCACGCGGGTGCGGGCGGGAACATTGAGGTGACGGACCATCCAATCGCCCTCGGCATCCTCGATCGGTCCGAGCGAATAGAAATATTCGCATCCGATCACGTCGACGAAGAAGCGCGTGGCCTCTTCAAGGTCCGGAACCGTGAACCCAATATGCTCCACGCCCCTCAGCCCCGGAAGCCCGCCGCGATGTTCCATGAATGTCTCCAATTGGATTCTATTCATGGAAAATTGTGCAAAATCGATGGATCAGTCAAGAAAAAATGCCAAGATCGGATCCAATCATTGACATTTCCCCGCCATCATGGTTGTTCGGCGGCGCAAGATGACCGGATAGGATACACCGTGAACGCAATCATCACTGAGCCTTTGCAGCCGAGCACTCCATGGGTGTCGCTGGCGACCAATTCCGCCGCGTGGGCAGCCGCTGATCCCAAGCTGCTCGACTCGATGTTGACGTCGATGGTGCTGATCCGCGCGTTCGAGGAGAAGGTGCTGGAACTGGCGGGGCAGGGTCTTGTTCACGGCCCCGCCCATTCTGCGATCGGGCAGGAAGGGGGCGCCGTCGGATCGGTGCTTGCCATGCGCGGTTCCGACCAGATCAACGGTTCGCATCGCGCGCACCACCAGTTCCTGGCGAAAGCGCTGCAGTATGTCGCGCCGCAGGGACTGGAATCCGCGGCTCCGTTCGGCGATGACGTCAGGACGATCGCTGATCGCACGATGTCCGAAATCCTCGGGCTGGCGCGTGGCTATTGCAAGGGCCGGGGCGGCTCCATGCACCTGCGCTGGGCGGAATCAGGCAATCTGGGCACCAATGCGATTGTCGGTGGCGGCGTTCCGGGAGCGGCGGGTGCCGCCTGGGCGCACAAGCGCGCTGGCACCGGTGATGTGGCCTTCACCTATTTCGGCGACGGCGCGGTCAACATCGGGTCCGTGCTGGAAACGATGAACCTGGCGGCGGCGTGGAAGCTGCCGCTGTGTTTCTTCATCGAAAACAACCGCTATGCAGTATCGACCACGGTGGAGGAGGCGACCGCTGAGCCGAGGCTGTCCTCGCGCGGGCTGGCTTTCGGCATCCCCGCCTGGAAAGTCGATGGCATGGATCCGCTCGCTGTATATCTGGCGTCCGAAGCGGCGGTGAAGGCGATGCGCGCGGGCGAAGGTCCGACCATCATCGAAGTCGACGTCTATCGCTATTTTCACCAGAATGGGCCACTGCCCGGCAGCGCCTTCGGATATCGGAGCAAGGATGAGGAAAAGGCCTGGCGCGCGCGCGATCCCATTGATCGGGTCGCGGCGGAAATGGCGGCTCGCCAGCTGATCGGCGATGAGCAGGTTGCTTCGCTGAGGGCGCGCGCCGCGGCGCTGATGGAAGAGACGGCAGCCGAGCTGGTCGAACAGCATGAAGGCAAGCGGCGCATTGTCCCGTCGCTGTGGCCTTCTCCCGATTTCCGCGACTTCGGGGTGCGCGGCGACCTGTCCGAACTGCGGGATGTCCGCTATGTGGAGCAGGAGGAGTTTACCGGCGAGATCACCGAGAGCCGCTTCGTCGACGTTGTTGCCGACGTGATGGAACGGCGCATGCGGGAGGATGACGGCATCGTCGTCATGGGTGAGGACGTGCACCGCCTGAAGGGCGGCACGAACGGCGCCACCCGCGGATTGTCCAGCAGTTTCCCTGATCGGGTTCTGGGCACGCCGATCGCCGAGAACGCCTTTGTCGGCCTGGCGGGCGGGATCGCGATGGACGGCCGCTTCGTGCCCGTGGTCGAATTCATGTATCCCGATTTCATGTGGGTGGCCGCTGACCAGGTGTTCAACCAGATCGGCAAGGCGCGCCACATGTTCGGCGGGGACGGCGAAGTGCCCCTCGTGCTCCGCACCAAGGTTGCCATGGGCACCGGCTACGGGTCGCAGCATTCGATGGATCCAGCCGGCATCTTCGCCACGGCGCCGGGCTGGCGGATCGTCGCCGCCTCCACCCCCTATGATTATGTGGGCCTGATGAACAGCGCGCTGCGGTGCAAGGATCCGGTGCTGGTGCTCGAGCATGTCGACCTGTACAACAGCAAGGGCCCCGCGCCGGTGGGCGACCTCGACTATTTCATCCCGCTGGGCAAGGCGAAGCGGGTGCGGACGGGTCAGCATCTGACCGTCCTGACCTACCTGGCGATGGTGCGGCCGGTGCTGGAGGCGGTCGAGAAGCTGGGCATCGATGCCGATGTGATCGACCTGCGGAGTCTGGACCGGGCTGGGGTCGACTGGGCCCTGATCGAGCAGTCGATCGACAAGACGGGCAACGTCCTGATCGTGGAGCAGGGCGCGAGCGGCACCTCCTATGGCGGCTGGCTGGCCGCTGAAATCCAGAACCGCTGCTTCGACATGCTCGACCAGCCGGTCCAGCGCGTGCACGGGAGCGAGGCGTCGCCCAGCATTTCCAAGGTGCTGGAATCCGCGGCCTTTGCCGGACCGGAAGATATCGAGGCTGGGCTGCGCCTGGCAATGGCCGGCCAGGGCCGGCCCCTGGCCTGAACGCGCGAGGAATAGCAATGCCACATACGATCGTGATGCCGGCCTTGTCCGCCGGCATGGAAGAAGCGACCATCGCGCGCTGGCTGAAATCCGTTGGGGATGCGGTTGCCGTCGGTGAAGTCATCGCCGAAATCGAAACCGACAAGGCGACCATGGAACTGGAGGCGGAGCGGGCCGGTACGATTGGCAGGCTCGTTGCCGCCGAGGGAGCGACGGTTGCTCTCAACGCACCCATCGCCCTGCTGCTCGCCGAGGGTGAACAGGCGGACGATCTCGGCGCCGACGCGGTAGAGGTCGCCGGGGACGAAAAGGCCCCTGCTCAACAGGCACCCGCCCAACCGGCTTCTGTCGCGAAGCAGGTGTCTGCCGCAGCAGGATCGTCCACGGATGGGCTGGCGCATCGTCGCAGTCCCGCTTCCCCGCTCGCCCGCCGGCTTGCCCAGGAAAAGGGCGTGGAGATTGAAAGCCTGAAAGGCAGCGGGCCGCGGGGTCGCGTCGTGCGGGTGGACATAGAGGCCGCAGCCGCAGCGCGTCCGGAGCCGGCCCGCGCATCCGCGGCTGACGTGGCGCCGTCGTCGAGCCCGACACGGGCACGCCCGGCGGCACCGGTCGACCAGCCTCATGACGAAATACCACTGACCAACATCAGGAAGGTGATTGCTCGCCGGCTGACCGAAGCGAAATCAACGATCCCGCATTTCTACCTGGAGGCGGATTGCGAGATCGATGCGCTTCTCGATCTGCGGGAAACGCTCAATTCGCAAGGCGAGGGGCAGTACAAGCTTTCGGTCAACGATTTCGTGATCAAGGCTGCCGCGCTGGCGCTGCGTCAGGTCCCGGAGGCGAATACGGCCTGGACCGACGATGCGATCCTTCAGTTCCACAATGTCGACGTCTCTGTCGCGGTTGCGACCGATGGCGGCTTGATCACGCCGATCGTCAAACAGGCCGATCGCGCCGGACTCGCCAGCATCTCGGCAGAGGTAAAGGCACTGGCGGCGCGCGCCCGCGACAGCCTCCTTCAGCCTGCGGAATATCAGGGCGGAAGCTTCACGATTTCCAATCTCGGCATGTTCGGCGTGAAGGCTTTTTCCGCGATCATCAATCCGCCGCAAAGCTGCATTCTGGCAGTGGGGGCTGCCGAGCGCCGGCCGGTCGTCCGGGGCGACGCCTGCGTGCCGGCGACCGTCATGTCCTGCACATTGTCCGTCGATCACAGGGCCGTCGATGGCGCTGTTGGTGCGCGATACCTGGCCGCGTTCAAGGCGCTCATCGAGCAGCCCTTGCGCCTGATGCTCTGATAGGAGGTTTTCCATGACTTTGCCTTTAAGGGATCCGTCCCTCCTGAAAGATCAGTGCTTGATCGGTGGTGCATGGATCGGTTCACCCGAAATCGACGTGACCGACCCGGCCAGCGGCGCGAAAATTGCCGCTGTGCCGAACTATGGCGCGGATGAGACACGGCAGGCCATCGAGGCCGCAGAGGCTGCGCTTCCCGGCTGGCGGGAACGGACTGCGGCACAGCGTTCGCAGATTCTGCGGCGCTGGTATCAGGCGATACTTGATGCCGCCGACGATCTGGCGCTGATCCTGAGCAGCGAGCAGGGCAAGCCGATTGCCGAAGCACGCGGTGAGATAATCTACGCCGCCAGCTTCATCGAATGGTTCGCGGAAGAAGCCAAGCGCACCTATGGCGAGGTGATCCCCAGCCCACGCACGGACGCGCGGATCGTGGTGATCCAGCAGCCGGTCGGTGTCACGGCTGCGATCACGCCATGGAATTTCCCGGCTGCGATGATCACGCGCAAGGCGGGGCCGGCGCTCGCCGCTGGATGCACCATGGTGTTGAAGCCCGCCATGCAGACGCCGCTGACGGCTCTGGCCCTGGCTGCCCTGGCCGAGCGCAGCGGCGTGCCCGACGGCGTTCTCAATGTCGTGACCGGGCGGTCGCGCGAGATTGGCGGCGAACTGACGTCCAACCCGACCGTACGCAAGATAAGCTTCACGGGATCGACCGAGGTCGGCCGCCTGTTGATGGAGCAAAGTGCCGCGACGGTGAAGAAGATGTCGATGGAACTGGGCGGCAACGCGCCTTTCATCGTGTTCGATGACGCGGACATCGATGCGGCGGTCGAGGGCGCTATGGTGTCGAAATACCGGAACAGCGGCCAGACCTGCGTCTGCGTCAATCGCATCTATGTGCAGCGAGCGGTGGCCGACGCATTCATCGAGAAGCTGGCCAAGGCTGTCACGGGCTTGCGCGTTGGCCGCGGAACCGATGAAGGCGTGACGCAAGGTCCGCTGATCGACAACGCTGCAGTCGTCAAGGTCGAAGAGCATGTCGCCGATGCGGTGGCGAAGGGCGCCAGGCTGGTCGTGGGCGGCAAGAGGCACGCGCTGGGCGGAAGCTTCTTCGAGCCGACCGTGCTGGCGGGCTGTTCCACCGAGATGCTTGTGGCGCATGAGGAAACCTTCGGACCTGTCGCCTCCATCTTCCTGTTCGATAAGGAGGATGAGGCTGTCCAGTTGGCCAACGCCAGCGAGTTCGGACTGGCCGGCTATTTTTACAGTCGCGACCTTGGTCGGGTGTGGCGCGTCGCCGAAGCGCTTGAATGCGGGATGGTCGGCATCAACACCGGCCTGATTTCGAACGAGGTGGCGCCGTTCGGCGGAATCAAGCAGTCCGGCGTCGGGCGAGAGGGTTCATCGCACGGGATCGCGGACTATCTCGAACTCAAATATCTGTGCATGGCCGGCATCTAGTCCTGCCCTGTCATTCGGTGAAGACGTCGGCCGGAACTAAGCTGCGCTGCGATCCGAACCGGTTGACCGGACAACCAGCCGCCCGATCCCCGGTACCCCATTTCAACAGGAGTTACTCATGAGTGTGATCACCCTTGATCAGGCGAATATCATCATCGCCGCTGCCTTTGCCAAGGGCAAGGAGCTGAACCTCAAGCCGCTGTCGATCGCGGTGCTGTGCCCGGGCGGTCATCTGATCGCCTTCCAGCGTGCCGATGGCGCTTCGACGCTGCGTCCGCAGATCGCTACCGGCAAGGCTTCGGGTGCGCTCGCGCTTGGCATCAACTCGCGGGCAATCGCTGACATGGCTGCTGAGCGTCCGAGCTTTGTCGCTTCGCTGGGCCCCATTGCAGCGGCAGGCATCATTCCGGCGGCGGGCGGCGTCATCGTCAAGGATGCTGCCGGCAAGATCGTGGGCGCCGTCGGCATCACCGGCGACACGTCCGACAATGACGAGGCGGCTGCACTCGCGGGTATTGCAGCGGCCGGTCTGGTCGCACAGGGCTGATACTAGCCACGCGGCAGTCCACAGGACTGCCGCCAAACTGCCCATGCTTCTGCTGTCGCCCGGCAGCTATGTGGTAGAACCGCTTTGTTGGAGCGGGGTCGATCTGATTTAATCAGACCGACCCCGCTCCAGATTGATTCCGGGCGACCGACACCTGCCGCTGATCGGGAAATGGTTCAGGCCGAATATTCGCCCACTTCTTTGAGTGGGACGCCGGGGTCGGCGAGCTGTGCCTGGTCGAGCAGTGCGCCGGAAATGACATGGGCTCGGCCCTGGACATAATCCTTGACCGCATTGACGCAGTCGAGCGCGATGAGCCTGCCGGACTTGAGATAGAGGACAGAGAAGCTGCGGGTTGCCGGGTCGCCGCGCAGGATCGTCTGGTCATGCCCTGTTGAAAGGCCCACGGTCTGGAGCTTCAGGTCATATTGGTTCGACCAGAACCAGGGCACGGCATGATAGGGTTCTTCCTTGCCCATGATATGGCTGACGGCCGTCTTCGCCTGGTCATTGGCGTTCTGAACCGATTCAAGCCGGATCTGCGCGCCGCGGGCGAAGCTGTTGGCATGGGCGGCGCAATCGCCCACCGCATAGATGTCGGGCAGGCTGGTGCGGCAATATTCGTCCACATCCACGCCATTGCCGCCCACGGCGCCCGCCGCGATCAGCGGGCCGGTTTCCGGGATAATGCCGATGCCCACGATGACCATGTCGGTCTCGATCCGCTCGCCATCCTGCATCAGCACGGCGGTCGCCCGAGGACCCGCATCGCCATCGGTCACTTCGATGCAGTCCATGCGCGCGCCGGTGCGCAGGTCGACGCCATGGGCGCGATGCTCCGCTTCGTAGAAGCGCGACAGCTCCTCGCCTGCAACGCGCGCCAGCACGCGGTCCAGAGCCTCTAGCAGCACGACCTTCTTGCCGAACTTGCTCAGCACCGCGGCCGCCTCCAGCCCGATATAGCCGCCGCCGATCACCGTCACATGGTTGATCTGGTCGATCTTCGCCATCATCGCGTCGACATCGTCGCGACGGCGCACGGCGTGGACATTGGATGCTTCGGCGCCGGTGCAGGTCAACATGCGCGGCGAGCCGCCCGTCGCCCAGATCAGCTTGCCATAGCCGATTTCCCGATCGCCCGTTTCCTTGCCGCCCATGGTCACGAACTTGCCCACCGGATCCACCGCCTTGACCCGATGGCCCAGCAGCATGTCGATCCCGCGTTCTGCCCAGAAGCTCGCCGGCCTGATCAGGATGCGCTCAAAGCTCTTGTCACCCGCAAAATATTCCTTCGAAAGGGGAGGGCGCTCATAGGGCGGATCCTTCTCATCGCCGATCATCCCGATCGACCCTTCAAAGCCAAGCTGCCGCAGCGATATCCCCGCCTGGGCACCAGCATGACCCGCGCCCACGATCAGAACGTCATAATAACTCATTCGTTCAGCCCTTCAACCAACGGCAGGGTGCTGCCATTCTGCCTCTCTACAGGTTCCACCGCATTGTCATTGGCGATGCCGGCGGGCATCGATGCCTGGCCGACCATTTGTTCGGACCAGTGCCGGAAAGGCAGGACGCTGCCGTTCCGCCGCCACTCATCGACTTGAGTCAGATCGACATCCGCGAACAACCATTGACCGTCATTGGCATGGCCGATGGCAAAGATGCCGTCATCCGGGGTGATGCCATCCGGCGGGCCATAGACGCCCGCCGCGCCGTAATTTTCATCGAGCGAGGGTAACCAGGGGGCAAGTCCCACCGTTGGCGCCTGTACCACATAGCATTGATTTTCGAGCGCGCGCGCCTGTCCGCCGATCCGCACCCGCCAATAGCCCTGCATGCTGTCGGTCGCCGAAGGTACGAGGATGATCCGCGCTCCGGCCTCAGCCTGCGCGCGCGCGATCAATGGGAATTCCGAGTCGTAGCAGATGGAGATGCCGACCGGGCCGAAGGGCGTGTCCAGAGTGTTGATCCGCGTGCCGCCCGAAATACCCCAGATTTCGCGTTCGAAGCGGGTCATCACGATCTTGTCCTGCCAGCCCATGCTGCCGTCAGGACAGAAAAGCCGCGCGCGGTTGACGATCAACCCGCGGTCGTCGCGCACCGGGCCGCTGCCCGCCACGATCACCAGCCCATGGCGTCTGGCGAGACGCCGGTGCAGTTCGTCCGCCCGGTCGCTGAGTGCCATCACCAGTTCCAATGAGCGCTGAAGGTCGGATGCAGCCGCCGGATCGCAGCCAGCCAGTTCCATCGCTGCATATTCTGGGAAAAGCAGCAGTTGAGCACCCTGGCCAGCCGCCTCTGCCACCCATAGGCTGATCTTGGCTTCCCACGCTTCATAGCTTGGCAGCAGCTCGATCGGATATTGTGCCGCCGCGATCCGAACTTCTTCCACCTTCGTCCCGTTCCCCCGGTTAATGCCTTTCCGACGGCGGATTTTGATCTGATGGGATCAGATCACCGCCCGAATGCTGCATTCCTCGTATTTCCTGACCGGCGATCGGTTCGGGTCGCCTGGAAATCATTCTAGAATTTCTTGATCCAGAAGCGCATGAGATGTTCGCTCTCCTGCACATCCCCGACCTCCTTCCACGACAGATGCGTGTCGTAGTGAGGGGCAAGGCGATAGCCGCGCTTTTGCCAGAAATCATGCAAATCCCGCGCGTCATCGGGACGGCGCAGATCGTTTTCCTCCCGCACCACAGCGCAAAAGGCGGTGCAATCCGCACCGGCTGCCTTAGCTGCGGTTTCCCGTTCGTCGAAAAAGCGATGGCCGATGCCCTGTCCGCGAAATTGCGGAAGCAGAACCGATTCCCCGAAATAGTGAGTCGTTCCGATATCGACCCCGGCAGCCAGAAAGGGTCGCTTGATCACGTCCGATTGCGTCGCCATGGGTGAAGCGGTCGCCATGCCGACGGGAATGTCGCCGACCCGCGCGACGATGACGATCGCGTCGTCAGCGCTCAGAAATTCGTCCAGATAGGCCGCTTCATAATCCAGGCTGCCGTCATAGAGATAGGGCCACGTCCTGAACACAGTCATGCGCAGCGTCGCGAGCGCGCGCAGCGACAGGTCGTCGCGGCCGATCCGCTCTACCACCAGCGGCGCGGCCTGATCGGCCATCATGCCGCTTCGCTGACCTGCCGCAGCCAGTCGGCGAGGTTGTAATGGTTGCTGACCCGCGCGATCCGGCCGTCGACAATGTCGAAAAAGGCGCCGACCCGAAGCCGATAGCGCTGACCGCGCGCGCGCGGCAGATCGCTGTCGGTCAGGAGATATTCGCCCTCCAGCTGAAATTCGGCCGCCGCGCGGGTACCGTCCGACGAGCTCAGGAAGACCGGATCGATCACCTGCTCGCGGTAGCAGCGGTTCATGTGATCGAGAAACGCAGCGAAGGCGGCCTTGCCATGGCGCGGTTCGCCCTGCGAGGGCTCATGCACGACATCCTCCGTCAGCAGGTCGAGCATGGCCCCGGCATCGCCACGGTTGAAGGCGTCATAATAGCGGGACAGAAGGGTTTCGTTCATCAGTCCTCCGGCGCGATGGTGACGCGCAATCCATCCAGTTCCGCCGTCAGCGCAATCTGGCAGGATAGGCGCGACAGGCCATTGCGATGGTCGCTGCTGTCGAGCAGGTCATTCTCGTCTTCGCTGACCGACGAGGTTTCGGGGCCTTCCTCCACATAGACATGGCAGGTCGCACAGGAACAGCATCCGCCGCAAAGCGCGAGCAGCTCGTCAAGGCCATTGTCCCGGATCGCTTCCATCAGCGACAGACCAGCCTCGGCCTGCACTGCATGTTCGGTGCCGTCGCGACCAGTCACGAAAATCTGAACCATCAATCAATCCTTGCTGAGGCGGGCCGCATGCCAGCGCAAATGGTCGGCCATGAAAGTTGAAATGAAATAATAGCTATGGTCATAGCCTTCGCGCAGGTTGAGCGTCAGGTCGATGCCTGCCGCCTCGCAAGCGCTTTTGAGAAGTTCCGGCCGCAATTCCTTTTCCAGGAAAGGATCCGCGCTGCCTTGGTCGACTAGCAGGTCCGGCACGCGGGCGCCGTCCTCGATCAGCGCCACCGCATCATGCAGGCGCCATGTCGCGCGATCTTGGCCCAGATAGCCGGTCAGTGCCTTTTCCCCCCAGGGCACCTGGCCGGGCGCGACGATGGGCGCAAAGGCCGACACCGATGCATATTTGCCCGGATTGCGGAGCGCGACGGTGAGGGCACCGTGACCGCCCATGCTATGGCCCATGATCGACTGGCGATCCATGTCCACGGGGAAATTTTCTGCGATCAGGGCAGGCAGTTCTTCGGTCACATAGGACCACATCCGATAGTGGCGGTCGAAGGGCGGCTGCGTCGCGTCGACATAGAAGCCGGCACCCAGACCGAAATCATAGGCTCCAGCCGGATCATCCGGCACGCCTTCTCCGCGCGGCGAGGTGTCGGGCGCGACGAAGATCAGGCCGAGTTCCGCGCAAGCCGCGCGAAACTCGCCTTTTTCCGTAACATTGGCGTGCGTGCAGGTCAGCCCGGACAGATACCAGACGACCGGCAGCTTCGTCCCGGGCTGATGCGGGGGAACGAAGACCGAAAAGGTCATCTCTGTCCCGGTGGCGGCAGAGGCATGTTTATACACGCCCTGCTCACCGCCGAAGGACCGGTTCGTGCTGACCTGCTCCATCGCCATGGGTCAGTTGCCGTCCGTGAAGGTGTAGGCGCAGACCTTGTTGCCTGCCGGATCGCGCAGGTAACCGGCATAGGCGCCGGGCAGGTGGCCGCGCGGACCGGCTGCACCCTCATCCGTACCGCCGGCGGCCACTCCCGCCGCATGGAAGGCATCGACCTCTGCCGGGCTGGCAGCGGAGAAACCGATGGTGACGCCGTTGCTGCTGGGCTCGCCGCCATTGCCGGGCTTCAGCACCAGGAATGCGGGCTTGTCCTTGCCGTAGAGGAAGCAGCTGTCGCCAAAGGGACCCATGTTCTTGATGCCGAGCGCACCGAGCGCCGCGTCATAGAACTTCGTCGATGCGGCAAGATCGCTCGCGCCGATGCATGTATGCGAAAAGACCTCGTTTCCGGAAATCACTGGATCGGCCATTTTTTCTCTCCTTGCAGGTGGAAGTAACTAGGGTCAGAAGACGACGACCGAGCGGATGCTCTTGCCGGCGTGCATCAGGTCGAAAGCGGTATTGATCTCTTCCAGGCCCATGACGTGGGTGATCATCGGGTCGATCTCGATCTTGCCGGTCATGTACATGTCGACGATCTTGGGAACGTCGGTGCGGCCCTTGGCGCCGCCGAAGGCGGTGCCGCGCCAGTTGCGGCCCGTCACAAGCTGGAAGGGACGGGTCGAGATTTCCTTGCCCGCCTCGGCCACGCCGATGATGATCGAGGTGCCCCAACCGCGATGGCATGCCTCCAGCGCGGTGCGCATCACCTCGGTATTGCCGGTCGCGTCGAACGTATAGTCGGCGCCGCCGTCGGTCAGTTCGACCACCTTCGCAACGGTTTCCTCGCGCGAGAGGCCCTTTGAATTGAGGAAGTCGGTCATGCCGAACTTGCGGCCCCATTCCTCGCGATCGGGGTTGAGGTCGACGCCGATGATCTTTTTGGCGCCGGCAAGGCGCGCGCCCTGGATCACGTTGAGGCCGATGCCGCCGAGGCCGAAGACGACGACATTGTCGCCGACCTGAACCTTGGCCGTATTGATGACCGCGCCGACGCCCGTCGTCACGCCGCAGCCGATGTAGCAGCTGGACTGGAAGGGGGCGTCCTCACGGATCTTCGCCACTGCAATCTCGGGCAGGACGGTGAAGTTCGAGAAGGTCGAGCAGCCCATATAGTGGAAGATCGGCTGGCCCTTGTAGGAAAAGCGCGTCGTGCCGTCAGGCATCAGCCCCTTGCCCTGCGTGGCGCGGATCGCGGTGCACAGGTTCGTCTTGCCGGACAGGCAGCTTTTGCACTGGCGGCATTCGGGCGTGTAGAGCGGGATCACATGGTCCCCCGGCTTCACGCTGGTTACGCCGGGGCCAACCTCACGCACGATGCCCGCGCCCTCATGGCCCAGGATCGAGGGGAAGATGCCCTCGCTGTCGAAACCGTCCAGCGTATAGGCGTCAGTATGGCAGATGCCGGTCGCCATGATCTCGACAAGAACCTCACCGGCCTTGGGGCCTTCCAGGTCCACTTCCACGATCTCTAGCGGCTTTTTTGCTTCAAAGGCGACTGCGGCGCGGGTTTTCATGTCTCAGTCCTCATTCCGTTCGGATTTTTTAGAAGCGAGCATGCCGTGGCATGGCTGGTAAGCTTCGCGCCCATGCGAATGATGGCAGCAAACCACGGAAGGCCCTCTTGATGCCGGACACTAGCGCTTTTTCAGCGAAGTGATAATATGATCTTTTCGCAAAAGTTTATTTCTCTGAAGGGATAATGAGATGTCCGCCTGGGACGGTATCGACGAGTTCATCAGCGTCGCTACGACGGGGTCCTTCACACACGGTGCAAAGAGCCTGGGAATGTCGACAACCCATGTCAGCCGGTCGATCATGGCCCTGGAGCAACGGCTCCAGGCGCAACTTTTTCACCGCACCACCCGCACCGTCAAACTGACGGACACAGGTCGCATTTTCCTAGAGCGATGTGAGCGCATTGCTCAGGACAGGGATGAAGCAATTGCGCTTGTCGGGGACAGTGGAGACCTGTTGGGCGAACTGCGTGTTACATGTTCGACAGCGCTGGGCGAGCGGTTCGTGGCGCCGATCATCCGACGCTTTGCCATGCAGCATCCCAAGCTGAACGTGATCATCGAACTGTCCAATCGTGTCATCGACCTGGTTGGCGAAGGGTTTGATCTCGCGATAAGAACAGGTTCGGTAAGTGATACCCGGCTGATAGCGACACAGGTGGCGTCTCGAAGCCTCTACACCTGCGCCGCGCCAAGCTATCTTGCATCTGCGGGGCGCCCGAAGCGTATCGAGGACCTGGCGTCCCATGAATGCATCGCCGGTACGGCGGCGACATGGCATTTCAAGGTCAGCGAACGCGAAATCATCCATCGACCCAGGGGGCGCTTCAGGTGCAATAGCGGCCATGCCGTGATGGAAGCCTGCGTTTCGGGTCTGGGCATTTGCCAGTTACCTGACTTCTACGTCCTGCCCTATCTCAAGCATGGCATGGTGGAACTGCTTTTCGATGATCTGCAACCCAATGACGAGCCGATCTGGGCGGTCTATCCGCAGCGTCGTCATCTGTCGCAGAAGGTCCAGCAAGTCGTGAATTGCCTGGTGCACGAGCTTGGGCCGGCCATCAACAGTCGTCGAACATTGGCTTGATACACGCCGCGCACTGCGTCGGAATTGCCGCAGTGCGCGCGCTCCAGCCGCATCGGCGCGTCCCAGTCAGCGCCAGCCCAGCGCGGGCGCGACATGGGTCAGGATAGCCTCCAGCACATGGGCGTTATAGTCGACGCCAAGCTGGTTAGGCACGGTCAGCAACAGGGTGTCGGCCTCGGCAATGGCTTCGTCCTCCCGCAACTGTTCGATCAGCCTGTCGGGTTCGGCAGCATAGGATCGACCGAAAACCGCGCGCATATTGTCGATCACCCCGATCTGGTCCGCGCTGTCATCCCGTCCGAAATAACGCCTGTCGCGTTCGTCAACGAGCGCGAAGATCGAGCGCGACACGGACACCCTTGGCTGGCGATCATGACCGGCAGCGGCCCAGGCTTCGCGGTAGGCCCGTATTTGCCTGGCCTGCTGAATGTGAAAGGGTTCGCCGGTCTCGTCGGCCTTGAGTGTCGAGCTTTGCAGGTTCATGCCCATGCGCGCTGCCCATTCCGCGGTTGCGTTCGATGCCGAACCCCACCAGATCCGGTCGCGCAGCCCAGCCGAATGTGGCTCGAGGCGCAGCTTGCCGGGCGGATTGGGAAACATCGGGCGTGGGTTGGGCTCGGCAAAACCCTCGCCCTTGAGCAATCTGAGGAATACCTCGCCATGCCGGCGCCCCATGTCGGAGCCGCTTTCGCCTTGAGCCGGCGCATAGCCGAAATGGCGCCATCCATCGATCACTTGTTCCGGCGATCCCCGGCTGATGCCAAGCTGTAGCCGCCCGCCGGCGATGAGGTCCGCCGCCCCGGCATCTTCGACCATGTAGAGGGGGTTTTCATACCGCATGTCTATGACGCCGGTGCCGATTTCGATCCGCTTCGTGCGAGCGCCGATGGCCGCCAGCAATGGAAAGGGCGAAGCGAGCTGGCGCGCGAAGTGATGCACGCGAAAATAGGCTCCATCGAGTCCCAGTTCCTCAGCCGCGACCGCGAGGTCGATCGATTGATGCAGGACATCCGACGCTGTGCGGGCCTCCGAGAAGGCTGCGTCGGACCAGTGACCGAAGGAGAGGAATCCGATCTTCTTCACAAGCGCTCCCATTTTTCAAATGGTGGCGGTCAATATGCGCCGCCCGCCAGCGTGGCAATGCCCTTTCGAGCAGCTTCGGTCGAGTTGAATCGGATCGCCGTTCCGGATTGGGTTTTGCACGTCCAGCATGGCAAACCGCCTCTGGCCCTGCATGATCCTGGCCGCCTTGTGATATCGGTATGATCGAAAAGACTATGACATGTTTCGCCTTATCCGATGGACTGCTAGGAAAGCGGGGCGGAGGCGCATCAATGGCTAAAGAAAAACAGCTTTCCAAGGGGACGGCAGAGGGTGCTGGAGGTGCATCGAAGGAGGTGCGTGGTCCTGGCAGGCGCTTGCACGGCGCGATTGCGCACAAGCTGGGAACGGCGATATTGTCCGGCCAATATGCTCCGGGCGATGTCTTGTCGGGTGAAGTCGCCTTTTCCGAGGAACTGGAAGTGTCGCGCAGCGCCTATCGCGAGGCGATACAGGTGCTGACCGCAAAGGGGCTGGTCGAAAGCAGGCCCAAGGCGGGGACCCGGGTATTGCCGCGCAATCGCTGGAACCTGCTGGATCCCGAGGTGCTGGCCTGGGCCTTTGCCGGGGAACCGGACGTGCAGTTCGTGCGCGATCTGTTCGAACTGCGGGCCATAGTCGAACCCGCGGCGGCTCGACTCGCGGCGCAGCGACGAACCAAGGAAGACATCAGGCTGATGAAGGACGCCCTGGCTGCCATGCGCCGCCATACGCTGGCGACCGATGCCGGGCGCGGGGCGGATCGCGACTTTCACAATGCGATCCTGAATGCGACGCGCAACGACGCATTGCGGACGCTATCGGCCAGCATCGGCGCGGCGGTGAACTGGACCACCCAATACAAGCAAAGGGCACGCGCCTTGCCGCGCAATCCCATTCCGGACCATGCGCGCGTGTTTGACGCTATTGCGGCCGGAGACGCGGCCGCAGCGGCGGAGGCTATGGGCGTGCTCGTCGACCTGGCGCTGGAGGATACGGCGAGCGCCATGGCAAGGTGACGGGATAAGGAAAAGGCCGAAGCGGACATCCCGCTTCGGCCTTTTCCGACTTCGAGCTTTCCGTCACCCGATCTGCTGATCAGGCAGCGCGTGGGTCGGCCTGGACCCCCAAAGTGCGTAGAAGAGGATATAGAGTTCGCACAGCGCCGTCAGCAGGAAGCTGGTCTGCAACCCGAAATGGTCCGCCAGCCAGCCCTGTACCACCACCAGCGCGCCGCCGGCGATGGCCATGATCAAAAGACCCGATCCCTCCTCGGTCAACGGTCCAAGCCCCTTGATGCCGAGGGTGAAGATCGTCGGGAACATGATCGAGTGGAACAGGCCGACCAGGATCAGCGACCACATGGCGACCGGCCCCTGAGCGAAGACGGTGATCATCATCACGATGAAGGCGCCGACGGAAAAGGCAGCCAGCACCTTGCCCGCATCGATCCGCTGCATGATCGCCGATCCCGCGAACCGGCCGACCATCATGCCACCCCAGAGGAAGGTCAGGTAACGGCCCGCCTGTTCATGGGTAAGATTGGCGATGTCGGGTTGGCTGACGAAGTTCACGAACAGGTTGGCGACGCCGATTTCCGCGATGAGGTAGATGAAGATCGCCGGAATGCCGAACACCAGATTGCGGTGCGCCCAGAGCGAATGTTTCTTCCGCTCTTCCTTGGCGAGGCGCGTCGCGGCCGCGCCCATGGCGGGCAGCGGGAAACGCGCGATCACGACCGCCAGCACGACCAGCACGACGGCAACCAGGCCATAGGGCAGGATCACCGACTGGGCGTCGGCCAGCCGCTCAGCCTGCGTCAGCACGATATCGCCCTGCGCGGTGCCGCCCTTCGATCGGCCAAGGATCAGGTAAGCGCCGAACATCGGAGCGAGCATGGTGCCGGCCGAGTTCATCGCCTGGACCAGGTTCAGGCGCGAGGACGCGGTTTCCGGTTTGCCGACCACCGCTACATAGGGGTTGGCAGCCACCTGAAGCAGGGTGATGCCGCTGGCGATCACGAACAGCATGATCAGCGTCACGCCATAAGAGGGGATGGACGCCGCCAGCATCATGCCCAGCGCGCCCGCGGCCATGATCAGCAGGCCGGTGACCAGCGACTTCTGGTAGCCGACGCGTTCGATCAGCTTGGCCGAAGGAATGGACGCGACGAAATAGGCAATGAACCATACCGACTCGATCAGTGTCGTCTGCGTATAGCTGAGCTCGAACACGCTGCGCAGGTGCGGCAGCAGCGTGTTGTTGATGACCGTGATGAAGCCCCACATGAAAAAGAGGCTGGCCAGCAACGTCAGGGCAGGGCCGTAGCGCGTGCCGGGATTATGGGCCGCGGCGGGCGCCGCAGTGGGGGAAATGGGTCCTGCCATTCATCCTTCTCCGGAAGAGTCGAAACGGGGCGCACCTGAACGGGGTTGCGCCTGATTATTTTGTATGAGTATATCTCCTCCAACGGCGCGTCAATCGCGTCAAGGGAGGAACCGCATGCGAAAGGCCTTTATGAACAGATCGGTGTTGTCAACGTTGTCATACGGTGCTGCCCTCATGATGACAAGCTCGACAGTGCTGGCGGCGGAGGCGAGCCGCGCGCCGGCCGGCACGCTGGCCGATGGAACCGCGATCGAGTCAATCACGCTGAAGAACGGGCAGGGCGTGTCGGCCACCATCCTCACCTATGGCGCGACGCTGCAGAAGCTGGCCGGGCCGGATCGCAATGGCCGGATCGCGGACGTCCTGCTGGGCTATGATGATCTTGCCGGCTATGTCGACCATCCCAATTATTTCGGCGTGACCGTCGGCCGTTATGCCAACCGCATCGCCGGGGGCAGGTTCACGCTGGACGGCAAAAGCTATCAATTGCCGCTCAACGACAAGGTCAATTCGCTGCATGGCGGCGGCAAGGGCTTCGACAAGCAGCCATGGAGAGTCGTGTCGCTGAAGGATGGGCCGACCGCCACGCTGGTCCTGGCCCTCACCAGCCCGGACGGCGACGCCGGCTATCCGGGGCAGCTCGACGCCACCGTCACCTATACGCTGGACGAAGCAGGTAATCTGGGCATCGCCTTCGACGCGAGGACCAGCAAGCCGACCATCGTCAACATGACCAACCATGCGATCTTCGATCTGGCAGGTGAAGGGTCGAGGGACGGCGCGCTGGGCCATCTGCTGACCATCCCGGCCAAGGCGTTCACGCCCGTGGACGCCAATCTGATCCCGACCGGCGAACTGAAGCCGGTGGAGGGTACGGTTTTCGATTTTCGTGCGCCGCGCCGCGTCGCGGACGGGATCCGCGACGGGCGCGATGCGCAGATCGTCGCTGGACGCGGCTATGACCATAATTTTGCATTGGACAAGGGTGCGACCAAGGCGCCCGAACTTGCCGCGCGTCTGGAAGATCCGGCTTCGGGCCGCGTGCTCGACGTGCTGACCACAGAACCGGGCGTGCAATTCTACACGGGCAATTTCCTCGATGGCACGCTGATCGGCAAGCAGGGGCATCTCTACCGCATGGGCGACGGCATTGCGCTGGAGCCGCAGAAATTCCCCAATTCGCCCAACCAGCCCAAATTCCTGTCGGCGCGGGTGGATCCGGGCAAGCCCTATCACCATCAGATGGTCTACCGCCTGTCGGTCAAGCGCTGAAGGGATGTCCGGCATGGCTGAATGGCGCAAGATCGACCGCGGCGTGCGTGATACGCTGGGCGAGGGGACTTTATGGTCGGCTCGGGAGAATGCGGTCTATTGGACCGACATAGTCGCGCCGGCGCTCAATCGTCTGTCGCTCGCCGACGGCGTCATCCAGCGCTGGGCCATGCCCGAACCGCTCGGCTGGGTGGTTCAACGGGCGGGCGGGGGCTTCGTTGGCGGCTTCCAGAGCGGGTTCAAATGGTTGACGCTCGATCCTCTGACGATCACGCCGCTGGGCGATCCCGAACCGCATCTGCCCGGCAGCCGCATGAACGACGGCAAGGCGGATGAGAGCGGCGCCATCTGGTGCGGCACCATGGACATGACGGGAGGGCAGGACGTTGGCTTGCTCTACCGGCTCGATCCTGATGGCGGCTGGGCGATCGCGGACAGCGGCTATCGCGTGCCCAATGGTCCCGCCTTCTCGCCCGGCGGTGACTGGCTCTATCACAGCGACACGGCGCGGCGGCAGATATACCGTTTCTCCCGGACGGCCGGCGGCGGCCTGGCAGACCGCCAGCCTTTCATCCGTTTTGCCGAGGAGGATGGCTATCCCGATGGCATGACCGTCGATGCCGACGGGCATCTTTGGGTCGCCCATTGGGGCGGCGGACGGATCAGCCGATTCACGCCGGAGGGCAGGCTCGATCGATCGATAGCGCTGCCTGCCGGACAGGTGACGAACATCTGTTTCGCCGGAGAGAGACTGGATCGCATGTTCGTCAGTTCGGCGGCAATCGGCCTGCCGGAAAGCGAGTATGATGGTGCGCTTTTTGAAGTCTTCCCCGGCACGCATGGGCTGCCGACCAACCTGTACGCGGGGTAGGCGGCAGGCCGGACGAGTCGATGGCGATCATTTTCCGCCATCAAGCCTGTCCTGCTTCCCCTTCATCCGCCAAAGGTCTAAAGGCGGCGGCATGAACGACCTTGCCATATCATCGCCGCCAGCCGTCAGGGGGCAAAGCTGGAAAGTCACCTTCCCTTGCACGCGCGCCGAGGCCGAGGCGCTGGATGGCGACATCGCCGCCTTTGCCCTGATGGATCGGCCCCCCGTGCTGATGACCAGCGAGGCGGAACCCGACAATGAACATAGCTGGCGGCTGGACGCCTATTTCGAAGGTCGGCCCAGCCAGGCCGCGATCCGGCTGCTCCGTTCGCTTGTGCCCAGCGCCGCCGGCGTCAAGCCGCTGGTCGAGCAATTGCCGGACGAAGACTGGGTAACGCTCAGCCAGCAGGGGCTGGAACCCGTCACTGCCGGGCGCTTCCACGTCCGCAACCTGCCCAGTGATCCTGCGGCGCCCGGCCATGTCAATTTCCTGATCGAGGCGAGCCGCGCGTTCGGAACCGGCCAGCATGAAACGACGGCGGGTTGTCTGATCATGCTCGACCGCATGCGCCGGATCGGCATGCGCTTCGGCAATGTCGCGGACATCGGCACGGGAACAGGCCTGCTCGCCTTTGCCGCGCTGCATCTTTGGTCGCACGCCTATGCAACCGCGTCTGACATCGACCCGGTCGCGGTCGAGATCAGCGCAGCCAATGCGGCAGTGAATGGCGTTACCCTTGGCAAAGGCCAGGGGCAACTGGCGCTCTACGCGGCGGCGGGGGTGGATCACCCGGCGATCGCTACGCGCGCGCCTTATGACCTGCTGATCGCGAATATCCTGGCCGGTCCGCTGATCGAACTTGCCCCGTCGCTCTGCGCGATGGTGGAGGAAGGCGGCACCATCCTGCTTGCAGGCTTGCTGCAGGAACAGGCCGACGCGGTGCTCGCCGCCTATCGTGCCCAGGGGATGCGTCTGGCCGAGCGTACCGACCGGGGCGATTGGCCCACGCTCCGCCTGCGCAAGCGGCCCCGGATCGGGTGGAAACGACCGACGCGCATAGACGGCAATGCTCGCGGAGAAGCCCCCGGCTTTGGCAGTCTCTGATCCGACGGCGGGAGGCATTTGGAGCGCCGTTGCATCAGATGCAGGTGGCGCGCTCCGGATTCATATTGTCGCATCGTCATAAGTGGATGATCGATTTCCACTTGTGACAATGTCCTAATCCACAAATCCTGCGCCAAGCAGCAGAAGCAATTTCACGTCGATGGCGAAACCGTCCTTCCGCCATGCCGCGATCCTTTCATGGATGGCGTTCAGCGGAACGCGATGAACCCGGATGTCCTCGCCCTCCACACCGCCGCCTTCCCCGGTTTTCACCAGGTCATGCGCCCGGAACAGGCTGAAGCTTTCCGACACCATGCCGGGTGAGCTATAATATTCACCCAGATTTTCCAGACGGCCCGGACGGTAGCCGGTCTCCTCCTCCAGTTCCCGGGTAGCGGCCAGCATGGCTTCCTCGCCTTCTTCCTGGTCGCCCACCAGCCCGGCGGGAAGTTCGATGCAGCGGCGGCCCAGCGGTACGCGGAATTGGTCGACCAGCAGCACGTGCCGTCCATCTGCCGCCTCATCCACGGCCAGGATGACGGCGGCATGGATGCCCCGTGCCCTGCCCACATATTCCCAGCGCCCCCGCCGCTTGGCCGTGATGAATCTCCCCTCCCACATGATCTCTTCGGGGGAGGTTCCGTCATGTTCGCTCATAGTTCGATCAGCCTGTCGGGCAATTCGTTGGGATTGTCGCCGGTCGCGGGAAAATGTTCGGCCAGCACCCGGCCGACCTGCCGTACAGCTTCCGCCATGCCTTCAGCGGCGCGACCTGCCTGTGCACCATCCACCAGCGCGGCCATCGCCTTGCCCCAGACCTCGGGCGCGACCTTTTCATTGATCGCTGCATCCGCGACGAGTTCCGCCCGATGTTCATCCAGCGAGAGATAGATGAGCACGCCGGTCCGCCCGCGCGTTCGTCCCTGCGCAACAGCGCGGAACAGCGTGATGGCGCGGCGGCGCACACGGCGGGCCTTGGTGGCCTTTGGCGTCAGCGCCATGCGCAGCGGCATCCAGGCGAGCGCATAGCGGACGATCAGGAATTTGAGGATCAGCAGGCCCAGCAGGACCGTCAGCAGCTTCCAATCCTCGATCTCATGTTCCCAGCTTTGCAGCAGCCAGGAACAGAGGCGGCGAAACTGCTGCGGGAAGGCTGCCGCCACCGAAAGGGCCAGGAACACCACGCCTATCGCCCAGTGCAGTCCGGCGTCATGATAGGCGTCGGACCGGCGTGCCACGATGGTGACGATCTCACCATCGGTAGCCTTCTCCGCTTCGACGACGGCGGCCGTTACGTGGTCGCGATCGGCTTCGTTCATGATCAGGCGCATCACCAGTCTCCCGAGGCGCCGCCGCCGCCGAAGCTGCCGCCGCCGCCGGAGAAGCCGTCGCTTCCGCCGCCCCAGCCGCCCCCGCCCCAGCCCGATCCGCCCCCGCCGCCCCAGCCGGAATCGCCGGGCCCCCAGAGGATGATCGGTCCTGACCCGCCCCGATAGCGGCGTCCTTTGCCTCGTCCGGCAAGCATGGCGACGATGATGATCGCGACGACGATGAGCCAGAATATCAGCATGAATGTCCCGCCATCGTCCGACGCGTCGCGTGCTTTGGCCTCGGCCTGCGCCGCAAGTGCCCTGGCTTCTTCAGGCGGCAGGCTCAGCAGCTTGCCAATCGCATCCACCCCTGCATCGATGCCGCCCGGCAAGTCGCCTGCCTTGAATCGGGGCGTGATGTCGTTCCGGATGATCTGGGAAGAGAGCGCATCGGTCATGATGCCCTCCAGACCGTAGCCGACCTCGATCCGGACCTTGCGCTCCTTGGGGGCAATGATCAGCAGTGCGCCGTCATTCCTGTCCTTGGAGCCGATGCCCCAGGCGCGGCCGAGCTGATAGCCATAATCGGATATGTCATAACCCTGAAGGTCCGGCAGGGTCGCAACCACCAACTGACGCCCGCTCTGCTTTTCCAGCGCAGCAAGCTTGTCGGTCAGGGCCTGTTTCTGCTGCGCGGACAGCAGGGAGGCGTCGTCCACCACCCGCCCTGTCAGCTTGGGAAAGGTCTGGGCCTGCGCGGCAGGCGCAATTCCCGCCATCCCCGCGGCAGGCAGGAAAGCCAGCAGCGCGAGGATCAGGAGCAGGCGGCGGAGCATCACCGGCTCAGTTGCCGAAATCGACCTTCGGCGCCTCTTCCGCGCCTGGCGTCGTGGCCTGGAACGGGGTCATGGGTTTGGCGCCATGGATGATCTTGGCGCCGATCGCATCGGGGAAGGTGCGGATGCGGGTATTATAGGCGCGCACCGCTTCATTATAGTCGCGGATGGCGACAGCGATGCGGTTCTCCGTTCCTTCAAGCTGCGACTGCAGATCAAGGAAATTCTGGTTGGTCTTGAGCTCGGGATAGGCTTCGACCGAAGCGAGCAGACGGCCCAGCCCTTGGCTCAACTGCGCCTGCGCCTGCTGGAACTGCTGCACCTTGGCTGGGTCGGACAGATCGGCCGCAGTGACCTGGACCGAAGTCGCCTTGGCGCGGGCTTCCGTCACCTTTACCAGCGTGTCCTGTTCCTGCTTGCCCGCGGCCTTCACCGTGGCCACGAGGTTGCCGACCAGATTGGCCCGGCGCTGATATTGGGCCTGCACGTCGGCCCATTTGGCCTTGGCGACCTCTTCTGCGGCAGGGACGCTGTTGATGCCGCAGGCGCTGAGCGCAAAGGCGCCCAACAGAGGCAGGAGGAAAAGTCGGAACTGGCGCAGGATCGTCATGGAACATCCTCAGGCTTGTTTCGTGTGACGAAATAGGCGGTTGTTGAAGCCTGCGCAACGGTCCATGCTGTCAATATCGCAATCAGGACAAGGGGTTCGCCATGGGGCTGATTTCCGAATTCAAGACGTTCATCAATCGCGGCAATGTCATGGACCTGGCCGTCGGCGTGATCATCGGCGGCGCATTCGCAACCATCACCAAGTCGCTGACGGACGATCTGATCATGCCGGTCGTCGGCTATATCTTCGGGGGCGCCGACTTTTCCGGCTATTTCATCCGGCTGGGAGAGATTCCCGCCGGGTTCAAGGGCAATCCGAACAGCTATGCCGATCTGAAGGCCGCCAATGTCGCCATGTTCGGCTGGGGTGAATTCCTGACGGTCTTCGTCAATTTCCTGATCCTGGCCTTCATCATTTTCCTGCTGGTCAGGGCAGTGAACAAGCTGATGCCCAAGCCCGATGAGGCGCCGGCGGCCACGCCGGAGGACGTGCTACTGCTGCGCGAAATTCGGGATTCCCTTAAAAAATAGGTCGTTTCTGCGACGAAAGGAGCCTGCGGCGGGAACCATATTTCCCGCGACCAGTTGATGGGCGTCAGGGTTCCGGGCATCCGGTCCCCTTGCCGAATGACGTCAGCCCATGGGGGCGCAACAGGAGAAAACGCCGTGAAAACCTTCGTATCAGTCCTTGGCCTTGCCAGCCTGATCGCACTTGCTGCGTGCGATTCCAAGCAGGAGAACAAGGTCGAGAACGCGTATGAGAATCAGGCGGACGCCATCGACAACCAGGCTGACAATATGGAAGCGATGGCCGACAATCTGAGCGGCAATGCCGAAAATGCCGCTGAAAACGCTGCCGACGCGCTGGAGAACAAGGCGGATGCCACCCGCGAAGCCGGCGAGAAGGCGGCCGACGCGGTTGAGAAGAACCAGACGCACTGATCCAGGCTTTCTACCCGAGCCGCAGGGGGCGTCGCGACGGTCTGTCGCGGCGCCCCTTTCTTTTGCATTGCGGGATCGGTCCTCTTTAACGGGGATTTAACCACGGCTGCTTCATGGTCCGCCGCCTATCCATGAGGCGGTGGAATGGACGAGTTACTCCAGGAATTCATATCGGAAACGCGCGAGACGTTGGAAGCGTTGGCGGGGGAGGTCGTCGCCTGGGAAGCGGACCCTGCGGACCGCGATCGCCTGGATGCCATTTTCCGCTTCTTCCATACGGTGAAGGGGAGTTGTGGTTTCCTGAACCTGCCGCGCTTCGAACGGTTGAGCCACGCCGCCGAGGATGTTCTTTCGGAAATCCGGGCGGGCAAGCGGATTGCCGATCCTGCTACTGTCAGCGCCGTGCTGGGCATCATGGATCGCATCGCGGAACTTGCCGAGGCGGTGGCCATTGGCGCCGCGTTGCCGCAGGAGAATGACGATTATCTGATCGCGGCCCTGACCGGCAGGCTCGCTGAGACGGAACCCACCGTAACGGACGAGGAGATGTCGGCGCCGATTGTCATGCGGACTTCCGCGGGACAATCGGCGCCGCGTACGATCCGCTTGCCGCTGTCGCTGATCGACCAATTGATGAATGGCGTGTCGGACATGGTGCTGGCGCGGAACGAACTGTCGCGCAAGCTCCGAGAACGGTCGACTGATCCGGAACTGGAAAGCGCCTTCGAACGGCTGTCGACCTGCGTCGCTGACATGCGTGACGCCATTTCCAAGACTCGGATGCAGCGCGTCGATCGATTGTTCACTGCCATCCCGCGCATGGTTCGCGACCTCAGCAGGGAATTGGGCAAGCGCATTGACCTCAGCCTTGAGGGCGGCGATGTCGAAATGGATCGCGAAATGGTCGAGATGGTCGTCGACCCGCTTACCCATATCGTCCGCAACAGCATCGACCATGGCATAGAAGCGCCCGAAAAGCGCCGCGCGCTGGGCAAGCCCGAGGCGGGGCGGCTGAGGCTGGAGGCGCGTCAGTCGGGCAATCAGATCGTCATCGAGATTTCCGACGATGGGCAGGGCATCAATACCGGCCGCCTGGTCGACAAGGCGGTGGCGGCGGGTCGCCTGACGCCGGATGGCGCAGCGCGAATGAGCGAGGCGGAAAGGCTCGACCTGATCTTCCACCCCGGCCTTTCGACCGCGAACCAGGTCACGGCCATTTCCGGACGCGGCGTCGGCATGGACGTGGTCCGCGCGAATGTGGAGCGGATCGGCGGGGTCATCGCGCTCGACAACCGTCCGGGCTGCGGGCTGACCATAACCTTGCGGGTGCCGCTGACGCTGACGATCATTCCGGGACTGATCGTGCGAGCAGGCGACCTGCATTTCGCCATTCCGCGCGCTGCGGTCGTGGAAATATTGCATGACAACAATGAGATGCTGACCATCGCGGAAGTGGGCGGCGCCAAGATCGCGACGATCCGGTCGGTCCGCCATTCCATGATCGACCTGGAAGATGTGCTGGGCATGGAACGGGTCGCGCAGCCCGGACCGCGCGTATTGATGGTGGTGCGTTCCGCAACCGGCGTTCCCTTTGCCATGGGCGTGTCGGCGGTCGAAAATCACGAGGAATTGGTGATCCGTCCCGCCTCGCCGCTTGTGATGGCGTCGGGTGTCTATGCCGGCATGACCTTGCCCGACAATGGTAAGCCGATGCTGTTGCTGGATGCGGCGGGACTGGCCAATGCGGCGCGTTTGCCCAACATCGTCGACGACCAGGCGGAGGGCCGGGTGGGGCAAAAGGAAGAAGCGCAGGGCGTCGAGATGGTGTCCGCCTTGCGGTTCGAGGAATATTCGGGGGAGCGGCGACTGCTCAAGCTTTCGCTGATCGAGCGGGTGGAGGACATCGATGCCCGGCTGTTCGGCCAGTCGGGCGGGCGCGGCTTCGTGCGGCTGGACGGACGGCTGGTGCCGGTGGCCAATGGCCATCACGCCTTTGCCGGGGAGAAGGTCGCCGCGCTCCGCCTGCGCGATGGTACGCGGGAGGCCTGCTACCCGGTCGCCGCGGTTCTGGATATCGTGGAAATGCCTGCCGTGCCGGACATGGTGGCGATGCACGGCTTGTTGAGCGGCGTCGCCGTGATCGATGGCGAGCATCTGGAGGTGATCAACCCGTTCGCCCTCTTCGCTGGACTGCCGGAACAGCCGATGGTGGAGCGGACTGGGGGGCGCTGTCTGCTGGCCGACAGCGAGGATGGCTGGACCCGTGAAATATTGGCGCCGCTGCTTCGCCAGGCCGGGCATGAGGTGGTGATGGGCCTGCCCGCTGGCGAGGCGGTCGACCCGCAGGATGTGGTATTGTTCACCGGATCGGACACGTCGCCGGCCAACGAACTTCTGGGCTGCCGAATTGTCCAGTTGCGCGCGACGCCTCGTCCGACCGGCCCCCAGGACAGCAGCATCTATCGCTACGATCAGGACGCGCTGATGGCTGCGCTCGCTGGATCGGGGCGTCAGGCCGGGAGGACAGCCCAATGAACCAGCTTTACCTCTTCGCCACGTTGGCCGGTACGAGAATCGCGGTAGAGACCCGGGAGGTCGAGGCGGTGGTCAAGCTCACCGACATTTCGCCCGTGCCTGGCATGGGCGCACATGTCGCCGGCCTTTCCGCGCTGCGGAGCCGCGTGTTGACGGTCATCGACGTCGCGGCGCTGGTACGGGGGCGCAAGACACCCGCACAGCAGCGTGGCTTTGCGATCATCGCCGACATCAGTGGCCATAGCTATGGGTTGATGGTCGACGCCGTGCACGACATCTGCCAGGTGCCGGTGGGCGAATTGCCGCTGCGGGGCCAGTTGGACCCTGCCTGGATACCCTATGCTCGCAGCCTGGTGGAGCATGAGGGGCAACCCTATCTGCTCGTGTCGCTGAGCGGCTTCATTGAGGGCGGCTCGGTCACGCAGGCGGCATGATTTCGGATGGGCATGACGATCTCGTGCCGGCGTTTACCAAATCCTCGCCTTTGCTGATTAGGACTTGCACGGATGGGACGCAAAATAAGGGACGCATTATGAAAAACTGCCTGGTGGTGGATGATTCCAAGGTCATCCGCAAAGTCGCCCGCCACATATTGGAATCGCTCGACCTGTCGGTGAGCGAGGCGGTCGACGGCCGTGACGCCCTTACGCAATGCGAGACATCGGTCCCCGACGTGGTGCTGCTGGACTGGAACATGCCCGTGATGAGCGGCATGGAATTCCTCCAGGCGCTGCCGGATGCCAAGCTCTCCTCTCGGCCCAAGATCATCTTCTGCACCACCGAAAATGGCATCAGCCATATCAAGGCCGCGGTCGAAGCGGGCGCAGACGAATATGTCATGAAGCCATTCGACCGCGAAACTCTGGAAAGCAAGCTGACGATCGTCGGCGTCATCTAGGCATCGCGTCCGGATCCGGTGCCCCCGCCGGCACTCCTTGCTTGTTCAGTTCGCCTTTGTTCAGAAAGACTTGCTTCGATGACCGTTCACGTGCCGATCATGGCCTTCAGCCGGGGTGAGGATGCGCCGCTGCGCACCCTCATCGTCGACGATTCGGTCGTGGTAAGGACGGTCATAGAGCGGATATTGAATGCCGATCGCAGATTTTCCGTCACGCACAAGACCAATAGCGCCGAACATGCGCTCGGCTATTTGCGGGACCATGAGGTCGACCTGATCCTGCTCGACATAGAGCTGCCGGGACAGAGCGGCCTCATGGCACTGCCGGCAATCCTGAAGACCAATCCGCGGGCCAAGGTCGTGATCCTGTCCGGTAATTGCGGGGAGGGGAGCGCCGCGGCAGTCGAAGCTCTGGCCCTGGGTGCCAGCGACATACTGGCAAAGCCAGGTAGCGGCAGTTTTGGCGAGCAGTTTCCGCAGGCGCTGATGGACCGGCTGTCGCGCCTGTTCAGCGGCAACCCCATGGCTGTCGCGGTTCAGCCGCCCCAGCATATCGGCCCGCAGCAGGTGACCCAGCCACTCGCCTGCCTCGGCATTGGTGCATCGACCGGAGGCATCCACGCGCTGGGGCGGCTTTTCGCGGGCCTGGTTGATCCATTGGGTGTGCCGATCCTGCTGACCCAGCATCTTCCCGCCAGCTTCACCCATTATTTCGTCGAGCAACTGGGACGCATGACATTCCTGCGCGTCAAGGTGGCGGAACAGGGAGAAATACTGGTCCCGGACGTCGTCTATGTCGCGCCGGGCGACGCCAATCTCCAGCTTCGACCAGGTCTTTATGGCCGGGTTTCCGTGGTGCTGAATGCGCAGCGCACGCCCACCGGCAACCTGCCGGGCGTCGACCCGATGTTCGCCAGCATGGCCCAGGCCTATGGCGCCGGCGCGGCGGGCGTGGTGCTGACGGGCATGGGGCGGGACGGGACGGCGGGTGCACGCGAAATCGTCGCGGCCGGCGGATGGATCGTGGCGCAGGATGAAGCAAGCAGCGTCGTTTGGGGAATGCCCGGATCGGTCGCCGGAGAAGGATTGAACTGCGCCCTGCTCGAACCCCATGCGATCATGGACTTCGTGGCGCGAAGAGGAAAGAACAGAAACTGATGGCATTGCCCCCTTCGGCCGACTCCCTTTCGTCCGGTGCCGCTTCGCCGGTCCCTGCGGCACGCGGCGCGGCGCGCATTTTTTCCGGCCTGCTGGAGGCGCGCACCGGGCAGGTTTTGTCCGAAAACCGGGCATGGCGGATGGAGACGGCGCTGAAGCCCGTGCTGCGCGCCCACGGCCTGGGTGACATGGATGCGCTGGCGGCCCGGCTGATCGCACATAAGGACGCGGCGCTGGAAAACGACGTGGTCAATGCGCTGCTGAACAATGAAAGCAGTTTTTTCCGCGACCTCCAGATTTTCGACATGATCCACCGCCATATCCTGCCGCGCATTCATGCCCAGCGATCCGACAGGACGCTGCGCATCTGGAGCGCAGGCTGTTCGACAGGGCAGGAAGTCTATTCGCTGGCGATCCAGCTCTGCAACGATATGGCGAAGTGGCGCGGCTGGCGGATAGAGATATTGGCGACCGATATTTCCACTGCGGCCATAGCCCAGGCAAAAGCAGGCATCTTCACCCAGATGGATGTGCAACGCGGCTTGCCGGTGGGCGATCTGCTCAAATGGTTCGATCCTGCGGGCGATGACTGGCGAGCCAATTCGGCTCTGCGGCAGATGATCGATTTTCGAACCGACAACCTGTTCGACGCACGTGCGCCGCTGGGGGAATATGACCTTCTGCTCTGCCGCAACGTGCTCCTCTACTTCACCCCCGAACGCCGGCAGTCCGTACTGCGCCTCCTCGCGCGGCACAGCCATTCCGGCTCGGTCCTGCTGTTGGGCGCGGGCGAGACGGTGATCGGCCACAGCGAGGACTTTGTGCCTCATGCGGAATTTCGCGGCGGCTATGGACGCCGCGCCGAGGCGGTGGGGCAGGGGAATGAAGAGCGGCGGCGGGCGATCTGATCGATCTGATAGCTGCCGCGGGAAAATGCCCCAGCCCGCTTGATTGGCCTGCCGCTGTCGGCCATGGTCTGTTCGCGCCCTATCGAGGCGTTGACGGACGAATGCGAGCGACGGGCCTCTGGCGATGAACGACTTTCCCATGATCGACACGCCATCACCCAATTTCGACGAACGCGGCCTGCCGGTTTCGATGCTGGTGCTGCACTATACCGGGATGGTGGATGCGGCGACGGCGATCAACTGGCTCGTCAGCCCGGAATCCAAGGTTTCCGCCCATTATGTCGTGACCGAGGACGGGGAGGTCATTCGCATGGTGGATGAAGAAAAGCGCGCGTGGCATGCGGGCCGGGCCCATTGGCGCGGCATTGACGATATCAATTCCGCCAGCATCGGGATCGAGATCGTCAATCCAGGCCATGAATGGGGCTATCGGCCCTTTCCGGACGCGCAGATGGGGTCGCTGATCCCGCTGATCCACCAGATCGTGCAGCGCCACAAGATCACCCGCGGCAATATCGTCGGGCACAGTGACGTTGCTCCGGCCCGCAAGCAGGATCCTGGCGAGTTGTTTCCCTGGGCCCAGTTGGCGCGGCTGCGGCTGGCCCTGCCGCGCCCCACCAGGAATCTCATGGACCCGCATTGGAGCGACGGGGGCTTCATGCTGGCGCTCGAACGCTTCGGCTATGACATTGCCGAGCCGCGGGCGGCGGTGGTGGCGTTTCAGCGCCGGTTCCGGCCGGAACTGATCGACGGGATCATCGACGGAGAATGTCGCGCCATCCTGTTGGCCCTGCTGTTGCCGAAGCCGCAGGGCGACGATTGAGCGGAATGATGATGCAAAGGGATGACGAGCGCCGCTGACCTGTGTATAGGCGCCTCTGCCAGAGGGCCGGGCGGCCGCGGCGTGGCGGGTAACTTCCACGGCGAGGAAAGTCCGGGCTCCACGAAATGACGGTGCCGGCTAACGGCCGGCTGGAGTGATCCAAGGGACAGTGCAACAGAAAGCAGGTCGCTACAGCTTCGGCTCAGCGAAATTGAAAGGGTGCGGTAAGAGCGCACCGCGCCTCCGGCAACGGAAGGCGGCACGGTAAACCCCACCGGGAGCAAGACCGAATAGGGGCGGCGCGCAGTTTTAGGCTGCTAGGCCTGTTTCGGCTGAGACCGCCCGGGTTGGTTGCTTGAGGGACGGAGCGATCCGTCCCCTAGAGGAATGGTCGCCACCCCTCGCAAGAGGGGGACAGAACCCGGCTTACAGGCCCTCTGGCATTGGGATTCTCGCCATCCGACGATGGGGAGGATTTGAAATGAAGGCAATTTTCATCAGCAGCCGGGGTGGTCATCCGCCTGCGGCCGGCCTAATTTGGAACCATGGCAAGAAGCAGCCGATCCAATGACTGGGGCTTTCCCCGCTGGCGCAGCTATGGCGCATCGCGTGAGGCGCAGCAGGTGCGCCTGTGCGACCGGCATGGCTGCGACCGGCCTGGCGACTGCCCCGCGCCCAAATCGCCGAACAGCCGCGAGCGCTGGTATTTCTGTACCGATCACGCGGCGGAATATAATCGCAACTGGGATTATTTTCAGGGTCTCGACCAGGAAGAACGCGATCAGCGCGAACGTACCGAGCGGCGTGATGCGGGCGGCTATCAGAACAGCGCCTATCATGGCTGGGGCGGGCCGGGAGACGGCACCCGTTCCCGTGACGAACTGCATGCGCTGCAGGCGCTGGAACTGGAGGACGACGCCGATTTCGATGCCGTGAAGAAAAGCTGGCGGCGTCTGGCCAAGGAATATCATCCCGATGTGAAGCCTGGCGATGCACAGGCCGCCATACGCTTCCAGACGATCCAGGCCGCCTATGAAGTGCTGAGGGCCGCGGAGGAGCGTCGGACATGGAAACCGCGGGGGCGGACGGATTGAAGGATCGCATCGGGTCGAACTGGGATCATGCGGTGCTTGTCTGCCGTAAATGTTCGAAGAAGCTGGACGGTGGCTTCGGTCCTGAGGGCGACGAGCGGCTCGCCAAGGCGTTGCGGCGGCATCTTTCGCTGAAGAAGGGACGCAAGGCGGCGGCGGGGATCGTGGAGGTGAATTGCCTGGGCGTCTGTCCAAAAGGGGCAGTGACGGTCGTCGACGGCGCGCAATCCCGTGACTGGTTGCTGGTGCGGGCTGGCGCTGACCTGAATGAATTGGCCGAGGCGCTGAATCTCGTCCCGGTGGGGGAAGGCTGAGTTCAGCCTCCGCGCATTATCCGGGCCGGTTCGATCAATCCGGCATCGGACAGCAGGGGCATCAGCAATCCTTCTTCCTGGTGCAGCCGATTCATGATGCTGGCCAATATCTCACGGGTTTCGCGACAGAAGCCGGTCCATTCGCGTTCGATCCGGTCATCGCTCCATCGTGCCATATAGGCGGCAAAATCGCCGGCGATGGGAGCCATTTCGCTTTCGAGACGGGCGGCCGTGCTTCGCAGCTTTTCATGTCGCTGCCGCTGCATGTTGGGATAGAAAATCCGGTCTTCCAGCGCCAGATGCGCCATCAGCAGCCGCGCGAACTGCCAGCGCAGCGTACCCAGTCTTTGCGGAACATTGTCATCCGCGATCGCCTGACGAAAACGGACGGCCATCGCCTCTATCTCATCATGCTGCTTCTGCAAATTCTGCAAACTTTCGAGGTCCATGCGCTGTTCCCTCATCCCCGTGGGATATTCCCCCAAGCCGGGTTAAGAAACAGTTGTCGGGACTTCAAAGGTTCGAGGAGCGGGAGGCCCGCCGCGCACTGCGAGCGGCGGGCCTTCTCCAATCAGGCCGGCTGGTCGGCGCGGCTGACGCCTTGGCCGTCGAGATTCTGCGCGGCGAAGTCCCAGTTGATCGCTTCCTTGAGGACGCGGTCGGCATAGTTGGGACGTGCGTTGCGATAATCGATATAATAGGCATGCTCCCACACATCGAGGATCAGCAGGGGCTGGTGGCCCTCATGCGCGACGGGCGTGTCCGCATCATGATAGCTGGTGACTTCCAGCTTGCCGTCCTTCAGGATCAACGCAGCCCAGCCGCTGGCGAAATGACCCACCGCCTCGGCCTTCAGCTTTTCGATCAGCGCATCGACCGAATCGAAACCCTCATTGATGAGGTCCAGCAACTGGCCCGACGGCGCGGTCTTGGTGGGAGAGAGCGACTGCCAATAGAAGCTGTGGTTCCAGATCTGGCCAACCTGGTTGAACAGGCCACCCTTGCTGGACTTGATCAACTCGACCAGCGACTTGCCCTGGAGAGAGGCGTCGGCCGCGACCAGTTCATTGGCCTTCACGACATAGGCATTGTGGTGCTTGCCATGGTGGAAGTCGAAGGTTTCGGCGGTCAGGATGTCGCCAAAGGCATCCTTGGGATAGGGCAGGGGGGGCAAAACAAAGGCCATGTCGGAACTCCTCGGGTTCTTGGATCGGATGGCCGCATAACGATGATGCGGCCGGAAGGCTCCCCGCCCCTAGCAGTGTTATCGATTGACGAAAAACAGGATATTTTCGTCTAAGATACGGAAATATCCATGTGACATCGGCGTAACGATCGCATAGCATCATCGGTCAGGCCGTCAGGAGAATGCGGCGGTCGGAACTTTGGGGGAAGGGTCCATGGCAAAATTCTTCGGCAATCTGCATCTTGTCCTGGCTGCGGGGCTGCTGCTCGCGATCATAGTGATGTTCGGCGCGCATGCGGGGATGGTGGATGCGAACACGATCTTTCGATGGCTGCACCTGTTCTTCGGCATCACCTGGATCGGGCTGCTTTATTATTTCAACTTCGTCCAGATCCCCACCATGCCGAAAATTCCGGCTGAACTGAAGCCGGGCGTTTCCAAGCATATCGCGCCTGCGGCCCTGTTCTTCTTCCGCTGGGGCGCGGCCATGACGGTGCTCACGGGTCTGATCGTGGCCTGGCTGGCGGGTTATGTCGTCCAGGCGCTGACCTTGCAGCAGCCTTATCTGCTGATCGGCATCGGCATGTGGCTGGCGCTGATCATGGCGTTCAACGTCTGGTTCGTGATCTGGCCGAACCAGAAAAAGGCGCTCGGCATCGTTCCGGCAGAGGATGACGTGAAAGCGAAGGCGGCGACCACCGCGATGATGTTCAGTCGCATGAACACCCTGCTTTCGCTGGCGATGCTCTATTGCATGGTCAATTTCAGCTGATGCCTGATCAAGGGGGCGGGTGTCTGGTGACGCCTGCCCCCGGGCAGGTTTCGATCTGATCAGATCCACCGGCCTTAGAGCGCGTTGCGTTAAATCCGAATCATGCAGCGCGCTCTATGCTTTTGATGTCGCATCGTTTTTGCGCAAAACCGGTTCCCACTTTTGCGCACGATGCTCTAGCCCTGCGGCGGGGTCGTTTCGCCAACCTCGTCACTGTCGAGCGTTTCGCCCAGGTCGAGGCCGTGGCGCATCAGCATCGGGATGTTTGCGGCGGCGAACAGGACCGACACTATGGTAACGCCCCAGACCTTGACGGCGAGCCAGCTGTCGAAGCTCATCGTCCGGCGCATCACCTCATTGGCGAGCGCCATGGCCACGAAGAAGAAGGCCCAATTGCGCGACAGCTTTCGCCAGCCGGTCTCGGTCAGGCCGTCATAGGCGGCCTGGAGGAGATATTTGAGTAGCGCCTTGCCGCGCATCAACCCGGCAAACAGCATCAGTGCGAAGAAGGCGTAGATGATGGTCGGCTTGATCTGGATGAAGCTCTGGTCGCGGAAATAGATGGTGAGGCCGCCGAAGAAGAGGATCAGCAGAGCCGACAGCCAGAGCATGGGGGAGACCCGGCCGAGCTTCACGCGGGAGATGATCACGGCGATGACGATCGCAGCCATGAAGGCGGCCGTGCCGAACATCATGGCGGTGATCGGATTGCCCGGACCCCAGAGCCAGCCCGCGCCCTTGTAGGTGAGGAAGAAGACGAGGAGCGGGCCGAAGTCGAGCGCGAGGGACAGGTTGCCGTTGTGGGTGGTTTTTTTTCGATTATCCATTGTGCGCTTCCGTGCTCCTGCGAAGACAGGAGCCCAGGCCTGCCGTCTGAACTGGGCCCCTGCCTTCGCAGGAGCACGTTGTTGCCTTGGGAGGGGTCGGTTCACCGCGCATAGGCGGTTCCCGCTATCGCCCGCGCCATGTCGCCTGGATCGAAGGGGCGCAGATCCCCGATCTTCTCACCGACACCAATGGCATGGATGGGCAGGCGGTATTTCTCCGCCGCCGCGACGAGTACGCCGCCGCGCGCCGTGCCGTCCAGCTTGGTCATGACAAGGCCTGTTACCTGCGCGAATTCCTTGAACACCTCGATCTGGTTCAACGCATTCTGTCCCGTCGTCGCATCCAGCACCAGCACAACGTCATGCGGCGCCGCCGGGTTCAACCGGCCGAGCACGCGGCGAATCTTCGCCAGTTCATCCATCAGTTCGGTCTTGTTCTGGAGACGGCCCGCCGTGTCGACGATCAGCACGTCGATGCCGGTGGCGGTGGCCTGCTTGACCGCGTCGAAGACGATGCCCGCCGCGTCGCCGCCTTCCTTGCCCGCGACGATGGGAATGCCCAGCCGCTCGGCCCACACCTTGAGCTGGCCGATGGCGGCGGCGCGGAAGGTGTCGCCCGCCGCCAGCATCACGCCATAATCCTGCTCCAGGAAGAGGTTGGCGAGCTTGGCGATGGTGGTGGTCTTGCCCGATCCGTTAACGCCGATGACCAGGATCACCTGCGGACGGGGGAAAGCCTCTATCTCCAGCGGACGGGCAACGGGAGCGAGAACCTTCTCGATTTCCTCCGCGATGATCTCCCGCAGATAATCTTCGGTCAGTTCGCGATTGTAGCGGCCCTCGGACAGGCGGTCGCGCACGCGGGCGGCCATGGCGGGGCCAAGGTCGCTGATAATCAGCGCTTCCTCGATCTCGTCCAGCGTCTGTTCGTCCAGAGCCGCCTTGGTGAAGAGGCCGGTGAGATTTTCGCCGAGCTTGTCGGACGTGCGCTTGAGGCCGCCGAAGAGCCGATCGCGCCAGGATGTTTCAGCCATGTCTATCCACCAGCGTCATCCTCACCTGCGCGGGAATGAGCGAAAAATTGTCTTTCACGCCGCCTCTTGCGCGATCAGCGCGCCATTCTCAAGGGCCGTGATGGTCGCAGGGACGATGGAGGAGGGCGATTGCGGCGTCGCAAATCGCACGGGCGCGAAATTTTCGGCATGGCCGGAAAGGCCGTTGCGCTCCACCAGCACGGATTGCCGGCTGCCGATCAGGCTGCGCAGCCAGCTTTCCCGTTGCGCCTCGCAGGCCGAACGAAGGCGGGCGGCGCGGGCTTTTATCACGGCCCGGTCAACCTGCGGCATGCGGGCGGCGGGGGTGCCCGCGCGCGGGGAATAAGGAAAGATATGGCCATGGACGACGGCGCATTGCTCGATCAGCCTGACGCTGTTTTCGAACATGGCATCATCCTCTGTCGGAAAGCCGGCGATGATGTCTGCGCCGATGCTGATGTCCGGACGGGCAGCCTTGAGGCGTTCGACGATCGCTATGGCTTCGGCGCGGCTGTGACGGCGCTTCATGCGCTTCAGGACCATGTCGTCCCCGGCCTGGAGCGACAGATGCAGATGCGGCATCATGCGCGGCTCATGGGCGAGGAGGTCGAACAGCCGTTCGTCGATCTCCACGCTGTCGAGCGAGGAAAGGCGCAGGCGGGAAAGGTCGGGCACGCCCTTCAGGATGCGTTCGACAAGCAGGCCGAGCGAGGGCGCGCCGGGCAGGTCCGGGCCATAGCTGGTGACGTCCACGCCGGTAAGCACGATTTCCCTGTACCCCGCGCCGACCAGTTCACGCGCCTTGTCGATCACCGCGCCTGCGGGCACGGAACGGCTGTTTCCCCGGCCAAAGGGGATGATGCAGAAGGTGCAGCGATGGTCGCAGCCATTTTGGACTTCAAGGAAGGCGCGGGCATGTTCGGCGAAGGCGCTCGCCATATGCGGCGCGGTTTCGCGTACCGCCATGATGTCGGATACCCGGGCCTTCTCCGACGCGTGGGCCGTGTAGTGGGCGGGGTCCATCTTGTCGCGGTTGCCGATCACCGCATCGACCTCGGCCATTTTCGTGAAGGTTTCCGGCTCCGTCTGCGCGGCGCAGCCTGTCACCATGATTCGCGCATCGGGTCGGTCCCGGCGGGCGCGGCGGATGGCCTGGCGGGTCTGGCGAACCGCCTCGGCCGTCACCGCGCAACTGTTCACGACGATCAGGTCATCCTGTCCGTCGGCCATTTCGCGGCCGATAATCTCTCGAATCGCCTCGCTCTCCGCGATATTGAGGCGGCAGCCGAGCGTGATGATCTGCGGCCCGCTCATCTCAGAAGCGGGCCCAGTCAGCCTCGCCGTCGAAGACATGGGTGGCAGGTCCGGTCATCATGATATGTCCGCCCGGCGCCCAGTCGATCACCAGATCGCCGCCCGGCAGGCTCACCGTGGTCGGCCCGTTCACCAGCCTGCGCCGCACCGCCGCCACCGCCGTC
Organism: Sphingobium sp. LSP13-1-1.1; assembly: GCF_040676415.1. Classification (NCBI taxonomy): domain Bacteria; kingdom Pseudomonadati; phylum Pseudomonadota; class Alphaproteobacteria; order Sphingomonadales; family Sphingobiaceae; genus Sphingobium; species Sphingobium sp. LSP13-1-1.1. Next base: position 488,184 of record NZ_JBEGHU010000023.1, on the reverse strand, counting down.
GCGCAGGCGCCGGTACCGCAGGCGCGGGTCAGCCCGGCGCCGCGTTCCCAGACGACCAGGCGGATGTGATTTTCCCCCACGACCTGCGCGAAGTTCACATTCACGCGCGCGGGGAAGAGCGGATCATGTTCGATCAGCGGCCCCAAGCGGTCGAAGTTCACACCGTCCAGACGGTCCACGAAGAAGATCACATGCGGATTGCCGACATTGACCGCGGCCGGGGCGGGCAGGTCTTCCCAGCTTGCCGGCATGGTCAGCGTGTCCATGGCATAGGCGAGCGGGATCGCGTCCCATTCCAGCCGCGGGGCGCCCATGTCGACGCTCGCGCCGCCATCGACGCCCTTCGCGTCGAGCAGGCCCGCCTTCGTCTCGATCAGCACGTCCCGGCCGACGAACAGGGGCACGCAACGGGTCGCGTTGCCACAGGCCTCCACCTCGCTGCCGTCGCTGTTGAAGATGCGCATCGATACATCGGCGCCTTCGCTGTTGCCGATCAGGATGAGTTGGTCGCAGCCGATCCCGGCATGACGGTCGGCAATGGCCTGCGCGCGCGCAGGCGTCATGTCGATCGCGGCTTCCCGCGCGTCGATCACGACAAAGTCATTGCCCAGTCCATGCATCTTCGAAAAACGGCCCATAGTGCGCGCGCATGTAAGGCCTGCAAGGGCAAAAGGCCAGACTATCCTGCGTTCAGCGCGGCACGCCGGCGCCCATAGAGGAAATAGACCGCCAGACCGACGGCGTTCCAGATCAGGCAGGCGAGGATGGTCTTCACCGGCAGGCTGATGAACAGATAGGCGCAGCCCAGCACCGCACCCAGGCCGACCAGCGTGGCAGCAGGCGTGCGGAAGGGTCGTTTCAGGTCGGGCATCCGCCGCCGCAGGATCAACAGGCATGCACCCACCGCGGTGAAGGCGATCAGCGTTCCCGCATTGGCGAGCGCCGCGATCTCGTCAATGGGCAGCAGGCCGGCGATGATGGCGACGAGCATGGCGGTGACGGCGGTGATCCGGGCGGGCGTGCCGCGCCGGGAGATCAGCGCCAGCCTTTGCGGCAGGAAGCCGTCGCGCGCCATGACGAGGAAGATGCGGCTCTGGCCATAGAGGAAGCCGAGCAGCACCGTGGGCAGCGCGATCACCGCCGCGATGGCGACGATCCGCGCCACCTGCCCCTGGCCCATTTCGCGCAGGATGAGCGCCAGCGGTTCCGGGCTGTCGGCGAAGCGGGTGAAGGGCATCGCGCCGATCGCCGCCGCGGCGACGAGGACGTAGATGAGGGTGCAGACGATCAGCGATCCGACGATGCCGATGGCGAGGTCGCGATCAGGGTTCTTCGCTTCCTCCGCGGCGGTAGAAATGGCGTCGAAGCCGTAAAAGGCGAAGAAGATGATCGCGGCGGCCGCCATGACGCCCCGCTCGACGCCGTCCGGTCCCGTCGACTTGGCGAAGCCGAATGGCATGAAGGGGTGAAGATTCTGCGCGTCGAAGGCGGGCAGGGCGATGGCGACGAACAGGCTGAGGGTGGCGATCTTGATGAGGACGAGCAGGCTATTCAGCCGCGCGCTTTCATGCGTGCCCAGCATCAGCAGGCCCGCGACCACGGCGATGATGAAGATGGCCGGTGCGTTCAGGAGCCCGCCCAGTTCCGGCCCCCTGGTCAGCAACTCCGGAAAGCCCGCCGAGATCAGCAGTGGTGCGGCATAGCCCGACCAGCCCACCGCCACCGTCGACACCACCAGCGAATATTCGAGGATCAGGCTCCATCCGACGATCCATGCAATGCCTTCGCCCAGCACCGCATAGCTGTAGCTGTACGCGCTGCCGGCGGCGGGCATCATGGTGGAAAGCTCCGCATAGGCGAGGGCAGCACAGGCGCAGATCGCGCCCGCAATGGCGAAGGACAGCAGCACGGCGGGACCGGCCCGATCCGCGCCGACGCCGATCAGGGTCAGTATGCCAGTGCCGACGATCGCGCCGACGCCCAATGCCAGCAGATGCGGCCAGGACAGGGTGCGCGCCAGCCGGTGCCCTTCATGGCTGGGCATCATTGCTTCCATCGGCTTGCGGCGTGTCCAGCTCATTGGCCAAATTTCCTCTTCAACGGCCGGAAAGGGTCTTAATCAGGCTGGCGGCTTTCGCCTCACTTGCGGCAAAAGCCGTATCAGGACCACTCCGGCAAAGGTAGCACCTATGGCTACTTTAGCATCATGTTCGCCGAAAATGCGCCATCCGGCATAAGAGCTTGCTGACGCCAAGAGAAGCACAGCGACAAACGCACCAGCGATAATGCGTTCAATGATATTGGGAGGCCGCTTGACCCATTCATACTCGCTCATAGGCGAGGTTATGCCGGTGTGCCGTCATCGAGGCAATGTCAGCTAATTGGAAATTGATGCGGGTTTGAATATCAAACGCAGGTCGAAACCGGTCTCGCCCTTCCCAGATCGCGCCGGTTGCATCTCCCCGGTCGTTGCGCTAAAGGCGCCCTGCAATCGGGCGGTTTGCCGTCCGATACCCTGACAGATCCAGGACGCTCAAAATGGGGCATCGGATGGACGCTGGCCGGCGAGGTTTCGCCCGCCGGCGATTTTGTCGTTTGGCGGGGTAGGCACGATTTTCCGGGCCTTTCGGCCCATATGAGGTGATGATGTTCGATTCGCTAAGCGATCGTCTCGGTGGGGTATTCGACAAGCTGCGTGGGCGCGGTGCGCTGACGGAGGACGATGTCCGCGCCGCGATGCGCGAGGTGCGAATCGCGCTGCTGGAGGCCGACGTCGCGCTTCCGGTGGTTCGCCAGTTCGTCGATCAGGCGACGGAACGGGCCGTCGGCAGCGATGTGCTGCGTTCGGTCACGCCGGGGCAGATGGTCGTCAAGATCGTTTCCGACACGCTGACCGAGACGCTGGGCGCCGAAACTTCCGAACTGCTGATCGACGTGACCCCGCCCGCCGTCATCATGATGGTCGGCCTGCAGGGGTCGGGCAAGACCACCTCCACCGCGAAGATCGCCAAGCGCCTGAAGGAAAAAGAGCGCAAGAAGGTGCTGATGGCGTCGCTCGACGTTCAGCGCCCGGCGGCGCAGGAGCAGCTGGCGGTGCTGGGTACGCAGACCGACGTCGCGACCCTGCCGATCGTGCCGGGCCAGCAGCCGGTCGATATCGCCAGGCGGGCGCTGCAGTCCGCGAAGCTCCAGGGCTTCGACGTGGTGATGCTCGACACCGCGGGCCGCCTGCACGTCGACCAGGCGCTGATGGACGAGATGAAGGCGGTCGCCGAAGTCTCCAACCCGGCGGAAATCCTGCTGGTGGTGGACTCGCTGACCGGGCAGGACGCGGTCAATGTCGCGACCAGCTTTTCGGCGCAGGTGCCGCTGACCGGCGTGGTGCTGACCCGAATGGATGGCGATGCGCGTGGCGGTGCGGCGCTCTCGATGCGTGCCGTGACGGGCCGTCCGATCAAGTTCGCGGGCACGGGCGAAAAGCTGGACGCGATCGAGCCTTTCCATCCTGCGCGCGTGGCGCAGCGCATCCTGGGCATGGGCGACGTCGTATCGCTGGTCGAAAAGGCCGCCGAGACGATTGACGCCGAGGAAGCCGACAAGCTGGCCAAGAAAATGGCCAAGGGTCAGTTCGACATGAACGACCTGCGCGCGCAGCTCAATCAGATGCGCCGCATGGGCGGGCTGGGCGCGCTGGCGGGCATGCTGCCGGGCCTCAAAAAGGCGCAGCAGGCGATGGCGAACAGCGGCGCGAACGACAAGACGCTGATCCATCTGGACGCGATGATCGGATCCATGACGCCCAAGGAGCGGGAGAAGCCCGCCCTGATCAACGCCAAGCGCAAGATTCGTATCGCCAAGGGGTCCGGCACTACGGTGCAGGAAGTCAACCGGCTCCTGAAAATGCATCAGGAAATGGAAACGGCGATGAAGAAGATCCGCAAGATGGGTGGCCTGAAAGGGTTGGCCAAGATGTTCACCGGCGGCGGCATGGACAAGCTGATGGGCGGCGCGGGTGGCGCGCCGGACCTTGGCGGGCTTGGCGGATTGGGTGGTCTTGGCGGCGGCGGCAACATGCCGAACCTGCCGCCCGGTTTTCAGAATTTCATGAAGAAATAAACAGTTTCAACAGATTAGATTAGAGTAGAAAGGTCAATAACAACATGGCAACGTCCATTCGTCTTTCGCGCGGCGGTTCCAAGAAGCGTCCCTATTACCGTATCGTCGTGGCCGACAGCCGCGCCCCGCGTGACGGCAAGTTCATCGAGCGCATCGGCAGCTACAACCCCGTCCTGCCCAAGGGCGACGAGAAGCGCGTCGTTCTGGACGTCGAGCGCGCGAAGCACTGGGTTGCCGCCGGCGCGCAGCCGACCGACCGCGTTGCCCGCTTCCTGGACGCAGCCGGCGTGAAGGAACGTGCCGCCCGCAGCAACCCGAAGAAGGCCGAGCCGGGCCAGAAGGCCAAGGATCGCGCCGAAGATCGCGCTGCCAAGGCCGCTGAAGCCGTTGAAGCTGCCGAAGCCGCAAAGGCTGCCGCCGCCGAGGCTGCTGCCGCTCCCGCCGAAGAAGCCGCTGCTGAAGAAGCTGCTCCGGCCGAAGAATCGGCGGAAGGCTGAGCTCCTTGACCGACAAGCCCGTCACTCTTGCCGTCATCATCGGCGCGCATGGAGTGGCGGGCGAGGTTCGCCTGAAACTGTTCGGGGAGGGGGCCGAGACGCTCAAATCCTATGACGGTTTCGATGCGGCCGGTGCCAGGCTGACGCTGAAGTCGGTGCGCCCCGGTCCGAACGGCGCCGTCGCCCGCTTTGCAGAGATCGGCGATCGCACCGCTGCGGAGGCCCTGCGCGGCACGGAACTGACCGTCCCGCGCGCGGCTTTGCCTCCCCTGGGGGAGGGCGAATATTATCATGCCGATTTGATCGACCTGCCTTGTTTTTCCAGCGATGGCGAAGGGTTGGGGCATGTCGTCGCGGTCGAGAATTTCGGCGCGGGCGACATCATCGAGGTGGAGCGGCCCAACGGCAAGCGCTTCATGGCGCCGATGCACGCTGTGACCATTGCCGAAGGACGGGCTGTCGTCGAGGCGGCGTTCGCTATTTGATTTTTCGGTTGGCGTGCTCCTGCGAAGGCAGGAGCCCAGTCCTGCCGTCTGAACTGGACTCCTGCCTTCGCAGGAGCGCGTTGTGTAGTTCGAGGGCGAACCATGCCGAAACTTCTTGCCGCTCTCTATCTGCTCCTGATGGTCGCCGCCGGCTGGCGCCTGTTCGGCATGGCATGGTCGCGCGGGCTGAAGATCGCGGCTGCGGCGGGGCTGGTCATTCCCATCCCCATGCTGTTCCTGTTGCCCGCGTTGATGCAGCCTGACCGGCCCTTTGCCGACCTGCTGCGCGCCATCGGCATCGCGCTGATGCTGGGGGGCGCCGTATCGCTGCTGGGCGGCATGGCGGGCGCCTGGTTGAGGGCGCGGCGGGCGTGACCTTTCGCGCGCAGATATTGACGCTCTATCCGGAGATGTTTCCTGGGCCTCTGGCGGTGTCGCTCGCCGGGCGCGCGCTGGCGGAGGGCAAATGGGCCTGCGATCCCATCCATATTCGCGACTTCGCCACGGACCGGCATCGCACGGTGGACGATACGCCCGCGGGCGGCGGTGCGGGGATGATATTGCGCGCCGACATATTGGGCCTGGCGATCGATCATGCGCTGCAGAAGGCGCCCGACCTGCCGGTCATCGCCATGACGCCGCGGGGCGCGCCGATCACCCAGGGGCGGATTCGCGAACTCGCCGCCGGTCCCGGAGCGACCATCCTCTGCGGTCGGTTCGAGGGTTTTGACGAGCGGATTTTCGAGGCGCGGCCGGTCGAACAGATCAGTATGGGCGACATCATTCTTTCCGGCGGGGAAATGGGCGCCCTGATGCTGCTGGATGCTTGCATCCGCCTGCTTCCTGGGGTAATGGGCGCCGCTTCCAGTGGGGATGAGGAGAGCTTCGAAAGCGGCCTTCTCGAATATCCCCACTATACCCGGCCCGTCATATGGGAAGGGCGCGCGATCCCCGAAGTGTTGCGATCGGGGGATCATGCGAAGATCGCCGCCTGGCGGAAACAAAGGGCGGAAGAGGACACACGGCTAAGGCGGCCGGACCTTTGGGAACGCCATATCGGCGTTCGGGACCAGTCGCCCTCTGGTGCGCAACGCGAAGAGTAGGACTTGAAGTCATGAACCTGATCCAGCAGATCGAGGCCGAGAATATCGCGGCCCTCGCCAAGGATATCCCCGAATTCCGTCCCGGCGACACGCTGCGCGTCGGCGTGAAGGTCATCGAAGGTGACCGCAGCCGCGTCCAGAATTATGAAGGCGTGTGCATCGCCCGCTCGAACAAGGGCATGGGCAGCAACTTCACCGTGCGCAAGATTTCGTTCGGTGAAGGCGTGGAGCGCGTCTTCCCGCTCTACTCGCCGAACATCGATTCGATTACCGTCGTCCGCCGTGGCGTCGTGCGTCGTGCGAAGCTCTATTATCTGCGCGGCCGCACCGGCAAGCGCGCTCGCATCGCCGAGCGCCGCGATGTGCGCAGCGAGGATTGATCGCTTTTACGCTGGCTTGACAGTTGTAAAAAAGAGACAGGCGGCGCCCCATGCGGGCGCCGCTTTTTTTATGAATTTCAGGGATTTGACGGATGAGTCCGCGCCCTTTTCGATTTCCATGGCGAAACGATTTTGGGCGGCAGCGGAAATTCGTTTTTCTCTGATGGCGGTTTTGTGTCAGCACTCCGTTTCCACATATTGCTGAATATTTCTGACGATCGGGCGCGTGGTCTGACGTACCGGTCGTGCTTACCCAAGAAACGGAAAGAAGATGAACAAGGGAAAATAAGAAAATATCGGTCGGGAGAGGCTCTCTTCATTGGAAGCAAGGGGGCTGTTCATGAATTGCAAGAGTTTCGTTTCTCGCGCCGCCATGGTTGTCGCAATCTCGTCTCCGATGGCCGTTCTGGCCCAGACCAGCGACCCGCAGGCAGCCTCCGCCACGGATGGCGCCGCGATCATCGTCACCGGCACACGGGCGACCGGCGTCACTGCGGCGGAAAGCGCAGCGCCGATCAAGGTTCTCGACAGCGAGGCGCTGACCAAGGTGGGACAACCCAATCTCAACCAGGTGCTGACGCAACTCGTCCCCTCCTTCACCGCGGAAGCCTTTGGCGGAGATACCGCGAACCTGACGCTGGCGGCCCGTCTTCGCGGCCTCAGCCCCAATCATGCGCTGGTGCTGGTCAACGGGAAGCGGCGTCACGGCACCTCCAACCTGCATGTGTTGAGTGGCCCCTACCAGGGCGCGGCCTCACCCGACCTCGACTTGATTCCGCCGGGCGCGATCGGCCGGATCGAGGTGTTGGAGGACGGCGCGGCCGCCCAATATGGGTCCGATGCGATCGCGGGCGTCATCAACATCATCCTCAAGGAGGACAAGGGCCTGATTTCCGGCAACCTGACCGCCGGGCAATATTATAAGGGCGACGGCGAAACCTATTCGGGCAGCGTCACCTTTGCGCCCGACATGGGACCGGACAGCTATCTGAATTTCACCATGTTCCACCGTTTCCACGATTTCTCGCAGAGGGGCGGTGTGGATCGCGGCATCTACAATCGCGACGGGTCGATCCGCACCGATATTTCGGCCGAGCATCAGGCGATGGCGGCCATCGGATTGCCGGGTGCGCCCTATACCAACCGTATCGTCGGGGATGCGCGATCGGAACTCACCACCATCGTCTACAATGCCGGTCATGATTTCGGCGGCGTGGAACTCTATGCCTTTGGCAGCTACGGCCGTCGCGATGCCAGCGCCTATGAAAATTATCGCCAGCCCTGGCGCGTGTCGCGGTCTCCGGTCCTGGGCGTCGCGGGCGAGCAGATCCTCTACAGCGCCGCCGGCTTCAGCCCGCGCGAGGCGATCAAGGAAGATGATTTTTCCAACACCGGCGGCATCAAGGGCGAGACGGCCGGTTTCCGCTGGGACATCAGCACCACCTATGGCCAGGACTATGCCAAGCTCTACACGCTGGGTTCGGCCAACCGTTCGCTGTTCATCGACACCGGGACCACGCCTGCCAACTTCTATGACGGCTTCCTGAAGGCGTCGGAATGGACCAGCAATATCGATATCGCGAAGGAGGTCGATCTGGGCATGGCCCAGCCGGTCAATATCGCCTTCGGCGGCGAATATCGGGAAAATCGCTTCCAGATCGGCAAGGGCGACTTCGGGTCGACCTATTTCGAGGGTGGCCAGTCCTATCCCGGCTTCCTGTCCACCGACGCGGGCAAGCACAAGCGGAACAACAAGGCGGCCTATCTGGACATCGCGATGAACCCGATCGAGATGTGGAAGGTCGATGGCGCCGTCCGCTATGAGGACTACAGCGATTTCGGTACCAAATGGACGTGGAAGGTGACCAGCCGCCTCGACCTGTCCGGACAGTTCGCGGTGCGCGGCACGGTCAGTTCCGGCTTCCGCGCGCCGTCGCTGCTGGAGGAATATTATTCCTCGACCAATGTCGGTCCGACCACGGCCTATGTGCAGTTGCCGCCCAACTCTGCCGCCGCCAAGCTACTCGGCTATGAAGATCTGAAGCCCGAAACCTCGCAGAATTACAGCCTTGGCCTGGTCATCCGTCCCGTGCCCAAGCTGAACATCACCATCGATGCCTATCAGGTAAAGGTGAAGAACCGGATCGTGGGAACCGGATCGATCCAGGGTCTGGCCGGCGGTGTGGTCACCAACCAGGCTGTGCTGGATGCGATTGCCGCGCATGGCAATGTGCTCGATCCCTATGTCCTTCAGAACGGCGATGCGGGCATCAACCTGTTCACCAATGGCGCCGACACCCGGACCCGCGGCGTCGATGTAACCGCCAGCTACCCGACGCCGGTGGGCAGCGGTTCCATCCTCTGGTCGCTGTCGGCCAACTATAATAAAACCAAGATCACCAGGCTGCGCATTCCAGCAGCGCTGTACGCGGAAGATGCCCGTTCGACCCTGGAAGACGCATCGCCCAAATACAAGATCATTGGCGGGGCGCTGTTCACCATGGGCGGCCTGAGCATCAACCTGCGCGAGACGATCTATGGCAAATCGTCCGAGGTCGTGATTTTCGGCACGACCAATCCGACGGTCAGGGTGCCCGAGGCTGCCATCACCGATCTGGAAGTCGGCTATGACCTGAGCAAGGCGATCAAGCTGAGCGTGGGCGCGAACAACCTGTTCAACAAGAAGGCACCGACCATGCCCAATGATGCGAGCGATATGCCGATCGACGGCGCTCGCGTGCTGGACGCCCCGCTCTCCTTCACGCCTTATGGCATCAATGGCGGCTATTATTACGCCCGCATCAATTTCAGCTTCTGACGGGCCTGACGCGGCCGCCGGGCCTTCGGGTGCGGCGGCCCTTTCCTTTTTCATTGGACCTGACGGCGGGCCACCGCGATAGGGACGGCCATGCCGCTGAACCACAGACTTGCCACGCTGGCGGATGAAACCGCCCTGGGCGCCGTCATGACATTGGCGATCGACCGCCTCCAGTCCGATTTCCTCACCCCTGGCCAGGTGCGGGCCAGCCACGGCTTCATGGGTCTCGACAGTCGCCTGATCGAAGACGGCACCTATTTCGTGATCGAGGATGGCGGCGCGATCGCGGGTTGCGGCGGGTGGAGCCGGCGCGCGACCGCCTATGGCGGCAACCATAGTGGGGGACGGGACGACCGGTTGCTCGATCCAGCGACCGACGCGGCCAGGGTGCGGGCGATGTACACCCATCCCGATCATGTGCGGAAGGGGGTGGGCACGCTGATCCTGTCGCTTTGCGAAGCGGCGGCGCGGGCGGAGGGCTTCGTGGCGCTGGAGTTGTCCGCCACCATGGCGGGCGTGCCGCTTTACCGCAGCTTCGGTTTTGTCGAGGTGCGCGCCTTCGAGGACAGCGGCGTGCCGCTGATCCTGATGCGAAAGCCTATTGCCGGCCCCGATTCCGGCTGGTGAACCAGAGGCCGATCAGACTGAGCGCCGCCGCCGCCGACATATAGATGCCGACAAGCTCCACGCCCCGGACCTGGATGAGCCAGGTCGCGACGATGGGCGCCAGGGCGCCGCCGATGATCCCGCCCAGGTTGAAGGCGAAGGAGGCGCCGGTATAGCGAAGCTGCACGGGGAAGAGATGCGGCAGATAGGCGCCGAGCGGGCCGTAGACGAAGCCCATCAGGAACAGGGCGAGGCTGAGTATCAGGAAGATCGGCAGCAACTGCCCGGTGCCGATTGCGGGACCGAAGATGACGCCCATCGCCACCGTGCCGATGCAGCCCGTGGCCAGCACGCGCGTCGGGCTGCTCTTGTCCGCCCACCAGCCGGCAAGAATGATGCTGAGCGCCATGAACAGGATCGCGCCCAACTGGATCGCGAGGAAGGTCTCACGGTCGATCCCGAGCGTGGTGGTGCCGTAGCCGAGCGCGAAGGCGGTCGCGATATAATAGACGGCGAAGCAGGCCGCGCATGCGAAGGTGCCGGCGACCGCAGCGCCCAGATGGCTTTGGAGCAACGTGGCGAGCGGCACCGCGGGCGGGGGCGCTTCGGCACGGGCGGCGGCGAATTCGGGCGTCTCGGTCAGCTTGAGGCGGATCCACAGGCCCAGCAGCACCAGCACGGCGCTGCCCAGAAAGGGCAGGCGCCAGCCCCAGGCGAAGAAATCCTTGTCCGTCAGGAACATACCAAGGACCAGGAAGAGGCCGTTGGCGGCGAGGAAGCCGACCGGCGCGCCCAGTTGCGGGAACATGCCGAAACGCGCGCGCCATCCGGGAGGCGCATTCTCGACCGCCAGGAGCGCCGCGCCGCCCCATTCGCCGCCCAGCCCCAGGCCCTGGCCGAAGCGCAGCATGCAGAGGATCAACGGTGCCCACCAGCCGATGCTCTGATAGGTCGGCAGGAATCCGATGGCGAGTGTCGATCCGCCCATCAGCATCAGCGATGTCACCAGCGTCGCCTTCCGCCCGATGCGGTCGCCATAATGGCCGAACACCGCCGCGCCAAGCGGCCGGGCGAAGAAGGCAAGCGCAAGGCTGCCATAGGCCGCGAGCAACTGCGCCGAAGGGGAGGAGGCGGGGAAGAAGAGCGGCCCGAAGACCAGGCTGGCGGCCGTGGCGTAGATGTAGAAGTCGTAGAATTCGACCGCCGTGCCGATCAGGCTCGCCGCCAGCACCCGCTTGTGCCGCAGCATCGCACCGATGCCGCCCATGTCCCTCGCCCCTGCTTCCAAGGCCTGCGCTCCCCCCGATGCCATCATGTCCTCGCCCGTTTCTGGTTCAGCAATTCATAGGCCATGACCGCACAGGCGACCGCGGCGTTCAGGCTGTCCGCCTTGCCCAGCATCGGCATCTTGACCAGCAGGTCGCATTCGGCCTCATAGCTTTCGGGCAGGCCCTGCGCCTCATTGCCGACCAGCAGGAAGCTGGGGCTTTGATAATGGGGTTGCTGATAGTCGTGGCTGGCCTTCAGGCTGGTGCCGATCAACTCGCCCGGCCCCTGGCGCAGCCAGTGCATGAATTCGCCCCATCGCGCCTGGGTAATGCTCTGGGTGAAAAGGGCGCCCATGCTGGCGCGCACTGATTCGACCGAAAAGGGGTCGACGCAATCGTCGATCAGGATCAGCCCGCCCGCGCCCACGGCGTCGCCGGTGCGTAATATGGTGCCCAGATTGCCGGGATCGCGCAGCGACTGGGCGACGATCCAGATGTCCGCCTTGCCCCGGTCCAGCTTTGCCAGCGGGGTCAGCCGGTCGCGATAGACGCCGACAACGGCCTGGGCATTGTCCTTGCCGCTGATCTTCGAGAGGATGTCGGGCGTCGTTTCGATCACGTCGCCGCCCGCCGCCTCCATCGCCGCGATCAGCTCGGCGGCGAGGGGATGGGTGGAGCCGGCATGGAACAGCATTTCCGGCAGCACGCCTTCCTCCCGCGCTTCGGTCAAGATGCGCAGCCCCTCTGCCAGGAAAAGGCCCTCCGCCTTGCGGAACTTCTTTTCGCGCAGGGAGCGGACGCGCTTCACCAGCGGGTTGGAAAATCCGGTGATTTCTCGCGCCACGATCCTGTCTCTTGCCCTTTGCCCGAAGGTCCGCCGAAACGGCCTCTCTATAGGGGGAGCGCGGAAAAGGGTAGGGGGCTTGGGACCCCCGACACCCTTCAGAAGACCGTCGCCACCAGTTGCGCGAACGCGTCGGCGCGATGGCTCATGCCATGCTTTTTCTCCGGGTCCATCTCGCCAAAGCTGATGCTGTGGCCATGCGGCTGGAAGATCGGATCATAGCCGAAACCCCGGTCCCCGCGCGGCGGCCAGGTGATGGTGCCGTCCACGCGGCCTTCGAACGCCTCCACATGGCCGTCGGGCCAGGCGAGGGCGAGGGCGCAGATGAAATGGGCGCCATGGCCCGCTTCCGGCCCCTTCGCCTGGATATTGTCCCAGACAAGCTGCATGGCGAGGCCGAAATCCTTGGTCGGACCGGCCCAGCGGGCAGAGAAGATGCCCGGATCGCCGTTCAGCGCCTCCACGCACAGGCCGCTGTCGTCGGCCAGTGCCGGGAGGCCGGCAAGGTCCGCCGCCTGCATCGCCTTCAACTCCGCATTGGCGATGAAGGTGGTGCCGGTCTCCTCCGGTTCGGGCAGGTCCAGCGCGGCGGCGGACACCGTCTCTATGCCATAGGGCGCCAGCAATTCGCCGATTTCCCGCACCTTGCCGGGATTGTGGCTGGCGATCACCAGTCGTCCCGGACCCAGTTTGCGGATCGCCTGTTCCTGCCCGAAATCGTCGCTCATTCTGTAGTCCCATATCGTCGCTCGCCGGAAACGAGCGGAAGGAAGGATTATCTCCCGGTCGCCTTGTCCTGCGCCGCGAAAATCTGCGCGCAGCCGATGCGGGCGAGGCGCAGCAGTCGCAGCAGCTCCTCCTCGTCATAGGTCGCGCCCTCGGCCGTCGCCTGCACTTCCGCGAACTTGCCGTCGCCGGTCAGGATCAGATTGGCGTCCGCCTCGGCATTGCTGTCCTCCGCATAGTCGAGGTCCAGCACCGGGGTGCCGTTATAGATGCCGCAGCTTATCGCCGCGACCTTCTGCACGATGGGATCTTCGGCGAGCGCGCCGGAGGCCAGTAGCTTGTCAATGGCGATGCGCAGCGCGACCCAGCTTCCCGAAATGGCGGCGGTGCGGGTGCCGCCATCGGCCTGGATCACGTCGCAGTCGACGACGATCTGCCGCTCCCCCAGCTTCTGGAGGTCGACCACGGCGCGGAGCGACCGGCCGATCAGGCGCTGGATTTCCTGGGTGCGGCCCGACTGCTTGCCCTTGGCGGCTTCGCGGCTGCCGCGGGTATGGGTGGCGCGGGGCAGCATCCCATATTCCGCCGTGACCCAGCCTGATCCCTTGCCGCGCAGGAAGGGCGGCACCTTTTCCTCGATGGAGGCGGTGCACAGCACGCGCGTGTCGCCGAAGCTGACCAGGCAGCTGCCCTCGGCATGGATGGTGAAGCCGGGCTCCATGGTGATTTCGCGCATCTGGTCGGGCGCGCGGCCGGAAGGACGCATAAATATTCTACTCCGAAGCGTTGTGTCGAGCGGGCTTAGCGTCGGGCGGCCCATCATGCCAGTGGCGATGCAGCCGAAAGATGCTAGAGAGCGGCCATGGGGACGAAAGCATTATCGATCGTGGCGGCCACGCTCCTGCTGGGCGGATGCGCCATGGAGCAGGCGGAACTGGAAAAGCCGACACTGGCGGGCGACACGATCAGATTTTCCGCTGGTCCCTGTTTTGGCGTCTGCCCCAGCTACACCTTGCGCGTGACCCCGGACGGGTCCGGCCTGATCGAGCCGCAGCGTTTCACCGCCATTCCCGGTCCGACCCGTTTCACCGTGACGCCGGCGCAATATCGTCGCTTCCGTGCGGCGCTGGCGCAGTTCCGGCCAGCGCAGGGCACGGCCAGGCGAATCGGCCAGGGGGAAAACTGCGTCCGCTTCGCCACCGACATGCCCGCCTATGTGATAGAATGGACTCGGGAAGAGGCGCCGCCCACCCGACTGGAATTCCAGTCAGGCTGCATGGATGCCCGCTATGGCAAGCTGCGCGCCACCATTTCCGCGATTCCCAGGATGCTGGACGTAGGCCCCATGGTGAAGCCGACGAATGCGAAGGGTCGGTGACGGACGGGCTTGAGCCGCGATCGATGCTTGCCTAGATAAGGGTCATGGCGGTCACCCCGATCACCGAACTTAACGAACGCGCGCGCGACGTTTTCCGTCTGGTGGTGGAGAGTTATCTCGGCACCGGGCTGCCCGTCGGCTCGCGCACGATCAGCAAGATAGCCTCGCTCAGCCTGTCGCCAGCCTCGATCCGCAATGTCATGCAGGATCTGGAGGAACTCGGCCTGCTCGCCGCGCCGCATACGTCGGCTGGACGGATGCCGACGGAAACCGGCCTGCGGCTGTTCGTCGACGGCATGATGCAGGCTGCGGAACCCTCTTTCGAGGAACGGCGCGCGATCGAGGCGGGGATCAGCGAAGGTGGCCCGATCGAGGATGCGCTGTCCGCCGCGACCGCCGCGCTGTCCGGCCTTTCGGCCTGCGCCGGCATCGTGATGGTGCCCAAGCGCGAGCCGGTGCTGCGGCAATTCGGCTTCGTTCCCCTGAACGACCGCCAGGCGCTGGCAGTGCTGGTGGGTCAGGACGGATCGATCGAGAATCGCGTCGTCGACCTGCCCGCGGGCGTGACGCCGATCATGCTGAACGAAGCGGCCAATTTCATGTCGGCGCGTTTCGGCGGGATGACGCTGGCGCAGGCGGGCGAGGCGCTGCGGCGCGAGGTGGAGGGCGATCGCAATGCCCTGCAGGGCGCGGCGCGGGTGCTGGTGGAGCAGGGCATTGCGCTCTGGTCGCGGGATGCCGACGACCGGCCGGTGCTGATCGTGAGGGGGCAGGCGAACCTGCTGGACGACGGCACCGCCGCCGATCTGGAGCGCGTGCGCCAATTGCTGGAGCAGCTTGAAGGCAAGCAGGAGATTTCCCGGCTGCTGGAAGGCGCCCTGGCGGGCAGCGCGACCAAAATATTCATCGGTTCGGAAAACAAGCTCTTTTCCCTGTCCGGTTCTTCGGTCATAGCCGCGCCCTACCGGAGCGGTGACGGCCGGGTGGTGGGCGTGGTCGGCGTCATCGGCCCGACCCGCTTGAACTATGCACGGGTGATCCCCATGGTGGATTTCACCGCACAGACGCTGTCGAGATTGATGAGATGAGCGAAGACAAGCAGAATATCGAAAATATGGAAGTCGTGGACGAACTGCCCGAAGACGCGGCGCCTGCGGGCGATGCGGCGGCGGAACGGATAGCGGGCCTGGAAAACGAGCTGGCGGCCGCGAAGCAGGACGCGCTCTACGCCCATGCCGAAACGCAGAATGTGCGGCGGCGGCTGGAAAAGGAACTGGCCGATGCGCGCGCCTATGCCGCGACGGCCTTTGCCCGCGACATGTTGTCGGTAGCGGACAATCTGGGCCGCGCGCTGCAGGCGATCCCTGCCGATCTGCGCGAGGACGAGAAGTTCAAGGGCCTGGTCGCCGGGCTGGAAGCGACGGGCCGGGAGCTGGAGGCCGTGTTCGGCCGCAACGGCATCGAGAAGCTGGTGTCGGTCGGCCAGCCGCTCGATCCCAACAAGCATCAGGCGATGATGGAGGTGCCCTCCACCGACGCGGAACCGGGTACAGTTCTTGTGGAGATGCAGGCGGGCTATATGATCAAGGATCGGCTGCTGCGCCCGGCGCTGGTGAGCGTGGCGAAGAAGCCCGACTGATCGCTTCGGAAAACGCAATCAAGTGCCCGCCGGATCAGCGTCCGGCGGGTTTTTTCGTGGGCGAATGTCCGCCACGATCCCGTTCCCGATGCGGGCGGGAACCTGCCACGGTCGGATCAGGCCGCCTGACACCCAATATCGGAACTCGAATAAAGATATATCGTAGATCTTGACGATTGCTGTTTTTAAGATATATCTCAAACTATCATGAAACAGTTTAGAGATTCGAATATGCATCAACATCATCATCACCGTGGACATCGCCGCTTCGGCCATGGCGCCATGTTTGGACCAGGGCGCCCGGAACGGGGCGGCTTCGGGGGCCATTTTGGCGAAGCCCCCCATGGCGGCGGAAGAGGCGGACATTTTGGCGGCGGCCGGGGCGGCGGGCGTCGACGCCTGTTCGGCAACGACGCGCTCAGGCTCATCCTGCTCAAGCTGATCGCGGACGCGCCGCGCCATGGCTACGACCTGATCCGGGAGATCGAAACCCTGTCGGGCGAGGTCTATGTGCCCAGTCCGGGCGTCGTTTATCCGACCCTGACCCTGCTGGCCGACATGGGCCTGATCGCCGAGCAGCCGGGCGAAAGCAGCCGCAAGCTGTTCGCGATCACCGAGGCGGGCGCGGCCCATCTGTCCGACCATGGGGAAGGGGTGGCGCTGGTCATGGACCGGCTGCGGTCGCTGGCCCGCAAGGCGGAGCGCACCGACGGTGCGCCGATCCGGCGGGCCATGCACAATCTGGGGATGGCGGTCCGGGCGCGCCTTGAAAAGGAGGGCGCCGATGCCGAGACCATGTTCGACGTCGCTGCATTGATCGACGATGCAGCCAGCAAGATCGAAAGGCTTTGACGATGACCTTGACCGCGGATGTGCCGACCGTGCACGCCAGCCGCTATCTCCAGCAGCTATGCAAGCATTGGAGTCACAAGTTCGAAACCGCTTTCGACGCGCAGCAAGGCAGCATCGCCTTTCCCATGGGACCGATCCGGATGACGGCCGGGGCCGACACCCTGACCGTGACGATCGAACCGCAGGAGGGCGCCGATGTGGAGCGTTTCAAGCGAGTGGTCGCGGACCATCTCGACCGCTTCGCCTTCAGGGAAGCGCCCTTGGCCTTCGACTGGCGCTAGGGGATATTGGGAACAGGGCTGAGGCGGCGGACAGCAGTTTCGGCAGCCTGATGCGCGGGATTGGCGGATACGATCATCCGCCAGCCCGATTGCCTCTCAGGCCACTTGCCGTCCGAAATCAGTGGACGCCGCGCGCAGGGTGGACAGCTTGCCTTCCACGCTCATGAAGCCGCGTTCCAGCTGGTCGATTTCGGAGGCCACCACTTCGGTATCCTGACGGATCGCGCTGATGGTCGATGACATGGAGTCGGCGGCCAGCGCGGTTTCGTCGACTGCCGCAGTGATCATCGTCACTGTCTGCGCCTGCGCGTCCATGGCGTGGCGGATGCGTTCCGCGCTGGCCTGCACTTCGCCGACCGTGTCGCGAATGCGTTCGTTGGTTTCCACAGACTGGCGGGTCGAGGCCTGGATGTCCGCGATCTTGCCGGCGATTTCGTCAGTGGCGCGGGCCGTCTGGTTGGCGAGGCTCTTCACCTCCTGCGCGACCACCGCAAAGCCGCGGCCGGCATCGCCTGCGCGGGCGGCCTCGATCGTGGCGTTGAGTGCGAGCAGGTTGGTCTGACCGGCAATATCGCGGATCAGGCCAAGGATCGATTCGATCGATTTCGCATGATCGGACAGGGTGGTCGACATGGCCACCGCGTCGCCCGACTGGCGCGCCGCGCGCTGCGCCACGTCGGCTGCGCTTTCTACCTCCGTCCGGGCGTCCTCTATGGCGCGGATCAGCCCGGCCGAGGTCCGGGCGGCTTCGCGCATGGCAAGCGCGGATTGCTCCGCAGCGGCGGCGACTTCCGAAGCCTTGCCCAGCATGCCGCGGGTCGCGGCCGACGCGTCCTTTGCCTGCTCGCGCAGTGATTCGCCGAGCTGTGACGCGCCGTCGATTTCGCCCATGATCCGCTGTTCGAACATCGTGCCAAAGCGCTGGCGCTCGTTCCGCTGCGCTTCGGCCTCGTCGCCCGCAACCACATTCGCGATCAATCCGGCATCGACCATGCTGACCTGCATCATGATCTGCACCAGCCGGCGGCGGCTGGCTTCATCCTCGGCGCGTTCCCAGATGAGGTCGACCAGCTTCTCGTTGGCGATCGCGACCGGCATCAGAACGGCGCGCAGGGGCGAGCCGTGCTTGCGCGCGTGGCGGACACAGGCAACCGAGGAAAGCGCCCATTCCCCGGCCTCATAATGGCCCAGCTTGTGGCGCACATATTCCGTCGCTTGCGTCTCGATCTTGGCGAGAGTGGCAGGACTGAGCCTGGATCGCAGTCCGTTCTGCTCGACATAGACATCATAGAAGGTGCGCGCGGCCAGGGTCGCCTGTTCACCCAGCAGGTCGCGAATCTGGCGCAGACCCTGCGCCAGCTCTCCATGCGGGTCGATATCCCTGATCATGGCAAGCAGGGCGTTTTGGGACGTGGCGGCGGAATTCATGTGCGGCAAAACCCCGATCTGGTCTTATTGTCAGCTCGGGTGATAGCGCCATTTGGTTAATCACTTCTTAGGACCGACGGATATCGAACGCGCCTGACCGGCAGGAAGCCGCTGGTCCGCATCAGGCGGCGCAAAGTCGGCATTTGCAGTGGTCGGACGGCAAAATGTTCCGCCTGTTGTGGAACGAACGGTCGATCGCGCCTTCGGGGCGGCTTGCCCTCCCGGCATATCGCTCTTAAGGGGACGAGACTCGAGGGACAACATCAGGGACGTAGGGAAGATATGGCGCGAACCACGAGCCGGCCGCTCTCGCCGCATTTGACGATCTGGAAATGGGGGCCAGCCATGGCTGTTTCCATCATGCATCGCGTGACCGGCAACGGTCTGGCGACGGTGGGCGCGATGGGACTGGTGTGGTGGCTGATGGCCGCCGCCACCGGGCCGGATGCCTATGCGACCTTCGTCGCCTGCGCGACTTCGCCGATCGGCTATCTGGTGATGGCGGGCATTAGCTGGTTCTTCTTCCAGCATCTCTGCTCTGGGCTTCGCCATTTCGTGCTCGACCTGGGCGCGGGCTATGAGCTCAAGAACAACAAGACCTGGTCGGTGCTGACCTTCGTCCTCTCGACGCTCCTCACCGTCGCCTTCTGGGCGGCCATCTGCACGGGGAAATTCTGATGGGAACCGGAACCGGAATCGGCCGCGTCCGCGGTCTTGGATCGGCCAGGCATGGCGCGCATCACTGGCTGGCGCAGCGCTATACGGCCGTCGGCAACCTGGCTCTGGTGCTGTGGCTGCTGATCAGCCTGATCGCGCTGCCGGGCCTTGACTATCAGAGCGTCCATAACTGGATCGCGCAGCCGCTGGTCGCCGTGCCGCTAATGCTGATGCTGGTCAGCATCTTCTATCACCTGCGCCTGGGCATGCAGATCATGCTGGAGGACTATGTCCACGACAAGGGCCTCAGCTTCTTCTGCATTCTGCTGCTGAACTTCTATGCCATTGGCGGCGCGTCCGCGGGCATCTTCGCGATCGCAAAGATCGCCTTCACGGGGATCGTCAAATAATGAGCGAAGCCTACAAGATCATTGACCACAGCTATGACACGGTCGTCGTGGGTGCTGGCGGTTCCGGTCTGCGCGCCACCATGGGCAGCGCGGAAGCGGGCCTGAAGACCGCCTGCATCACCAAGCTGTTCCCGACCCGCAGCCACACCGTGGCGGCGCAGGGCGGCATCGCGGCCAGCCTTGGCAACAATTCGCCCGACCACTGGACCTGGCACATGTACGACACCGTCAAGGGGTCGGACTGGCTGGGCGACCAGGACGCGATCGAATATATGGTGCGCGAAGCGCCGGCGGCCGTGATCGAGCTGGAACATGCCGGCGTGCCGTTCAGCCGCAACGACAATGGCACCATTTACCAGCGTCCGTTCGGCGGCCACATGCAGAATATGGGCGCCGGCCCGCCGGTGCAGCGCACCTGCGCCGCCGCCGACCGTACCGGCCACGCCATGCTGCACGCCCTGTACCAGCAGAGCCTGAAGTATGACGCGGACTTCTACATCGAATATTTCGCCATCGACCTGATCATGGAAGACGGCCCGAACGGCAAGGAATGCCGGGGCGTCATCGCGATCTGCATGGAGGATGGATCGATCCACCGCTTCCGCAGCAAGGCGGTGGTGCTGGCGACGGGCGGTTACGGCCGCGCCTATTTCTCCGCCACGTCGGCGCATAGCTGCACCGGCGACGGCGGCGGCATGGTACTGCGCGCGGGCCTGCCGCTCCAGGACCTGGAGTTCGTGCAGTTCCACCCGACCGGCATTTACGGCGCGGGCGTGCTGATCACCGAAGGCGCGCGCGGCGAGGGCGGGTACCTCACCAACTCCGAGGGTGAGCGCTTCATGGAGCGCTATGCGCCGTCGGCCAAGGATCTGGCGTCACGTGACGTCGTGTCCCGCTCCATGGCGATGGAAATGCGCGAAGGGCGCGGCGTGGGTCCGAACAAGGACCACATCTACCTGCACCTCGACCATATCGATCCCAAGGTGCTGGCGGAACGCCTGCCGGGCATCACCGAAAGCGGCAAGATCTTCGCGGGCGTCGACCTGACCCGGCAGCCGTTGCCGGTGACGCCGACCGTCCACTATAATATGGGCGGCATTCCCTGCAATTATCATGGGCAGGTGGTGACCAAGGTCGGCGACGATCCGGAAGTGGTGGTGCCGGGCCTCTATGCGGTCGGCGAAGCGGCCTGTGTCTCGGTCCATGGCGCGAACCGCCTGGGTTCCAACTCGCTGATCGACCTGGTCGTGTTCGGCCGCGCAACCGGCCTGCACCTCAAGGAAACGATCAAGCCCAACGGCACGCACCGTCCGTTGCCCAAGGATGCGGCCGATCTGGCGCTTTCGCGCCTCGACCACTACCGCAATGCCAAGGGTGGCTCGCCCACGGCGAAGATCCGCCTGGAAATGCAGCACACCATGCAGAAGCATGCTGCCGTGTTCCGCGACAGCGCGCTGCTGTCGGAAGGCGTGCAGAAGATGGTGCAGGTCAATGCCAGCATGCAGGATGTCGGCGTCAGCGACCGCTCGCTGATCTGGAACACCGACCTCATCGAGACGCTGGAGCTGGACAATCTGATGAGCCAGGCGGTCTGCACCATGGTCAGCGCGGAAAACCGCAAGGAAAGCCGTGGCGCCCATGCGCATGAGGACTTCCCGAACCGCGACGACGAAAACTGGATGAAGCACACCGTGAGCTGGTTCGAGGGCTGGGGCGGCACGGGCGGCAAGGTGTCGCTCGATTACCGTCCGGTGCACGATTATACGCTCACCGACGAGGCGGAATATATCAAGCCGAAGGCGCGCGTTTACTAATACTAAGGACGGATCGACATTCAGCCCTGATGGCCTGCAAATGGCGGCCTTTCGTGCTTCCGGAACTCACCTACTGGAAGTAGGCTGCGCGCCGGGTCACGAAAAACCACCATTTTCGGCTCGTCATCATCTGAACGTCGATCCGTCCTAAAGGGCTTTCCAGGCGATCGGAACGGTCGCGAGGGACCCGGCAGATCGCAATCGCTTGAAGCTGTTATGCGGAGAGGGCGGGCTTTACAGCTCGCCCTTTTCTTTCATGCGGATATTACTGTGTCGGAACGATGGTCGCCTAAGCTGCGCTTCTTCCGTCCATGATCAGGCGGGGCCAAGGCCTCCATTCCGTCCCATCAAGGCAGCGTTTCAGGTGGCGTGGGAGCTTCCGTGCCGCGCGACGGCGACGCGGTTCCGGCCGGAACGCTTGGCCTCGTAAAGGGCCATGTCCGCGACCGCCAGCCAGCTTTCGCCGGTCGGCCAGTCGCCGCGCAGTTCCGCCACGCCGAAGCTGGCGGTTGCGCGCAGCGGCGGGGTGCCGGCTATTTCCGCGGCGGCGATCGCGTCGCAGAAGCGTTGCGCCGCCCTGGCGGCGTCCTCTATGGGCGTTTCGGGCAGCAATATGCCGAATTCCTCCCCGCCCAGCCGGCCGAGCGAATCGCTGGGTCGTTGCAGGCCGGTGCAGAGCTGGGCGATGCCGCGGATCACCTGGTCTCCGGCAGGATGGCCATAGGTGTCGTTGATATGCTTGAAATGGTCGATGTCGAACAGCAGCAGGCTGGCGGGCCGCTGATGACGTTCGAATAGGGCGATGGCGCGGTTCATTTCGCCCAGGAAAGCGCGGCGGCTGAGCGCGCCGGTCAGATGATCGCGCTCCGCGATGCGGCGCAGTTCGAGCTGTTCGACCACCAGCGCCGCGAGATTCCTGAGGATGGCGATCTGCGCCGGGTCGAACTCCCGCGGCACGGTGTCGATCGCGCAGAGCGAACCGATATTATAGCCGTCGGGCGTTTCCAGCGGGATGCCGGCATAGCTGCGGATATTGGGATCCCCCGTCACCAGCGGATTGTCGCGGAAGCACTCATCCTCCTGGGCGTCGGCAATGATCAGCGGCGCCCGCTGGCGGATGGTGTGCGCGCAGAAGGCGACATCGCGCGAGGTTTGCGTTGCGTCGAGTCCGGCCAGCGACTTGAACCATTGCCGGTCCGTATCCACCAGCGAGACGGCGGAAATCGGCACGCCCAAAATGCTGCGGACCAGATCGGTGATGCGGTCGAAAGAGGGCTCTCGCGGCGTGTCCAGAACCTCATAGCGGTTGAGCGCGGCCAGCCGCGCCGGTTCGTCCATCAGCTTGGGATCGAGCATTGCCAACCGTCCTCAACCGGCGGCGCGCCCCTTCCGCGCACCGCGATTCTCGTTCGCCATTAATCTGTGATAGTCGTTTTTGCCCCGGCTGACAAAGACTTGACGGGTGCAGCCTGTCCTATTCCTCGCCGAATTTGTCTTCGACAAGGGTCACGAGCTTGCCCAGCGAATCGGCCGCCTCAGGCCCGCTGGCGCTGATCGTGATGCTGTCGCCCATCGCCGCGCCCAGCATCATCAGGCCCATGATGGAGGTTCCGGTGACCTCGCTGCCATCCTTGCGCACCGTGATCTGCGCGGGCAGGCCGCTGGCCAGGGTCACGAATTTCGCACTGGCCCGAGCATGCAGGCCGCGCCGGTTGCTGATCCTGACTTCCTGGCTGATTTCGCTCATGTGGTGCTGCCCAACAGTTCCGATGCGACGCTGATATATTTCTGACCTGCTTCCCGCGCGGCGGCGACGGCCTGGCGCACGTCCATGACCTTGCGCGCGCTTTCCAGGCGGATCAGCATCGGCAGGTTGATGCCCGCGATCACCTCGATCTCGCCGGCCTTCAGCAGCGATATGGCAAGGTTGGACGGGGTGCCGCCGAACAGGTCGGTCAGCAGGATGACCCCGGTTCCATCGTTCACGCGCGCCACCGCGTTGGCGATGTCGGTGCGACGCATTTCCATGTCGTCCTCAGGCCCGATGCAGATGGTTTCGATCTGCTGCTGCGGACCGACCACATGCTCCATCGCGACAACGAATTCCGTCGCCAGCGCCCCGTGGGTGACGAGTACCAATCCAATCATCTTGCTTGCGTGGCCCACCTGTTTTTCATGAATTACGCTTTCGGGCCTCCCGGTCCGCGCTTCTCCAGGGCGTCCTGGGGCGCTGATTCCATATTTCGGTGCGAGACCGTGGGCGAAAAGCCCGCATCTTGCAAGTATCTGGCGACGCGTTCGGCCACATGGACCGACCTGTGGCGGCCGCCCGTGCAGCCGAACGCTACGGTAACATAGCTTTTTCCGCCCTCCGCGTAGCGGGGCAGCAGCAGGGCCAGCAATTGTTCGATGCGCCCGACCGCCTCATCATAGGCGGGATCTTCCTTGATATAGGCGGCGACGTCGGGATCGAGCCCGGTCTTGGGCCGCAGCGCATCCTCCCAATGCGGGTTGCGCAGGAAGCGCATGTCGAACAGCAGGTCCGCGTTCAGCGGCACGCCGCGCGAATAGCCGAAGGACATGATCGTCAGCACCGGGTCCGACAGCCCCTCCTGCGCGAAGCGGTTGCGGATTTCCTGCTGCAGCCCGTTGCTGGTGAGGCTGCTGGTGTCGATCACCTGATTGGCCCAGCGGCGCAGCGGTTCCGTCAATTCCCGTTCGCGGGCGATGCCATGACGGGCGGGACGGTCGGTGGCCAGCGGATGGCGGCGGCGCGTCTCCGCGAAACGGCGCTCCAGTTCCTGGCCGGAACAGTCGAGGAACAGGGTGTCCACATCATGGCCATGGCGCGTCCGCAGCGCCTTGATCCGCTGGACGATGGCGGCCGCGTCAAAGCCGCGCGTCCGCGCGTCGATGCCCAGCGCCAGGGGACGGTCCGTCCCTTCCTCATGCCCCTCCGGCAAGGGCGTGTCGAGCAGCCGGTCGAGCAGGACGAGCGGCAGATTGTCGACCACTTCCCAGCCCATATCCTCCAGCGTCTTGAGCGCGGTCGTCTTGCCCGCGCCCGACAGGCCGGACACCAGCAGGATGGTCTTCGGCGCGATCCGGCTCACAATGGGTCCGCGCCTTTCAGGCCCAGCTTCCTGACGGCGAGTTCGACCTTGATCGGGGTGGAGGCTTCGAACGGGGCGAGGCGGACGACAGGGATGTCGACGCCCGCAATCGCGCGCTGCGCGGTCTCAAGCGGCATGCGCTCCACATCGTCGCTGAGGTCGACGGCCAGGGCAACGGGAGCATTGTCGGCATGGGGCATGCCGACCAGGCCCAGGCCCCGCACCTCCATCATGCCGGCGATCCGGTCAGGCGCGCGGGCGAACAGCTGTCCCTCTATTTCCAGCAGGCGGGTATAGTCGTCGCTCACCAGCACGGCACCGCGATCGATCAGGCGCAGCGCCAGGTCGGACTTGCCCATGCCGCTGCTGCCGCAGAGCAGGACAGCCCGGCCGTCAATCGCCACGCTGGTAGCATGCAGGGTTTCGGAAGATTGTGTCGACGCCATATCGCCTTATCGCTTTGGCGCCATATTAGCCCCTGTTGGCGCTGGTGGGAATCGAATTAACCGACACGTTCCCATTATGATGCAGTTGGCCCATTATGACGCAGTTGGCTCATTACGACGCAGTTGGTGGGGCGGATCGGCTCCCGCTTTGCATCCTTATTCCGATATGATGCCCGGATCGCGCTCGACCGCCATGGGCAGCCGCACGATGAAGCAGGCGCCGCTCTGCGCGTCCTGGCGGTCCGCAATGCTGATCTTGCCCTGATGCCCCTCCACGATGGAGCGGGCGATGGCGAGGCCGAGGCCCGAATGCTTGCCGAACGCTTCATTTTCCGGCCGGACGCTGTGGAACCGGCGGAAGACATGTTCGCGTTCCGACTTCGGGACGCCTGGCCCCTGGTCCTCGACGCTGACCAGCACTTCATTGTCCGCCACGGTCGCGACGATCTGGACCAGTCCGTCGTCGGGGGAGAAGGAGATCGCGTTGTCGATGAGGTTGTCGAGCACGCGGATGATCCGTTGTTCCTCGCCCAGCACCACAGCGACATTCTTGCGCGGACGGGCAAAGGCGAGGCCGACGCCGCGAGGCACGCCGCGCGCTTCGCGGGCAACGACCATCTTTTCGATCAACAGGCCAAGGTCGATCGGCTCGAAACGGGTGCGGGACAATTGCGCATCGATGCGGGACGCTTCGGCAATGTCGGTCACCAGTCGGTCGAGCCGGAGCACATCGTCCTGCGCGATCGCCATCAGCTGCGCCCGCAGATCCGGCTTGTCCACCCGGTCGAGCGCATCGAGGGCGGAGCGCAGCGAGGCGATGGGGTTCTTGAGCTCATGGCTGACATCGGCGGCGAAGGCGTCAGTGGCGTCGATCCGCTGGCGCAGCGCATGGCTCATGTCGGAAAGGGCGCGGGCGAGCATGCCGATTTCGTCCCGCCGGTCGGGCAGGCGCGGCACGGTTACCTCGCGCGCCCGGCCGAGGCGTACGCGCACCGCGGCGCGGGCGAGGCGCTGAAGCGGTTGCACGATCGTGCGCGCCAGGAACAGCGACAACAGGATCGAGGCCAGCACCGCCGCCGCCAGGACCATGCCCAGACGGAAGCGCTCTGCCCGGACAGTGCGGGTGATGTCGCGGGCATTTTCGGTCGCGAGCAGGCTGGTGCCGTCCTTCACGTTGACGGCGGCCGAAATCATGAAGGTGCGATCGGGCGCATAGCGGTTCACCGCCTGTGTGTGGCCGCTGCCGCGCGCCGCCACCAGTTCGGGCCAGGCCTGCGCCCGATCGACCGCCGGTTCCTCGAAATTGGGCGGCCGGTCGGCGGACACGACCCGATCGATCACCCTGTCGAGGAAGCGGGCGACATGGCGCTGCCATTCCTCCTCCTCCGGCACGCGCAGACGATAGCGCGGCGCGTTCATGGTGAAGCTGTCCGCGATCAGCCGTCCGGCTGCGTCATAGCGGCGGACCCGGTCCTCCGTCTGCCGCGCATAGGCGGCGATCAGCGCATTCTGCCGGTCGGCCGGTGCGTTTTCCAGGCCGATGGCCAGCAGCTTCAATTCCCGCGCCGACTGCTGCAACCGGTCGTCGACGATGCGCGTGCGGTAGCTGTCCAGATAGAAGAAGCCGCCCGCCAGCAGCGCCAGCGCGAACACATTGACCGCCAGGATGCGCGGGGTCAGGCTGATCCGGCCGGACCAGCTCCACCCGGCGCCCGCGTCATGCTTCTTCGGAGAAACGGTAGCCGGCGCCATAGAGGGTGTCGATCGCGTTGAATTCGGGGTCGACTTCGCGGAACTTGCGGCGAAGGCGCTTGATGTGGCTGTCGATGGTGCGGTCGTCGACATAGACGTCGTCCTGATAGGCGGCATCCATCAACTGGTTGCGGTTCTTGACCACGCCGGGGCGGGCGGCAAGCGTTTCCAGGATCAGGAATTCCGTGACGGTCAGGGTCACGTCGCGGCCCATCCATTTGACCCGGTGGCGGGCGGGGTCCATTTCCAGCCGGCCGCGCACGATGGGTTCGGCGACCGGCTCGTCCGGTGCGGCGTCCACCTTGCGGGCCTCCGACCGGCGCAGGATCGCCCGGATGCGCGCGATCAGCAGCCTTTGGGAGAAGGGCTTGCTGATATAATCGTCTGCCCCCATGGCAAGGCCTAGCGCCTCGTCCAGCTCATCGGCCTTGGACGTCAGGAATATGACCGGCATATGGCTTTTCTCACGCAGCCGCCGCAGCAGTTCCAGCCCGTCCATGCGGGGCATCTTGATGTCGAACACGGCCAGATCGGCCGGGTTTTCGATCAGCGCCTTCAGTGCCGCTTCCGGATCCGAATAGAGGCGTGTCAGGAAACCTTCCGTCTGCAACGCGATGGAGACGGAGGTCAGTATGTTCTTGTCGTCGTCCACCAGGGCGATGGTTGCGGTCATGCTGCGTCCCGAAAATCGTCGGCAAGAGGAATGTCCCTGCGTTAGACGAACCCGGCTGCCCCCGCAAGGAAGGTCGGCAGGGGGATTATGCGGTGTAGTCATGGGAATTCGGGATAAATGCAGCAGGCGTGAAGTTTTCGGGGGTTTGACGCGCTTTATGCAAAGGCCTATGCCCGATGCGTCTGCAGCAGACGGCGCCAAGCGGCAGGAAGATCGCGGCGTTGGGAGGCGGACCGATAATGATATTCAGGAGTATAGGCGTGCAGGCCAAATCCCCTTTCACCCTCGATCAGCAGGGTATTTCCACCGGCGCTGTTCAATATTGGAATCTGGGTACCGCGCCGCTGGTCGAAGCCGCGCTCGCCAATGGCGAAGGCATTTTGGCCAAGGACGGCCCGCTGGTCGTAAAGACGGGCAAGCATACCGGCCGGTCGGCCAGCGACAAGTTCATCGTCAGGGACGCGGGAACCGAATCCACCGTCTGGTGGGGCAAGACCAACGTCCCCATGACGCCGGAGCATTTCGCCGCTCTCAAGGCCGACTTTTTCGCGGCGCTGGGACAGAAGGACAAGCTCTACATCGCGGACCTGTTCGGCGGATCGCAGCCCGAGCACCGCGTCAATGTGCGCATCATCAACGAATTCGCGTGGCACAACCTGTTCATCCGCACGCTGCTGGTCCGTCCGGGCGCGGATGAGCTGGCGGGCTTCATGCCAGAATATACGATCATCGACCTGCCGACCTTCCGCGCCGATCCGGCGCGCCACGGCAGCCGCAGCGAAACCGTCATCGCGGTCAACTTCACCGAGAAGCTGATCCTGATCGGCGGCACCCGCTATGCCGGCGAGATGAAGAAGTCGGTGTTCGGCATCCTCAACTATCTGCTGCCCACGCGCGGCGTGATGCCCATGCACTGTTCGGCGAATATCGGCCCGAACGGCGACACCGCCGTCTTCTTCGGCCTGTCGGGCACGGGCAAGACCACCCTGTCGGCCGATGCCAGCCGCACGCTGATCGGCGATGACGAGCATGGCTGGTCGGACACCGCCGTCTTCAATTTCGAGGGCGGCTGCTATGCCAAGATGATCAACCTGTCGGCCGAGGCCGAGCCGGAGATCTTCGCCACCACCAAGCGTTTCGGCACGGTGCTGGAAAATGTCGTGATCGACGAGGAAACGCGCGAGATTGACCTGGACGACAACAGTCTGGCCGAGAACAGCCGCGGTTCCTACCCGATCGACTTCATCCCGAACGCGTCGGAGAAGAATCTGGGGCCGGTGCCGAAGAACATCATCTTCCTGACCGCCGATGCCTATGGCGTGCTGCCGCCGATTGCGCGTCTGACGCCGGACCAGGCCATGTATCACTTCCTGTCGGGCTATACCGCGCGCGTCGCGGGGACCGAGATCGGCGTGACGGAGCCTTCGGCGACCTTCTCCACCTGCTTCGGCGCGCCCTTCATGCCGCGCCATCCGTCGGTCTACGGCAATCTGCTGAAGGAGAGGATCAACAAGGGCGGCGTCACCTGCTGGCTGGTCAATACCGGCTGGACCGGCGGCAAATATGGCGTTGGCCAGCGCATGCCGATCAAGGTGACCCGCGCGTTGCTGAACGCGGCGCTGGACGGCAGCCTCAACGATGCCGAATTCCGCACCGACCCCAATTTCGGGTTCCAGGTGCCGGTGGCGGTGCCGGGCGTCGATAAGACCATCCTCGATCCGCGGGCGACCTGGAACGACAAGGCGGCCTATGACGAGACGGCGGGCAAGCTGGTAAAGCAGTTTGTCGACAATTTCGCCCAGTTCGAAAATCATGTCGACGCCTCCGTGCGCGAGGCGGCACTGACGGCCGCCTGACAGGCGCGACCCCTTTCGAAGGAGGCCGGTGGAGAGATCTTCCGGCCTCCTTCGTTCTCGGCCAACCTCTTTCGCTTTCGATCTGCCGGCCGCAATGCTATCCTGTGGCAAATCATTGGCGGGACATGAGCTATGGCGCTTTTTGACGATTTGATCGGAAATATGGGCGGACTGGAGGCGGTGGCCGCCAGGATCGGCCTTCAGCCTGAGCAGATGCAGGCCCTGATGAGCGAAATAGGCGGCAAGATCGGGGCGGGTGAAACCGATGTCGCAGCTCTTGCGACCACGGCTGCCGAGCATGGCGTGTCGGCCGACAAATTGCAGGAATTGTTTGCGCAGTTCGGCGGACCTGAAGCGATATTGTCGAAGATCGGCGGGCTGTTCGACCGGGACGGCGACGGCAATCCGCTCAACGAACTGGGTGGCCTTGCAAAGGGTCTCTTCGGCTGACAATTCGCGCGGCCTTCCCTGTCCAGGGGGCCGGGATCGCGATGGTAAGCGGGCATTATCGACCGGCTTTTACTGCCGATGGTGAAAGCATACCCCCGATGGGGTATGCTTTTGGATAGAGAATCCCTTATAAGCTGGCCCTGGGGATGGACGTGTCGGTGTCCGAAGCAGGGGAAGTCATCATGCCGGGGGGTCTGCTGCGCGGCGCCGCCGCCATTGCCATGCTGTTGAGCGGCCAAGCGCAGGCGCATGGCCTATCTTCCTTCAGCGAGCGGATGCGGGACGGTGCCTGCTTGCCCGCCTATCGTGCATTGCTTGGGCCGCGACCCGGCGATCCTTCCTGCTGTGTTCCCGGACGCCGGGCAGTGCCGCCCCTTTGCCCGCGGTCCTGAACCGAGGCGGATGGCCATCAGCTTTCGCCCCGACAAGTTTTTTCACCTTGCCTTGGAACGCCCCAGGGGGCATTCGCGCTGCATCGCCTATTGCGAAGCTGACGCAACTGACGCTCTTGCCCAGCGACAGTCGCCCTGAATCTGGCAGGGGAAAAGGTTTGAACGACGTGACGATCGAAAAGCCGGCATTGGAACCGACCGGCGCGCTTTCCGTGGAAACCGTGCTGTCGGTGCGGCATTGGAACGAGCATCTTTTCAGCTTCCGCATCACGCGGCCGGCCAGCTTCCGCTTCCGGTCGGGCGAGTTCGTGATGATCGGCCTGCAAGGCGATAATGGCAAGCCGCTGCTGCGCGCCTATTCCGTCGCCAGCCCCGCCTGGGACGAGGAACTGGAATTCCTGTCGATCAAGGTGCAGGACGGCCCGCTGACGTCCAGGCTGCAATTGATCCAGCCGGGCGACCAGATCTATCTTGGGCGCAAGCCGACCGGGACGCTCGTCACCGACGCCTTGTTGCCCGGCAAGCGATTGTTTATGCTGTCGACCGGCACGGGCCTGGCGCCTTTCCTCAGCCTGGCGCGCGATCCGGACGTCTACGAATTTTATGAGCAGGTCGTGGTCGTGCATTCGGTGCGCCGTGTCAGCGACCTTGCCTTTCATGACGAGCTGTCAGGCAAGCTGGCGGAAGATCCGCTGGTGGCTGAGCAGGCGGCAAACCAGTTTCACTATGTGCCGACCGTGACGCGCGAACCGTTTCGGAACAATGCGCGCATCGACAAGCTGATGGAAACCGGCACCTTGTTCGAAGGCATTCCGGGCGAGGCGAGGTTCAATCCGGAAACCGACCGGATCATGATGTGCGGCAGCATGGAGATGATCAAGCAGTTCGGCGCCTATTTCGAGGAACAGGGCTTTGCCGAAGGCTCCAACGCCGCGCCGGGCGCCTATGTGATCGAGCGCGCCTTCGTAGGCTGATCGCACCGGGACGGACTTCCGTTCTGACGGACTGCAAAGGGCGGATTTCCACTTCCGGCGCTTGCGCGGCCTCCTATTGGGCCGCGCGCGTGGAGGCGTCCTTACGGCTGGCGCACGAGCAGCTCAAGAGCGACAAGGAGCAGGCGGCGATCCGTGCCGCGGTCGAGGCGCAGCAATTTGCGGATACGGCCATTGGCGAGAGCCGCCAGCGCGCCGACGCCGACGCGCAGATGCAGGCTTCCACCGCGGCGGTCGCGCAACAGGATGCCGCAGCGGCCAATGCACGGGCCGAGGCCGCCGAGCGTGCAGCCACCATGTTTTGCGTGATGGAAAAGAGTGACCCGGAACAATCGCGGATGGCGCGCTTTTTCCACTTGCCGAATGCAAATCCGACCAGATGACAGCGAACGGCACCGCCGGTCCCCCTTCTATGGGACCGACCGGCCAGGAAATTACGGAAAGCCGAAAGTTCGCGCGGCGATTTGATCTGGATTAAGAAAATATCCGCTTTCCGCATGTTTGTTGCGCGCCGACCGCTCGGTGCAGCATGAGGGCGATGGATATTATCGTGCCGGGGTGACGATCCTTGCAACCATGCCGGACGCCGCCGGGAAGAGCCGGTTTTCCACTCCGCCTGTCGTCAGCAGTGGCTGGCACGGCTCCTGGAGGGCCCAGGCGACTGGCTGGCTGCCGAGGTTGAAGGCGCAGAGCAGCCGTTCATCCTCATGCGCGCGTTCGAAAAGGAGCAGGTCATCGGGAGCGTCCCGGAAATGGATGGCGCCCGCCCGCAATGCAAGCGACCCATTGCGCAGCGCCAGCACCCGTCGCGTCCAGTGCAGGAGGGAATCCGGCCGCGCCTCCTGCACGTCGACGGCGAGCGCGCGATGCGTTTCCCCCATCGGCAGCCACGGCCTGGCCTCGGAAAACCCCATATAGGGCGCATCGGACCGCCATGGCATCGGCGTTCGCGCGCCATCGCGGGATAGGGTCAGCGGCCAGTTGGCGATGGCTTCGGGATCCTGCAGATCCTCGAAGGCGATGTCGACCTGCGGCAGCCCCAGCTCCTCGCCATAATAAAGGAAGATATTGCCGCGCAGACAGGCCAGCAGCAGTATCTTCATCCGGCAATAGGCTTCCGCATCCAAGCCCTTGGCCCAACGCGAGACGGCGCGGGGAGCATCGTGATTTTCGAACGCCCAACTTGGCCAGCCCGCATGAGTCTGGGCTGGCCATTTGACAAGCGCCGTCCTCAGGAAATCGGCGTTCAGGTCCGGCGCATAGAGAAAATCGAAGCCATAAGCGGTGTTCAGCCGGCTATCCCCCTGGGTGAAGGCCTTCATTTCGATGTCGCTGTTTTCGCCGCCGACTTCGGCCACGGTAAAGCGGTCTTCATATTCGTCGAAGACTTTCCG
The DNA here is from genome assembly GCF_040676415.1 of Sphingobium sp. LSP13-1-1.1. Classification (NCBI taxonomy): domain Bacteria; kingdom Pseudomonadati; phylum Pseudomonadota; class Alphaproteobacteria; order Sphingomonadales; family Sphingobiaceae; genus Sphingobium; species Sphingobium sp. LSP13-1-1.1. The sequence goes on along the minus strand of NZ_JBEGHU010000023.1, from coordinate 455,814 downwards.
GACCTTTTCCAGGAACAGTGGAATGTCGGGATGGCTCTGGCTGTATTTCTTGATCTGGAAATCAAAGGGGCGCGTGCGGACCTTGCCGTCTTCGGGGGCGGGCGGGTTGTCGCGCAGTCGCGGGTCGTGCATCGAATGGTTGATCGCGTCGATACGAAAACCGTCGACGCCCCGGTCCAGCCAGAAGCGGATGATGTCGAACACGCTTTCCTGCACCTGAGGATGATGCAGGTGCAGTTGCGGCTGCTGAGTCAGGAACTGGTGCATATAATATTGGCCGCGCCGCGCATCCCAGGTCCAGGCCGGGCCTCCGAAAACCGACTGCCAGTTGTTGGGCGGCGTTCCATCCGGCTTTGGATCGGCCCAGACATACCAGTCCGCCCTGGCATTGTCGCGGCTTGAGCGGCTTTCGACGAACCAGGGGTGCTCATCGGACGTATGCGCCCAGACCTGATCGACGATGATGCGCAGGCCCAGTTCATGCGTCCGTGCCACCAGGGCGTCGAAATCCGCAAGCGTGCCGAAGATCGGGTCGACATCGCAATAGTCCGACACGTCATAGCCGAAATCGCGCATGGGGCTCTTGAAGAAGGGAGAAAGCCAGATGGCATCCACCCCAAGCGATGCGACATAGGGCAGATGCGCGGTGATGCCCGGAAGGTCGCCTATGCCGTCACCATTGGAATCGGCGAAGCTGCGGGGATAGATCTGGTAAATGGCGGCGCCGCGCCACCAGGGCAGTTTTTTCTCCGTCATGGGGCAGGACCACTCCACGCATTGATTGCATATATTGCCTTTCTGGATGGACTGTGGCGCTTTTCATAGGGGTCTTGATCGCCGCCCGCTTGGTCCGGGGTCCGCCAGCGGCTATCCAGCCGATTGGAAGAGGGAGATATGCACCCGATGGAGATGTTCGAACTGGTGATCGTGATGCTGCTGGCGATCATCGTCCTGCATTATGCGGCCAACAGGCTGGGCCTGCCGCCGGCCGTCGCGCTGCTGGCCGGGGGCGCGCTGTTCGCCTTTTTGCCGGGCTTGCCGGTGATCTCGCTCGACCCGCAACTGGTGCTCGTGATCTTCCTGCCGCCGCTGTTGATGGATGGCGCCTGGTTCATCGCGCTGCGGCACCTTCGGCGGCATATGTTCGGCATAATGGCGCTTGCCCTGGGGGCGGTGGTCTTCACCACGGTCGTCGTGGCCGTGGTTGCGCACTGGCTGGTGCCGGGCCTGCCCTGGGCAGCCTGCGCGGCCCTGGGCGCCATTGTCTCGCCGCCTGACGCCGTGTCCGCCCGCGCCGTGTTGCAGCGTGTCCATTTGCCCCGCCGCCTCTCCATCCTGCTGGAAGGGGAAAGCCTGTTCAACGACGCCACGGGGCTGGTGCTCTTCCGCTTCGCTATAGCTGCGGTAGCCACTGGCGCCTTCAGCATGGTCGACGCCTTGCAGAGCTTCGTCATCCTGGCCGCGGGCGGCGCGCTGATCGGCATCGCCGTCGGTGCGCTCTGGGTGCTGGCGGTCAAGCGGCTGGACGACAAATATCTGATGATCGCTTCCTCGCTGCTGGCGCCATGGGCATCCTATCTGCTGGCGGAATCCATCCATGTCTCGGGCGTGATCGCGACGGTCACCACCGGCCTTATCTGCGGCTGGTACCAGCATGTCGTCTTCCCTGCCATGGTCAGGATGAACGGCACGGCCTTCTGGGCGGTGATGATCTTCCTGATGGAGGCCTTTGTGTTCCTCCTCATCGGATCGTCGCTGCGCGACGTGATCGAACGCGTCGGCGGTTTCGGGGTGGTGGTGGACGAGATGGCATTGCCTGTCCTGGCGATCCTGGCGGCGCTGACCGTCGCCCGTTTCCTCTGGGTTTTCGGATCGGACGCGGTGATCGCCGGGCTGAGGGCAACCGGCCTGTGCGGTTATCGCCCTATGGGGTTCCGGGCGGCCACCATATTGAGCTGGGCGGGGATGCGCGGGGTGGTGACGCTGGCCGTGGCGCTCAGCGTCCCGGCGGACTTCCCCGGCCGCGACTTCATCCTGACGGCGTCTTTCGCTGTCATCATCGGCACCGTGCTGCTGCAGGGAACGACGCTGGGCGCCGTGATCCGGCTGGTGAAGCTGGAGGAACCGGAAAGCGACCGCCCGCGCATGACGATGAGCGAGGCCGAAGCCGCCATGGCACAGGCGCAGGTCGGCGTCGTGGAGCGGCACGCCTATGATGCGGAGGGCACGCTGCTTCATCCAAGGCTGCTCGAACGGTATCGGCGCCATGCCGAATTGTCGGCCGACTATGCCGGGCAGGAGGAACAGTTTTCGGAGACGCTCCACGCTCATTTCGATCTGGTGCTGAAGGCGATCGCCGCGGGTCGGGCGGAATTGCTGCGCCTCCACCGGACCGGAGAGATTGACGAAAAGACGCTTCAGGAACTGGAGCGCGACCTGGACCTGGAGGAACTGAGCGCTCTTTCGGCCAAGGCATGACCTGCCGGAGCCTGGCCTCATGGCATAGGGCGGGCACATTCCCATAAGCGCAGCGCGGCTGCATCGTCCGTCGCCTGCGTCTTTCCGGCTCGTCCCTTGCGCACCCGATTGACAGGGCGCGTCATCGGGACGAAAAGAACAAATAGGGAACATTATATGGCTGAGTCGGTGAAGACCCTTGCTGCCCTCAGGCGGCATATCGCATCGCTGGAGAGCGTTCCAGCCGCGCAGCCGCATGCGCGCGTGGAAACTGGATATGCCCCGCTCGACCAGGCGCTGGATGGAGGTTTGGCGCGGGGCCGGGTGCATGAATTCTTCGCCGCGACGGAGGAAATGGCGGCGGCGGCAGGCCTGGCCTCCATCCTCGCGAGGTTGGCGGCAGGAGAAGCGCCTTTGCTCTGGCTGCGCACGGCGGCGGCCGGTCGGGCCGGAGGGATGCTCTATGGCCCCGGATTGGCGGCATTGGGCATTGATCCGTCGCGGCTGCTGATCGGCATGATGGCCGATGATGCCATGCTGTTGCGGGCGGCGGTCGATGCGCTGCGTTGCCCTGCCTTGGGATCGCTGGTGGTGGAATTGCGCGGTCCGGCGCCTTTGCTCGACCTGACGGCCAGCCGGCGGCTGGCGCTGGCGGCGGAGGCATCCGGCGTCACGGCCTTCATGCTGCGCGTGGGCGGCGACCCAGTGCCCAGCGCAGCGGACACGCGCTGGCGCGTGGCGGCGGCGCCCTCACCGACCTTGCCGGGAGGCGGGCCGGGCAGAAGCGCCTTCGACCTGTATCTGATGCGGCGGCGGGCGGGGCGGGATGGGCTTGGCTGGCGGCTGGTCTGGGACAATGGCCTGGGCATGTTTGAACAGAGTGGAGGTGGGCGCGATGAACGCCATGACCTTGGAAAGGGCGCTTGGGAACAGGATGCCTGGGAACGGAATGGCAGCGGGCAGGATGCAGGCGGAAAGGACGGCGCAGGACGAGATCGGCAGGCGCCGCTATCTGGCGCTGTGGTTCCCGTTCCTGCCGATCGACCGGCTGCGGATCGCGCGGCCTGATCTCTGGACGGCGCAGGGCGAAGGGCCGGGCGTCGTCGTTGAGCAGGTGCGCGGCGCGATGCGGCTCGCGACGCTCGACGCGGATGCCCTGGTACTGGGCCTGACGCCCGGCATGACGCTGGCCGATGCGCGTGCGCGCGAGCCCGATCTGCGCGTGTTCGATGCCGATCCCCATGGCGATCAGGATTGGCTGGAGCGGCTGTGCGACGGTTGCGCCCGCTATACGCCGGTGGCGGCGCTGGATTCGCCCTTCGGCCTGATGCTCGATATTACCGGCTGTGCGCATCTCTGGGGCGGCGAGGAGATGTTGGCGCGCGAAGCGACAGAACGGCTGGAGCGCCATGGCATGCGGGTGCGTCATGCCCTTGCCGGAACGGCGGAGGGTGCGCACGCCCTGTGCCGTTTTCCGGTCGGGGCGACGGCGGATGAGGATGCCGCGCTGCGACGCCTGCCGGTGGAGGCATTGCGGCTGGAGGAGGGAAGCGCGGTGGCGCTGCGTCGCGCGGGGCTTCGTACCGTGGGCGATCTGGCAGCGCGACCGGCGGCGGTGCTGGCGTCGCGCTTCGGCGAGGAGGCTGTGGATGCGCTGAATAACCTGCTCGGCCTTGGCCGGCGGCCGCTCGCACCCCGGCAGTTGCGCCCGGCGATCCGGATCGAGCGGCGTTTTGCCGAACCCATGGGCAGCACCGCCTTTGCCCTCAGGACGCTGGAGGAGATGGCGACCGAGGCGGGGGATCGCCTCAGCGAACGCGGCCAGGGGGGGCGGCGCTTCGAGGCGCTGTTCTTTCGCAGCGATGGCCTTGCCTTTCCATTGCGGGTGGAAACGGGCCTGCCGGTGCGCGATGCGCCTGCGATCATGCGATTGGTGCAGGAACGGATCGATGCGCTGTCCGATCCGCTCGATCCCGGTTTCGGTTTCGACATGTTGCGCCTCACGGTGCCGCAGACAGAACCGATGGCGCCGACGCAACTGGCGCTGGAGGGTGGAGAAGCACGTCGCGAGGAAAGCGTCTCCGCCCTGGTCGACCGGCTGTCGATCCGGGCGGGCCGGGCGCGCATCCAGCGGCTTCATCCGAGGGACAGCCATATCCCCGAACAGGCCCAGCTTGCACTGCCCGCAGTGGAAAGCCGGGCGCCCATGAACTGGCCGCAAGGCGCGCAGGAAGAACCGCCCATGCGCCCGCTCCATCTGTTCGATCCGCCCCAGCCGATCGATGTGGTGGCAGAGGTGCCCGACGGCCCGCCCCATCGTTTCCGGTGGCGCAAGGTATTGCATGAAGTGACGCGCTATGAAGGCCCCGAACGCATCGCGCCCCAGTGGTGGACCGCCAGCGATGGCGCGCTGGAAGGCGAAAGCGTGGGGCTGACCCGCGATTATTACCGGGTCGAGGATGCGCGTGGACGGCGTTACTGGATTTTTCGTCATGGCCTTTACGGCGCCGAGGCAGAGCATCCCGGCTGGTACATCCATGGCCTGTTCGCATGAAACGGCATGGCAAGGGGCCTGATCCGTCCAGGCCCAGATCCATCGACAGGCGCGAACGGAATGCGCTGGAGGCCGGGCGGGAAAAGGGGCGGCGCAAATCGCGCGGCGAGCCTCCGCCGGTCGGGCCGGAGGCGCCGCCCTTTGCCGAGTTGGTGGCGGCCACCAATTTCTCCTTCCTGCGCGGCGCATCCCATCCGCAGGACATGGTGACATGCGCTATTGCCCAGGGGCTTGAAGGGTTGGGAATAGCCGACCGCAATAGCGTCGCCGGAGTAGTTCGCGCCCATGTCGCGCGCAAGCGTTGGCCCGAACGGATGCGCGCCGGCTTGCTGGAGGCGCGCAAGGAAGCGGGACAGCCGCTGGAACTCGATGCAGAGGAGGAGCGCGCCTGCCGGACCGACCTGCGGCTGATCGTCGGCGCCAGGCTGGTCTTCGTGGACGGCACGCCGGACATCGTCGCCTATCCGGCGACGCGGCGGGGCTGGGGCGAACTCACCAAATTGCTGACCGTCGGCAATCTCCGATCGGTGAAGGGTGATTGCATCCTGCGTTATGAGGATCTGACGGCTTATCTGGATGACCTGCTGCTGATCGTGATGCCTGGCTCGACCGCGACCCGGCAGACCGCGCATCGCCAGCCGGTGAAATATGATTATGACGACCGGCCGTCGAAGGAAGCGATCAGGCAGGGTCATCTCAGCCTCGTGCCGCCGCCTGCTCCGTCCGACCTGGAAGGATTGCTGGCCCGATTGTCGCGCCTTGCCCCGCGCCGGGTCTGGCTGGCGGCGGCATTGCGCCGGGACGGACGGGACGCGCGGCGGCTGGCGCAGTTCAAGGCTTTGTCCGTGGCGACGGGCGTACCATTGCTGGCGACCATGGACGCGCTCTATGCCGGCGCGGCGCAGCGCCCCTTGCAGGATGTGCTGAGCTGTATCCGCGAAGGCACCGGCATCGCCAAGGCAGGACGCTTGCTGGAGGCGAATGCGGAAAGGCATATCCATAGTCCCGCCGAAATGGCCCATCTGTTTCGCGATTGCCCCGAGGCGGTGGCGGAAAGCATAGGGTTCCTGAACCGGGTGCATTTCACGCTGGATCAGCTTTCCTACGAATATCCCCATGAGCCCGTGCCGGAAGGATGGACGGCGCAGCAATGGCTGGAGGAATTGACCTGGTCCGCCGCTCACGCCCGCTATGGCGCGCGTCTTCCCCGGAAGGCGCGCCAGTTGCTGGAAGAAGAGTTCGGTCTCATCGCCAAGCGCAACTATGCCTATTATTTCCTGACCGTGCATGACATCGTCGCCTTCGCCCGGACGAAGGGAATCCTTTGCCAGGGACGCGGATCGGCGGCGAACAGCATGGTGTGCTTCCTGCTGGGCGTGACGTCCATCGACCCGCTCAGGCACGATCTGCTCTTTTCGCGCTTCGTATCCGAAGAACGCAATGAACCGCCCGACATCGACGTCGATTTCGAGCATGAGCGGCGCGAGGAGGTCATGCAATATATCTATGAACGCTATGGCCGCCATCGTGCCGGGATCGCCGCGACCGTCATCCATTACCGTTCGCGCAGCGCCGTGCGGGAAGTGGCGAAGGTGTTGGGCCTTAGCGAGGATGTGGCCGCCCGCCTCTCCAGCACGGTCTGGGGCAGCTATTCCAGCGACATGAACGATGCGCGGATCGTGGAGGCGGGCTTCGCGCTCGACAATCCGCAGATCGCGCAGTTGAAGGCGATCGTCGACCAATTGCTGTCCCAGCCCTTTCCGCGTCATCTCTCGCAGCATGTGGGGGGATTCGTGCTGACGCAGAACCGGCTCGACGAGACGGTGCCGCTGCACCATGCGGCGATGGAGGATCGCAGTTTCATCGAATGGGACAAGGATGACATCGACGCCCTTGGTCTGATGAAGGTCGACGTGCTGGCGCTGGGGATGCTGAGCTGCATCCGCCGGGCGTTCGACCTGATGCGGGAACAGGGGCTGGGCGACCATCAGCTGACGGTCGATCTCGATGCGCAGGATGAGGCCGTCTACGACATGCTGTGCAAGGGCGACAGCATCGGCGTCTTTCAGGTCGAAAGCCGGGCGCAGATCAACATGCTGCCGCGCCTGAAGCCGCGTTCGATCTATGACCTGACCGTGCAGGTGGCGATCGTCCGCCCCGGACCGATCGAGGGCAATATGGTCCATCCCTATCTGCGGCGACGATGCGGGGATGAGAAGGTCAGCTATCCGCGACCGTCGCCGCATCATGGGCCAGCCGATGAGCTGGAGAAACTGCTTGGCGAGACCTATGGCGTGCCGCTGTTCCAGGAGCAGGCGATGAAGCTTGCCATCGTTGCGGCGGATTTCACCCCGACGGAAGCCGATGCCCTGCGCCGCGCCATGGCGACATTCCGCAATGTCGGCACCATTCACCATTTTCGCGAGAAGATGATCAGGGGCATGGTGAAGCGGGGTTATGAAGCGGAATTCGCGGAACGCTGCTTCAGGCAGATCGAGGGTTTTGGCAGCTACGGCTTTCCCGAAAGCCATGCGTTGTCCTTCGCGCGGCTGGTCTATGTGTCGGCCTGGATCAAATGTCATCAGCCCGCGGTGTTCGCCTGCGCGCTGCTCAATTCGCAGCCCATGGGCTTTTACGCTCCCGCCCAGATCGTGCGGGATGCGCGGGATCATGGCGTCACCGTGCATGATGTCGATGTGAATATGAGCGGGTGGGACAATGCGCTCGAACCGCTGCTGCGGTCGCGGGACAGCGGGCGGGGCGAGGGGGAGGGACGGGCTCTGGCGCTGCGTCTGGGACTGCGTCAGGTGGATGGTTTTCGACAGGATTGGGCGAAGCAACTGGTCGCGGCGCGGAAGGAAGGGCTGTTTTCCACCATGGAAGAACTGGCGCGGCGCGCGGGATTGCCGGCACGGGCGTTGCGGTTGCTGGCAGATGCCGATGCCTGCCGGTCGCTGGGACGGGACCGGCGGGCCGCCCTCTGGGAAGCGCGGCGGACGCCCGCGAATGAACTGCCCCTGTTTGCCGCCGCCAAGGCGCAGGAATTGGGGGAAGAGCCGGATGCGATGCTGCCCGCCATGGCTCTGTCCGAACATGTCGAGGCCGATTATCTGGTGACGCGCCTGTCGCTCAAGGGGCATCCGATGCAATTCCTGCGCCCGGTCTTCGCGGCGGAGGGGGTGCTGAGCTGTGCCCGGACTTCGGCGGCGAAGAACGGGACGCTGGTGAAGACCGCCGGTGTGGTGCTGGTGCGGCAGCGGCCGGGCAAGGGCAATGCGGTCTTCATCACCATCGAGGATGAGACGGGGATCACCAATGTCCTGCTGTGGGCACGGCTGTTCGAACTGCAGCGGCGCCCGGTCATGGCGTCGCGACTGATGCTGGTCGAAGGGGAAGTGCAGCGCAGCAAGGAAGGCGTGGTCCACCTGATGGCTTCCCGCGTGCACGACCGGACTGCGGAATTGTCGCGGCTTTCTCAAACCGATGTGCAGGAACCTTCCCGCATGCGCCACGATCACGCCCGCGGACATCCGCGCGATGTTCGGATATTGCCGCAATCGCGCGATTTTCATTGAGGGGTGGCTGTCGCAACAGGCCACAGGAATGCGCCACGGCACTTCTGCTTCTTTCCGCCCAAGAAGTATCAACTCCTTGAGTTTATTGGTGACCCCTACGGGAATCGAACCCGTGTTTCAGCCGTGGAAGCATTTTCCTGTTTATTTTCAATGATCTTTCCCCCAATTTGCCGCCACAGTGACCCACGGTTTTTCGCGGGTTACAGCGGCGTGGGGGAACCGAAATCCTTACCCATCAACCGCGCCGATGTCACCTTCAGCGGAACTCCAGACCGTCCAGCCGTCGTCGTTTATCAGCCACGCGTGATCGATGTCGTGAGTTGATAGATCAGAAGCCAAGCGCTCCCTGGCCGAGGCCACAGCCTTTTCGACCGTAGAGGCGATGATCCGAACGTCGAACACCGCAGCGCTCAAGCTAGTGGGCCAATCACCCTTAGCCCCACGCAGATGATACAAATTCGGTTCCATAATGCCCCTCCAATTCGAGCCCCTAGGGAGCCTCGTCTGTTTTCAAAGCCCTGTGATGTCAACACACGGCATACGGCGTAAAGCGGCAGAAATCAGCCGTTTCCGTTTTCGACGGCGCACCTAAAAACCGTGAACAAACCGGGAAAAGCGGCGAGTTTCACCGGAATGACACCGGAGAGGAAAACGCGGGCCAGCCTCGTGGAAGCGAACCCGCGCCATCCTATATTGGCGACCGTCAGGCTGTTGCCTGGTTGGGCACCAAGCGCTCGATCGACACCTCGCGGCTGTTGGTGATGATGAGTTCCCGAGCCGCCACCGGCGATCCATTCCCGACGGTATATTGCAACTCGACCGTGGCCATCGGGAAGCCTGCGAACGCGTCGCGGATCTCCGGCACATCATTGATGCTCATCAGGAACTGGCCTTCGATTCCGCGTAGCTGATCAGCCATCAGGGCAAATTCGTCTCGACCGAACATATTGGCTCCATAGTCACCCTCGCTGCCGTGGTATGGCGGATCGAGGTAGAACAGCATGTCCGGCCGATCATAGCGGCTCACGAACTCCGACCAGGGCAGCCGTTCGATCGTGACGCCAGCGAGCCGCTCGTGCAGCTGCTCCAGCATCGGCTGAAGCTTCGTCACATCGAACCCACCCGAGTTAGCCGCATCGACGCCGAAGCTGCGGCCTGCCACCTTTCCGCCGAACGCAAGGCGCTGGAGATAAAGGAACCGCGCCGCGCGCTCCAGATCGGTCTGCGTCGCCGGATCGACTCGCATCAGCCGCTCGAAATTGCTCCGCGTGGTGAGCTGGTAGCGGAGCATGTCCAGGAAGGCGATGTAGTGGCGCTGGAGGATGCGGAAGAAGGTCGCCACGTCCTCGGACCAGTCATTCACATATTCAGCGCGCGGGCGGCGGCCGCGCCGCAGGAAGACGCCTCCCATCCCCATGAACACTTCGCCGTAGGATTGGTGCGGCACCAGATCTATCGCGCGGGTGACGCGCTTCCATAGCCGTCGCTTGCCTCCGATGTACGCCGCCACAGGCGACACAGGGGCCACGAAATCATCAAAAAGCGGACTCGACTCCATTCTGTTTGTTCCATATCTGTTCACCCCTCCCGAGCGCCAGGAGGCGGGATGAAACCGGCAGGCCAGCCGGGGACATGGCGGGTCGTTTCCGCCGGCTTGAGGCGTTGGCGCGCCTCAACCCCCGCCGAGGCGGGGGAACGCACTGGCTCACCGACAGGAGAACCAAATGGATGATGGATTGAAAGCGCGCTTCCGCCGTTTCGCTGAGAGGCTTGCGGATGATGAGGCGATCGATGAGGGCGGCCTCACTGGGGGCGATGTGAAATCAATCTCTGCCGCCATCGCGGACCTGGTTGAGGTCCGCTACGCGACATTGCAGGAGCTTGCTGACGAGGCACTGGCGAAATGTGGCCCGCTATAGGAACGGCCTGAAGGTTGCCACTTGCCTGTTCGAGGCGGCCGCATGGCATCGAACGGTGAAGGTCGTCTGCCGGTGTGGCCACACGGGCCTGTTTCATCCCCATGGCATCTGGTGGCATTTCCATAGGCGAGGATGGGACGACAGTTTCAGGTCCGCGCGCGAGAAGTTCTGGTGCCGGGAGTGCGCCCGCCGCCTGGGCAAACGCATACGGCCCAATGCCATCGATCTGGCGGACCAGCCGCCGCAGATCACTCTGCCTCTGCCGGACGAACGCGAGTGGAAGCGAATTGTGAGCAGGTTCAGAGGATGAGGCCGGCGGAACCGCGCGGATTTCAGCGCGTCTCTCCACGGTCTCGCCCTCTGCTTTTAGCGCCTCACCTATAGGGGGCGAGGCACCCCTCCCATTTAGCTTGCAGCAGCGGCAGCGAGCTTGGCCTGCAAACGAGCATGGCCCGCGTCATTATCCGCCTGAATATCCTTGAGGGCTTCCTTCGCGGTCGCCTGATCGGGCGGGGCCAGCACCGTGACCGCAGCTTGGTAGAGCGCCACAAATTCTGGCGCTTTGGCGACGACAGGCCCGACGACGGGCAGTACATTCAACAGGGTAGAGATGTTCATGTCAGGCTCCCGTTTTTCCGGTGAGGGTCAGAAGGTCGGAGATCGCTGACCGCGCGGCGGTCAGGGCGCTGGCGTAGCTGGCGGCATTTCCGGCCGCATAGGCTTTGCGAACCACTCCGAGCGCGGCGAATGCCTGCCGGTCCAGCTTGGCGACCTTCGCCGCCGCCGGGCCCCGTATCAACCCGGCATCGACAGCCGTCTCGACCGCGACTCGCGCCGCCTTGTAGGCCAGTTCGGCTGCCAGCGCGCCCTGCTCATCAAGAACAGTGCTGTTGGCAACCGCAGCGGGCGATGCGGGGATGCTGTTGAAGGTGCCCGTCATGCTGCCGCAGGCCATCAGGGCGAGCGGTAGGCAGAGCGCAATGAGGCGTTTCATGGAATTCTCCTTGTGGTGAGGGTCAGGACTTGGTTTCGCTCGCCGGCGGTTCCGCAGGCGGCAGCTTGGCGATCAGCTGCTCATTCACAGCCTCGCTGTTGTCGCGCGCCTTGAAGGTGCCAATCACGCCGATAAGCCCGGTGACCGCTGCGCTGATGAATCCGAGGGCTGCGACGATCTGCGCCAGATGCGTATCCGGCTCGACGCTTACGCAGATGATAGCGGCCACGATCGACATGATGACAATCGCGGCGAGGGTAGCGAGATAGGCGATGACATTATGCTGATTGTTCATGCGGCCCGCCGCCGTGCGAAGGCGCTGGCCAGCCGCTCATCATATCGGTTCGCCTTGAAGGCCGTGCCGTTATAGCCGCGCGCGAAGGCGGCCCAGTCACCGCGCTGAAGTGCGCCCTTCAGGCCCTTGCCTGCTACGAACCGCACGAAGGCGTCCAGCTGATCGCCTTCGGTCTGGCACTGTCGCCAGGCGAACGACCATGGATCGGCCGCATCGCAGACGGCGTAGTTTTCTCCCAATATCTGAAAGCCGCCATAGCTGGCCGACATGAACCCGGCATCGACATCGAGCGTCACCGCGCTGAGCAGCTGCTGCCAGCGATCAGCCTGCTTTCCCGGATAAAGGGCGCGGTTCCATTCGCGGGAGGACAGCGCCGGGTGGCTCCTGTCGAACCGATGCCCGGTGGAGCGGCTGAACCGATGCGGCTCGAAGAGGATGGTGGCCCGGCCGCCGATGAAGGCTGTTCCGGTCGACTCGACATCATAGACGGCCCAGACCTTGGCAGGCTCAACTCCGAGATCGACAGCCGCGCGGGCAACATCATCGTCGGAGATTGGATAGTCAGGCCCGTCTGTCAGGCATTCGAGCGTGGCCGCCTTGCTGAGCGGCCCGAACTTCCCGTCGATCGCGCCGGTGTAATGGCCGAGCGTCGCCAGCCGCCGCTGAAGCGCAGCGTGGTCCATATGCGTCTCCTATGAAAAAGGGCGCCTGAAGCGCCCGCAAATGCCATCTTGTTTGTTGGATCAACCTGACCCAAGCCGCCTGTCGTGAGCGGCGATCACTGCCCCAAGCTGCCGGGCTTGCCCCTCACCATCGACATAGGCTTGCAGGCGCGCGAGCTGGGCTTCGGTTTCCCGCTTCGACGCGTGGCAATCTTCTACCTCGCGTTCCAACCGGTCGATCCGTTCGTCTTGTTTTTCCAGCCGCGCCTCCAGCATCAGCCGATAACTCTTCCAGCTTTGGTCCAGTTCGGCCCGCTGCTGGTCGTTCACAGCGGCCACCCTGTCGGCCCGGCCCGTCAGCCAAAGGATGAGCCACCGCACCGCATAGAGCCCACCCCCCACACTGAAGCCGCCCGCTGCTACCTGCGCCACGTCACCCGCAAGACCGCCATCGTCCATCGTCCACCTTTCATAATCTTGGTGATTTCGCCAAGTAGAGCCAGCCCCGCCCGAGCTCAGATCGTCCGGATGAATGCGGCGAATTTCCGGGCGATCATATTCCATGCCTGCATCGTGCTAGGGTGCAGAAGGTCGCTCGCATAGGTCGCCAGCGTCAGGTCATTGAAGTTGGAAACGCGGAACATGTCGAGCACCGGCACGGCATAGTCGGCCGCGACCCGGATGATGGCGTCTACATAATCCTCTAGAACGTGCCCGGCCGTGTTCGGGTCGTCCCATGCAGGCAGGCCGCTGACGACGCCGCGCTTCATCGGCGTGACCATCATCACCTGCATGTCGAGGTTGGCGCTCAGCGCCGTCTCGATCACGTTGCGGGTGTTGCCGTAAAAGGTGCCCGCATCGGTGGCGTCGCCATGTGCACCGAGAGGGGTGTTCCCGCCAAAGTCGTTCGTGCCGAGAAAAACGCCCAGCAGGTCCAGCGCCCCAAGATTGCCGCCCGTAAGAACGGGGACCGCCTCGCCCATCTTCCGGCCGCTGAAGCCGTCGTCAGTGAACTGCACGAATTTCGCATCGAGAAGTTCAGCAACCATAGGTTGATAGACATGGACCGCCGATATGCTGTCTCCAACGAAACCAAATTTCTTCCCTGCCCAAGGCACTGTGGCAGGCGCCGGGAACGGAACGAAGCTCGCTGGCAAGGGATTGCCAGGGACAACCATCAAATCTTCGACCAGCGCCGTTGGCAGGCCGAAGCGCAGATAGAATGCGTCAGCAGGAACAGTGAGCGGATCGCCCTCATCGATCAGAGGGGAGGCGGTCAGCGATTGTTCGCCGGTCAGAAAGGCTCCCGAATAATCATAGAAGCAGTAATTGAACAAAGGCACGCCTGCCGTGACCGTGCCGAGGCCCCCGACGGGGATGGAGCCGGTCAGAGAGATGTCCGCAGCATAGTAAGTTTCGCCGGTCTCACCCGCGATGTTGGTGTCAGCCACCGCACGACGCTTGTCGAAAAGATTGCGCAGCACAGCCGTCCCAGCGCCGAGATAGTTGGCGGCCTGCACCGGCATGACGTCCAGCCGGTCGCTCGCGCTGTCGATAAACGCGCGATCAGCGGTGCTCAGACCGGGGCCGCGGATCGCGCGCACCTTTGCGGAGAAGATATTAGTCCCCATCAACAGTTACCCCTTTCGAGAGATCGACGACGCCAGCGACAATCCGCTCCTCAACATCGTCTGCGTAGTGAATGACAGCGTCCCAGGCGAACCGGTCGGCTTCCCCGATTTCCGGCTGATTGACGCCGGTTGGCAGGGCCTCCAGCGCGGACTTGATCATGATGGGCAGGAGCCGCAGGATGCGGTCTCCGGGGCTCGCGACGCCGTTCGCAACGTCCTCTGCGGTCGCGAGAATGTCCTCGAAAGGAACATCTCCGAAATCGAGCAACGGAGCGCCCGCAGCGCCTTCATAGAGGCGCCACTGCATTTTGATGGTGGCGCCGGTTAGGGGCAACGGGTCGCCCGAATAGGCAAGGTCGATCGTCGGCCGCCACGTCTCATTGCGTGACGCCGTGAGGTCCAGGCGTGCTGTCATGTTTGCTCCGGCGATGGAGGGTGGGGTTAGGTCAGGCGCTTAAAGAGGCCGGCGATGAAGGTCCGGCCAACATCGACAATGCTGCTGTCGAAGTAGAAGGTGGTCGATGAAGTGGAGACTGTCCGCAGCAGCGTCGAACTAGTCAGGGTTGGCCCCTTCCGATAGGAGATCGAGGTGCCGTCAAGCGCCTGAACGATCCATATGAGGTCGCCTGGTGCCCATGTGCCGATCCCAGTCAAAGTGCCGTTCTCTGCCGCGAACAGTGACCCGCCGCCGCCGAAATACACAGCGAATGGAATGTCAGTATAACTGTCTGAGGCATTCGGTGCCGTCGCCAGCCCGGCTATGATGTCCGCGCCGGACGCCGGGGCGTGGATCTGCGCGACCGCACCCCCCGATATCCCGGTCGTGCTGACAGCCGAGGCGTCCCAGCCGGCGGTGCCCCCAGTCTTCGTGATCGTATAGAGGCCGTCACCAGCCGCCGTGACGCTGACATTGCCACCATTGGCGAGGACAGCCGTGGCCGCCCAGGCATTGACCGCCACCGGCCCCAGGATCAGGCGATTGCTGATCAGGGTTCCAGAGCGATAGCGAATGCTGACCTCATAATCGACGCCAGCGACGATGCCCGCTATTTCCTTGCGCGTGATAACCGGCGCTTCAAGGCTGGACCCAGCCCAATTATCGTCCGGTCCGTTCCCAACATCATAGGTCCGATATTCGAAGAGAACCTCGCTGGCCGTGTCGGTCGATCCGACCGCGCCTTCTACCACCAGCAGCGGAACGCTTCCGGTCTGGCCGGTCACCGTTTCCCCGGTTAGTGTCCAGCCTGTCGGGTTGGTCGGAACGCCGCCCGTCCCATTATCCCACGACGCGTCATCGGAATCTCCGGGCGGAACCAAGGTCGGCGGCGGGGGCGCGGTGCCTGTCATCGCCAGCGCGAGCGCGTGCTTGCTCGATGTCTCGGTCTCGAAGGTCAGGGTGACGATGCCGGTAGCAATATCCTTGCTGATCGCCGCGACGACGCACAGGTGGTTGAGGCCGGTTTCGGGATCGACGACCTGATAGGCTTCGCCCAACCGCGCCTCCCACAGGCGCGGCTTGCACGGGATTGTGATCCCAGAAAGCTCGCGGCGGTTGAACAATTCATAGGCGGTAAGCTGCGCCGCCTGATCCTTGTCCGTCACCAGCTCACAGAGATACTCCTCCTCCTTCGGCTCCCCGTCGAGCGTGATATACTCCTCGAAGCTGATCGCCTCGGACTGCACATACTCCCACTTGTTGGCCTCCGAACGGTATTTCGGGACCATCGTGTTGATGCGATCTCGATAGGTTCGCATGCCCGGCACAAGCCGCTCGCCGTCGGCGAAGTCTGCTGCCGTGATTGTGTCGAGCGCAACCTTTGGTGACTGGAAGCGTACGGACAGCAGCCCTCCCGAAATCACCGGGACCGCCCCGCCCGCTGCGCAGATGCGTTTGAGATTGTCCCACAGGCTGATCCCCGGACCATCGAATACCGTGCCGTCACTGTTCCATCCGTTGGCCTCGCAGATATTGGCGAAGGCGACCCATTGCGGCCAGTCAAAGCTCTCCTGCGGGAAGCCGCAGCCAGCGACCTTGATCGTCTGGTTTCCGTCCCCGTCTATCGCATAGCGTCCGCGCGCATAGGTGATGGCATTCAGCGCCGCATTGCGGTCGAATTCGAACGTATCCTCATCGGCGAAGCGATGATCGCCCTCGCCGCCGGGGTAGGTATCATCCTTTCGTGGATCATAGACGCGCGCCCATTTCCCAACGACGCCGAAGGCCGGGATACCGTTCGCCCACACTTTATTGTCGCGATCGAACTTGAAGGTGATCAGGCTCGCGGCATAGCCCGACATCTTATAGTCCGCTCCCCAGTCTGGCATCATCGCCCCCCACAGCCCCACAGGAGGCGCAAGGGCGTCCGCTTCCGGGCGCAGTCCGAGCTGATTATCGCTCCACAGCCAGCCCCCATAATAGCCGGAGGCAGACGTGCCTAAGAACGTCACCGGCTGCCAATCCATCAGGAAGGAATCTATGCCCTCAATGGGCCCGCCGGCGCTCCAGATGAACACCTTGGACAGCATGGGGTTCTTGGTCTTGTTGATCTTGTTGCCCCAGCCAACATCATGGACCTGGCTGCCTGCGTAGAAGCTGCGCCCGACGCCATAGGGAATGGGAGAATTCGCCCCGATGGTGACCTGATTGACGGTGCCGATCGCGCCCGGCTTTTTCGCAGTCAACTGTGCGCCCACCGACGCCGCTGCCGCCACCACCGTCGCGACCTGAGCGATGGTCGAAACAGTGGCAGCGGTCGATGCGCTCATGGAAAGCAGACCGGCGCCACCTGCCGCACCGACGCCGGTCGCTACCAGCGCCACAGCCCCTGCAAGCATGGCCACCTTGGTCAAAACCTTTGACATTCAGGCCCTCCAGGCCGCCTTGATTTCAAGCGGAATGAGATTGACCATCTCGTCGCTGCCCTCATGCCAACCGATAAGCTTGTGACCGATGCAGATTGTCACTGCGTCCATTCCGCCATCACCTTCCAAGACCGCGATGTCCCCCGGCAACATGCGTGCGTGGGGAATGCGGGGCAGAAACTTGTCCAGCGCCGCGACGATGCCGCCGACCCGCTGCAATGCGCGCCTGGCTCCGACAGCCGAGCGATACGGCGGCAGAGAAGGGGGCTTGTGCCCCATCTGGAGCAGGTGGAACCGCGCCATCCGCACGCAATCCGCCTGGGCAAAGTCCAGCGTTCGCCCGCGATATTTCGCGAGCGTCTTTTCAAGAGCGGCCTGCCGCCTGAGCATGTCGTTCATGTGTTCGGCGTCGCCGCCCCCCAGGCGGTTGAACGCGGCATTCCCGTGGCATTCGCCATGCCCTTTTCCCCCCAATAGCAAGCTTGATGGAAGCGATCGTTGAGCGCGTTACCGCGCATGATCATGAAGAGGCGCTTGGCCGCACTCTCGAACTCGATATCGACAGACCGTGTACCCTTGGCCGCCTTGATCGTGGTCGTATCGATGGCAAGGTCAGCGGTCAGTTCCGGCGTGCCGGCGA
Organism: Sphingobium sp. LSP13-1-1.1; assembly: GCF_040676415.1. Taxonomy (NCBI): domain Bacteria; kingdom Pseudomonadati; phylum Pseudomonadota; class Alphaproteobacteria; order Sphingomonadales; family Sphingobiaceae; genus Sphingobium; species Sphingobium sp. LSP13-1-1.1. Next base: position 438,225 of record NZ_JBEGHU010000023.1, on the reverse strand, counting down.
TGGTCCCAGTGACTGGATCGAGTTCACCGAGCCAGAACCTCATGCGCGCGCCCTGAAACGAAGGATCGGTGAGGGCGGTTGCGGCTGATGACGAGGGCGGCAGGAAAGTCAGCTTGCCGCCGGGCGCTTCGTCCCCCGTCTTCTCCTCGAAGGTTTCCGCGCTGCCGATCGTCCCGAACAGATCATCGATATTCTCGTATTTTTCTCCGCCCCAGTAGATGAAACCGCCGTCGCACAGGCGCACATCATGGTCCGGCAGCTCGATCTTCATCAGAGCTACCAGGTTGAGAACCCGCCCTGTGAAAGCCATCAGCGAGACTCGTGCAGCTCGAACGACAGGCCGACGGTACGATCGAGGGCCAGTTCCCACGAAAGCTGATCGCCGCGAATGAACCCCTCGATCATCGGCTTGGCGAAGTGCAGGGCATCACCATCCCCAGGCTCTGCCCGCAGCATTTGCGTCAGCGTGATGGCAGCGTCACCCGATGCATCAGCAACCGCGCCCTCCGCAATGAAGTCGAGATAGTGCTGTCCATCTATTTCAAGGCTGAACGGTTGCCCTTCATAGAAGGCGTATTGGGGCGTCCCTCCTCGAATATTGAGGATCTTGCCAGCCTGCCCTGCGCCATCGACGACAAAATTGCCGGGCACACCGGGATAGAAGTCGAGCAGAGGGTATTCGATCCGCGCACCCTCCTGCTGGCCCTTGAGCAGCCGGTTCACCCATATGCGACCGTGCTTCTTGTTGGTCAGCGGCGGCAGACTGATCGTAATGGCGTAGCGGCTGCCCATGCGGTTGAGCCTCTGCACCTCGGCGCCGCCCGACGGTTCGAGAAATCCGCCAAAGTCGAGCACGCGCGGCGTTGCGCCGTTTGGCCCAGGCCACTCGGGAAGGTCGATCATGCTTTCGTCCGATTTTAGCGGGGCAGAAGCCCGAAGAGAGCCAAGCCGCCGCCCAACAAGAAGAGGGTCACGGAAACGGCCGCGACGATGAGGCCGCGACTGTAATGGCGGAAGCCCGCCGCATTGGACTGCCGCTCCTTCGTGCGGTCGATCTGCGGTTCATCCATCGCGAGCGCGCGGTCGATCCTTTCTGCCTCATGCAACGACTGCCGGTAGAAATGATGCTGCGAGAGAAATGCCAGCAGATAAGCGGCAAGGGTTAGGGCCAGACCGAGCACGAAGCAGGCGAACGCCGCCCATATGCTTCGGATACCCAGCACCAATGGCCCATCTCCTTTGCTCGACACGTTACCGACGAAGGTGAAAAGACCGATGATGGCGCCGCCGTGGGCAATCAGCATCGCATTCAGAAACTTCTCGGCCAGCGATGCCTGAAAGCGAATGCGGTCAGCAGCATCCGTCAGGGCAGACGATCTCCCCGCCTCCCATATTTCGCGCTGGCGCTGCTTCCTGTCGGTCATTTCGGTCATGGTATCGTTCTGCTCTGCTTCCGGGCAAGCGCGATCTGCGCGCCAGCCGACCCCATATTCGCGCCCTGCATGGCTGCCCCGCTCGCCATGGCGTTCATCTGCGCAATCAGATCCTGTGTCATGACAGCGCCGCGCAGGTCGAAGAAGTTGCGGACGCCGCCGCGATTGTCGTTGGCGGCGTTCGGCTCGACACGGATGCGCTCATTGGCGCTGACTTTCACCTTCGGCACGCCGTTGACAGAGAGGATATTTTTATCAATGCCGCCAAAGCCGCCGATAAGGCCACCATGGGCCATGCCCGGAAGCGTGGCGACCGAGCCGTCAGCGTTCCAGGTGCCGCCGCCGTAGCCGCTGATGACGCCAGGCATCTTCAAGGAAGTAGCAGCGCCCCCGAGAATGATGTCACTGTCGCCGCCACCGCCTAGGCCGAGGACGCTGCCACCGAGCTTCAGAAGCCCTCCGAGCAGACCACCGCCGCCAGCGCCGCCCATGGCGGCTTGCAGGTTCAGGCGCAGGACATCAGCTATTAGCTGGTTGAAGAGTTGACCGGCGAAGCCTTTCAGCTTCAGCGTGTTCGCAGCCGCCTGGGCAAGCTGATCGTTCATGTTGGCAAGGCCATCGGCCGCAATTTGCTCGAACCGCTCATTTATCTCGGCAGCAGTCTTGGGCAGACTGTCCAGATACGTCGCCATTGGCCCCATGGTTTGGCGGTTGATGTTCGCCGCGTCGATCCCATGCTGCTGGCCCAGCCTGTCCTTCTGCATTTGCGCCAGCTCTTTTTCGGCTTGGCTGCTGTCCATCGAATTGATGACCTGATCGAGCTTCGCGGCCTTCAGCTTATATTCGAGGTCTAGGATCTCCAGCTCGAGGCGGCGCCGCTCATCGGCCGTCCGCGCCATGTTCAGCTGGCCTTGAAGGGCATCGCGCTGCGCCTCGATCTCGGCCGACTGCAACTCGAAGTCTTCGCGGTCGAGCTGAGCCTGGCGGTCGCGGGCGATTCGCGACGACAGGGAAGTTTTACCGCCGCCCACGACAATATCGTTGCCGTCGCCGCTGACGCCATAGAGCGCCTTTAGCGCGGCGATCTGCGCCTTCTTCTGCGCGTCGGTGAAATTCTTGTCGTTCGCGATCTGTGACTGCCGCTCGTTGAATTCCTCCAGCAGCAACTGGCTCTGGATGTCCGCGCGCTTGTCGGCATCGGTCGCCAGATCCAGTTCAGCCTGCAGCTGTTCCTGACGAAGGCGCGAAAGCTCCTGCTGATGCTTGGCCTCAATCTCTGCTGCTGTCGGGCCGTGCGGCTTCTTCGGCGTCGATGCCACGGTGGGAAGGGCACCGTCGGCCACAGATGAGCCCGACGACGCGCCCACCCTTTCACGAGCAATCGCAGCCTGAAGGCCCGGGTCAGCCTTGGCAGCCTTGACCAGACGAAGAGCTTCCTGTTCGCGCTCGCGCGCCTGCTTCAGCGCCTGGGCACCAAACCCGAAATAGTCCTTCCCACCCTGCTGGGCTTCCAGCCGCTTCCGCTCGGCCGTCGCGCGGACGAGGTTGCCGGTCCGCATCTGAAGATATTTGACCGGGTCGGCGGCATTGGCCTGTCGGTCCCAAGAGGAGAGGAAGCCGGAGGCCCAGCCTTCGTCCCGCTTCAGCCGGTCAACGCCCTGCATATTTTTGAAAAACTGGCCTACCTGACCCGCCGCGTATCCGAGCGCATCGCCAATCTTGAGGATTGCGTCAGCGTTATCCGATACGATGCCGGCAATGCGCGCTTCCAAGACCATCTTGACCTGCGCCAACTTATCGGCGGTCTCATCGGCCTTCGCGATCTGGTCGTCTGAAAGGACAATCCCCAGCGCTGCCGCAGCATCCCTCAGCTCGTTGACGCCCGCGCTGCCACCGGCGAGCAGCGTGTCGAGCTTCTGGCCGGCCTTGCCGAACAGTTCCACTTCAAGCCGAGCGCGTGTCGCAGGGTCCTTTATCTTCCCGATGGCGTCGGCCAGCTTGGGCATCAGCTCGCCAGCCGTATAAACGCGTCCATTCGCATCCTGCACCGCCACGCCTAATTCGCGGAAGGTGGTCGCTTGGGCCTTCGATCCTGCCTTTGCCTCGCCGATCGTGCGGGTAAGCTTGGCGAGAGACTTGTCCATCTCCTCCTGCTCAACACCGACCTGCGTCGCAGCGTAGCGATATGTCTGGAGATCCTTGGTGGTGACGCCCAACTGCTGCGCCACCTCGCCCAGCGAAGACGCATAATCCAGCGCGCGCTTGCCGGCAGCGATGATTTCGCTCCCAGCCCAGATACCCGCAAGGGTGCTTCCGATACCCTTCAGCCGGTCGAACTCGCGCTGAATTGCGCTGACCTCATTCTTGGCATTGGTACGCGCGCGCTTCGTTCCCGCTTCAAATTCAGCGGAATCGAGCCCGAGCGTAACCCGGAGAGCACCGATAAGCGCACCACCTGTTGTCATCGTGCATCTCCGTGGTAATCACCCAGCATGATACGTCGCTGGGCAACATTCTTGATTGCATTCATTGGTTTGGCTTGGCTGCTCGGCCAGTGCGCCGTCACTCCCGAGGATAGCGCGCGCTATCAACGGGAAATGCAGCAGGCAAAGGCGCTGCACGCCCGCTGAGCTGCTCGGCAACATCAGCGACTATCATGCCACCTTGCGTATCGTGATCGCTGCGCCTTTGCGTTTCGCTGCCCGGAAGCTGGCAAGCATCTGATCATTGGATGCGTGCTTAGGCTTGACCCCATCTCCCAAAGCCGTTGCCAGCGAGGGAAGGCGCTGAGCCCGGTAGAACGCTGCCGAATGCCATGCCTGCGACATCGCCAGTCGTTCCTGTTTATTGATCCGCTCCTGATATGCCTCGATCCGCGACCGTATCAGTTGCGGCGTTTCGCCCCAGAACGCTTGGCTTTCGCCGCCGGCTTCGCAGTATTGTCGGTGGAGCCTGAGCCAGTCCCAGGGGTCGTCGTCGGAGGGTTTTCCCCCTTCTTACCCTCCCCATCATCGCTCTCTTTCTTGAGGCCGAACGCCGCCACGAACATGGCCGTCAGGGCGTTCCGCACGGTGGGCACCCCCGCATCCGCGAGAATTTCACCGGCCTCCAGTTCGTGACAGGGATGATGCTTCTGGAGCGCGGCCCAGAGGAGCGTGCGCGTCAGCAGCATGTCGCCATCATCGGCCAGGTGAGCCGAGAGGATTTCCAATGGCTTCATGTTGAGCACCGGCTGCGCATAGCAGAAGGCGTTCACGTCGAAGACCAGCTTCAAGGTCGCGTCAGCGACCTTGATCTGAGCCTCTCCCCGAAGCGGGTTTACTGCCGTCACGCGCCAGCCTCTTCATTCCGGCCGCCAGTGAACTGCAACGTCACCTGACAGGTCATGCGATCATCAAGAGGGATGGTCGGAGTGCGGCTCAGCACGTTGACGGAGCCCGAGATTTCCCAAGTGCCGGTAGTCGACGGCACGACCATCTTGAAGCGGCGCGAGCCCTCATCGGCGTGGGCGTTGCTGATCCGCTGATCGGTTTCGCTGCCCGGCAGCCAGTTGAGCTGGAAACTGCCCTGGCCGGACTCGATCAGGGTCTTGATATATTCGCGGCGGCGATCGGGGCTCTTGAAGTGCGTCGCCTCGGTCGTGCCCCATTCCTCGGAGCCGGGCTCCAGAGCGATCATCTCGCCCATTTCCTGAAGGGTGTCGGTCTCGTCCGCGAGCCAGAACTCCGAGCCGTAGCCCGTCAATGCGTCGGTCATGTTGTCGGCCCTCCTTAGGCTTCGCCAATGATGATGATGGTTCCAGCGGCATTCGTGCCGCCGATCGTGATGATGTCGCCGGTGCCGGGCGTCACGGCCTGACCGGCTGCGGTCGGGTCGGTGAGGACGATCAGGCCGCCCACCGGGATTGTGATCTCGTCGGAAGCATCGCCCAGCCATCCGAGGAACGGGTTGGAGCCACCTCCATAGGTGAGCGGCGCCGCGCCGGTGTTAACGACGATCAGCGCCTTTACCGCCGCGAAGCTCGCAGCTTGGCCGAGCGCATTTGCCACACCGCCCGCAAGATCATAGGTTTGGGTTGCCGCACCACTGATCGAGAAATCATCGGCGAAGATACTGGTCGCCTGATCCACGCCGGTGCCGTTCAAAAACGTCTTTGAAAATGTCTCGTTGATCCTGGCGACAGCCGAGCCCACGTCGGGCGCAGCGGATAACGTCGCGGTGAGCAACACCGCGAGATTGGCCTTCAAGGTCATTTCAATATTCCTTTACGTGGATTGCCACCAGACGATGAAATCAGCGCTCACGCCGCCGACCGGACCGATGCCTGCGACATCGACCGTTGGCATGTCCCGCTCGCTATCGAGGAAGGACATCCCGAACTCTGTTTCTCCGATCGTCACCGTCCGCTCCATTTCATCGCGGACCGCCTTGAACAGGGGATCGAAGTCACGCACCTCCTGCGCCATGCAGTCGAACTGGACGCGCGCGCTTTGCAGCCCGGTCGCTCCTTTGAAGGTGTAGGTTCGACCCGGCGATATCTTGTAAAGCACGATGGCCGGAAAACCTTCGCCAACCTTTCGCTTGTCCCAGTAGACGCGGTCTCCGATGATGGCGGAGATCGGCTCGGACGCCCGCAGGCGGGTGATCAGATCTACACGCATTCAAAGCCCCCGCTTGGCCCGCCGTTGCTGCACCTTGTAGATTTCGTCCCAAAGCTGGTCAGCTATGTTGTCGAGCACCTGCTGCTGCACACCATCCCAAGCAGGCCGCGCATGAGGCTGCGGTGCCTGATGGGCGTTGCCGAACTCGGTCTGGACACCGGCCTTGTCGTTGGTGCCGGCATATACCTCGGCAAAATTCTTGCCCTCGCGCCGCACACCTTTGGACTGGCTCTTGTTGAGCTTCGTTCCGATGACATAGCTGTCGCGCAGGGTGCCAGGCGGGCGGTTCGGTGTGCTTGCCGGATCTTCATCGACAGGCGCGAGCTGGCGCACGTCATCGATAAAGGGCTGGAGCGCGCGCTTTCCCACTCTGACCAATGCCGCCCGAGCCGTCGCCTTCGGCAGCTGCCCGAGCGCGAAGTCCAGCGCGGCGAGACCTTCGACTTTGTCAGCCATTACACAGAGGCCCGAATTGCAGTGACGCGGATGCCTTCGTTCGCGCCCAGCTCCTGCTTCGCGGTGATGTCCCAAATGCCGCCATCGAACTGTATGCGGTGCTCAATGACGCTGATCGCCCGCGTCTTGCTGTTGCTCAACATTTCGAACGACGCGGCCTGCGATCCACCCTCCTGCGCTGCCGCGCGTTGTTCACTGCCGGACCCATAATACACGCTTACCCATGGGCGTGAGAATGGCGTCCATGTCTCGATCGACCCGCCATATCCGTCGTCGGCTGTGGCGCGCGCCTCGATCGTGATCCGCTTGTTGCGGCGGCCAGCTGCGAGCGTCATCAGGAATAGATCCTGTAGGGCTGGAGCAGGGGCTCGCCGACCTTCGCAACGTCGCCGGCGGTCAGCTCGCGGTTGTGGAACAGCTCCGACACCATGAGCAAGATCGCCGTCTTGATCGGCGCAGGCACGCTCTCATAGCCGGCGCGATATTGCACCCGCCCCGCTTCGCGGCGTAGCGATCCACCCTCCCAAGGCCAGGACGAGCCCGCCGGCACCAGCTCGTTGCCGAGCAGCTCAAAATCATCATTTTCGGCCGTCTGCTCATTACCAGCTGCGTCGAGATATTTCGCGCTGACCAGAGAAGCGACTGGCGGATAGGGAAGAATGAAGGGCCCGCCGACGTTCAGCGAGAAGCGAGCCTCCAACACCTGGACGCCCAGGGCGCGGCCCAGCCAGCCCGCAGGGCCGTCGACGTTCGCGGTCGCGGCCGCAATCAGGCTTTCGACATAAGGCTTTTGCTCTTCGTCGCCGGCGAGCCGCAGATGCGCGTCCGCCTCCTCCCATGTCACGACGGGTTCCGGCGGCGTGATGACGATCACCCTCATAGCTCGGCGACCTCCCGCAGTTCCACCTCTTGGCAGGTGCCAGCGGTCAGCACCGCCATGTTTACGACCGGATGAGCAGTCCCCATGATGCCGAGACGGATCGCGCCTCCGGCAGCGAGGGCCGCCAGCTCATCAGGCGTCGGCCGCCACACCGAATACATGAAATTGAAACCGCTCAGCTCGTCGACAGCATCGACAATCGGAAGGGTGGCACAGCCCCCATCCAACTGCTGATCCCAGCCTGACGGCGCGCCGAGCGGCCTCGATCCTGCGAAATCGCAGACGATCATGTCAGTCGACCAGAATGTGGAACGTGCCGACCTTGGCGTTGCCACCCTGGGCGATGCTGATCTTCACCCGATCGTTGCCGAGGGCGACCCGGTCCTGAACAGCGGTGCCGCCAGCGGCGAACAGCGATGCAGCGGCAGCCTGCGAATGGGTCGGCTGACGCGGTGCAACCACGGCCGAGGCGTTGACATCGGACTGGGTCCACAGGTTGATGCCCGTCGCCTCGCCGGTGATGGTGAAGTCGACGCCATTGGCGAAGCCGTTTGTGCCGTCCTTCACATATTCGATCTGATGGATCTTGCCCGCGACGCGAGGCGAATAGGCGACGGCGGTGCCGTCGGCGGCGGTAGTAACGGTGACCTTGTAACGACGCATTGCTTTCCTCCTATTGCGGCGCTGGCGCGCCTGGTGCGGACTATTCGCCCTTGGTCTTTGACTTGTTCTTCGGAGCGTTGCCTTCAGCCTTGTTTTCCGGTGCCGCATCTTCCTCGGATTTGCTGGAGGCCGGATCGATCAACACCGTGCCGACCAGATGCTTCACGACTGCGGGATCTGCGGTCCGGGTATCACCGGGCATGAACATGTGACCTTCCACGCCGTCATCGGTAATCAGATCGCCCAGATGCTGCCGAGCAACCTCGTAATCCACGAGCTTCCCCATCTCAGTTCTCCTCATGAAAGAGGTGGGCGGGGATCATCACCGCCCACCGGGACGGCGGATCAGGCCGCCAACGCGGCGTCGAAATCGCCGTAGATCAGGGCGGCGGCGCGCTTCACCGCCAGCGCGATGCGCTCCTCACAGCGCATCGTGTAGAGGTTCTTCTCGAAGTCGTCGGCGTTCTCGGACGCAATGACGACCTCCGGCTCCATGCGGTCATAGAGGGTCTGGAGCTTGAAGCCGCCGGTCAGGAACTTCTTGGCGCCCATGGCCGGGGTCGGCACAACTGGCTTGCCCCACAGACGCGGACCGGCCAGCTGCATCGGATTGGCGAAGATATAGCTGCCGGTGGTGTCCTTGGTCAGTTCGATGCCTGCCCACTCCATCGGGTTCAGCACGATGCCGTCCGTGGGATAGAGCGCCAGCTCCGCCTGAAGCAGGGCAAGGCGCAGGACATCAATCATGTTCATGTCCGCCAACACGATCGGCCCCGCATAGGCCGTAGCGTTGATGATCAGGCCGGACAGATGCTGGCCCGTGCCATCGCCGTTGAGCAGTTCGTCCTCTTCCGCGAAGGAGAGGCCATAGCGCATTTCGCTCTCGACCTCGCCTTGCAGCTGCACGGAGTCGTCGATCGCCTGCCGGGTGAGCTTCGCCAGATGCGCGATGGTGCGAACCGGCGTGTTGGTCTGCTCCCAGACATAGGCGCTGGTCGGCTTCTGCGCGCCTTCCGCCACGACGGCGGCATTGTTGGTCCGCGTGATCTGGCGGGCATAATCGATCGAGCCGCTGCTGGTGCGGACGACGTTCAGCAGCGAACGGATCGTCATCGTGCGGCGGGGGATCGCCACGACCTCATTGTCGCGGCCGCTCCAGGCGGTGCCGGCCTGGGCAGCGGTGACGGCCTTCACGTCCATGTCGGTGGCCTTCAACGCGATCCGCATGCTGCCGCGCGCGCCATTGTCGATGAATCCCTTGTAGCGATCGGACTCGATCACCTGCTCGCCATAAGACTTGACCTGCTCGCCGTCGCCGCCGGGCCGGCGCGCCATCTTCTGCTCGATCTGCGACAGCTGCTCCTTCAGCGTGTTCAGTTCGAGCAGCGACTTGTCGGCGGTCGCCTTGGTTTCTTCCGCCAGGGCGCCGGTGCGCTTGGCTTCGGACAGGGCATCGTCGGCGACCTTTTTGATATCGTCCTGCTTTTTCTCGATCGACTTGCGCAGATCGTCCGCCATCTGCTCGGCCGTCTTGGTGGCAGGGGGATGGCCCGACCCGTCGCGCAGATAGCGGCCGAGGCGGCGCTCATTGGCGGTCATGATGCCGAGGGCGCCGAACGCGGCACCTGCGAAAAACTGCTTTTTCATTGTCTTCTCCGTTTCGGGGGATCAGGCCTGCATGGCCTGGAGGAACTTCATCACATCATCGTCGGCCTTCGCCTCGGGCTCCCCCCGAAGGTGCGGCGTCGCCTTCGCCGCGATCGCGGCCGCAAGGCTTTTCGAGAAGCCGCCTGCATCCCGCAGGAACTCCTCGAATTCACGAACCGTCGGCAGATTGCCGGCGGCAAGGATATGCTTCACGCTCTCCACGCGGGCGCGGTCGTTCGCGGCGAAGGTCACCACGGAAACTTCCTTCAGCAGCAGGCGCTTGAGCGACAGAACATTGGGCTTGCTCGCATGAGGCTCAGCGTCGAGCGTACGATAGCCGATCGACAATCCATCGAGAGCGCCCATCTTGAGCAGGCCATGCGTCTCCTTCGCCAGCGGCGAGACATCGACTGCGAGGCGACCTTTGACCCAGAGGCCCTTGGAATCCTCCGCAAGATCTTCCCATACGCCGATCGGCCGCTCGCGATCGTGCTGCCAGAGCATCTTGATGGTCTGGCCCTTGCGCTTCGCATCGACCAGCGACTGCGTGAAGGCGCCGGGCTCGACGACCTCGCCATAGCTGTCGACATTGCCGAAAACAGAGCCATATCCTTCGATCGAGCCGTCGTCGGACACAGCCTTGATGTCCAGCGGCACGCCGCTGTTCTTGGTCAACATGGTCATGGCAGTTCCTATTGCGCAGGAGCGGTGGCGTTGATGGTGGACGGCGCGGCCGTCATCGTGATGGGCATGTTCTGCATCTGCATGCGCGGAACGTCGCCACCCTCAACGGGCGGCAGATTTTCGAGGGCGCGGACCTCGTTGATGGTGAACCAGCCATTCTGGAGGCCCGCATTGTAAAAGGCCGAGCGTTCCGCCGGTGCACCGCGCAGAAGTCCGTCGAGATTGATTTCGATGATGATGCCCTGGGCGATGTCCTGTGGCGTCAGCAGCTGCTTGCGCAGCGCTGCCTCTATCCTCTTCAGGCGGCGGCGCAGCGTGAACATCACGAAACCACGTGTCTGTTCGCTGATGCTGCTGCCCAGCTGGGTGTTTCCGGCCGTGTGTCCGATCATGTGTGGCGGCACGCCCCACATCCGGCACACTTCCTCAACCGAAAAGCCCCGCGATTCCAGCATCTCCATGTCTTCCGGCGACATGGTGAGCTGTTCCCATTTCAGATCATGGCCGATCACCAGCGGCCGACCCGCGTTCGCCGCGCCCTGATATTTCTTGGCGAGCAGTTGCTCGATCTGCTGGGTCTGCTCGGCCGTCAGCTTCGCGCTGGTCTGATAGACGCCGCTCGGCATCATCGCATTGCGGAACACGCTGCCCGACGTGCGGTTCAGCGCGCGGGCGTGACCGAAGGTTTCGGCACCGGCAGAGATCGGGGAGATACCGCCGAGCGGATCGCCGCCGAAACCACGAATATGAAGCACGTTGGCACTGGTCTCGCGGCGCGACACACCATTCCAAGTCCAGCGATATTCAAGCTCACCATCACCGCGACGACGGCATGAAACGATGCCTGGCGCGATCGGGTCCAGCCCGACGACCTGCCCGCCAGAACCGCGGATCTTCTCCGCGTAGGCATTGCCGCGCAGTTCCAGCGCCGCGCAGGTATATTCCCAGAAATCCACCGCCGTCTGATCCGCATTCGGATCATCATGGAGGATGCGATAAAGCCAGTGATCCGAAGCCACGACCCGGCCACCCTTGGCGGGTCGATACACCATCACAGGCAACGTGGCGATCGTACCGGCCACCAGATTGACACAGGCCCACGCCGCCGACAGCGCCAACACGGTGCCATCGGTGACAGGCTCGCCTGAACTGTTGCCACCTGCCATCGGCGGGTCTGCGCTGACCCTTGTGCCGAGGCGCAGGACGCCGCTCAGCCCGTCAACCAGCGTCGAAAGCCAGCTCATGCAAGGCTCTCGATCAACGACCACACGCTATCGCCGGACGCCTCGGGGTTCGCCTCCAGCAGCTTGGTCGCGTTGAAGCCGGCAATGAGCGGGTCGATCTTGGCCTTACCGGCCGATTCCTTCGTAATCAGCACGGCGTTCCCTTTCTGCTCTGCCTTCGCGTTGCCGACACACCAGGCCATCATCCGCGACCCGTCATGGACGACCATGTTCAATTTGAGCTTCCGCTCCATCGACCAGACCGCCGAGGACAGGCGGAAGCCTTGGCTCACCGCGACCACCTGCGGGTGAACCAGATCAATTTCGGCAAGCGCGTCGACCAGCGCGCCGACGCCCTGCGGATCGAGGCCGACACCACCCTTTTCCGGAAGCAGGCCGCTTTCCTTCACCTCCGCGATGATCGCGACGATTTCGGTTACGTCCTGCTCGGAAAGATCAGGACCGGCCTCGGCGTCCTGATCCTCGTCCCATTCTTCAATCGGCGGCCCGCCATTGTGACCGCACAGAACCAGCGTCCCTTCCGCGATGAAGTCGCGTAGCACCGGCGCTTCCGACTTGCGGCGCTTCAGCACTTCGGGCCATGCCCAGGCCTTGAACCAGTAGAGCCACCGCTTGGTGCCGCGTTCACGACCGGCGACGCACAGTCCGAAAAGATCGTCCAGGCCGCCCCCGTCGATCCCAACCACAACCACCTCACAGCGGCGCAGCAATTCCTTCAGCGTCAGGGTTCGGTCGCCAGCGGCTTCCCAGTGGTTGGCACCACGCCAGCGGTCGCGGCGTAGCTTTAGGCCGATCTCGACGTTCAGGTACTTCGCGAGGACAACCTGCAAGGTTTCCGTCTCGCCATCTTCCTCATCAACTTCCTCTTCACCCGCTGATGCCTTGCGCACCTTCTTCTGGATGAAGTCTTGCGACACCGAACGCCCGATACTGGGGTTGGTGACATAAAAATTCTCAGGCTTCAGATAGTCCTGCCGTTCCATCATGGCCTCCGGCCATTCGAACAGCATTCCGAAGCTGTGCGGATCGTCTATTAATCCGTCGCGCACGTCCCGGAAATATTCGAGCTTTTCCTTGAACACACCCGCAGGCGGTTCATTGCTGTGCGTCGTCAGATAAACGACGAACCCCTCCGGCCGCGAAGCCAGACCGCCCGTTGCCTCCTCCAGCATGTCGCCCGCGTTCGCACGCTTGCCAAAGAGCCATAGCTCATCGACCAGCACGAATCCGGCCTGCGACCCGCCAACCGTATTGGTGTCCGCCGCGATCACCTTCAGCTCGGCGCCCGTCACCCGATGCCGGATGATCTTCTCATGGGCGACGACTTGCAACAGATCCTGAAGGTTCGGATCGGCCCGAACCATCGCCGCCGCCGGCTTGAAGCTGTTGCCCGCAACCTTCTGTGTCGGCGCGATGATGCTCAGCTCCGCCAGCTCGCGCCAGTTCCGGATCAGCGCCGTCAGCATGATGCCCGCCGCGATCGTCGATTTACCGTTCTTCTTGCTGATCAGCAGCAGGAATTCCGAAATCAGCCGCTGGCCGCGCTTGGCATCATAGGCCCCGAAGATCGCCGCGACGAAGTCGAAAACGAACTGGTCGCAGGCCTCGCCGAAGGTGGCCCAGCCCGGTTTCCCATCGGTGCGCGGCACGCCGACCATGCTCAACGACTTGAACACTTCCAGCGCGGACTCGGCCTCCGAGGGAAACAGCGGTGCGAACGGCACCAATGATCGGCGCTCCACAATCCGCTGTTCCCAGTCGGGACAGGCCGTGGTCCACTGCATCGGCTTAGTTCATCTGTCCCGGTGCCGGCGGCGTTTCATACAGACCGCGCACCTGCTCGGCAGCGCGCGCCGCCGCTTCCTTTTTCCCGATTCTCTCCGTTCTCGCGGTGGGCGCCGGGGCCATCGCCCGCACCTGGTCGCGCTGCCGCATCTTGTCGAGCTGCTTCAGCAATTCCTTCTCTGCAGCGACGTTGCCCTCCGCCGCCAGCGCGTTCAGCCGCGCCAGCTGCGTCATCTCCATCCGCAGCTGCGCCGCGTCGCGCTTGGCGACCTCGGCAAAATAATGTTTGCGCAGCGTGGGCACCGAAAGCCCTATCGCCGTTGCCGCCTGTTTGACGCTCAGGCCGCGTGCGAACGCGAGAAGCACCTTGTTCGAATTTTCGAGGCTCCACTCATGCTCAGGCCGTCCACGGCCTTCCTGCCGCGTGACAATCGGATCACCGAACAGATCAGTGCCCGAAAATTCCTGCGCCACGAAAAAAAATCCCTGAATGAGAGGGGCGGCGGTAATAGGGCCGCCAGACCCCTAGACTTTCGACCCACCCCCCCAGGTCCGCCCCTGCGCCCGCGCCGCCCGCGCCGCCGCCGTCTTCTGCTGGTGATGGGTGAAGCAGAGCAGCTCGACGTTGCTGGCGTCGAGGTCCGCGCCGCCATCCTTCCGTTCAACGACATGGTCAGCGATGATCCGATGTGTCGGCGTCGGGCAGCCGGGCCGCTCGCAACGCGCGCCGCGCTCGCGCTTGATGTCCGCGACCAGCCCGCGCCATTCCGGCGACGAGTAGAACCCTTCAGCCACCTTGGGCGCAGCCTTCACCTTCGCGGGCATCCCGCCGAGGCGAGAGCCGAGAGCCTTGAGCTTACCCACGTGCGCAATTCCTGAAACAGCACCGCCCCAACCAGCGGGGGCCGGGTGAGGCGGTGCATACACAGAGAGGGCGCTTGGAGCGTGCGACCCATAGGACCGCCCCAAGCGTATGACTTGAATAGCCATTTCAGGTCGAAAGGTGGACAAACTATATTTTCGCAACGTCACATTCTACCCCTTGCACCGTCTCTATGCGCGGATTTCTGCGGCGTTCAGAGCCTCACAAATGCAAGTGATCGAGCGCGAGTAACGCTTGCGCAGGCCATGCGCGCCCAGTGACAGGCCCATCGGCTTTAGCAGCGCCCGCCAAGGGATAGCTTTGCGGCCTGCCGCCAGCGCCGTGACCGCCAGCACCACCAGCTTTCGATCGCGCTCCGGTGCCAGGGCCAACCATGCCGACGCTTCCTCCATCCGCGCCACCTGCTCCCGCGACAAGGGGATGCGGGGCACGGGCTTGTCCTCATGCGCCGCCCAGTCCCACCAGTCGCGCACGATCAGGTGCCACGGCCCATCCGATGCGAACGCCCAGCGCCCACCTTCGGTGCGCCATTGGAACTGGAGAGCCTCGACCAGACGCTCTTCCACGTCGGCGAACGTCCAGAACTGCGACCCTTCCATCATTGGAACCCCCATGCCCTAACCCTTCCACCGAACAAGCAACTGAAAAACCATGATTAATTCTCTATTTTGGAAGCCTTGGAAGGGTTGGAATAGTTTACGTATATTTTCGCTCATGCATGCGCCCGCGCCTGCGCGCACATGCGATGGCAATATGTCGTCAACCCTTCCATCCCTTCCAAAGCCGCAGAAATACGCCGCTTTTGCCTTCCGCCAACCCTTCCGCCACCCTTCCACTCTGGAAGCCTTGGCGTCGGTCAAACCGCCGTCAGAAGTCCGGCACCCAATCCTCCGACATGTCGGGCGGAGGCTCACCCGATCCAGCACGCGGCTCGTCGGGCGCTTCAAGGGGCACGTCACGCACCCGTCCATGCTCATCGACAAAGTCGGCCACCTCGCGCACCAGGCGCATGCCGAGCCACTGGACGCCGTTGCTGGTCTTCTTGACGAAGCCCTTGTCGAGCATCGCCTTGCTGAACCCGACGGGCGTCCACTCCTTCTCCCCAGCGGCCTTGCACCATGCCTGGAAGACTTCGTAGAGCCGGGACGATTGGACACGACCCTGCGGATCCTGCGCCGTGCAGAGCTTGAGGAATCGGGCAAGCGGATCGCTGTCCTCACGATATTGCGCCGTCGCTTCCCGCACCGCGTCAGGCTCGATCAGCCCGTTGGCGAGCCAGTCCAAAAGGCCGCGCACAATATGGTTGAGCACACCCGCAGCCTCGGCCCGCAACTTCATCGGCAGCTGCTCGTCGCGGTCACCGTCGGCGACATGCGCGTTCCACGGCACCAGCTTCATGCGCCGCCAGATGCCCTCATCGGTGCCCGGGATGGACGGCTTGTAGTTCCCGCCGATATGCAGTTTGAACAGGGGCAGCAGATCGAAGAAGCCGCGATGCAGCGCGCGCACGGCCATCGGCTCTCCACCGGTCGCCGCCTTGATCAGCGCTTCATTGAGCTTCGCCCCGCGCTCCGGCTCAGATGCGCGCAACAGACGCACACCGCCGAGCCGCGCCAGATCGGGCGAAGCCGCATCGCCCCGCTTCTTGATGCCCTGGTCGAGGAAGGTTTCGATCCCGATCGTGCCGGCATAATCGCCCAGCACATGCGCCCACATATCCATCGCGGTCGATTTGCCGTTGGCACCCAGACCGTAGTGGAACCACAGCTTCTGTTCGCCGGTGTCGCCCGTCGAAGTATAGCCGATGACCTGGTGCAGATAGCGCCGCATGCCGTCATCAGGATGCGCCCAGGCGAAGAAATCATCATAGATCGGCGAAACGGCGTCAGGGTCGAACGCCACCGGCGCCAGCTTGGTATTGAGATCCTCGCGCCGATGCGGCTCCAGCGCGAACCGCGCGCGCCGCCGCCCTTCACTGTCCTTGAACCGCTCGAACCGTAGCGTGCCGTTCAGCACATTGATGGCGTGCGGATCACGGTCGAACGCCTCGATTGGCACTGTCAGCCACTTCTGCGCCAGCCTGCCGATTGAGCCGGGCTTGCCCGCCTGCTCGCTATCCCGTCCAAATTTCGCCAGCACCGACGACAGCAATATGTTCGACTTGCCCTTGGGGATCAGCCGGTCGAGCCCGTAGGGATTGAGGTCGGGATCATGGACGCCGGTCTGACGGACCGCCCGCGCCTCATGCTGCATGGCCCGGATCGTGTCGAAGATCGCGGCCTGCAGTTCCGATGGCGGCGGACCATCCTTGTCCTGGTCGAGCACCCGCCAGCGCCGCTCATCCCACCCCAGCCATCCCTTGGCCGTCGTAAAGCGGAACGCATCCCCTGCACGCGCGATCAGCCGTTCGCCGATGCCGAAATCGGTCATGGGGTGCATGGCGCAGGCCAGCGTCACCATGTCCGGACCGATATCCCAGGCGCGGTTGATGCCGTCGCCCAGCGCCTTGTCGACATCGGCGGGCTGGACATCGGGCATCGCTTCGCCCCGCGCCCACAGCGCATCCTTGACCTCGGCTTCACCCAACAGCCCCGCGCCGACGCGCCGCCCCGCGACAAAGGCGAGCCGCAGCAGCGCATCCTTGCTCGCCTCCAGATACTCCATGCGCCCATCGAACCAAGCCGTGGCCATGGCCTTCAGCCGCGCCCGCACCGGCTCGGGCTGTTCGGAAAGAGCTTCCAGCCTTCCAGACGGAAGGGTTTCGATGTCGCGCGCCCACGGCGGCGGCGGCGGGAAGGCGGCGTCGAACCGCGCCCGCCAGTCGCTCAGATATTGCGCACGGGTTTCTTCATCGGCGATCGTCGCGGCCATGCCCGCGAGCCGCTTCCAGATTCCGGCTTTGCCTTCAGGGGTCGACCGATCGGCCGTGTCCACCGCATCGTGCCACAGCGTGTCGGCAATCGACATCGCGCCCTCGACCAGCGCATCGATCGCCTCCCGGCCTTCTGCCCGCACCAGATCATCCGGGTCGGAACCCTGTGGAAGGGTGGCGATCGACAACGTCCGGCCCGGGCCGACCAGGGGGAGTGCCCGTTCACACGCACGCAACGCGGCCTTGCGGCCTGCATCATCACCGTCCATCAGCAGCACCGGCCGCTCGCTCACGCGCCAGGCGCGCTCCAGCTGCTGCGGCGTGATGGCGGTGCCCATCGGCGCGACCACTTCTTCGATCCCGGCCTGGTCGAGAGCGATCACATCGAAATAGCCCTCGACGACGATCAGCCGCCGCGCATTTCGCGCAGCCGGCGCCGCGCGGTGCAGGTTGAACAGCGTCGCGCCCTTGTCGAAGCTGCCGCCTTCGCTGTTCACATATTTGGGCTCTTGCCCCTCACGGGTAGCGCGGCCGCCGAACGCGACCACCCGCCCGCGCGCGTCCTGAATGGGCACCATCAGCCGGCCACGGAAGCGGTCGCGGAAGCCATCCTGCGTGTCGATCAGCAGCCCGGCATCGAGCAGCTGCGCCGGCGCGATGCCGCTCGACCCGATCGAACGCTGCCCGGGCGCATAGCCCAGACCAAAGCGGGCGATCGATCCGCTGCAGATCCCGCGCGCCTCCAGTTGCGCCCGCGCCCGTGCTTCGCCCTGCAGCTGCTGCTGAAACCATGACGCCGCGCCGCCCATCACGTCACTGACTGCGGCGCGCCGCTTCTCCCGCTCCGCCTGCTCCGGCGTGCGTGCGGGCATTTCCATCCCAGCCGCTTCCGCCAGCTGCTTCACCGCATCTATGAAGTCCATGCCTTCATGATCGGTGAGCCAGCGCAGCGCGTCGCCATGCGCGCCGCAGCCGAAGCAGTGGTAGAATTCCTTGTCGTCATTGACCGTGAAGCTGGCGGTCTTCTCGCTATGGAACGGGCAGCAGCCCTTATGTTCCTTGCCCTTTTTCTCCAGCTTCACCTTCTGCCCGATCAGGGCGGAGAGCGGCGTGCGGGCGCGGATTTGGTCCAGAAATGCGGTCGAAAGAGACACAGAAACCCACCCCGAGAATCAGGCTTGAAGATGCAGATTGGTCCGGGCGGCTTCCGCCTTTGGGTCGGTAGATCGGGCACCATGCCCGACCCTCCATGCGCCCCGGTGCGCGGAAAGGAGAAGGTCAGCCGGGTTCAGGATCGGCCTGGGCAAGCAAGTCAGGAGCGCGGAAGGGCGTCAGGACGTCATAGCGACAGTCACGATCGACAGCCTCATCGTCCCAGACGCACCAGATGACCTCCATGGTCGGCGCGCCCTTTCCCAGGAAATCAGGCCGCCAGTTCAGCGCCCAGATGCGCTGCGGCTGCCGCTGCCGCCAAAGGCCGGTGCGCGCCTGCGCGTGCCAGAAACTGGCCTTCAGCAGCATGGCGACATAGGTGCAGCGCAGATCAACGAGCAGGTGACGGATCATTTCTTCCGCAAGCGCGAAAGGCGGATTTGTAACCACCACCGGTGACCATGCCTCACCGCAGAGCAGCAAGTCCTGCTGCGCGACGAGGTTGTCGGGATCGGGAACCAGGTCAGAAGCGACCGTCGCGAAGCCTGCGACCCTGAGTTCTTTAGCGATGGCGCCTCCGCGACCACAGGGCTCCCACACCGGATGATGCCCGTCGCACATCGTCACCAGCGCCTCACGCTCAGCCGCGATCAGCGCCCGCGTTACCGTCGCCGGCGTGGGATAATAGTCGTTCCCCTGCCGGTCGACGTTGGCGCCGCCGCCAGTCATCATGCGGCCGAGCCCTTGCGGAGCAGGGCCGGCGATCGGCTTTTCGGGGAAGAGGCCATCAGTCATGGACTAGACCCTCATCGGCATCAGGACATACAGACGGGCAGCATCGTCACTGGTCTGCCAGAGCGAGGCCGCACCAGCATCCGCGAGCTTCACGCGAGCGCGCTCATTGCCCGTCTCCGTTCCCTTCAGATGTTTCAGCACGTCGAGCAGATACGCGCCGTTGAAACCGATGCGCAGGGGCTCACCTTCATACTCGCAAGGCACTTCCTCGCTCGCCGTGCCGTTTTCGGGGCTGGTTACCTCCAGCGTGATAGCCTGGGCTGCGAAGTTGAAGGCGATCACCCTAATCCTTTCGCTGCTGATCGTCAGCACCCGCTCCACCGCTTCGGCCAGCGGTCCCGGCTCAAACCAGCAATCCAGCCGGTTCGCGGCGGGAATGACGCGGGTGTAATCGGGGAAGGTGCCGTCGATCAGCTTGCCGGTCAGCACGGTCTTGCCCACCTCGAACCGAAACTTCGTGGTGCTCACCGCGACATTGACCGTGCCGCCCTCTTCATCGAGCAACTGGGCGAGCGCGGCGACGGCTTTACGAGGAAGGATGATGTCGGGCATGCCGTCCGCACCATCGGCGACATCGCAGTGGAACCGCGCCAGTCGGTGCCCATCGGTGGCAGCCGCGAACTGGCATTCCGAGCCGTTCGGCACATGCAGGAAGATGCCGTTCAGATAGTAGCGGGTTTCTTCGGTCGAGATCGCAAAGCGCACGCTCTCGATCATCTGCACCAGCTTCGCGCCGTCCTGTTCCCACTGCGCATCCCAATCCCGCGCAGCCAGGACGGGGAAATCATCGGTCGGCAGCGTCGGCAGCTTGAAGCGGGCGCGGCCGCACTTGATCGTGATGCCGGTGTTGCCATCCGCCTCGATCTTGGCGACACCCTCCGCCGGCAGCTTGCCCGCGATCGACGCCAATGTGGACGCATCAACGCAGAAGTTCACGGCCGCGTTGGCGCCGGCATCCTCCAGATCGACGGTTTTCTCAACCATGATGTCAAGATCGGTGCCGGTCAGGAACATCTGCCCGGGCGTGGACCGCACCAGCACCATCGCACAGATCGGCACGGTCGTGCGCTTCTCGACCACCGCGTTCACCGCCTTCAGCGCCGCGCGCAACACCTTCACATTGACGTTGATCATGCGGCTTGCTCCTCGGGCTCCGCGACATTGTCGCCATGGGGATTTTCAGCCCACGCCTCGATCGACGGCCAGGTCAGGCCGATGCTCTCGGCATGTTCCAGCAGCTCTTCCAGATCGTCGTAGAAGCTGCATTCATATTCGTCGGCTTCCGGCGTATCCGGCTGCGCATCGGCATAGCCGCCGTTTTCCCAGCGGAAATGCGCGACACCGTCGATCTGGACCACGGCAGGTGCGGGATCCATCGCCAGCATTTCGGCGCGGCGCGCGACCAGTGCTTCAGCGGCTTCCGCCTTCGCCCTTTCCTCAGCTTCGCGGCGGACGACCTTCTCTGCCTCCTGCAGCAGATATTCCTTTTCGGCATCCTCCAGCCGCGCGTCGATCTCTGCCGGCGTCACCAAAATCGAAACGTCGATGCTGTAGCATTCGCCCAGCCCGTCCTGCTTCACCGTCGAGCCCAGGTGCGGCTGCATGGATTTCCACCACAGCCGGCCTTCGGTGCGCTCCTCGTGATGGTCGCGGGCGACCAGCCACGCCGCGACCGAGCGGATCGATGCCGCACGCCGTTCGGCCGCCCATTCCGCCTCCGTCTTGCGCGGAGCTTCCCGCTGCGGCGGAACCACCTCGGCGAGGCGCGCGCCGGGGACGAAGAAGCCCTCGTCCAGCACCAACTTGCCGCTATGGTCGACACCGGCATAACCGACGATGTCGATCCCGCGGTCGCTGGCATTTTCCCGCATCTTCCCCAGACTGGGCAGATCATTGCGCCAATAGGGCCGCTCGACCTTGTCATAGCCCTTCGGCGCCTTCGGCTCTTTTCCAAGGCGCAGCCCCGGAACAAGGATCACGTCGCTGGTCGTCGGATGATCCCGCTTCGCGTCAGCCTGGATGCGGGCAAGCTGGAAATGGGCGCGATCGGCAGCGATGTTCACGACGATATCGGGGTCGATCAGCTTGCGGCCGCTATAGCTCTCCGCATCGCCGAACAGATCATCTTCATACCGCCCGCCCTTCTTTTCATAGTCGGCCTTGCCGACGAACTTGAACAGCGCGTCACCCGTCGTCATCACCGCGTTGGTGATCCCCGATCGGATGCTCTGGACGCCATGGCCCCAGCTTCCCTTCTTATCCTCGGCCGCGAATATCTTCAGCTGCAGCTTCTGATCCTGCGTCGCCGCATAAGCCATCGCCGCGTCGATCGTCAGCTTGCCATGGCGCATGGCGTCGAGGATCTCTGCCGCCAGCCCGCCCAGCCGCAGCCGCTGCTTCACATAGCGTTCGGAAAAGCCGAACCGCTTGGCGATATCCGCCGGGGACATCGTGCCCGGGCGCATCAGCTCCACGAACGCGGCGAACTCATCGGCAGGGTTCATGTCCCGCCGCGCCAGATTCTCCGACAGCGACAATTCGATCGCCTCGGCCTGGTCACGGATCAGCACCGAAACCTCATAGGCATCGTCGACCACACCGCGCTCGCGCAGCAGCTGTAGCGCCTGCAAGCGCCGACCCCCGCCGATGATGTAGACCGCCGCGGCATCGATATCGGTGTCGCCAGCATAGCCAATCAGCGACTGGAGCAGCCCGTGTGCCGCGATATCGTCAGCCAGGCTCTCCACATCGGCCGCCTTGTCCGTGTGGCGCACATTTTCAGGCGCACGGACAAGACGGCCAAGCGGCACCGGCTGAATTGCCATTGGTGCGACCCGAAGGCTCACCGGTGCCGTAATGTCTTCTGGCGCCGCCGCCGGCGCTGCTTTCTTCGCTCTGGGCATGGAAACGTCCTTCTCTCTGGCGTGCCGGTCGCGGCTTATGGTTGCGTCGAAGAAGCGGGGGCGGCGCGATGTGCAGTCGCTCCGACCCCCGCAGTGGTACCGCCGCTCGACAAGGGCCGGCGCGCGGCGGTGATCTGTTCATGGGTTTCGCGGTCGATCTCGTCGGCCCAGTGCTCGGCCGTGTCGAAATCCACGCCGAAGATCTCGGCCAGATCGCCGAGCTTGCAGCGGCCAACCTGATTGTAACGGGCCTCGAAATGGCGACGCGTGATGGTCATGTCGACGAAGCTCACCGGCGCACCTCCGCAGTCAGCTGGGACGGCAGGCTGCGCAGGCTGAGCGCCTCGCCGAGCGCCGCGTGCAGCTGCTCGGCCTCCCGTTCGCTGATCTCCGCCATGCCGTCCGAAGTCGCCAGGAGCACCTGCCCCGCCGCCGGGCGCAGCAACGCCATCACGCCGTTGGGAAAGCGCCAGCGCGCGCGGCGGGGAAGCCCTTGCTGCGCGCGATACTGCTCCATCGCTCCCCGCTCGACACAGCCCGCGCAGAAGAGCGCCGGCTCGAAACCCGGCACCCGCAACGCATCCCATCCCTCCGGCAGCGCGGCGTCATGCACGCCCTGTTCGGTTTCCCGGCAACCGAAACACTGGATCATGTCGCTCACAGCATGGCCCTCTTCGTTTGCTTGCCCGTGGCGACGATCGTCACCAGCCGCCGTTCGAGGGGCGATGGCTCTTCGACCACGATCTTTCCTGCCGCGACCAGGCGGCGCATCCGGTAGCTGGCGGAAACCGCGCCGGAGAGGCCGACGCGGCGCGCCAGCTCGGCATTGGTCGGGCAAGGCTGCCCCTTTTCCGCCGCCGCGCTCAGTATCTTCAGGATCATGCGCTCGGCGGTGTACCGGCCCTTGATCTCGCGGCGGGCATAGCGACCGCGATGCTCAGGCCCGCGAACCGGCTTCGGATCAGGCAGACGCTGGGCGATGAAGCGGAAGCCGTTGGCGCCACGCTTCGAGGTCAGAGCGACAAGCCCCTGCTCATGCAGCGCCCGCACCGCCTCGCCGATCGCCTTTTCAGGACGGTCGCCCATCGAATAGACCACGTCATCACCGGGCGCCGCGCGTGCGACCCAGGAGGCGAACTGATCCGGCTTCATCATCTGCACTATCAGCCCTCCGCGACCGCGCGCAGCTGGGCGAGAAGCTGGACGCCAAGCGTCACCAGCTGCTCCGCATCAGCAATCAGCGCATGTTTCTTGATATCGTCCCGATCGACCTTCAGATCGTCGGCCACGCTGGCGCAGATTTTGGTCGTGATCTCCGCCGTTTCCTGCGAGATCGCCGACACATGCGCCAGCCAGTCGCCCGACGAAGCGCCCGTTTCCGGTAGCTTGTAGAGATCGAAGCCGTCCGCCCGTGCCAGCGCATGGGTGATGTGCGGCCAGCCGGGCTTGCCTGCGCCGAGCGCCTGCACCTTGCGCACAAGGTCTATCGGGATGAAGTCAGGCTTGTTCGGCGACCCATAGTCGCTGAACCGGGACTGCGAGCGACCAAGGCTCTCGGACAGGAATTCCTGCCCTCCCGCACCTCTGATCGCATCCTTCGTAGCCAACTTCAGAGCCAGATCGGCGGGCTCCAGCGCCTGTTCCCACCGCGAGCCCATTTCAGATGGACCCTTCGGGGGTAGCGACCCAAGTCATTCAAGAACCTCCGATATTATCCTCTGAGTTATCGGATGACGGACTCTGCTCCGCTTCCGTATCACCAGGCCAGGGGATGCCCTCAGCCTTCGCGGCAAGTTTCAGATGGGCGAGACGCGAAAGGGGAATGCCATTTTTCCGCCAACTGTGGACAGTCGAGGGGGGCACAAGGGTCATGCGAGACACGGCGGTAGTGCCGCCCAGTCCGTCGATGATACGGTTCGCTTCGTCGCTCATAAATCAACCTATGCGATAATCGCACAGGCCAAGCAAGTGAAATTATGCGACTTTAGCAATTGCGACGATCGCATGCCTTCGCAATCTCACGGTATGGACCCGGAAGAGATATTGCAGCTGCTGGACGCGCGCGGAATGAGCCAGTCGGAACTCGCCCGCCGCATCGCGTTAGATCAGGACAAGTTGAACAAAGCGCTGCGCGGCAAACGCAAGATCAGTGTGCGTGAAATGGAAGCGATCAAGGCTGTTCTCTTCCAAGAACTGGCGCAGCCTATTCGCTCCATCCCGGTGATAGGTCAGATTTCCGCAGGCAACTGGCGGGAAGCGATCCAGCACCCGATCGACGCAGTGCCGATGCCAGACGGCTCGATCCCTCCGCGCGCCTTTGGCCTGCGCGTGACTGGCGATTCTATGGATCTACTTGTTGACGATGGTGCGCTCATCATTGTCGATCCAGATGACCGGGTGCTTTTCAATGACCGGTATTACGCGGTTTTGAACGGGGACGGCGAAGCCACTTTCAAGCAATTCAAGACCGACCCGGCACGCCTCGCGCCTTGTTCGTCGAACCCCGCCCACCGCGAGATCGTTCTTGGTGATGAGCATTATGAGGTGATCGGGCGGATAATCTGGCGCGCCGCTCGGATGTAATAAGCTCCGACACCTGTTCCTGCGTTAAGCCAATCTGCTCGGGCCGAATGTCACGGGTCTGGAGCTCACCCGGAACCACATCGAAGTAGCTGCCCCATTCATCGTAAGCACCCAAGCCGGCGGCGACGGCGTCGCGGCGAGCCTGAGACAGGCGAAGCCGCCAAGGCCCCATCGGCTTGCCGAAACACACCACTCTGTAAGCATAGATTGTCCTGAACATCCTCGACTCACCCACCGGAGAAAAGTCCGCTCTTAAGAACAAAGATTGAACAAATTTCAACGGCAGCCGCTTACTATGCGATTACCGCATAGTTTTCATTTGACAAATGTAATGCGATAATCGCATAGGTCGGCCTTCACAAATGTGGAGGCAAACTTGCTTCAGTGCGAAAATCAGTTTCCGTTCCCCGGCAGCATCGCTCTGCTTCACGGCTTGCGCTGGCGCGTTCTCAGCCATGCCGCTGACGGTACCGCCCTCTTGGGTCGCCTCGGCCCTAACACCAGCCTGACTCGCCGCGCCGACCTTGGCGACCTGGTCGATCCCAAGCTGGCTGATGACAATGCGCTGATTGTGCTGTCGGACAGGAGCGAGGCGGGCAAGCGCATTGGCCTGTTCATGGCCCGCCACCTCCGCGACGCCAACGAGGTCGCACTGTCGGCTCTCCGCCGGGATCTAGCCACCGCCGCACGCGAGGGCCGCATCCCTAAGGCCCGCGACGATTTCCAGATCGCCACGCTCCTCCGCACGCTGGGCTGGCGGAAGGACGGCCAGACATGGGACGGATACGATCGCACCTCGCGCTATGTTCGCGGGGCCGCCCAGTGAGCGCGTTCAGCCAGATCGCCGCGCTGGTCTTCGCGAGCGCCTTCATCCTCGCAGGCTGGACCATCGTGAGCATGTTCGCCGCCTACCGTCACAAGATGATGGCCGGCCTGCTGTTCGAGCCGATCCCGCAGGATCAGCCGGTGCGTCGCCATGCCCGCCGCGCCTGACCCTAACCGCCCAGGCTTCCACCCGGTCATCCCGAGCCTCATCGGCATTGCCGTGGCGCTCGGGTGGCTGGCCGTCTTCCCCGTTCTGGCCCGGCTCTGCGCCTGGGCCGATGCGTTGATCGCAAGGGTCGCCCCATGAGCATGGCATACATCCGCGAAACCTATGGCGTCCCCGCGAAGGTGGGCGGCCGCGTCAACTGGCGCGGCGGTCGCCACCCTGCCGCTGGCACGATCACGGGCAGCACAGGCGCTTACCTGATGATCCGCCTGGATGGGCAGCAGCATGCCATGCCCTATCACCCCGACTGGTTCATCGAATATCTTGACGCGGAGCCGGCGAATGTCTGACGGCACCAAGATCGAGTGGACCGACGCCACCGTGAACGCCATCAATGGCTGCAACGTGGTGTCGCCGGGCTGCACCAATTGCTACGCCATGCGCCTCGCCGGCACTCGGCTGAAGCACCATCCTTCGCGCGCCGGCCTGACGATCGACAGCAAGGCCGGTCCCGTCTGGAATGGCGAAGTGCGGCTCAACGAAGAGCAGCTGCTGCAACCGCTCCGCTGGACAAAGCCGCGCCGGATTTTCTGGAACGCGCATGGCGACATGTTTCACCCGTCCGTCCCTGCCGAATGGATCGACCGCTGCTTCGCCATCATGGCTTTGACGCCGCAGCACATCCACCAGGTGCTGACGAAGCGTGCCGATCGGATGCGGGACTATGTAACGACCGTCGAGGATCGGCCCGAAGCCTTCGGCAGCGCACTCGCCAATGTTGGGCGCGCCGCCGGTCTTCCCCGTCAGCGCGGGATAGACACCATTGACGCGATGGTGTGGCCGCTGCCCAACGTTTGGCTGGGCGTCTCTGTCGAAGATCAGAAGCGAGCCGACGAGCGCATCCCCGACCTGATCTTCACCCCTGCCGCCGTCCGCTTTCTATCGGTCGAGCCGCTCCTTGGGCCGATCGATCTGACGTCGATCAAGGCCCCGCGCGAGCCGGACGAACCGGACCTCGACACCGATTGGCGCTTCGACGCGCTGGAGGTGGGCGATTATTATTGGTGGAACGGGACCGAGGGTCAGTCCGGCGACTGCGGCGACGGCCCGTATCGTGACGGCCGCATCGATTGGGTGATAGTCGGGGGCGAGAGCGGTCCCGGCGCACGCCCGATGCATCCCCAATGGGTGCGCGCGATCCGCGACCAGTGCGCATCAGCCACCATTCACGGCGACGACGCTCCGGTGCCCTTCTTCTTCAAGCAATGGGGCAGCTGGGCGCCAGTCTGCGCAATGAGCGAGGAGCTTACCGACAGCTGCTATCATCCCGCACCACCGACCCGACCCGACGCCTCGCGCCGCAGCAAGGTCGATCAGCATGTTCTGCATGAGGACGGGTCGCAGCATCATTTCGCAGCCCCGCGCGCCTTCTGGCAGGGCACCGGGGCCATGACGATGATGAACGTCGGCAAGAGCAAAGCCGGCCGCCTGCTCGACGGCATCCAGCATGACGGGATGCCTCATGCCTAAGCCCGCGCCTGCCCAGCTACACCAGTTCGCCAAAGACGAACGCACGCGCCGCAAGGCCGCGTTCAAAGCGGCAGGGCAGGCGCTATCTGATCGCGCGCAGCAGGACGATATCATCTGGTCGAACATTGAACAGATGGCCGGCCGCGAAGCGGGCGATCCCCTCTGCATGAAACGCCAGCCTTGGTACTGGACCAGGGTGGAGCGCATCACGATGGCACGCAACGCCTGGGCGACGGCTTGCAAGGCAGAAACCAGCCTGGACGCATCGATCGAGACGAACGCCGCGAAGATTGCCGCCTTATGGCACCTGTACCGCTGGCTGAAGCCGGTGGGCTGGTCGCCCTATCTCAGCGAGGCCACTTGATGGGCAAGCACGTCAACATCGCTCCGATCGCGCCCCGCCTGGTCGATGAGGAAACAGCCGCCGCCTATCTGGGTCGTGGCCGCACCCGTTTTCGCGAGCAGGTGAAGGCGCACCAGCTGCCCGGCCCGGCCGATCGCAACGGGAATGTTGACCTATGGGATCTGCGCGCGCTCGATCGCTATGTTGACCAGCGCTCGGGAATCCGCTCATCACTCGGGGAATGGGATTAGTGTCGATCGAGGGCGTGTGCCAAAAGAAGGGCCTAACTTACAGGCGCTTCCGCTATTACGACGCCGATGGAAAGCGCAAGGATCGCTACGTTCGGCTTCCCGATCCGTCCGACGCCCGATTCGCGCAGGAGCTGGAGCGCGTCAACCGCGAGGCCCAGCAGGCCGACGACCGCGCAGCGCAGCGGTGGACCCCCATGCCGGGTTCGTTCGGCGCGCTGGCTAAGGAATTCCGCGCCGCGCTGGCCGCAGGATGGACGCGGAAGAAGCGCAAGAAGGGCACCAAGGCGCTCTCCGAAAACACCATGGCGAACTATCTGCGGTACATCGCCATGTTCGAGGCGGAGGATTTCACCTTCCGGCTGAAATCGGGCGAGGACAAGCAGGTGCGCGATATGTCAGTCGCCGGGATGCGGCCGACGCACGTCTATCAGCTGCGCGACGCTATGGCTGACAAGCCGGGCAAGGCCAACAACTGGCTGAACGTGCTGAAGCTGATGTTCATCTACGCGTGCGAGCGCGATTGGCGGGGCGACAATCCGGCCGACAGCATCGCCCCGCTGCCGATCGGCGAACATGAGCCATGGCCCCGCGAGGTACTGGCCGAAGCGCTGGAACACGCCAGCCCGATGCTGCGCCTCGCCATCGTCACCGGCCTCTGCACCGGCCAGCGCGTAAGCGACGTGATCCGCATCCGCCATAACTGGATATCTGGCGGCATCATGGAATTGAGCCAGGTAAAAACCGATGTCGACGTTGCGGTGCCGGTTCACCCCTGGTGGCGCGAGGAGATCGCGAAGGTTGAGAAGAAGGCCGTCAGCCTCCTCTACGATCGGTCGGGCCGCCCGTTCAGCAGCGAAGATCGCATTCAGGAGCGCATCCGCCGCCTGATGCATGACCTCGGCCATGTCGATGATGAAAACCAGCTGCTCTACACCTTCCACGGGCTACGCAAGAACGCCTGCTGCTACCTTCTGGAAACCGGCCTGAGCGACACCGACGTCGGCGCTATTCTGGGCATGACGCCCGAGACCGTCCGCCATTACGGCAAACGCGCGCGCGCCTACATGATCGCGGTCGGTGCCTCAGAAAAGATGAGCAGCGTCACGCCGTTGAAGATGGGGCGGTAGGTTCTGCAACAGTTGCAGAGGCGAACAGGCAACGAACATTAGGGATTTAGAAACCCTACTAAGAACCTTTAAAGCACATCCCGGCAACAAACATGGCAAGAACTCCGTTTAAACGGCCCCAGGGGCGCGAAAGTGAGCGTGAGTGGGGATAGGAGGCGTCAGTCGCCTAATTGACGCCCTACGCGCCTTAAAATCGCTCTATGGGCTTGTGGCACAACTCGAATCGGGCTAGAAACAAAAACGGCCGATGCAGAGCAGCAACTCCGCACCGGCCTTTTTGGAAAACGTCAACTGCCCGAAAGCTGTCAACGGTCGTGATCACGATGTAGAAAACTATACAACCGCGATTAGGTCGTCAACGGTTTTCGGGCTTCAATTGAAAGCTCGAATAACCTTATGACTACACACACTATCCTCTGCGGCTCGTGCAAGAGCCCTGCTAAAGCTGTCGCGAATCCCGAACCTGACGACAAGGTGACCTGTCCCGACTGTGGTCGAGAAGATCGCTTCGAAGACGTCATGGGGAGCGTCCGCGACTACATCAGCCACAGCGCAGCGAAGGCGATCAGCAGCCGTCTGCGAAAGACGGTGAGCAACAGCAAGTTCATCAAGATCACGAGCAAGCCGATCGGCGAGCGCTCCTTCCAGTGGGTCACCACCGAGTTGGGGTTGTAAGCCATGGCCCATTTCATGATCTCCTATGACCTGCACAATGGCAGAAACTATCAACCGCTCTGGAATCAGCTCCAGCACTGGGGCGCGGTTCGCCTGCTAGAATCGCTTTGGATTGTCTCTCTTACGGGAACCGCAATCCAAGTCCGCGATGTTTTGAACACCGTCACCGACAGCGACGATTCTGTCGCGGTGATCGAGGTGAAGACCGGCTCAATGTGGGCAACACGCAACTGCAAGGCACCAGGCGTTGAGTGGCTGAAAAAGAACATTGGCTAATAGCGCAGATACCCTCCGACGGGCACTGCAAACCGGGAGGTGGGGGAACTGTTCCCCCACCAACTGGGGGAACTGATCTAAGCAGAGATGAAAAAACCCAGCAAATGCTGGGTGGTGACCCCTACGGGAATCGAACCCGTGTTTCAGCCGTGAAAGGGCCGCGTCCTAGACCGCTAGACGAAGGGGCCACAGCAGGTTCGCTTGGGCGTCGCTGCGAAGCGAGGCGGGCATTAGGCGGTGGCTCCGGAACGGTCAACCCCCTTTTCGTCATGAAAATGACGCAGGGCAAAAAATTGCCGATCCGCTGCTCAATCGGCCCAGGCGGCATCCTCCAGATGCAGTTCGGCGGCGGGGCGCGGCCCCCAATCGTCGATCTTCGCCCGGCCCGCGATCCACAGGCGCCGGTCGCGGGGCGCGCCAAGAATGGCCTGACCCAGATCGGATTCCGCCTGGCGGAAGGCGATGGTCTTGATCGAGCGGCCGTCATCGCCCGCCATGATGGCGCGCAAATGTCCGTTGCCGACGATGTCCGCCTTTACCACCCGCATCGGTCCGGACGCGATGAGCGGTGCAGGCCATCCCGCGCCATAGGGACCGCCGGCGTCGATGGCGGCGACGAAGTCCGGATTGACGCCCGCAGGCGCCAGCACGGCGTCGATCAGCAACGCGCGGTTGTCCCGCGCCCTCGCCACCGCATTGGCAAGGCGCTCGTCGAGAAAGTCGGCCAGCGCATCGATCTTGTCCGCCGCGACCGTCAGGCCGGCAGCCATGGCATGGCCGCCGCCCGCGACCAGCAGGCCGCTGTCCTTCGCCGCCAGGACCGCCGCGCCCAGGTCGACGCCGGAGATGGAGCGGCCCGATCCCTTGCCGGTACCATCCTCATCGATGGCGACGACGATGGCGGGACGTCCGGCCTTCTCCTTGATGCGTCCTGCGACTATGCCGATCACGCCGGGATGCCAGCCTGCGCCCGACACCAGCGCCACCGCCCGATTGCCCTGCGCGGCAAGACGCTCTTCCGCCTCCGCCTGCACGGCCGCCTCTATGACGCGGCGTTCCTCGTTGAGCTGATCCAGTTCCCGGGCGATGCTGGCCGCCTCCGCCGGGTCTTCGGTGGTGAGCAGCCGCACGCCCAGATCCGCCTTGCCCACGCGTCCGCCGGCGTTGATGCGGGGGCCAAGCGCGAAGCCCAGATCATGGCAAAGCGGCGCCCGCGTCAGGCGGCTGGCGTCGATCAGGGCGGAAAGGCCGATATTGCGGCGCTTCGCCATGATCTTGAGGCCCTGCGCGACGAATGCGCGGTTGAGCCCCTTCAGTTGCGCCACGTCCGCCACCGTGCCGAGCGCGACGATGTCGAGCAGTTCCATCAACGGCGGCTCGGCGCGTTGGGCGAACCAGCCGCGCCCGCGCAGCACGCGGATCAACGCCGCACCGAGCAGGAAGGCGACGCCCACCGCCGCCAGATGACCATGCGCTGCTGCTTCTTCCGCTTCGTCAAGGCGATTGGGGTTCACCAGCGCCAACGCTTCGGGCAGGGCGGCGGCACATTTATGATGGTCGACGACGACGACATCGACGCCCGCCGATTTGGCCATGGCAAGCGCGTCGAACGCCTGCGCGCCGCAGTCCACCGTGACGATCAGCGTCGCGCCCTCTCGCGCCAGCCTGACGAGCGCCTCGCCGGATGGGCCATAGCCTTCCATCAGCCGGTCGGGGATATAGGGTCGCGCCGCAAGTCCCAGATCGCGCAGCAGGCGGATCAGCAGCGCTGCGCTGGTCGCGCCGTCCACGTCATAATCGCCGAAGATGCGCACATCCTCGCCGCGCATCACCGCATCGGCCAGCCGTTCGGCGGCGGCGTCCATGTCGCGGAACAGGCTGGGGTCGGGCATGAAATGGCGGATGGTGGGGTTGCGATGCGCCTCTACCGCATCGCGCGGGCAGCCGCGCGCCAGCAGCAATTGCGTGACCAGATCATCCGGGCGATAGCCGGGATCGCGCCCGTCGCCATTGCCCCCGCGCCACCGCCAGGGCTGGCCAAGGATAGAACGGGTGATGTTGAGCGCGATGGTCATGCGGCCGGTCTAGACCGGTTGGGATTCGGAAGGAAGCACCCCTCTTCATGACGCGGGCGGAACTTTGGCAACCCGCTGCGCGTATTGGCTGTTCCCGCCCTGCATGGGCGAAGGGCAAAAGGGGCAAAGCGGTTTCCATGGGTTCAAGGCAGAAGCGGGTCCGGCGAGCCTTGGGTCTGATGATGATGGCGTCCTCTTCCCTTCCACTGATGGCGCAGACGCCGCCGCCGCAACAGCAGGAAGAACCGATCCTGCCCGATAGCGAGTTCGAGGCGCGCCTGCCCGGCGTGGAAGAGGCCCCCGCTGACAAAAGCGCGCCTTTGCCCTCGATCGATCAGTGGATCGATGAACAGATGCCGGCAGCCGGCGCTGCGCAGCAATTGCCTCCGCCGACCGAGCCGCAGGAGGAGCGTGAACTGGCGCAGCCGCTGCCCCCGCTCGACAGCGTGCAGGTTCCGGTACAGGTCGCGACCGACAACAACCCTGATGAAAAGACGCAGGCGGTACGTTATTCGGTCGTGGTGGATGGCTTCGGCAAGACGGGTCTGGAGCCGGCGTTTCGCGATTCTTCCGCCCTGATCGATGGCGACGGCAAGGCTGATACGGCGGCCATGGTGCAGGCCCGCGCCCATGAGGATGAGGCGTTGGCCGTACGGCTGCTCTATTCGGAAGGCTATTATGATGCGACCGCGCTCGCATCGCTCGACCAGGCGAATGACGGGGCGTTGAAGGCGGTCATCTCGGTTACGCCGGGCAAGCGCTACCGGATCGGGGACATTGTGATCAACGCCGGGCAGACCGTGCCGCCTGGCCTGATCCGCGACAGCCTGCCGCTCAGGACCGGCGATTATATCGTCGCGGCCGCGGTCGAGGGGGCGGAGGCCAATGTCGGCGTCAAGCTGCCGGAAAATGGCTATCCCTTCGCCAAGCTGGGGCAGCGGGACATATTGCTCGATCCCGCAACCACGACGGGAGACTATACCCTGCCGGTGGAGACGGGACCGCGCGGATCGTTCCGGGGGATCACCACCACGGGCGAAAGGCAGGCGTTCGGCGCCGATCATATGAAGGTCATCAGCCGGTTCAAGCCGGGCGAGCTCTACGACAGCCGCAAGGTGGACGACCTGCGCCGGGCGCTGGTGGCGACGGGGTTGTTTTCCAGCATCTCGGTCGATCCGGTCAGGACGAACGAGCCGGGGCCCGACGGCACCGAATATGTCGACCTGACGGTCGCGCAGGAAGCAGGCAAGCCGCGCACGCTGGCGGGCGAGCTGGGCTATGGCACGGGCCAGGGCTTCCGCGCCGAGGGAAGCTGGACCCATCGCAACCTCTTCCCGCCCGAGGGCGCGCTGATCGCCAGCGTGATCGCCGGAACGCAGGAACAGGGCGCGTCGGGCACCTTCCGCCGTTCCAATGCGGGCAAGCGCGACAAGACCTTCCAGGCTGGCGTCACGCTCAACCACCAGAATTACGATGCCTATGAAGCCTATACGGCGGGCCTCAACATCGGCTGGTCGCGCCAGTCGACACCGATCTTCCAGAAGCGCTGGACCTACAGCTATGGCGCTGAAGTCCTGCTGACCAACGAACAGGTGGTTGTCGATCCAGCGACGGCGGACAAGGTGCGGCGGACCTATTTCATCGGCGGCCTGCCGCTGCAGCTTGGTTACGACAGGTCCAACGACCTGCTCAATCCCACACGGGGGTTCCGCGCCAATCTGCGGGCCGAGCCGGAGGGATCGTTGCAGGGCAGCTTTTCGCCCTATCTGCGCGCGACTTTCGACCTTACCGGCTATTATCCCTTGTCGGACAGCCTGGTGATCGCCGCGCGCACGCGCGTCGGCACCATCAGCGGGGTGAACCGGGATGACGTCGCGCCTTCCCGGCGCATCTATGCGGGCGGCGGCGGGTCGGTCCGCGGCTATGGCTATCAGGAACTGGGGCCCAAGGACGCGAACAACGACCCCATAGGCGGCCGGTCCGTCAATGAATTCGCGGTCGAGGGCCGCTACCGCTTCGGCGATTATGGCGTGGTCGCCTTTGTCGATGCGGGTCAGGTCTATGAAAGCTCCATGCCGCAATTTTCCAACATCCGTTACGGCGCGGGCGTCGGCGGGCGCTTCTACACCAATTTCGGACCCTTCCGCGCCGACATAGCCATGCCGATCAACCGGCAGCCGGGCGAGTCCAAATTCGCGCTCTACATTGGCATCGGGCAGGCATTCTGATGGCTGAGGAAACCCCGACCGTCATCGCCAGGCGCCCGCTGTGGCAGAAGATCCTCCAGTGGGTCGTCGGACTGGTCGCAGCCCTCGTCCTGCTGGTCGCCGGCCTGCTGCTGTTCCTGAACAGCCAGCCGGGCAAGGCCTTCCTGATCCGTCAGATCGCCGGGCTGAAGCTGGAATCCGGCATGGGCATATCGGTCGGCCGGATCGAGGGGTCGATCTACAGCGACATGGTGATCCACGACCTGGTGCTGCGCGACCCGAAGGGGCCGTTCGCCGCATCCCCGCGCGTCCATATGGTGTGGAGTCCCTTTCGCTACATCAACAACCATATTTCGGTGCGGCTGCTGGAAAGCCCGCTGGTGGTGCTGGCGCGCAGTCCGCAGTTCAACGTGACGCAGAGCGACCCCAATGCGCCGATCCTGCCGGACCTCGACATCGATGTCGACCGGCTGAAGATCGCAAGGTTCCTCGTCGCCAGGCCGGTGATCGGCCAGAAGCGGGAGATTGCGATCGACGGCGTGACTCATATCGCCGACGGTCGCGCCATAGTGTCGGCCAATGCGGTGGTGGACAGCGGTGACCGTCTTCAGGCCAGGCTGGACGCCGTGCCCGAGCAAAATCGCCTGTCCATGAAGGGTATGCTGACCGCGCCCAAGGGCGGCGTGATCGCGGCGATGAGCGGCCTTACCGACGGCTTCACCGCGACGCTGGACGGGAAGGGCACCTGGCAGGCGTGGAACGGGCGGCTGGTCGCGACGTCGGGCAAAGGCGAGCTGGCGAATGTCGCGCTTGCCGCCCGCGACGGCAATTTCACGGCGAAGGGACCGCTGCGGCCGGGACTGGTCTTCGCCGGGACGGTCGACCGGCTGACGGCGCCCGCGCTCGACCTGGACATGTTCGCGGGATTGAACCAGCGGCGCGTGAACCTCAAGGGTTCGTTGAAATCCCCCGCCTTGTCCGCCACCGCGCAGGGTTTGGTCGACCTGGGCCAAAGTCGGTTCAGCGCGCTCAGGATCGACGCCGCCCTGCTCACGCCCGGCGCGATCATGGAGAAGGTGAGAGGCCGGGACGTGCGCGCTTCGGTGATCCTGGACGGGCCGATGGCGACGCCCTTCATCGATTATGACGTCACGGCGAAGGAGATTGCCTTCGACGCCACGGGCATCGAAAATCTGAAGGCCAGCGGGCGCGCGGTGATCGATGCAGACCGCATCCGCATTCCGGTAAGCGCCACCGCCAGCCGCGTCACCGGTCTCAATGCGGCGGCGGGCGGCCTGCTCAACAATCTGCGTGTGAAGGGCGATTTCGCCTATGCCGCGGGCAAGCTCATCAGCGACAATCTGAAGATCGACAGCGACCGGGTGGACGCCACGGCCATCGTTCTGGCGGACATGGACAATGCCATCTATCGCGGCGCGCTCAAGGGCCGGGTCAACGACTACAGGATCGACGGGGTCGGCATCGTCAATCTCAACACCGATGTGAAACTGGTTCCAGGGCCCAAGGGCGGCTTCGGCCTGTCCGGCCGTTTCGGCGTGCGCACGGCGCGCTGGGACAATGCATCGGTTCGCGATTTCCTGGGCGGCAATGCCGTTGCTTCCGGCACCATCGGCATGACGCCGGAGGGCAGGTTCACGCTCAACGGCTTGAAGGGCGCAGCGCCCAACTTCCGGATCCACAGCGGTTCGGGCAGCTATGACACCGACGGTCGGATCGCCTTCGACGCCAGGGCGACATCGAACCAATATGGGCCGCTGGCGCTGACCGTGCGCGGCACGATGGAGCGGCCCAATGCCGTGCTCCGCGCCGCAAGGCCCAATGTCGGCGTGCAACTTCATGACGTGGTGGCGAAATTGAATGGCGAGGCGGCGGGCTATCGGCTCGAAGCGACCGGCGGGTCGGCCTATGGCCCGTTCTTCGCCAATGTGCTGATCCATACCGCCAAGGGGCCGCTCACCATCGACATAGCCAAGGCGCGCTTCGCCGGTATCGACATGAACGGTCGCGTGCAGCAGAGCGCCGCCGGTCCCTTTACCGGGCAGCTTGCCATGAGCGGTTCCGGCGTGACCGGCGCGGTTCGCCTGACGGCGGTGGGCAAGGCGCAGGGCGCGCAGTTGAACGCCACCGCCAGCAATGCCAAACTGCCGGGCGAAGCGGATGTCGTGATCGGCCGGGCGTTGATCACGGCGAACATGGTGCTGGCCGACCAGCCGCAGATCACCGCCGATGTGCAGATGGCGAATGCGGCCTATGGCGATTATGTCGTGCGCAAGGCGCGGGCGCGGGTCGACTATCGCGGTGGGCGCGGACGGGCGCAACTGGTGGCGGACGGATCGACCGGCGTGCCTTTCTCCATCGCGATGAATGCCGCGCTGCGACCCACCCTCTATGCCGTCGCGCTGGAGGGGCGGGCGAGCAACGTCTCCTTCCGCTTCGCCCGGCCGGCGATCATCCACGTCGAGAAAGCCGGATATCGTCTTGACCCGGCGACGCTGGTGCTGCCGCAGGGGCGCGTCGACCTGGCCGGGCATTTCGGCCAGCAAATGGCGATGCAGGCGCGGTTCAAGGATTTTGACCTGGCCATCGTCAACATGGCCTCGCCGGGACTGGGGATTGGCGGGAAAGCGACCGGCACGCTGGATTTCGCGCAGAATGGGTCCGCCTTCCCGACCGCGACCACGCGCCTTGCGATCACCGACTTCCGCCGGTCCAGCCTGACCGCCGTTTCCGATCCAGTATCCATGGCGATCGAAGGCAAGCTGTCGAGCGCGGGCGGGGACATGCGTGGACTTATCCGGCGGGGCAATGCGACGCTTGGGCGCTTCGTCGCGACCCTGGCGCCGCCGGGACCGGGCGCCGGCTGGGCGGAACAGCTTGCGTCCGCCCCCCTGGGCGGCGGCATCCGCTATGCCGGGCCGGCCGATGTGCTCTTCTCCTTTGCGGGCTTGGCCGACCAGCAGTTGACCGGGCCGATCGCGGTCGCGGCGGATTTTGGCGGACGGCTGACCGCGCCCAGCCTCAACGGCATCGTCCGCGCCAATGCGCTGAGTTATGAAAATGAGACGTTCGGGACGCGCGTCACGCAGATGCGGCTGGACGGGCGCTTCACCAATGACCGGCTGGACCTGCGCGATTTTTCCGGGCGGGCGGGCGAAGGCACGGTGCAGGCCAGCGGCACGGTGGGACTGGCGGCGGAAAGCGGCTATCCGATAAACATCGCCGTGAAGCTGAACCGCGCCCGCCTGGCGCGCAGTGAGGCGATCACCAGCGTCGTCAGCGGCACGCTCTCCATCACCAACGGCCCGACCACCGGCGGCCTGATAAAGGGCGACCTGTCGCTTCCCGAAACCCGTTATCGCGTCGCCTGGCAGGGGGGCAGCGACATCCGGCAGTTGACAGGCGTGCGCCGCAAGGGCGAGGGGACCGACCTGCTGGACCGCCGCGTGGCCGCACGGCAGGCGGCCGCCAAACCGACGGCGTGGAATCTGGACGTGCGCGTGCGGGCCGATAACGAAATCTACGTGACCGGCATGGGGCTCGATTCCGAATGGAAGACGAACATGCGCGTCACCGGCACGGCGACCGATCCGCGCGTGGTCGGCAAGATAGAGGTTATACGCGGCCGTTACAGCTTCTCAGGCCATCAGTTCGATCTGGAGCAGGGCGTCATCACCTTCAACGGGCCGATGATGAACCCGACACTGGCGATCCGCGCCGAAACGCGGATCGACGATGTGACGGCGGGCATCGCCGTGGGCGGTTCGGCGCAGCGGCCCGACATCGCCTTCGTTTCCACGCCGACGCTGCCGCAGGACGAGATATTGGCGCGGATCCTGTTCGGGGACAATGTGGCGAATCTGTCAGCCACCCAGGCGATCCAGTTGGCGGCGGCACTCAATGGGCTGCGCGGCGGCGGCGGCGGACTCAATCCGATGGGCAAGCTGCAAAATGCGTCGGGCGTGGACCGCATCGGCATTGTCGGTGGGGATGAGGCGACCGGGCGCGGCACGTCGCTCGCGGTCGGGCAGCATATCTCCAACAACATCTATGTGGAGGTGATCACCGATCCCAAGGGCTTCACCGCCACCCAGCTCGAAATCTCCCTGTCCAAGACGCTCAGCCTGTTGTCGAAGACAGGCACGAATGCGGGATCATCGGCCAATTTGCGCTATTCGAAGGATTATTGATGCCGTTTCAGGGTCGGGTGCGGCTGGATCAGCCTTCCCCGGCTGGTCATGGCATGACCGGCCGGCTCAGCGCGTGCCTGCATTGTCCGCCGCCGCCGGAACCGCGGCGCCCTCGGGCGTCTGGGCCTTGGACGCGAAGATTCGCAGGCTGTCGAGCGTCTTTTCCGCCATGGTCTGATATTGCTCGCTCAGCATTTCGGGATAGACGAAGCTGGCCGTGACGATCGAACCGTCCGGCTGTTGAATCATGCGCAGCGCGACATTGTTGCCTTCGCCGTCATTGGCTGTCCCGCGATACTCCCTGTCGCCGATATAATCGCCGCTCACCCCTTCGGAGCCCTCGCTCACGGTCGAGACGATCTGTTGCAGTGTCTGGTCGCCGTCCTTCTTCTGCCAGAAGATGCGGACGTCCGCGCCTGCGCCGGGATCCTGGTAGACGACGCCGTCCGCATTGCTGGAAGCCGCATCCTTCTGCCAGCCTTCCGGGAAGGTGATGGAGAAGCCCCGTTCGACATTGACGTAATTGCGCGATTCGGGCGTGTCCGCCTTCGCCTCGGCCATCGCCTTGGCGGCGGCGGCATTGGCGGCGGCGGCGAGTTGGTCCTGGCTCGGCAGATCCTCCACCGGTTCCGCGCGGCCGCAGGCGACCAGCAGGAGCAGGGGCAGGACGAGCGACGAGGTGGCGGCGAGGGTGGCGCTTTTCATCGCTCTCCCAAAGCATAGGTGCCGCGATAATTCAACGTCGCAACCGATCACGGCGCGATGGGGTGATGGCGGTGCGGGGCGTTCAGTCCGAACCGGTGGCCGGTCAGGCGGCGCTGTCGATGCCCAGTTCCGCCAACTTGCGATAGAGGGTCGAGCGACCGATGCCTAGCCGCCGGGCCACTTCGGTCATGCGCCCGCGATAATGGCCGATGGCCAACCGAATGACGTCCGCCTCGATCTCCGCCAGTTGGCGGATATGGCCGTCCCCTTCGAACAGGGTAATGCCCGCGACCTCCCGATGCGGTTGCGGCACGATGCGCAGCCGACCATGGGGCGCATCGCCATGGGCGCGCCCGCGGATCTGCGCGGCGATCTGCGGAAAATCCTGGGGTGTCAGGGCATCGCCCTCGCACAGCACGGCGGCGCGGAACAGCGCGTTCTGAAGCTGGCGCACATTGCCCGGCCAATCATGCTGCATCAGTAGGGCCAGCGCGTCGTCGGTCAGGCCAAGGCCGCGCAATCCCGGCTGCGTCGCGATGCGGGCAAGCAGATGGCGGCACAGCGCCGGCACGTCGCCCAACCGCTCGCGCAGCGGCGGAATGGTGAGTTGCACGACGTTGAGGCGGTAATAAAGGTCTTCGCGGAAGCGCCCTGCTTCGATCTCGTCATGCAAGCGCTTGTTGGTGGCGGCGATGACGCGCACGTCGACATGGATCGGGCGGCGCGCGCCGATCGGCTGGACTTCGCCGTCCTGGAGCACGCGCAGCAGCTTGACCTGCGCGTCCAGCGGCATTTCGCTGACCTCGTCGAGGAAGATCGTGCCCATGTCGGCGGCAACGAATTTGCCGATCTGCCGGTCGAATGCGCCGGTGAAGGCGCCGCGTTCATGGCCG
This sequence comes from Sphingobium sp. LSP13-1-1.1, assembly GCF_040676415.1. Lineage (NCBI taxonomy): Bacteria > Pseudomonadati > Pseudomonadota > Alphaproteobacteria > Sphingomonadales > Sphingobiaceae > Sphingobium > Sphingobium sp. LSP13-1-1.1. Next base: position 398,303 of record NZ_JBEGHU010000023.1, on the reverse strand, counting down.
AACAGGTCGGATTCCACCAGATTGGCAGGGATGGCGCCGCAATTCACGGTGATCATGGCCTGCTTGTGGCGGGGCGACGCCGCGTGGATGGCGCGGGCGATCACATCCTTGCCGACGCCGCTTTCGCCCTCGATCAGCACGGGCACGCGGGCGCGGGCCGCCTTGGCCGCTATGGCGAGCGCGGCGCGGAACTGCGGTGCGGCGCCGACCACGTCCTCGAAGGAGAGGGCGGCGGGGATCTTCTCCGTCAGCGGGCGCAATTCGCCCTTGCCATGCTCCCCATTCAGCGTGGCGTTAAGCGCGGCGAGCAGCCTTTCAGGCGCGATCGGCTTGGCAAGATAGTCGGTCGCGCCGGCCCGCATCGCTTCCACCGCTACGGCGACATTATTGTGCGCGGTCAGGATCAACAGGGGCAGTGCCGGGCGACGGGCCCGCAATTCTCGGATCAGGCCTGCCGGCTCATAATTCGGGCTCCATTGATCGAGCAGGACGGCATCCAGCCGCATTCCATCCTGCGTGCCCAGCATCGCGATCGCGGTATCGCCGTCATTGACGAAGATGGTGCGCCATCCCGCCCTGGCGGCGAGAGCGGACACCAGCCTGCGCTGTGCCGGCTCGTCGTCGATCAACATCAGCATGGGAATGCCGTCGCGCGCCATCCTTACCCCTCATATGCGAACTGGCGCTGAAGTTAGGGAGGAGGGGTAAAGACCGCCTTAACCGCAAAAATTTTCTTGTTCGCTGAAGGCTTGAGGGGGACAAGGCTTGACGATAAGAGGATGCCCGCGAAACGGACAGAGAGGGACAGTGCATGGCTTCGGACGGCAATATGAAGAGCGCAACCCAGACCTATGAAGGGTTTGTCGCCCTCATCAAATGGGGAACCATCGCCTGCGCCCTGGTCGCGGCATTGGTCATATTGCTGATCGCCAGGTAGGGCATTCTGCGCAAAAGCGGGCATTGAATGTCCGCTTGAAACTGATGCGACGACTGGATCCGGAGCGTGTCGCCTGCAGTTCGCGCAATGCGGTCCCAGTTCCCCGGACATCTGGCCTGTTCCTGAACAGGGCGGTTCGTTCCTCCACCTGACCGCTGCGGTTCCAGAGCAACAGGACTGCCGGTCCCGGAATCCCGTCATGAGGGGGGAGCAGATGATCCCGTTCCTTCTCCTTTCCTTTTTGGCGGCTTCCATTGTCGGGGCGTTCGTCTCATCGCGGGCGCGGCCTGATGACGGCTGGGCGCTCGTTTTCGTGCTTCAGTTGCTCTCGTCCGCCATTCTTGTCGGCGGATTGATCGTCTCGGCGGAAGCGGGCAGCAGCATCGCTCGAACACTGGGCCTCCTGTCGATCGTCGCGGGCAGCGCCGCGTTTTGTGGGGGTTTCGTGGCAGCGCAGCGGCTGGACGTGCCGCCGGGGCCATGATGGAAGGCGCGAACGCGACGATCCTCGTCGGTTGGTCGCTGTCCGCCATATTATCGGCGGCGGCGTTGCTGGTCTCGATTGCGGGTGATCTCCGGCGCGGCACGCATCTGGCGGCTGCCGCGTTGATGGTCGCAGCGGCCTTGGCCCTCTATACCCATGACGTCATGGCTCTTCCGCAAATCTGCGCGGCGTTGATCACCGGAGGCGCCGTGGGCCTTGTATTGGGTCGTGGCATTCCCCGATCCCGGATCCCCTTGCTGATGAGCGGTCTTGTCGGCCTGGCCGGTCTGGCTGCCGTGCTGGTCGGAGGAGCGGCTTTGCGCGATCCCCACGCCTTCGGCCTGCTGGACGATGTGTCCGATCGACTGCGCATCGTGGGCGCCACCGGCATTGGCGCTGGCGTCTCGTGCGGGGCGATGGCTTGCGGAGGGGCGACCGCCATGTTGCGCGGCGGACGGGCGGATCGCTGGCATATTCTCATTATCGCCGTCCTGCTGCTGGCGGCGGGCGGAGCCACGGCGGCCTTTATCGCGGCGCCGGATCCGGCCCGGCTCCTCGCCTGCATCGCCGTCGCGCTGGTGGCGGGCTGGGCGGTCACGAAACGAGCCTTGCTGGCGGGAATGGGGCCAGCGCTGGCGGTAGTGAGCGGCTTTGCCGGCTGGGCCGTGGCGGCATCCGCTTTCCTGATGGAAAACATGCCGATGGCCGTCGCGGGCGGACTGGCGGGCGCGGCGGGCAGTCTTTTCGGCATTCGGCTTTGCGTCTTTGCGGAGAGGAAGGGGCTTGCCCATGCGGGGCGCCGTCCCTAACGGTTTGCGTCAAGGGACAGGCCCGTCCGGCCTTGTCGGCGTATGGGATAAGCGGATCCATGAAGAAGCTCGGTCTGATAGGCGGTCTTAGCTGGACGTCGACGGCGCGCTATTATCAGATCATCAACCAGGCCGTTTACCGCGCCCGGGGTGGCCAGCACAGCGCGCCGCTGCTGATCGAGAGCCTGGATTTCGCGGACATAGGCCGCTCCACCACAGAGGAGGAGTGGGCTCATGCTTCCGACGTGTTGACCGCGTCGGCCCGGCGGCTGGAGCAGGGCGGCGCGGCAGCGTTGCTGATCTGCGCCAATTCCATGCATCGCGTCTATGACGAGGTGCAGGCGGGCGTCGGCATTCCGATCATCAACATCGCCGACGCCGTGGGACGCAAGATGAAGGCCGACGGCATCGAAAAGGCCGCGCTGATCGGTACGCGCAATGTCATGACGGAGAAATTCTACCGCCAGCGGCTGGTGGCGCATGGCATATCATTGCTGCCGCCCGACATGGAACTGGCGGAGAGAATCGACCGCATCGTCTATGATGAGCTGACTATCGGGAAGGTCAGCCGCGAGTCCGAACGCTATATGAAGTCGGAACTCACCGATATCGCCAAGGAGAATGTGCAGGCGGCGATCCTGGCCTGCACCGAACTGGAGATGATCGTCGACGTGCGGGCGAACGTCCTGCCGATTTATGACGGCACCAGCATCCATGCGCGGGCGGGGGTCGACGTGATCCTGGGCGATTGAATCGGTCGGCGCATGCCGCGCGGCGCCGATCTTCCCCAGCAATAAAATGCTTTCGGGGGTCTGGCTGTTTTGCCGCTTAATGGTTACATGGGCCGCCACGAATCCCCCAGCAATCATGCCCAGCCCCGCATGAGACGCGCAACAGAAAGTGGCTTTACATGGACATCCGCCTCGGCCTCACCTTCGACGACGTGCTTTTGCAGCCCGCCGAATCCGACGTGCTGCCCAGTCAGGCGGATACCAGCACCCATGTGACCCGCGCGATCAAGCTGAACATCCCGATCCTCTCGTCCGCCATGGACACGGTGACGGAGGCGGACATGGCGATCGTCATGGCGCAGCTTGGCGGCCTTGGCGTCCTGCACCGCAACCTGTCCGTCGAGGAACAGGCGGACGCCGTACGGGCGGTCAAGCGCTTTGAAAGCGGCATGGTGGTGAACCCCATCACCATCACGCCCGACGCCACGCTGGCCGATGCGCAGATGCTGATGACCCGGCACAAGATCAGCGGCATTCCGGTGGTCGAGGCATCGGGCAAGCTGGTCGGCATCCTCACCAATCGCGACGTGCGCTTTGCCGAAAATCCGGCGCAGCCGGTCAGTGAACTGATGACCCATGACAATCTGGCCACGGTGAAGACCGGTGTCGGCCAGGACGAGGCGAGGCGCCTGCTGCACCAGCGCCGGATCGAAAAGCTGCTGGTGGTGGACGATAATTATCATTGTGTCGGCCTGATCACCGTCAAGGACATTGAAAAGGCCGTCACCTATCCGCAGGCGACCAAGGACGCATCGGGCCGCCTGCGCGTGGCGGCGGCATCGACCGTCGGCGACAAGGGGCTGGAACGCAGCAAGGCGCTGATCGATGCGGAATGCGACCTGATCGTCATCGACACCGCCCATGGCCACAGCCGGCAGGTGGCCGTCGCGGTGGAGGCGGTGAAGAAACTGTCCAACCATGTTCAGGTGGTCGCCGGCAACGTCGCCACCGCCGAGGCGACCAAGGCCCTGATCGGGGCCGGTGCCGACTGCGTCAAGGTGGGGATCGGGCCAGGCTCCATCTGCACCACGCGGGTCGTCGCTGGCGTCGGCGTGCCGCAGTTGACCGCCGTCATGGATTCGGCGGAGGAAGCGGCCAGGCACGGCGTTCCGGTGATCGCGGATGGCGGCCTGCGCACCTCCGGCGACGTGGCGAAGGCGCTCGCTGCGGGCGCGGGCTGCGTCATGGTCGGATCGCTGCTCGCCGGTACCGCCGAGGCGCCGGGCGAAACCTTCCTCTATCAGGGCCGCGCCTATAAGAGCTATCGCGGCATGGGCAGCGTCGGGGCGATGGCGCGCGGCTCCGCCGACCGCTATTTCCAGGCCGACATCAAGGACCAGATGAAACTGGTGCCGGAGGGGATCGAAGGCCAGGTTCCCTTCAAGGGGCCGGCCAAGGACGTCATCCACCAGCTTGTCGGCGGCGTGAAGGCGGCGATGGGCTATACCGGCAGCGCCACCATCAAGGATTTGCAGGAGCGGGCGCGCTTCGTCCAGATCACGAACGCGGGCCTGTCGGAAAGCCACGTCCATGACGTGACCATCACGCGGGAAGCCCCCAATTATCCGACGCGGTAATCCCATTTTGAATGCTGATCCCCTCGCGGGACGGAGGCGTGGCGCATGACCCCGTCCGCGCGAGTCCAGGCCGCGATCGAACTGCTCGACGCCATCATATCGTCGGCGCGGGATGGCGGCCCGGCCGCCGACACGCTGATCGCGCGCTATTTCAAGGATCGGCGCTATGCCGGGTCGCGCGACCGGCGGGTGGTGCGCGACCATGTCTATGACGCGGTGCGCCGCGTGGCGGAGCGTCCGGACAATGGGCGCGCCGCGATGGTCGGGCTGGCTCGCGAGCGTCCGGAACTGGCCGCGCTGTTCGACGGATCGACCCATGCGCCGGCGCCGATTGCCGATGATGAAGCGGGATCGGCGGCGGGCGTCGTGCCCCGCTGGATCGACCCGTTGCTGGCGGCGCCCGTGGAACGGGACGCCTTGTTGGGCCGGGCGCCCGTCGATCTGCGCGTCAACAGGTTGAAGGCCGATCCTGACAGGGTTGCGCCGCTCTATCCCGATGCAGTGAGATTATCCGGCCTGCCCGACGCGCTGCGCCTGCCCGAAGGTGCGCCGGTCGAGCAGAGCGACCCCTGGAAATGGGGGCAGGTCGAGGTGCAGGATGTCGGGAGCCAGTTGATCTCCGCCGCTTGCGGGGCGCAGCCGGGGATGACCGTGATCGATCTCTGCGCCGGGGCAGGGGGCAAGACGCTGGCGCTGGCGAGCGCCATGGCGGGCAAGGGCATGCTGATCGCCGCCGACACCATCCGATCGCGGCTTTCGCGGCTTGATCCGCGGGCGGAGCGGGCAGGGGCCACCTTCATCGAGACGCTGCTGCTGGATCAGGGGCATGAGGCGGGCGCGCTGGAAAGTCTGCACGGCCGTGCAGACGTGGTGCTGGTCGATGCGCCCTGTTCGGGCACCGGCACCTGGCGCCGCAATCCGGAGGCGCGCTGGCGGCTGACTCCCGCGCGGCTCGACCGGCTGGTGGCGGAGCAGGCGCGGATACTGGATTTTGCCGCGCCCTTGCTGGCGCCGGGCGGCTTGTTGGTCTACGCTACCTGCGCGCTGACGGACCGGGAGGGGCGGGATCAGGTGCGGGCATTCCTGGCACGGCATGTTGGATGGAGGGCCGAACCCTTCGATGCGCCGATGGGCCGGCCCCATGGCGACGGATTGCTGCTGACGCCGGGGCATGACGGGACGGACGGTTTCTATTTCGCGCGGCTGCGACGGGCAGCGTGAAAGAGTCGATGGACAAGCGCCCGCAAAATCGCGAGACTTGGACGGAATCAGCGCCTGAAACATGGCTGGAGTTGTGCATGCGTTTTACCCCCGCCTCGATCGCCCTGGCACTATTGTTGACCACCGTTTCCAGCGTTGGGCTGACGCAACGGCCGGATTCGCAGATTTCACCGCTGTCCGTCGAATGGCAGAAGGCGGGGGAAGCGGCGCGCAAGACGGGTAATTATCAGGGTGCCACGGATGCACTGGAAAGCGCGCTGGCCGTCGATCCGCGCAACCGCATGGCCTATATCGAACTGGCCGAAGTGGCGCGGGCGCAGGGGCTGCAAGGCAAGGCGATCCGGCTGTATCGCGAAGCGCTGCTGTTGGAGCCCAATGACGTCGCCGCCCTGGTCGGCCAGGGCGAGGCGATGGTCGAGAAGGGCGCCATTGCCAAGGCAAAGGAGAATCTCGCGCAGGCACAAGGGCTGTGCAAGGCCAATTGCGCGGCTGTGGGCCAACTGGCGGTGGCGATAGAGAAAGGTCCGCCCGCTACCGTGCTGAGCGCCAAGGACAAGGTGCCCGCGCCCAAAGCTGCCGAAACCGAGACGCCTTGATGCGTTTGTCGGGAGTGTTTTTGGCCATTGTCGGGTGGATTCAAATTTCACTTCTGCGATGATACAATCGGGGTAGCCCAGAAACCCAAGGTCAGCCATTTGGCGGGCGGTCGAAAATCAGCTTCTGTCAGCTTGCCGACGGAAGCGGAGGCGGCGGTCAGCTCCGTCACTTGGCTGATATATCGGTCGGCATTTTTCAGCAGCATGCCGTTAGCTGTCCTGCACTCACGGGTGTCGCCTTCGGAAGCACGGATGGTCGTTCGCCAACTACAGCTGTAGCCGCGAATAAACTCGGATTTCCTGGGATTTTCGGCCTCCCATTTCGAAGGTGAGTACAGCAAACTTCCTCCGGTTCGCGATATCGCAAGTTCAAGTGGAACCCCGTCTTCATCGCTGTCGAACCGCACCATAGCGCCGGGCCATTTCAGCAGCATCTGTCGGAGATTTCGCTGTTCCCATTTCCAGGTCGCGATGTTGTCTCCCAAGCGTCTTATCATTTGCGCCTTTGACGCTCCGTTCCAGGCGTTTCGCCCATAAAGGATGACCTGGTCATTGGGGCCGTGCTTCGCATCCGGATCGAGGGGAGCCATCCATGTGGGCCATTCCAGCAGGTCGACAGGAACAGAAAGCTCATCTCGGCCCAAAGCGCGGCGAACCAATGAAACCGCCCTGTAATGCCTTTCGATTGACCCTCGGCGATCATAATTTTTCTGCCAAAGAACAATCCCATCGTCCGTCAAACATTTATCACTATACCGATCGGTTCCGTCGAAGGACCAGATATGGCATTTTTCATCAAGAACCGTATCTTCACGCTTGCCAAGATAAACCGTTGTTCCACGAGATTTTGCGGATCCACTGATTATCAGCGTCTCTCGATGCCTTGGCGGGCCAGAATATTGAATGGATATCCCGCTTTTCAGGTCCGTTATATTGGTGTGGGTCCAACCAAACTGATATCTATCTTCTCTCAGGACATTCGCGGACCGATAGACGATAACCTTGTCATCAGGTGCATCCGTTCGTTCCATAACGGCAACATAGTCGGTTGCGCCGGGGCTGCTGAAGACTGTTTTGTCTCCCTCTTTGATGAAGAACGGGCCATCACCGGAGAATGTGCCGAAGCTTGTGTCTCGGGGCAGCATATCCTTGCCAGACGAACCGCTACACCCGGCGACAGCCAAGGCGATGATGATCATTCTCAACAAACAGGCCCACTTCGATAAGTTGTTCGTTATCTACGCAAACTTGAATTACCAAATCCTCACTCCGGCTGACCAAGGACGTTTGGCAGGCTGATACGATTCAGTTCGCCATCACCCATAGCTGCCGCTGCTGCCATCCACTTCATGAGCGCGGTGGCCATCCTCAGGCCAATGACCGCTTTCCAAGCCTTGCAAAAATGCTCTAGGGCGGGCGGCATGACCAATATCTTTCTCGTCATGGCAGGGGGCGCTGTCGGATCGGCCTTGCGCTATCTGACCGGGCGTCTTGCTTTCCACATGATGCCCGGTGCGTCCTGGCCATGGGGGACGTTCGCCGCAAATGTCGTTGGCGGGTTCGCCATGGGCCTGCTCGCCGGGTGGCTGGCGCGCTTCAACACCTCGGCGGGCGAGCCGATCCGTCTGCTGCTGGCGGTCGGTCTGCTCGGCGGCTTCACCACCTTTTCTTCCTTCAGCCTGGAAACCGTGCTGATGATGGAGCGCGGGCAGATGGGCGTCGCGCTCGCCTATGTGGTCCTTTCCGTCATCGGTGCGGTGGGCGCGTTGGCCGGCGGCCTGGCCTTTATGAGGAGCATCGCATGAAGGGCCGACCTCCCGCCAAGGGCTCTGGCCCTCGCAAACCGGGCGCTGCGGCTCCGGGCCGTGCGCGCGGCGCGGCGAAGGCCGCTCGCGCCCGCAAGCCAGATGCGCCCAAGGCTGCCGCCCGATCCGCTGCAAAGGCGCCGGCCGCCAAGGCGTCCGGGGCAAAGCCCGCCGCCCGGCCCGCCGCCTCTTCGCCGGCGAAGGGCGTGTCGCTGGACGTGCGGCAGTTCCGCGTGGCGGCGGATGACGATGGCATACGGCTCGACCGCTGGTTCCAGCGGCATCTGCCCGACATCGGCTTCAACAGCGTCTCCCGCTGGGCGCGCACTGGCCAGTTGCGCGTCGATGGCGCCCGTGCCGCGCCGGGCGACCGCGTCGCCGAGGGACAGACCATCCGTGTCCCTCCTGCCGAGCCCAAGGCCCCCGAAACCGCGAAGCCCAGACGCGTCCGCCCGCAACTGACGGACGATCAGGCGGCCTTTGCCCAGGGGCTCGTCATCCATCGCGACGCGCAGGCCATCGTCATCAACAAGCCGCCCGGTCTTGCCACGCAGGGCGGCACGAAGACGGAAGATCATGTCGACGGCCTGCTCGACGCGCTGGAGTTCGACCTTGACCAGCGGCCCAAGCTTGTCCACCGGCTGGACAAGGACACGTCCGGCGCGCTGCTCATCGCGCGCACGGCCCGCTCGGCCGCCTTCTTCGCCAAGGCTTTTTCCAGCCGTACGGCGCGCAAGGTTTATTGGGCCATCGTCATGGGCGTGCCCTCCATCGAGGATGGCATGATCGAACTGCCCATCGCCAAGCAGCCGGGCACCGGCGGCGAGAAGATGCATGTGGATGAGGAGGAGGGGCTTCCCTCCCGCTCGCGCTATCGCGTGATCGAGCGTGCGGGCAATCGTGCCGCCTGGGTCGAACTGCAACCCTATACCGGTCGCACCCATCAGTTGCGCGTCCATATGGCGGCGATCGGCCATCCCATCGTCGGCGACGGCAAATATGGCGGCAAGGAGGCCTTTCTGAGCGGCACGATCAGCCGCAAGATGCACCTTCACGCCCGTCGCATCCGGGTCGATCATCCCGACGGTGGCCGGGTCGACGTGCGCGCCGACCTGCCCGATCATTTTGCCGCCAGCCTTGCCTCGCTGGGCTTTGACTTCTCCGCCGGTGACCTGCCGCTGGACGAGGAAATCGCCCGCGCGCCCACGCGGGAGGATGAGAAGAAGGCGGCCCGCGCCCACGCCAAGCAGATCCGCAAGGACCGCAAGGGCGAACGGCGGGCGCGTGGTTCTGGCGGAGCGCCGCGCAGGAAGTCATGACCAACAAGCTCGCCGTATTCGATTGCGATGGCACGCTGGTCGACAGCCAGCACAGCATCTGCGCGGCCATGATCCGCGCATTCGAGGGCGAAAATCTGGTCGCGCCGGATCGCGCGACGATCCTGTCGGTGGTCGGCCTTTCGCTTCCGCTAGCCATGGCGCGCCTGCTTCCCGATGCGGAGGTCGATTATCATGATCATCTGTCGGACCGCTACAAGCTGGCATTCCAGCAGCTTCGCCACGAAAATGCGGTGTCGGAACCCCTTTATCCCGGCATTGCGGAACTGATCCGCGAACTGGATGCCGATGGCTGGCTGCTGGGCGTGGCTACCGGCAAATCGGACCGCGGATTGCAACTCTGCCTTGGGCATCATGGCATCCACGCCCATTTCGTGACGTTGCAGACCGCCGATCGCCATCCCTCCAAGCCGCATCCCTCCATGCTGCTTACCGCCATGGCAGAGGCGGGGGCAACGCCCCAAAGCACGGTGATGATCGGCGATACCAGCTTCGACATAGACATGGCGCTGTCTGCCGGTACGCGCGCTCTGGGCGTCGGCTGGGGCTATCACACGCCGCAGGAACTGGTCAGCGCAGGGGCGCACAGCGTTGCCATGGACAGCGCCGAACTGCGCGGCCATATCCACGCTTGCCATATGGATGCCCGATGACAGGCACGCCGCCCGTTCCGCCCGTTCCGCCCGTGGACCCGGACCGGGTCGCCCGCCAGCGCTTCTTCGCGCTTGGCCTGTTCCGGCTGTCGGGCGCGCTGCTGGTGATGTTCGGCTTTCTCGTGCTGATGCAGCGCTTTCATTGGGTGCAGGGAAACAGGGCGAAGGCCATGGGCGCGATCTTCGTCATCGTCGGCCTGTTCCAGTTCGTCATAGTTCCGCGCCTGCTGCTCGCATTGTTCAGGAAACCGCCGCAATCATGAAACGCTTCTACCAGGATGCTGCCGTCGTTGCGGGCGAATCCGGTTTTGAAATCCGCCTAGACGGCCGCCCGGTCCGTACGCCGGCTCGTGAGCCGCTGGCGTTGCCCACCCATAGGCTTGCCGAAGCGGTTGCGGAAGAATGGCGCGCGCAGGGCGATGTGGTCGACCCCCGGTCCATGCCGTTCACCGGCCTCGCCAACGGGGCCATCGACCAGATCGCGCCCAATCGGGAGAGCTTTGCCGCTGGGATTGCCCGCTATGCCGAGAGCGACCTGCTCTGCTATCGCGCGGAAGGTCCGACGGAGCTTGTCGTCCGGGAGTCGGCGGCCTGGGACCCGCTGCTGGAATGGGCCATGGCGCGCTACGACGTCGCCTTTCGGGTGACGCAGGGTATCATTCCGGTCGCTCAGCCCGACGAGACGCTGGCACGGCTGACGGGGGTCGTGACGGCCTTTGATCCTTTCACCCTTGCAGGCCTTTCGACGCTGGTGACGCTGTCCGGCTCGCTGGTCTGTGGTCTGGCGGTGGTGGAGGGCGGCCACGATGCCGACCTGATCTGGACGGCTGCCGAGATCGACGAAGCATGGGAAGTCGAACAATGGGGCGAGGACAAGGAGGCGGCGGCCCGGTCAGCGCAGCGCAGGCACGAATTTGCCATGGCACGAGCCTTTTGTGAGACGACTCGCGCCTGACCGGGTGGGAATGACGCGGCGTCTTCGTTCAATATCAACAGGCGGGCCATCCCCTCGCGCCCGCATTCGTTGCATGACCGAGGAGTGCGCCATCTTGCTGTCCCGTTTTTCCCTCTTTGCCCTGATCACCCTGTCCGCGCCGCTTGCGCTATCGGCCCCTGCGCTGGCCCAGCAGGCGGCCCAGGCCGCTCCCGCCGCGGGGCAGATGAGCTCGGCACAGATCGCCGCCTTCAACCAGGCCGTAACTGATTTCACCGCCGGACAGACCGCGCAGCAGGCTGGCGACAATGCCGCCGCCGCCGCGAAATATGAAGCCGCACTGCCCGCCATCCGCACGGCGGTGCAGGCCGATCCCGCCAGGATCGACAATGTGAATTTCCTCGCCAATGCGCTTTATGCAGATGCGGCGGCGCAGGGCGCGCTTGGTCGGATGGACAAGGTGATCGCGCTTTACACCGAATCCGCGCCCTATTGGCGCAAGCTGGCGGAAGCGAAGCCGACCGACGCCGCCAGCCGCAATATCTTCGCTGGCATATTGATCCAGATGGGCAATCAGAAGCTGGTCGGCGGTGACAAGACGGCTGCGGACCCGCTCTATGAGGAGGCCCTTGCCCTCGCGCGCAAGTCAGTCGCGGAAAATGGCAAGGATGCGGTGTCCCGGAACATCCTGCTGTCCGCGCTGATCGGTGCCAGCCAGACCGCAAACGACCCGGCCCTGTCCGCCGAGGCGCTGACCATGGGCAAGGCCATGCTGAGCGACGGCACCATCGATGCGATGAACAAGCCCTCGATCGAGGCGATGACGGGTACGAAAGCGGGCTGACGCCGCTTTCGTACTTTGGTTCAGTCGTGCTCCCGCATCGGCTTGCGCCGTAGCGCGGGTCGCGGGAGCAGGCCGTATTTCAACCAGGTCAGTCCCGCTTCAAGCCGCTATGCCCACGATCTTGTCGGCATAGAGCAGGCGACCGGGACCCATCAGGCCGATAAATTGCGGCAGCATATGGCGGGCAAGCGCGAAACAGCCCTCGCTGCGGCCAATCTTGCCCCAGGTGGCGATATGGTTTTCGCTGACATAATCGGCGCCATGTACAACGATGGCGCGCATTTCCGCATTGTTGTTCTGGGGATCCAGGCCCGCCAGGCGCATTGCCCGGCCATGTTGGCCCTCATAGATTTCGCTGGTCTTGAAGGCACCGGAACTGCTCGCCATCGAATTGGGCTCATTGGAAAAGCTCTGGAGCCAGCCCGAATGTTCCGGGTCGGAACCGCGGCCATGGGCGACGAGATAGGAGCTTGTCTGGCCGCCGATCAGATCGACGACATGGAAGCGCAATTCGCGTGACGGCGCGTTGAAATCGGCCAGTGCGACCCGGTCGCGCAGGGTGAACATGTGACCGTGCTGATCCAGAGCAGCCTTTGCGCGCTCCAGCAGTTGTGCATAGGGCTGGGTAGCGAGCGGTCCGGTCGATGCCGGGCGTGGCGCAGGGGGAACAGCCGGTTGCGGCTGCATTTCGCCCAGCGGAGCGGCGCGCCCCGCACTGTCGGCCAGAAACGAAAAAGCCAGCCCGCTCAAAGCGAGCTTGGTAAAACTGCGACGATCCATGAATCGCAATATAGCAAAGGAGCAGCGCCAGTCCAAGGGCGGGGCAGTGTCGTCCCCGCCGTCAGTCCCGGCAATGACCGTAAAACCGCCGTCCCGCCTCCTTTTCGGGGCGGGGCGATCGCGAAGGGGACGCCGGGTCCTATTCCGTGGCGTTGGCGCCTTCGTCTCCGCCGAGGCGCGCGGTCATGCCGGTCGCGGCGGCATCGTCCTCGATTTGCTGCTGTTCGGAAATGCTGGGCGGCGGCGCGGGTTCCGGCGCGGCATTGTTGCTCGGCTCGGGCGCCGGCGCGACGGGTTCTTCCTGGATGACGTTCTCCGCAGGCGGCTCGACCAGATTATTGGTCACTGGCGCCTCTTCCTCCTTCTTGCCGCAGGCGGCGAGGACGAGCGTGCCGGCGAGGGCGACAAGGGCGAATTTGCGCATGAAGATCAATCCTTGGATGCGATGGAGGTGGCGGGCGCGGCGGTCGGATCCACGCGGCGGCTGGACGCTTCGATCTTCTCGGCCAGCAGCTTGTCCCAGCCATAGGGATCGGAACGGAAGCTCATCGTGCCATTATTGCCGGCAAAGGCTGTCCAGTAGAGCAGGTACACGGCCACTTCCTTGGGCAGCGACACCCTCTGGGTCTTGCCGGTATCGATCAGCGACTGGATCTTGCCCGCCAGATCGGGATTGCCGGCCACCATCAGTTCCGCCAACGGAACGGGCTTTTCCAGGCGGATGCAGCCATGGCTCGCCAATCGGTCATAGCTCGAAAACTTCGCCCGTGACGGCGTATCGTGCAGATAGACGGCGAACGGGTTGTTGAAGTCGAACTTCAACCGGCCGAGCGCGCTGTTGGGGCCCGCCGGCTGCACTATCCGCTCGCCAGTCTCCGGCGTGCCGACAATCTTGTAGCCTTGCCGGATCAGCGTGGCGCGCCCCTTGGGCCACAATTCGCGCTTCGCGATGGAGGCGGGGACGTTCCAGGGCGGATTGACGACGATCGAATGGATGCTGGACGACAGCATCGGCGTCGCATTGTCCGGCGCGCCGGTGACGGCGCGCATCGACGTCACGGGTTCATCACCCTCGAACACTGTCAGCACCGCCGCGGCGATGTTCACCTGCACCCGGTTAACCGGCAACTCGCGGGGCATCCAGCGCCAGCGTTCCATATTCGCCATGATCGCGGCGATGCGGTCGTCCACCGGCACGTTCAATTCCTTGAGCGTCCGCGCGTCGAGCAGGCCGGTGGGATTGAGACCATAGCGCCGCTGCGCCCGCTGCAGAACATCAACCAGCTTCTCGGTGGGCGTGACGCTCTTGTCCTCGATCGCGATGCGCGCGCGCACGACGTCGGGGGAGGAGTGCGCCGTCAGGGTCGGCCAGCCTCCCGCGTCGCGAATCCGCTCGTAATTGGCCAGGCCCTTGCGAAGTCCGTCATAGCCGGCATAGGGCGGCGTCAGGCTGAGCGCCCATTGCGGCAGCCTGTCCTCGCTGATCGCCTTGGCAAGGCCGGGGCGAGGATCGAAGCGCGCCGGCCGCAAAGCCCAGATCTCCAGGAAATCGGCGGTGTCCACGCGGCCCGTGCTCAACGCCTTCGCTCGATCCAGCACGGCGGACAGAAGGGCATCGCCCTTGAGCGTCTCGGTCGCTCTGGCTCGCGCCATCAGCCCCTGAACCGCGCCACCCCTGAGCCAGTCGTTCAGCCATTTTTCCTGCGCTGCCGTCGGTTGCGGTAGTGGCACGGGCGGCGGCGTCACCATCGCGGGCGGCAGTATCACCTGAGGCGCCGGCGGTTGAGACGAGGGCGCCGGGATGGTCGGCGCGACCGTCGGCGGCTGCGCCACTGTCGGGCTCGCGACAGCGCTCAGGAGGGAAATAATGGAAAAACGGATCAATTCGGGACGGTTCATGCTGGACCAGATAGCGCAAAGCCCGCATCGTTCAAACTCGAAGATAGCGGATAAGATGATGCTGCATGTCGTTCACCATCCGGCTTATGTCTCTCCGGCAACAGAGGGCAGTTCCTTTCGCTTCGACAAATATGGGCTTGTGATGGAAGCGCTGAGCATGGCGGCGACAGCCTTTACCGTGCATGAACCCGCCCCGATGCCGCGCGCGTGGATAGAGGCGGTTCACGATCCGGCCTATGTCGAAGAGGTGGCGACGCAGACTGTTCCTCGGGAAAAGGAAAGGCGCATCGGCTTTTCCGTGACGGAGCGGGTGTCGCGCCGCTCCATGCTGTCGCCCGGCGGCACGTGGCTGGCGGCGCGGCTCGCCATGCAGCATGGCTATGCTGCCAATGCGGCGGGCGGCAGCCATCACGCGCTGCCCGACAGTGGGGCGGGATATTGCGTGTTCAACGACCTTGCCATCGCCGCCCACCGGCTGATCGAGGAGCGGGGGGTGAACCGCATATTGATCCTCGACCTCGACGTCCATCAGGGCGACGGTACGGCGGTGATGACTGGGGGACGGAGCGAAATCTTCACCCTCTCCATCCATGCGGAACGGAATTTCCCCGTGCGCAAGGCTCGCTCGACACTTGATATCGGCCTTCCCGATGGAACGGGCGATGAGGCCTATATGGATGCGTTGATGAAGGTTTTCCCGCGAACGCTCGACGATTTCCAGCCTGACCTGATCCTCTATCAGGCCGGCGTCGACCCGCATGTGGATGACCGGCTGGGGCGGCTGGCGCTCAGCGACGCAGGGCTGGACCGCCGGGACCGCGCCGTGATGCGCTGCGCGCGCAGTCGCGCTATTCCGCTGGCCAGCACCATGGGCGGCGGCTATGGCGAGGATCGAATGGCCGTTGCCCGCCGACATGCGGAATGCATGATCCGCCTGGCGGAAGAGGCGATGGGGGCCGGGGGCTATAGCCCGACCCTTTAGAGCGGATTTCGATCTGATTGAATCAGATCCCCGCTCTGGTTTCCTTGTTTTCCGCGATTTCTTAACCAGCGATCGGTTCCGATCGCTTGGAAATCGCTCTAATGCACCGTATCGGGGTTCACAGATTGGGCTTCGGGCGCATGCCGGCTTTCCATGATTTTCGCGGCAACCAGTCCCGCCGCGACCAGGGCGACGAAATCGCTGAAGGCCAGATAAAGAATGTAGCCCCACGGCGCATGGTTGAACACGGCCTGGCCGATATGCAGCCACAGCACCGCCGCCAGCGCGAACAGGACCGTTGCTCTCATCCTGCTGTCTGCGTCCACGAACCGCAGCATCAGCGCGATGATGACGCCGACGACCAGCGCCAGGATCAGGCCGCCGATCAGCGCGCTGGCGTCAGTCACGGGAAATCCGCCATTATTGTAGAAGATCGTTGCGACCGGACCCTTGCCATAGAGGATGGTGCCCTGGGCGGTGGACGGATCGGGAATCACATAGACGCCGGTGCCGGATGGCGTCAGCGCCTGCGCGAGGGCGGCCTGCAGGTTGCTGCCCGCGGCGGCCTCCGCACGGTGAAAGGCGAGGGCGCTGAGCGGCGTCCCCCAGAAGATGAAACCGACAATATAGAGTGTGACGCCGCCGATCAGGCCGCCCAACAGGGTCTTGAACATATGCCCTCCTGTCCTCTCAATGGCTGAGAGGCTGACGGACAAACGCCAAAGCCGCAATATCTTTCCCGACGGGCGATCAGTCGGCCGTGCGGGAAGCCTTTTCGGCGATGCCCGACACGCCCTCTCTCCGGTCGAGTTCGTCCAGCACATCGTCCAGGGAAATGTCGAGATCGGCCAGCAGCACCAGCAGGTGGAACAGCAGGTCTGCGCTTTCGCCTATCGCTCCGTCGCGATCCGACGCCATGGCGGCGATCACCGTCTCCACGGCCTCCTCGCCGACCTTCTGCGCGATCTTGGCCCGGCCGCGTGCGGTCAGCCTCGCCACATAGGACTGGTCGGGATCGGCCTTCCGCCTTTGACGGATGGTTCGTTCAAGGTCGAAAAGGGTCGCGCGCATGGCGCCATGAAGCGCCACGCGCGCGAGCCGTCAAACGAAAATTTACTTGCGCTTGCGCCGGGCAACGAAAACCCGTGCGCCGAGCGCTGCGGCGCCAAGGCCGAACAGCGCCATCTGCTCCGGTTCGGGCACTGGCGTCGGCGCGCCGCCGGACGACGAACCGCCGCCGGAGCTGCTGGAACCGCCGCACTTCTTGCCCCAGCACCACGTCGCTTCCGCCGGAGCCGCCGCACCCATCAGAGCGACCACGCCGGCGGCCAGAAGCAGCTTGTTCACATTCATCATCTTCACCCCGCTGTTGATTAGGTCAGGTGGGCGAAGAGATGCAGGCATCGTGCCATTCGAGCGAATTGCAGGCCTCGCGGGGCCGTCATGGTTAATACCGATCTGCCTTCATTGGTTAATGTAAAGGCAACCGACATTTTCGGAGCAACCGGGTCGATCAGGTGGCCCGAACGGCGATGCCCGCGGCAGCCAGCGCCTGATGCGCTTCAGCAATGCTATGTTGACCGAAGTGAAATATGGAGGCCGCGAGCACCGCGCTGGCATGCCCCTCGACAACGCCTTCGACCAGATGATGCAGGGTGCCCACGCCGCCGCTGGCGATCACGGGTACCGACACCGCGTCGGCGATGGTACGGGTAAGGGCAAGGTCATAGCCCGCCTTGGTGCCGTCCCCATCCATGGACGTGACCAGCAGTTCGCCGGCGCCCAGTTCGGCAAGACGCACCGCATGCTCCAGCGCATCGATGCCGGTGGGCTTGCGGCCGCCATGGGTGAAGATTTCCCAACGGCCGTCGCCCACCCGTCGCGCATCGACCGAGCCGACGATGCACTGGCTGCCGAAGCGGTCGGCAATGTCGGCCACCACCTCCGGCCGGGCGACCGCCGCACTGTTCACCGCGACCTTGTCCGCGCCGGCCAGCAGCAAGGCGCGGGCATCCTCCGGGCTGCGCACGCCGCCACCCACGGTCACCGGCATGAAGCAGACCTCCGCCGTGCGCCGGACCACGTCGATGATCGTGCCGCGCGCCTCATGCGTGGCGGTGATGTCGAGGAAGCAGAGCTCGTCCGCACCCGCCGCGTCATAGATCTTTGCCTGCTCGACCGGATCGCCCGCATCGCGCAGATCGATGAAGTTCACGCCCTTGACCACGCGGCCATTGGCGACGTCCAGGCAGGGGATGACGCGGGTGCGGACAGTCATGCCGCCGCCTGCGCCACCGCCAGCGCGGCCTTCAGGTCCAGCCGCCCGTCATAGAGCGCGCGGCCCGTGATCACGCCCTCAATGCCCTCGTCGGCATGCAGGCTCAGCACGCGAATGTCCGCGATCCCGGCGACGCCGCCGCTGGCGATCACCGGAATGTCGGTGGCGCGGGCCAGATCGACGGTCGCGTCGATATTGCAGCCCTTGAGCAGGCCGTCGCGGCCGACATCGGTGAACAGCAGGCTGGCCACGCCCGCATCCTCGAACCGGCGGGCAAGGTCGACCACCGGCATGTCGGACTTCTCCGCCCAGCCATCGGTCGCGACGAAGCCGTCGCGCGCATCCACCGCCACCACGATCCCGCCGGGGAAGTCCCGCGCGGCCGCCTTGACGAAGTCCGGATCCTTGAGCGCCGCCGTGCCGATGACGATGCGCGATACGCCGAGGTCGAACCAGCGTTCCACCGCCTCCCGATTGCGGATGCCGCCGCCCAGTTGCACATGGCCGGGAAAGGCCGCGACGATCGCCTCGACAGCCTCGGCATTGACCGCGCGGCCCGCAAAGCTGCCGTCCAGGTCCACCACATGCAGATGCTGCGCGCCCGCTTGCGCGAACAGCACCGCCTGGGCGGCTGGATCGTCGCCATAGACGGTGGCGCGGTTCATGTCGCCCTCGGCCAGGCGGACGACCTGGCCGCCCTTGAGGTCGATGGCGGGGAAGACGATCAGGCTCATATTATCCTCGGCGGTTTCAGGGACGCCAATCCAGAAAACGGGACAGGAAGGAAAGGCCATAGCTCTGGCTCTTTTCCGGGTGAAACTGGCAGCCGATGATCGTGTCGCGCGCCACCGCGGCGACCAGCGGCCCGCCATGATCGGTGACGGCGGCGACATCCGCCTGGTCGGCCGCTTCGAAATGATAGCTGTGCAGGAAATAGGCCTCGCCCGCATGTAGCAGCGGCGGCGTGCCGCGCAGCATCACGTCGTTCCAGCCCATGTGCGGCACCTTGATCGCGGGGGCGCTCGGCTCGATCAGCCTGACGGTGCCGGCTATCCAGCCCAGGCCTTCATGGCAGCCGAACTCTTCCCCGGCATCGGCCAGCAACTGCATGCCCACGCACACGCCCAGGAAAGGCACGCCGCGCTTGTGGACGGCTTCGTTCATCGCCTCCACCATGCCGGGGATCGCGACCAGCGCGTCGCGGCAGGCGCGGAAGGCGCCGACGCCGGGCAGGACGATGCGATCCGCCCTGGTTACGACTTCCGGATCGGCGGTGATGACGGCGTGATCCGCCCCCGCCTTGCGCAGGGCGTTATGCACCGAATGAAGGTTGCCCGCGCCATAGTCGATCAGGGCAAGCGCGGTCACAGCATCCCCTTGGTCGAGGGAATGGCGTCTGCCTTGCGCGGGTCGATCTCCACCGCCTGCCGCAACGCGCGGGCGAGGCCCTTGAAGCAGCTTTCGACGATATGATGATTGTTGCTGCCGTAGAGATTTTCGATGTGCAGCGTGATCCCGGCGGCCTGGGCGAAGCTGTGGAAGAAATGCTCCACCATCTCGCTGTCCCATTCCCCGATGCTCTGGACGGTGAGGCCCACCTTGAACACCAGCCAGGGGCGGCCGGAAATGTCCAGCGACACGCGGGTCAGCGTCTCGTCCATCGGGGAATAGACGCTGCCGTAGCGGGAAATGCCGCGTTTGTCGCCAAGCGCCTTCGCCACCGCCTCGCCAATGGCGATCGCCGTGTCCTCGGTAGTGTGATGCTGGTCCACATGCAGGTCGCCGACCGTCTTCACGTCCATGTCGATCAGCGAATGACGAGACAGCTGCTCGATCATGTGATCCAGGAAGCCAATGCCCGTCGAAACGGTATAGATGCCGGTGCCGTCCAGGTTGACGGTCACGTCGATCTGCGTTTCCGCAGTATTGCGGTGAATGTCGGCCGTGCGCATGGCTGCGCCCTATAGCGCACTGTGCCCGTCTTGCAATGTGCTCGGGCAATCTTTGGCGCGGACTTGACCCGCGCCGCTGCGCCGTTAGGACATTGGCGCATGAGCGACGACCTGCCCGACAGCCTGATTCCCTATGATGAAATCGTGCAGGAGGCCCTGCGCGCAGTGGTTGGCCGCGTGCTTGGTGAGATCGAGCGGTCCGGTGGCCTGCCGGGGACGCATCATTTCTACATCACCTTCAAGACTCAGGCGGCCGGAGTGGATATTCCCCGCCATCTGGTCGAGCGCTTTCCCGACGAAATGACCATCGTGCTCCAGAACAAATTCTGGGATCTGAAGGTCAGTGACGACGAATTCGGGGTCAGCCTGACCTTCAACCAGGTGGCGGCGCACCTGACGATTCCGTTCGCCGCGATCACCGCCTTCGTCGATCCGGCGGTGAATTTCGCGCTTCAGTTCCAGGCGCAGGCCGACATTGCCCCAGAACCGCATGAAGAGGCGGAAAATGACGCGCCGCAGGTGACGACGGAGGACGGCTCCAACGTCGTGACGGTTGACTTCGGCAAGAAGAAATAAGGCTGGAATAACGGGTCGAGCCTCCCCAGATTGACGGCACTCCGGCGATTTCATGGGAGTGCCCGACTTGAACGACAGCCGCATCGAAACCGACAGCATCGGCGCCATTGACGTGCCGGCCAGCGCCTATTGGGGCGCGCAGACCCAGCGAAGCATCGAGAATTTTCCCTTCGGCGCGGGCGAACGCATGCCGATCGGCATCATCCATGCGCTGGCCATCGTGAAACAGGCGGCGGCGCGGGTGAATCGCGGCCACGGGCTTGAGTCGGGCTTGGCCGATGCCATAGAGGCTGCCGCGGCCGAGGTCGTCGCAGGCAGGCATGACGACCAGTTCCCGCTCGTCATCTGGCAGACCGGCAGCGGTACCCAATCCAACATGAACGTCAATGAGGTGATCGCCGGCATCGCCAACGAGGGCATGACGGGCAGGCGCGGCGGCAAGAGCCCCGTCCACCCCAACGACCATGTGAACATGGGCCAGTCGTCCAATGACAGCTTTCCGACCGCCCTGCACATCGCGGCGGCGCGGGCCGTAACGGCGGAACTGTTTCCGGCGCTCGACCGGCTCCACGCCGCGCTCGACGCCAAGGCGAAGGCCTGGGACGGCATCGTCAAGATCGGCCGCACGCATTTGCAGGACGCGACGCCGCTCACGCTGGGTCAGGAATTTTCCGGCTATGTCCATCAACTCTACCGCGGCCGTAAGCGGATCGAGCCGGCGGCCATGCACGGCATGATGGCGCTGGCGCAGGGCGGTACGGCGGTCGGCACCGGCCTCAATGCGCCCAAGGGCTTCGACGTGGCGGTGGCGAAGGAGATCGCTGCGCTGACCGGCCTGCCGTTCCGGGCCGCCGACAACAAGTTCGAGGCACTCGCCTCCAATGACCCGCTGGTCCATCTGTCCTCTACCCTCGCGACGCTGGCGGTGGCGCTGACCAAGATCGCCAATGACATCCGCCTGCTCGGCAGCGGGCCGCGCTCCGGCCTTGGCGAACTCGACCTGCCGGCCAATGAGCCGGGCAGCTCTATCATGCCGGGCAAGGTCAATCCCACCCAGTGCGAGATGCTGACCATGGTCGCCGCACAGGTGATCGGCAATCACCAGGCGGCGACGGTAGGCGGCCTGCAGGGGCATCTGGAACTCAATGTCTTCAAGCCGATGATCGGCGCTGCGGTGCTGCGGTCGATCCATCTGCTGAGCGTGGGGATGAAGAGCTTTGCCGAACGCTGCATCGATGGGCTGGAGGCGAATGAGAGGCGGATTGCCGAGCTGGTCGACCGCTCGCTCATGCTGGTCACTGCGCTGGCGCCGGAGATTGGCTATGACAATGCCGCCAGGATCGCGAAACATGCGCATGCCGAAGGGCTGACGCTGAAGGAGGCGGGCCTGCAACTGGGGCTGGTCGACGAGGCAAGCTTCGACCGGCTTGTTCGACCGGAAAATATGGTTTGATCCACATCACCATGGTGGAACCCGACGCGCTGCGGTACATTCATGTCCCATGAGGAAAAAATCGTCTGACAAGCCCGTCATCGCCGTCCGCTCGCCCCGCAAGGACGGGCTGCTGAGAAAGGTAGCCCGCGTCGGCGCGACCGTCGTTGCTGCGCGTGTGGCCGCCGATACCGGCAAGAAGGGCGTGATCGGCCTGTTGGCGGGCATGGGCGCAAAACGGCTCATCATGCGCCATCCCATGGGCACGCTGTTCGTGACCGGCGCCTATATGGCCGGCAAGGTCTATGAGGCGAAGCGCGAGGCGGATCGCAAGCGCATGGCCAAGGCCCTGCCGGACGCCAGCCCGCCGCCCATCCTGATCGAGGAGGCGCGCAAGGCTCGCAAGGGCTGACGGCGCGACAGAGTCCCCCTTGCCAAATCCCGTCCATGGCGCCAAGAGCGGCCATGGCCGACAGCAGCTCCATAGAGACGCCCGATTTCAAGCGCCGCGGCGTCCTGTTCGTTCTTTCCTCCCCGTCCGGCGCCGGTAAATCGACCATTGCGCGCAAGTTGCTGGCCGCCGAGCCGGATCTTGCCATGTCCGTGTCGGCGACGACCCGCCCGATGCGGCCGGGAGAGGTCGACGGCAAGGATTATCATTTCGTCGATCTGGAGGAATTCCGGCGCATGACCGCCGATCATGAGTTCCTGGAATGGGCGCATGTCTTCGGCCAGCGCTATGGCACGCCCCGCGCTGCGGTGGAGGCGATGTTGAAGTCGGGCCGCGACGTTCTGTTCGATATCGATTGGCAGGGCGCGCAGCAGCTCCACCAGATTGCGGGCGGGGACGTGGTGCGGGTGTTCATCCTGCCGCCGTCGATGGAGGAACTGGAGCGTCGCCTGCGCGGACGGGCGACCGACAGCAATGAGGTGATCGAGGGTCGCATGTCCCGCGCCGCTGGAGAGATCGCGCATTGGGACGGCTATGATTATGTCCTGTGCAATGTGGATGCGGACGATTGTTTCCAGCGCGTCCAGACCATCCTGCATGCCGAGCGCATGAAGCGCAGCCGGCAGACGGGCCTCATCGGCTTCATCCGCAGGCTGAGCCGCTATCACCAGGAAGATTGAGGGAAGCCAGGCCAGGCCTATCCCTCAAAACCCACTGGTTCAGCCCAATCGGGATGGACCCAGGCCATCGCCTTGAACAGCGTTCCCATTGCATCGTCGGCGGTCAGCCGCAGGCGCGCTGCCTCCACCTCTTCCGCGCGGGCCGGCGTCGTGCGGGCCAGTTGATCGGCGCGGGCGTCGATGCCGAGCTGACGCAGGAAGGCGCCCTGACCGACCGGTCCCAGCACCCGCAGCCCTGCCTGTCGCGCCATGTTGCCGATCATGGTGAAGTCGACATGGGTGGTGAGGTCGCTTTCGCCCGGCTCGATGAAAGGGTCCGCGAAACGGTGCGCGCGCACCGCCTGCAACGTATCCCCCAGAGCCGGCCCCTCATAGCCATAGTCTATGATGATAGCTGCGCCGCCCTGCCGCGCGATCCTGTGTGCGAGTTCCAGCGCGATCGCCGTGCCCGCCAGCGGCATCTCCAGTATCGCACCTTCCGGCGCTTCGGTGGCAAGGGGCGGGATGCCCGATTCGACGCGGCGATAGCCGGTGACGGGCGCGAAGCGATCGGGCTGGTCCGGATCGGGGCAGATCACCACCCGTTCGCGCCATTCCCCGCCGCTGCGCACGATCTGCCGCACGGGCAAGGCGTCGAAAAATTCGTTCGCGACGACCAGCAACGGACCCTGTTCTGGCAGGCCGGAGACGGCATCGTGATGCAGGACATTGGGGATCAGCGTCCTTTGCCGTTCACGCAGGCTGGGGCTGGTCTCCACGAAATGGACCCGGGGGACGAAGGATATGCTGGCCATCGCCCGTAGCGCGTCGGAGGCGAGCGTAGCGCGACCGGGGCCGAGTTCGACATAGCCGATATCCGGCCGGCTGCCCGACCGCATCCAGACGTCCGCCAGGCACAGCCCCACCAGTTCTCCGAACATCTGGCTGATTTCCGGCGCGGTGGTGAAGTCGCCAGCGGCGCCCAGCGGGTCCCGCGTGCCGTAATAATGCTGGTTCGCCTCCGCCATATAATGGGCGATGGAAATCGGTCCGCCTGACGCGATCTGGCGCGCCAGGCGTTCCGACAGGCTCAGCTCAACTGACACTCGCGCTGCCCGCTATCGGTTCCACGCGTATGCGGCGGCTCCGGGCGGTGAAGATCAGGTACAGGCCGCCCAGGATCATCGGCACGCACAGCCACTGGCCCATGTGCAGGCCGGTGCGGGCCGCGAATTCCATGAGCTGCGCGTCGGCTTCACGGAAATATTCGACCCCGAAGCGGAAGATGCCATAGCAGAGCAGGAAGATGCCCACCAACATGCCGGGCTTGTAGCGCGCGCGGGTTTTCCAGAAGGCAAAGGCAAGGATCAGGAACAGCACGATGCCCTCCAGGAAAGCCTCGTAAAGCTGGCTGGGATGGCGGGGGAAGGGGCCGCCGGTCGGGAAGACGATCGCCCAGGGCACATCGGTTTCCTTGCCCCACAGCTCCCCGTTCACGAAATTGGCGAGCCGGCCGAAGAACAGGCCGAACGGTACGCAGCAGGCAACGAAATCATGGATGCGCAGCCAGGAGAGCTTTTCCTTGCGCGCCATGTAGAGAATGCCGAGCGACACGCCGACCGCGCCGCCGTGAAAGGACATGCCGCCGTTCCACAGCTTGAAGATGTCGAGCGGATGGCGAAGGATTTCGGGCTGGTAGAAGAACACATAGGCCAGCCGCCCGCCGATGATGATGCCCAGCGTCGCATAGAAGATCATGTCGTCCGCATGGCGGCGCGCCATGGGGGAACCGGGCTGGGCAATCAGCTTCAGCAGATACCAGTAGCCGATCAATATGCCCGCCAGATAGGCGAGGCTGTACCATTTCAGCGTGAAGAAGCCGAGGTCGAGGGCAACCGGGCTGAGGCCGAGCTGGTCGAAGCGGATGGCCCCCGAAGCGGCGGCGGCAAGGTCAAGGATCAAGTTGGCGTTCCCCTTGGGAAATTCGGTCCCCGCCATAGAGCAAGGTGGGGGACTGAGGGAAGGGAGGAAGTTGATCGACCTGCTTCAGGAAGGCTGCATGTCGACCGCAGCCATGATGGGGCGCACCCGCAATGACATGTCCCGTCGCATCCCGGATGCAGAAAGGGAGCCGACGCGCAGTCCAATGCGCCGGCTCCCTCTGCGTTGATGCCCTGCGACCCAAGGCTCTCAACGACTGCACCGCCAAGACGGCGCAGCGATGTGTTACCCGTGCAGCTTCAGCGCCGTTTCCGCTATGCGGCGGCCCTGGTAGCGCGCGCCTTCCAGTTCTTCTTCGCCCGGCTGGCGGCTACCGTCGCCACCGGTCAGCGTGGTCGCGCCATAGGGCGCACCCCCGCGTACCTTGTCGACGCCCATCTGCGCGGCAAAGCCATAGTCGAGGCCGACGATGACCATGCCGAAATGCAGCAGGTTGGTGATGATCGAGAACAGCGTGGTTTCCTGTCCGCCATGCTGGCTTGCCGTAGAGGTGAAGGCGCCGCCCACCTTGCCGTTCAGCGCGCCGCGTGCCCAAAGGCCGCCGGCCTGGTCCAGAAACGCCGCCATCTGGCTCGACATGCGGCCGAAACGGGTGCCGGTGCCGACGATGATCGCGTCATAGTCGGCCAGATCGGCGACGCTCGCAATCGGGGCTTCCTGATCGAGCTTGAAATGAGCAGCCTGCGCGACTTCCAGCGGCGCCGTTTCGGGCACGCGCTTGATGTCGACCTGCGCCCCTGCGGCGGCGGCGCCTTCCGCCACGGCCTTCGCCATCGTCTCGATGTGGCCGTAGGAGGAGTAGTAGAGAACCAGAACTTTAGCCATGTGCGTCTCCATTTCATCTAATGCATTGTTAATAAAAAGGTTTCAAAACAGTTGGCCGCCTGCGCCGGGGGAGGGGAAGAGCGCAGGCGGCCTTTCGGCCTGCCCAGAGGGAGGAAGGGCGGGCCTTATTCGCTGTCCACCAGGACGATTTCGGCGTCCTCGATGGCGGTGATGACGATGGGCGCGCCGCCGATGATCGCAGCGCCGTCCCGCGCCTCGAAAATCTGGCCGTCAATCTCGATCCGGCCGGTTGCCGGAACCAGATAGAGGTGGCGCCCCTCGGCACTGTCGTAGGTCACGCTCTCGCCCGCCTTGACGGTTCCGCCGAGCAGCCTGACGTCGGCGCGGACGCGCAACGCCTCGCCATCCTCGGCGTGGCCGCTTGCCAGAACGACCAGCCCGCCCGATCGGTCGCCCTTCGGAAAAGGCTTGGCGCCCCAGCATGGCTGACCGCCCTTGGAGCGCGGCATGACCCAGATCTGAAAGAGGGTCGTCGTCTCGTCTTCCAGATTATATTCGGCATGGCGGATGCCGGTGCCCGCGCTCATCACCTGGACGTCGCCGGCCTCGGTACGACCTCTGTTGCCCAGGCTGTCCTGATGGGTGATCGCGCCCTTGCGGACATAGGTGATGATCTCCATGTCCGCATGCGGATGCGGCGGGAAGCCCGAACGGGGGCGTATTTCATCATCGTTCCAGACGCGGATCGCGCCCCAGTTCATGCGGCCTGGATCATGATAGTCGCCAAAGGAAAAATGGTGACGCGCATTCAGCCAGCCATGATCGGCATGACCGAGGGACGCGAAGGGGCGACGCTCTATCAGGCTCCCTACTGTCATACTCATGATCAATGCCTTTCGATTGCGATGCCGGACGGTTCCGGCTTGCTTAATCCCCATCTAGCGATCAGGATCGTTTCTTGAATAAGCAGCATTGAAACGGATTGTTTCCTTATGCGTCTTCCGGATTTCGAGGCATGGGCGATGTTTGCCGCCGTGGTCGAACATCGCAGCTTCACCGACGCCGCCAAGGCACTGAGCGTGTCCAAGGCCACCGTGTCCAAGGCCGTGACGCGCCTGGAGCAGCATCTGGACACCAGCCTGTTCAGCCGCACCAGCCGTCGCCTCGCGCTGACTGAGAGCGGCAGGCGGCTGGCCGATCATGCGGCGCGCATCCTGTCCGAGGGGCAGGCGGCGGAGGAAGCGGCCAGAGATGAAACGGCCGAGCTTTCCGGCGTTGTCAGGCTCGGCGCGCCGATGACCTTCGGCTTGCTCCGCATCGCACCGCTGGTTGCCGAGTTCACGAAGCAGAACCCGCTGGTCGACATCGACCTCCACCTCTCCGACGCACGCATCGACCTGGTGGAAATGGGCCTGGACGCCACCATCCGCATCGCCGACATGCCCGACAGTTCGCTTCGGGCCCGACGCCTGGCCGATGTCGAACTGCATGTGGTGGCGTCGCCCGCCTATCTGGCGGAACGGGGACGCCCCGCCCATCCGTCCGACCTGGGCAGCCATGATTGCCTCTGCTATTCCAACACGCCGACGCCTGAGGTCTGGCGCTTTTCGGGGCCGGGCCAGCAGAATGTCGTGGTGCAGGTACGCGCCCGCCTGACTGTCAACAGCGGCGAGGCGATGCTGCCGGCCCTGCGTGCCGGGGTCGGCATTGCCCGTCTGCCCGACTTCATCGTCGGGCAAGCGCTGGCCGCTGGTGAACTGGAAGAACTGTTGGTGGACTGGCGGCCGCCGCCGATCGGCATCCATCTGGTGACGCCGCCGTCGCGGTTGCGGCCCGCGCGGGTCGATGCGGTGCTGGATTTCCTCACCCGCCATCATGGCTGCTGAGTTCTCGTTTCAAAGACGAATCCATATTGACTCCATCTGAATCATTTCGTGTTCAAAACGTTGAAAACAGATTCAAAATAGCACGACTCGTGGAATTCTGCCGGTTAGCGAAAAATTAACCTTTGTCCTTCAGAAGTTTTTTGGTTAATGAATTGGAGCGGTCGTCGTTCTCTGGGGGTGAACGGAACCGCTACGCAAAGGGGCTTCACATGCGCGTGCTGCTAATCGAAGACGAACCGACGACGGCCAAGGCGATCGAGCTGATGCTCACCACCGAGGGGTTCAACGTCTACACGACCGACCTGGGCGAAGAAGGTCTCGACCTCGGCAAGCTCTACGACTACGACATCATCTGCCTCGACCTGAACCTGCCGGACATGCACGGCTATGACGTGCTCAAGAAGCTCCGTGCGGCGAAGGTGCAGACGCCCGTGCTGATCCTGTCCGGCGTGGCGGAAATGGACAGCAAGGTTCGCTCCTTCGGCTTCGGCGCCGACGATTATGTGACGAAGCCCTTCCATCGCGAGGAACTGATCGCCCGCATCCATGCGGTGGTCCGTCGGTCCAAGGGGCATTCGCAGTCGGTTATCCGCACCGGCAAGCTGGCGGTGAACCTGGACGCCAAGACCGTGGAAGTGGACGGTAACCGCGTCCACCTGACCGGCAAGGAATATGCGATGCTGGAGCTGCTCTCGCTCCGCAAGGGCACGACGCTGACCAAGGAAATGTTCCTGAACCACCTTTATGGCGGCATGGACGAACCCGAACTCAAGATCATCGACGTCTTCATCTGCAAGCTGCGCAAGAAACTGGCGCTGGCCTGCGGCGGGGAAAATTACATCGAGACCGTATGGGGCCGCGGCTATGTGCTGCGCGATCCCGACGAAGCCGAGGAATTCGCGACCAAGGTCGCCTGACCGTACCATAGCGACGGAAGAAAAGGCTGCCGGTTCCAGTGGGATCGGCGGCCTTCTTCATTCATGTGTTCTGCGACGGGCAGAACCTGACGGCTCCGGAAAGATGCGAAATCATCGCCACTTATTATCGGTGTCCGGCCCCTGTGCACGCGTCCGAAAGCCAGGCCGTTTCGTTTCGATCGAGGGACGGAATGCGTCAGGCACATGATATCCTTCGGTCGGCCGATCGATAGTGACGCGGTTTCTGACCGCCTCCGGATTGATCTCGGCCGTCAGTTGCACGCCAAAGCTCTGCCGCTTGCGCCACGCGATCCGACCATGGGCAGGCCGGCAGTCGGGCAGGAGGATGACCACGCTCTCTCCCACGGCGAGTTCGCGGTCGCACCGCCCGCCCAGGCCCATTTCCGAAACGTCGCGGACCAATATGTCGATCTCACCATGATCTGGATGACGCATGCGCGCCTTCAGCAGTCTGCGCTGGCGATCATGAAGCCGCTTGGAAGCAAAATCGGAATCCGAAACGGACATTCCGTACCGTATCTCTTCAATATGGTGCCGCGACGCACCTTTGGCGACCTTCGGTTCCGTTCGACATGGCCGAAGGAACCCTATGATGTGCAATCTAGACCTTTAGGCGCGCCATGAAAAGCGCGATCATCTTAAACCATTTATATCAAAGGCTTTTGATGCCCGGTTCAGAAAGCGTGAAGGCTGGCGATCCGGTGAGGATCGCCAGCCTTCGATCAGGCGGGGAGGCGGCAATAGGGCTGAAAGCCGGGCGGGGACATGCCGCCTCCGGGCGAGGTCAGTTGGCCGCCTGATCCGAGTTTGTCGAACTGCCTGAACCGGACGCCTGTCCGCTGCCCGACAGCTGCCCAGAAGCATCAACGGATGCCAGGCCGTTTGCGCTGTTCGCCGCGCCGCTGGCGGCGCCCGCAACGCTACCCGCGGCATTGCCGGCTACAGTACGGGTGTCATTCGCGGCATTGGCAGCGTGGTCACGCGCTGCCCCTGCGGTGGCGCTGGCGCGGTCCCTGGCCTCGCCTGCGGTTGTGGCGGCGCGATCCCGCGCTGCGCCGACGGTGCTGCCGGCCTGGTCGCGCAGGCCACCCACGGCGTTGCGCACGTCGCCGGTGCCAAGCGTGTCGGCCGTCAGGCTGCCGCTTGCCGATCCGCTGGCAGAACCCGAAGCGTTGCCGCTGTGGCTCTTGCCGTGGCGGCTGACCGATCCGGAGGCAGAACCGTTGCCGCTGCCATGGCCGGAACCGCTGGCGCCGACGCGGCCATTCTCCAGGTCGATGCTGCGGTCGAGGCCAACGCCGCCCGAACCGCTCAGCGTACCGCCCAGCGATCCGCCCACGCCGCCCATGCCGCCCAGCGCGCCACCCAGGCCGCCGCCGAGCATGCCGCCGCCACCGCCACCCAGCAACTGGGCAGAGGCGGGCGCGGCGGTGAGAGCAGCGAGAGCGGCGGTAGCAATCAGGAATTGGACTTTCATCGATCGTCTCCTTGTTCGTTGTCGATCCGATGACAGGACAACGGAAGGGCGATCCGCTTTAATCCCCGAATGTCATAAAAATTTTTCAAATATTTGAAAATCAATCATTATTTCTGCAATTGCCGCAAATGACGCTGAGCCCGGCATTGCGCTTTGCTTCCGCGCGCAAGGCTTGCACGCTGCCAGCAGCGAACAGCCGCCCCGCCACCAGCGGCGCCGCGAAGGACGTGCCGCGAACCTTGCCCTTGCCGCCATCGACCCGCGCTGCATTCATGTCGGCCCCCGGCGCTGCGAAGTCGACGTGACGCGCTCGCCCGGCCTCGGGCAGGACCCGGCCGCGCCCGTCTATGCCGGTGACGGCGACTACCCCGGCATAGGAGGCGGGATAGGCCGGAGGGGCGGCCGGACCGTCATTGCCTACCGCCGCCACAATGGACAGGCCGTGTTCCCGTGCCAGTCGGATCGCGCCGGCAAGCAGTGGATTGTCCGGCCCCACCAGGCTGACTGTCACCACTTCGGTCCCGCGCGCCACCATCCAGCCCAGCGCCCGCGCGATCGCGAAGGCGCTGCCGCCCGCCGGATCATCGCCATAGACATCCGCCACCAGCAGCGGCGCGCCAGGCGCCGCACCCCTGATGCTGCCTGTCCCGCTGATCAGGGAGGCTACCGCTGTCCCATGTGCGCTGGCGCGAGGAGCGCCGCGGGCGAAGCCCCGCTGCTCGATCACGCCGCTCAGCGCCGGGTGGCGGGCGACGCCGCCGTCGATCAGGCCTGCCACCTTGCCACGCGCCGTCCCGCCCTCAGCCAGTGCGGCTGCGGAAATGCCGATCGAAGGCCCGCTGGGGAAATAGAGATTGTCGGCGCTGGCCTGTGCCTCCGGCGCGAGTGATCGGACCTGTTTCAACGCGCGCGACAGGCTTCGGCCCTGCGGCACGGTCAGACGCGCGATGCTGAGGTCCAGCCCTTCTATGGCCGCATTTTCCACGCCATAGCCGGCTGAACGCAGCGCCTCGACGCTTTCCGTCCGCGCTCCGGTCAGCAATATCACCCCGCGCCGCGCCGGCTGGCGCCGGTCGTCCAGTTCCACCTCATCCCCATGCCGCCGCAGCAGATCGTCGATTCGCGCCGCCCGCGCCGCTACCAGCCGGTCGGCCAGCCGCGCGGGCGACAATTGGTCGAGCCCAGCCTGATCCAGCGCGCCGTCCACCCGGTCCAGCACTTGCGGCACGATGCCGCCCACTGGTCCGCTGACCTGACCCAGGGTGCCGCCGGTCGCGGGTAACAACTGCGCCTGCGCGCCCGGTGCGGTCAGCAGCAGGCCTGCGACGATCCATGGACGCGTGAATTTCATCTCGACCTCTCTACCACCGACCTTTTCACAATCGGACTGCTTTACGGTCCTTTCGCTCTCAAAATGATTCATTGCGAAAAAATTTCCGATACAAGTTCCGTGCTCAGGGATGAAACGTGCGGCGATGGTCGTTTCATCCTTCAGGAAGCTGAATGGAGACCGGATGTCGTTCGAAAGCGATCTGTTGGCGATCCTGCCCCGGCTGCGCCGCTTTGCCGCCAGCCTGTCGCGGGACCGCGCCGATGCGGACGATCTTTGCCAGGCGGCGTTGGAAAAGGCGCTCCGGGCACGCGATCAATGGCAGCCGGGGACAAGACTGGATAGCTGGATGTATCGGATCATGCGCAATCTCTGGATCGACGAGGGCCGCTCCCGGCAGCGCGCCGCCCGCACCTTCGCGCCGGAGGAGGCCGGCGAGCATGTCGGCCATGCGGGCGACCGGGATGTGGAGGCGCATGTCATGCTGTCCGACGTCGACCGCGCCATGCGCAGCCTCCCCGACGAACAGCGGGAGGCGATCGCGCTCGTACTGGTGGAGGGGCTGTCCTACAAGGAGGCGGCGGAGGTGCTGGACATTCCGATGGGCACGTTGACGTCGCGGCTTGTGCGCGGGCGCGGCGCGCTCATCGAACTGCTGGGGGAAGCGGCATGACGGATATCGACGAAACCATGCTGATCGCCCTGGTGGATGGCGAACTGGACGAGGTGAGCCGGCGGCGCATCGAGCGTGCGGTGGCGGAAGACCCGGCTTTGGCGGCCCGGCTGGATATGCATGTCCGCCTGCGGGAGCGGTTGGCGGATCATTATGCGCCGATCGAGGCCGAGCCTGTGCCGGCTGCGATGCGGGCCTTGTTGCAGGCGGAGGCGAAGGTCGTCCCCCTCGCTCGTCCGGTGGCGGCGCGGCGGCACGCCTGGATGACGGGCGGCGCGATTGCCGCGAGCCTGTTGCTGGGTCTTGGCATCGGACATTTTTCTGGCGGCGGCGGCGACAGTCCGGTCGCGGTGGAGCAGGGCACCATGGTCGCGCAGGGCGAACTGGCGTCAGCGCTTGAAACCCAACTGGCCTCCGCTCAGGACGGCGCGCTGATTCGCATCGGCCTCAGCTTCCGGCGCAAGGGCGGCGGCTGGTGCCGCAGCTTCGAAGGGCAGGCCATTTCGGGCGTCGCCTGTCGCCAGGAGCAGGGCTGGCAAGTGCAACAGCTTGTGCCGGGTTCGGGGCAGGAGACTGCCTATCGGCAAGCGTCTTCGGGCGATGCGCGCCTCATGGCGACTGTCGATGCCCTGATGGATGGCTCCCCCCTCGATGCCGCGCAGGAGAAAGCGGCCAAGGCCAGGCGCTGGCAATAGGACAGGCCGGGAAAGCTGGTCAGGCCCCGGTCTGCAGAAACCAGCGTCTGTCCTCTTCCAGCCCGATGGCGGTCAACAGGCCGCTGCGGAAGGCGCCGGTGTCGATGCCGATCCGGTTGGGCTGCACGTCCACATCGTCGCTGATGCTGTGACCATGAACGATCATCTTGCCGAAATGGTGGCGATGGTTCAGGAAATCGCCCCTGATCCATCGCAGATCGGCGGCAATCTGCGCGTCGAGGGCGATCCGCGGCCGAACCCCGGCATGTACGAAGAGATAGTCGCCAAGCGGCAGCATATCGGGGAAAGCGTCGAGAAAATCGACATGATCGCGGGGGACATGCGCCAGCATCCATTGCGCGATCGCCTCGTCGTCCATCCCGGCGCTCTGCCCCGGCTCCAGGCCGTAGCTTGCCAGCGTCTCCACCCCGCCATAACGACGGAAGGGGGCGGCGGCCCGCACATTTCCGCGTGCCGCCGCCACGAACATTTCCTCATGATTGCCCTTGAGGAAATGGACGTCCTCGCCCGCATGCGCCAGGTTCATCGCCCGTTCGACCACTTGCCGCGACTGCGGTCCCCGGTCGACCAGATCGCCCAGCAGGATCAGCAGCCGGGGCAAAGGGCGTCTGTCCGCCTCGTCCAGCGCGATCCTGTCGAGCAATTGGGCAAAAAGGTCGTCGCGGCCGTGAACGTCACCTATGGCATAGATGCGCCTGTCCGGGCCCACGCTGGGGGAGGGCGCGTCGTCCGGCGCCTTCCGCCTGCGGAACGGGATCAGCATGGCAGGCTTGCCTCACACATCATGCCGCCAATGTCGCACAGCGTTACAGGCGCGGCAATGTCACGCCCTGCTGCCCCATATATTTGCCCGCCCGGTCGGCATAGCTGGTCTCGCACGGTTCGTTGCCCTTGAGGAACAGGAACTGGCACGCGCCCTCATTGGCGTAGATCTTGGCGGGAAGCGGCGTCGTGTTGGAAAATTCCAGCGTGACATGCCCTTCCCAGCCGGGTTCCAGCGGTGTCACGTTCACGATGATGCCGCACCGCGCATAGGTGGATTTGCCAAGGCAGATCACCAGCACGTCGCGGGGCACGCGAAAATATTCGACCGTGCGGGCCAGCGCGAAGCTGTTCGGAGGGATGATGCAGACATCGGTCTTGCGGTCGACGAAGCTGTTGGCGGCGAAATCCTTGGGATCGACCACGGCGCTGTCGACATTGGTGAAGATCTTGAACTCGTCCGCCACCCGCGCATCATAGCCGTAGGAGGAAAGGCCATAGCTGATGCAGCCGTCGCGCCGCTGGCTCTCCACGAACGGCTCGATCATGGCGTTGTTTTGCGCCTGTTCGCGAATCCACTTATCCGACAATATCGACATGGCTGTTCAGCTCTTTCCGGGGGTGATGCCCAAATCGGCAGGACCGAAGGCAAGGGGCAGGAGTTCGGCGACGCGATGTTCGACCAGCGCGTCTCCTTCCGGTGCAGCGCAATAGATGGCGAGCGTCCGCCCGGCCATCTGCTCGGCTTCGTTCATGACCTGGCGGCATCGGCCGCAGGGGGTGACGATGGCCTCGCCCGATGTGACGCCGTCCGCGCCCATGGTGCCGCCCACGACCGCGATCGCCTCGACATCGGCAAGGCGGCCCTGGGCATTCGCCGCCGCCAGCGCCACCGTTTCGGCGCAGAGCGACAGGCCGTAGCTCGCATTCTCGAAATTGCAGCCGGTCACGACCTGCCCGTCGGTCAGTCGCACCGCCGCGCCGACTGCGAAACGGCTATAGGGCGCATGCGCATGGCGCATCGCTTCCCTTGCCGCCTCGATCAGCTTTTCCGTCGCATTCATCGTGCCATCACATCCCATCGCACCGGACCGTCGACGCCGTCGATATGCCGCATATCATTGGCTGTCCACATCACCCATCTGCGCTTCCCGCTATCGGGCGCGAAGAAATTGCGGTCCAGCCACAAAGTCCGGTTGATCCCCGATGCAATGGCATATCGGGCATCGAAATCGTCGCTGACATTCAGCAGGACCGGCGTGCCCGCATGACTTTCGATCAGGTTGATGAGCGTGTTCAGTTCAGAAAGCACCGCATCCTGCCCCGGCCGGGCGCGGCAGCCTGGCTCGAACGCCAGCCTGATGACCGGCGGCAGGGCGGCATTGTCGCGCGGCACCATGGCCATGAAGCCGGTGGCCTGTTCCGAGGCACTGGCGCAGAGGCTGAAATCGAGCGCAGCGCCATAGCGCATCCCTGCCGCGCGCGCGGCGGCCCAGTTCGCCTCGAACGCCGGATCGCGAAAGCGCCCGCCGCGCGAGGCGCGGATATAGGCGAAATCGGTTCCCTGCGCCGCCAGCGTGCCCCAGTCGATCGAGCCATTGTCCGATGATACCGACACGCCCTGCGTCGGGAACGCCTCCCGATCGGGGGCCCATTCGCGCGCGTAGAGCCATCCGCCCAGCGCCATCAGGCCCAGGACGGCAAGAAGCAGGCAGAAACGAGCCATGAAATGGCCGGCGCTGATGATACGGATGCCCCTTACCCCTTGATATGCAGGACGCAGATCAGCGTGAACAGGCGACGGGCCGTGTCGAAGTCGACCTTGATCTTGCCGTCCAGCCGCTCGATCAGCGTCTCGGCGGCGGCATTGTGGATGCCCCGGCGTGCCATGTCCACCGTTTCGATCTGTTGCGGTGAAGCATTGCTGATCGCCTGGTAATAGCTGTCGCAGATCGCGAAATAATCGCGGATCGGGCGGCGGAACCGCCCAAGGCTCAGGATGATCGCCTCCAGCGGGTCGCCATTTTCACGGCGTATCTCTATGACCAGCCGGCCTTCCTCGACGCGCAGATGCACCTTGTAGGGGCCGGCATAGCCGTCCTCATGGCTGCGCTGCGGCTCGAAATAATTATCCTCCAGCAGGTCGAAGATGGCGATGCGCCGCTCCTGCTCCACATCGGCATTGCGCCAGAGGATCGTCCGCTCGTCGAGCGTGATATCGATGATGCGCGGATCGGCCATGAACGCTATGGTCAGTGCGGCGGAGCACAGGGAAATGCAACCGGGAAAAGCAGGGCGCCGGGTTGTCCACAGCTTTTCCCAATCGTTTCAATGTCGGACCTTGCGCGCCGCCGTCAGCGAAGCGATGAGGGGGCAATGGTCGAACTCGTGCAAATCAACCCCGCCGCAGAAACCGGCATCACCGAACTCCCGCGCAACGTCGAGGCGGAGGCCGCGCTGCTGGGCGCGCTCATGATCGACAACCGCATTGCCGAGGATGTGCAGCTCAAGCTGAAGCCAGAGCATTTTTTCGAGCCCTTGCACGGCCGCATCTACGAAGCGGTGATGCGGCTGGTCGAACGCGACATGGTCGCCAACCCC
Source organism: Sphingobium sp. LSP13-1-1.1 (assembly GCF_040676415.1). Taxonomy (NCBI): domain Bacteria; kingdom Pseudomonadati; phylum Pseudomonadota; class Alphaproteobacteria; order Sphingomonadales; family Sphingobiaceae; genus Sphingobium; species Sphingobium sp. LSP13-1-1.1. The sequence continues at coordinate 362,136 of NZ_JBEGHU010000023.1, read as the reverse complement.
GTGACGCTGAAACCGATGCTGGAGCAGGATCCGGCGCTCAAGGAACTGGGCGGTGTCGGCTATCTGGCGCAATTGACGGGCAATGGCGCCGCGTTGCTGGGTGCGCGCGACTTCGCGGCGCAGATCTATGACCTCGCCCTGCTGCGCCAACTTGTCCATGTCGGGCGCGAACTGGTTGAAAGCGCTCTCGACACCAGCGAGGACGTGAATCCACGCGAACAGATCGAGCAGGCTGAGGTCGCCCTTTACAAGGTTTCCGAAGGGGAGGGGGAAACCGGCTCGGTCAAGAGCTTCGCCACCGCCACGACCATGGCGGTCCAGATCGCGGAGCGGGCGCTCAACAGTGGCGGGCATGTGTCCGGCATCACCACCGGCATCAACAGCCTGAACGAAAAGATCGGCGGCATGCACAATTCGGATCTCATGATCCTTGCGGGTCGTCCGGGCATGGGCAAGACATCGCTGGCGACCAATATCGCCTATAATGCCGCCTCGCGCTGGCTGCGCGACAATGCGGACGGCATTTCGCCGGAAAAGAATATGGGCGCGAAGACCGCCTTTTTCAGCCTGGAAATGTCCGCCGACCAGCTCGCCACGCGCGTGCTGGCGGAACAGTCGGGGATCAGCGGCGAAGCGCTGCGCATGGGCAAGATCAGCCGGTCAGACTTCCAGAATCTTTCGCGGGCAGCGCGCGAGTTGCAGGAATTGCCGCTGTTCATCGACGACACGCCTGGCCTGACCATCGCCGCGCTGCGCACGCGCGCCCGCCGTTTGAAGCGGCGGCATGACATTGGTTTCGTCGTGGTCGACTATCTCCAACTGCTCCAGGGCACGGGTAAGGGCGACAATCGCGTCAACGAAATTTCGGAAATTTCCCGCGGCCTCAAAACCTTGGCCAAGGAACTCAACTGCCCGGTTCTGGCGCTGTCCCAGCTCAGCCGCGCCGTCGAACAGCGCGAGGACAAACGGCCCCAATTGTCCGACCTTCGCGAATCAGGCTCCATCGAACAGGACGCGGACATGGTCTGGTTCGTGTTCCGCGAGGATTATTATGTCGCCGCGAAGGAGCCGGGGAACAAGGAGAGTTCCGAGCATCTGGAATGGGCGCAGGAGATGGAGCGCATCTACGGCCTTGCCGAAGTGATCATCGCCAAGCAGCGCCATGGCTCGACCGGGCGCATCCGCATGAAGTTCGATGCGAAGATCACCCGCTTCTCCGATCTGGCGGAGGGCAGCTACATGGACGATTATGAATAGCGGCGCGATGTGCAGGAAAATGGGCGCAGGAAAATGGTTCAGCCCGAAACGAAGGCCTGAAAGACCAGCGCGAGCCCGATCATGCTGACCAGATAGGCGATCGTCCGCACCACGGGCACGCCCATGCCGTAGAGCGGGAGATACACGGCCCGCGCACCCAGCCAGAGCCAGCCGCCGATCGCCGTCATCCCGCTGGTTTTCCCCGCGATCACCACGCCGATCAGGGTGATGATCGCGATGGGATAGGTTTCCAGGAAATTCGCCTGCGCCCGCACCAGCCGCCCACCGACGGGATCGAGCGGCGGCAATTCCTCATCCCGCGCACCCATATTCCACTTGGTGCCATATTGCCGCGTCTTGATATGCGCCGCCGCGAAGATGTGGACCAGCAGCAGCACGCAACTCCACGCCAATATCTTCAGCTCGACGGCCATATCCTGTCCTCCGCTCGGTCTGTCATGAACGGCGACCATATCGCGCCTGAAGGGCTCGCGCCATCAGTCTCCGTTCCGGCATAAGACGATGGCTCGCTCCGGGGCCGGCTCCGGGGTTGCTGCCCGGCTGTCAGGTCAACCGGGCATGCGCGTCGCGGGCAGGATGTCCTTTTCGGTCAGAACACCGGCTGGTTGGCCGGATCGTCCGGATCGGCGATGGGGGAGGGGATTGGCGTCACCGGCGTGTGAATGCCGCACTCCACCTTGTCCCAACCACGCCAGCGGCCAGCGCGCGGGTCTTCGCCCGGCAGCACCTTGGACGTGCACGGTTCGCAACCGATGGACAGATAGCCTTGCGCCTCCAGCGGGTGGCGCGGCAGCTTTTCCGCCTCGAAATAGGCCTCCAGATCGTCCTTCGTCCAGTCGCCCAGCGGATTGATCTTCAGACGGCCGTCTTCGATCTCGAAACGGGGCAGGTTCTGCCGCGTCACCGACTGAAACGCCTTCCGTCCGGAAATCCAGGCATCCAGGCCATTTTTCGCGCGGCTCATCGGTTCGACCTTGCGGATCTCGCAGCAGCCATCGGGGTCGTAGGACCAGCGCAGGCCCGTCTCGTCCTTCTTCGCCAGCACGTCCGCATCCGGCACGACCGTCCGGCTGTCGGTAAAGCCCAGCGTGCTGATCAGCGTTTCGCGATAATCCAGCGTCTCGCGAAACATCTTGAGCGTGTCGACGAAGATCACCGGCACGGTCCTGTCCGCCTTCGCCACCAGCGACAGCAGAACCGCGCTTTCCGTGCCGAAGGAGGAGACGACGGCGACATTCCCCGCCAGCCCCTCGGCAAAGACGGTCCTGAGCATCGAAAGCGTGTCGACGCCACTGAAGCGCGCATTGAGCGCATCCGCATCCGCCTGGGTAAAGGCGGGGCGGGCATCGATCACGTCAAGCTTGCGGGCAGGTTCAGCCATTTGCAGTCTCCGGGTGCCGCTTCGCCCAGACTGGGCGGCGGCCGTCGATCGTCTTCTGATAGACATCGTCATAACGGCGGAGCGCGCGCTCCACGGCGGCATCGTCCAGCGCCTTGTCGGGCCGGAAGCTGTCGAAGCCGCAGCGGCGCATCGCGACAATCTGGTCCACCAGCACATCGCCCACGGCGCGCAGCTCGCCGATATAGCCGGCCTCGCGCAATATCCGCGCCGCCGAATAGCCGCGCCCGTCGCCGAACGCCGGGAAATTCACCTCCACCAGCGACAGCCTGTCCAGATGGGGCAGCAATTCGCGGGCATCCTCGCCAGCTTCGATCCGGACGGCGGTCGAATTGGACTGGCCGGTGAAGGATTCGACCGTGACGGCCGGTTCCTGGCCGACTTCGCCTTCGCGGAAGGAGAGGAACTCAACCATAGATCGCCTCCTTGAAGGGCTTCATGCCAAGACGGCGATAGGTGTCGAGGAAGCGTTCACCTTCCTCCCGCTGCGCAAGATAGATGTTGGTGACCTTCTCGATCGCGTCGACCACGCCGTCCTCCGAAAAGCCGGGTCCGGTGATCTGCCCGACGCTTGCATCCTCCGCACCCGATCCGCCGAGCGAGAGCTGGAAATTCTCCACGCCCTTCCGGTCCACGCCCAGCACGCCGATATGGCCGGCATGATGATGGCCGCAGGCATTGATGCAGCCGGAAATCTTGACCTTCAGCTCGCCCAGTTCCTTCTGCCGGTCCGCCGCGGCGAACCGTTCCGACAGCTTCTGCGCCAGTGGGATGGAGCGGGCATTGGCAAGGCTGCAATAATCCAGGCCAGGGCAGGCGATGATGTCGGTGATCAGGTCCAGATTGGCCTCCGCCAGCCCGGCCTCGTCCAGCTTCTGCCAGACGGCGTGGAGGTCCGCCTTCTTCACATGCGGCAGGACCAGGTTCTGCGCATGGGTGACGCGCAGTTCGTCGAGCGAATATTGCTCGGCCAGGTCCGCCACCAGGGCGATCTGCTCTGCCGAGGCATCGCCCGGAATGCCGCCGCGCGGCTTCAGGCTGATGTTGACGATGGCATAGCCCGGCTGCTTGTGCGCCGCGACCTGCCGGTCCACCCACAGGGCAAAGGCCGGATCGTTGCGATCGACGCTGTCGTCCAGGCCCGTTTCATAGGCGGGACCAGCGAAATAGGCGCGGATGCGGTCCAGTTCCTCGGTCGGCGGGTTGAGGCCCAGCGTCCGCATATGGGCGAATTCTTCCTCGACCTGCCGCTTATATTCCTCGACACCCAGCTCGTGGACCAGGATCTTGATCCGCGCCTTGTACTTGTTGTCGCGCCGGCCATAGCGGTTATAGACGCGCAGGCACGCCTCCAGATAGGAGACGATCTCCTCCTCGGGCACGAAATCCCTGATGAGCGGGGCAACCATCGGGGTGCGGCCCATGCCGCCGCCGGCATAGACCTCCGCACCGATCCGGCCGTCGCGCGACACCAGCTTCAGGCCGATGTCGTGCAGCCGCATGGCGGAACGGTCTTCCTCGCTTGCGATCACCGCGATCTTGAACTTGCGCGGCAGGTAGGTGAATTCGGGATGGAAGGTCGACCATTGGCGCAGCAGTTCCGCCCAGGGGCGCGGATCGGCCACCTCGTCCGCCGACACCCCGGCATATTGGTCGGAAGAGATGTTGCGGATGCAATTGCCGCTGGTCTGGATGGCATGCATCTCGACCGTCGCCAGTTCGGCAAGGATGTCCGGCGCGTCGGCCAGCTTGATCCAGTTATATTGCAGGTTCTGCCGCGTCGTGAAGTGGCCGTAGCCCCGGTCATATTTCGCCGCGATCTCTCCCAGCTTGCGCATCTGGCGGGCGCTCAGCGTGCCATAGGGAATGGCAACGCGCAGCATATAGGCGTGAAGCTGGAGATAGAGGCCGTTCATCAGCCGCAGCGGCTTGAACTGGTCCTCCGTCAGTTGCCCGGCCAGACGGCGCTGGGTCTGGTCGCGAAATTCCTCGACGCGGGCGTCGACGATGGACTGGTCGTAGCTGTCGTAACGATACATGGTTCAGATCACCCAGTTGCCGGCATCGGCGTCATTCGGTTTCAGCGTCAGGTCGGGGCGCACCGTCGGCCCCAGGGCGCGGATGCGGTCCTTGATATGCGCGGGGCGCACGCCCTCTCCGGTCACGGTCGCATCGATCACATAGGCGCCCACGACCCGCAACGCGGCTTCCTCCGCGCGGGCCAGATCCTCGCCCTTGTCGCTCACGTCGACGGAATCGCCGACCTGCCGCGACCAGCCGTCGCCCGCCCACCAGATCACGTCCCCGGTGCCGAGGTCATTGCCGGTCAAAATCTTCACTTGTCAGTCTCCGCCCCAAATGTCTCCTGCGCGACCCAGCCGGCCAGCACATCTTGCGCCAGCGCATAGGCCGCAACCTCTCCCACCACAATCAGGGCGGGACTTTTCACCTTTTCCCGCGCCACCATCTCGCCCAGATCGGCAAGCAAGGTGCGCAGCGTCCGCATGTCGGCGCGCGTGCCGTTTTCCAGAACGGCCACGGGAATAGCCGGGGACACGCCGTCGGCGATCAGCTTGTCGGCAATGTCCGCCGCCGTCGCCACGCCCATATAGATGACGAGCGTGCGCCCAGCGCCGGCCAGGCCCGACCAATCCTGATCGGTCAGCCCCTTGCATTGCCCCGCAACGAAGCTGACCGCGCTCGCCGCCGCGCGGTGGGTGAGGGGCAGCTGCGCCTGCGCGGCACAGCCGACGGCGGCGCTGATGCCCGGCACGATCTCCACCGGCACCCCGGCGGCGCGGCATGCCTCCATCTCCTCGCCGCCGCGGCCGAAGATGAAGGGGTCGCCGCCCTTCAGCCGGACGACCCGGCGCCCGGCGAGCGCCAGTTCGACCAGCAGGGCATTGATCCCGTCCTGCGGCACCGAATGACGGCTGCGCTGCTTGGCGACCGAGATCAGTTCGGCTTGCGGGGAGGCAAGCGCCAGTATCTCGGCGGAAACCAGCCCGTCATGCACGATCACCTCGGCCTCGCCGATCAACCGCGCCGCGCGCAGCGTCAACAGTTCCGGATCGCCCGGACCAGCACCGACAAGGGTGACAGTGGCAGTGGGAGTTTCAGCCATGCTGGGCAGATGGCGAAATCGGCCCGTGGTTTCAATTCAGAATGCATTGGCCAGGGCGAAGGAAAATTTGGGAGGGGTCGATCTGACGCCGTCGCCCCGACCCGACGCTCAATCGCCCATCGTGCTGGTGTCGATGTCCTTCAGGCCGACGCCGATGGACGCGCGCGGCTGCTCGATTTCCACCGACACGACCGGATAGGCGCAATAATCCGCCGCATAATAGGCGCTGGGCCGATGGTTCCCGGAAATGCCCACCCCGCCAAAGGGCGCGGAGGAGGATGCTCCGTTGGTGGGGCGGTTCCAGTTGACGATGCCCGCCCGGATATTGGCCCAGAACTGGTTATATTGTTCCGGCGATCCCCCGATCAAAGCCGCGGACAGGCCGTAGCGGGTGTTGTTCGCCTCCCGGATCGCGGATTCGAAATCCGGGACGCGGACGACCTGCAACAAGGGGCCGAACAGTTCGATGTCGGGCCGTTCGGCCATGGCGGTCACGTCGATGATCGCTGGCGTGACGAAGGGCAGCCCCTTGGTCGTGCGGACCATATGCTTGATCGGCTTGCCGCCGTTGCTCATCAGGTAGAGGAAGCTCTCCGTCAGCTGATCGGCCGCCTGATTGTCGATCACCGGGCCCATATAGGGCGCGGGGTCGGCATGGGGATGATCGACGATCAGCCGGTCGGCCAGCTTCTTGACCTCTCCGACCAGCGTGTCTGCCAACTCGTCCTTGACGATCAGCCGGCTCGCCGCGGTGCAGCGCTGCCCGCTCGACAGGAAGGCCGACTGCACGATCAGCGTCGCGGCGCTGGGGACGTCTGCCGTATCCCAGGCGACGATCGGGTTGTTCCCGCCCATTTCCAGCGCCAATATCTTGCCCGGATTGGCGGCGAACTGCCGGTTGATCGCAATGCCCGTCTGGGCCGACCCGGTGAAGAGGATACCACCCACATCGGGATGGGCGGCCAGCGCCTTGCCCTCATCCGGGCCACCCAGCACCAGCCGGACGGCATCCTCCGGCACGCCGGCCTCATGGTAGAGGCGCACCAGCATTTCACCTACCGCAGGCGTCTTTTCCGATGGCTTGAAGACGACGGCATTGCCTGCCAGCAGGGCAGGTACGATGTGACCGTTGGGCAGATGCGCCGGGAAATTATAGGGGCCCAGCACCGCCATGACGCCATGGGGCTTGTGCCGCACGGACTGGCGAGCGCCCATTGCCGCCTCCAGCCGCCTTTGTCCGGTGCGTTCGGAAAAGGCGGCGACGGAGATATCGACCTTGTTCATCACCGCCGTCACTTCGGTCCGCGCATCCCACAGGGGCTTGCCGGTCTCGCGCGCGATCAGGTCTGCCAGCGCCTCTTCATTGGCGCGCACGACATTGACGAAGCGGCGCAGCGTTTCGATGCGATAGGCGATGGGCTGGGCGGCCCATCTGGGCCAAGCGGCACAGGCGCGGGCAACCTCCGTCGCCACATCGCTGGCAGTCCCCTGCCACAGAAGTTCGCCAGTGGCGGGTTCGAACGAAGTCAGCGCGGCGGACATGCTGCCGATATGGCAATTAATTCCGCTTTAGGGAAGAGCCTGGCTCCCGATAGAAGCTCCGCTCAGGGCACGTCTGGCGCCTCCCCCAAAGCATCGCCCATGCGCCGGATCGCAGCCACCTTGGCATGCAGCGGCGTCCAGTCATCATCCCTGTCGATGGCGCTCCAGATCGCCTCCACCTCATCGATATGCATGGAGCAGGGCAGCGGATCGGCCCAATAGCCATGATTCTTCAGCCCCTTTGCCTCAAAACCGGCAATGGCCTCGCGAAAAGCGGCCCATTCTTCCCCGGCATAGGGTGCGCCGTCGCGCGGATCGCCGCCACGCCAGTCATGGAAGAAGATGTCGATGGGCCTTTGGCTGGCGATCATGCCTCGCACGGCCGCCTCGATCATGGTGGAGGCGTCATCCGTCGGCTCCACGCCCAGCCGCCAGCAGAAGCGGCGCGCCATCGCCTCGGCATAGAGTGCCGGAAAACGCTCCAACTGCTCGACCAGCGGTTCCGCCTCCACCAGCGGACGCAGCGACACGGCAAGCTGTGCCGCGTCCCAATGGATCGCCTCCGCCTGCCGTCCGAAGGCATAGAGGCCGGCATGGTCGAAATAGGCGGCTGTGAATCCCGGCTCCCATAGCGGCGTGAACCGCCACGGGCCATAGTCGAAGCTTTCGCCCGTCACATTGATATTGTCGCTGTTCAGCACGCCATGGACGAAGCCCGCCACCATATAGCTTGCCGCCAGATCGGCCGTGCGCTCCACGACCCGGCCCAGCAATTGCGCCGGCGGATTGTCCCCTGGCACTTCGCCATACAGCTTCGTCAGCGCATAGTCGACCAGCCGCTCCAGCAGCGCCCTGTCGTCGAAATAGGCGGCGCGCTGGAATGACCCGATGCGGATATGCGAGTGGCTGAGCCGCACCATCACCGCGGCGCGGGTGGGGGAGGGTTCGTCATGGCGCTCCAGCGCCTCGCCCGTCTCTATGATGGAAAATGTCTTGGAGGTGTTGACGCCCAGCGCTTCGAGCATCTCCGTCGCCAATATTTCCCGCATGCCGCCCTTCAGCGTCAGCCGTCCGTCGCCGAAGCGGCTGTAGGGCGTCCGGCCCGAACCCTTTGTGCCCAGGTCCAGCAGCCGACCCGCCCCGTCGCGCAGTTGCGCGAACAGGAAGCCGCGGCCGTCCCCGATATCGGGATTGTACACGCGGAACTGATGCCCATGATAGCGCAGCGCCAAGGGCTGGGGCAGCGATCCCTCCAAAGGCCGGAATCGCCCGAAATGCGCCAGCCATTCCTCCTCGCCCAGCTCGCCCAGGCCCACCGCATCTGCCCAGCGATCGTTGCGGAAACGCAGGATGGCCTGGGGAAAGTCGGCGGCCGCGACGGGGTCGGCGAAGTCGGGCTGCAGCGCGGCGATTTCATTCGCGGGGCTGAATTTGGCGGGTTGCAGGGCAGGGCGCATGCGGCGATATGGGGGATGCAGGGTGGAAGGATCAAGCAGCTTGAGCAGCTATGGCGACGGATACTGGTGGTCCCCCGATGGGCTGAGGCTCCATTATCGCGATTATGCTGGCGGGGATGACGGTCGTCCGCCCTTGCTCTGCCTGCCCGGCCTGACGCGCAACGCCCGCGATTTCGAGCCTCTCGCCGCGCGCCTTGCCGGACAATGGCGTCTCATCTGCCCCGACATGCGCGGCCGCGCCGAAAGCGCGCAGGCGAAGGATCCGATGACCTATGTCCCGCTCACCTATCTGCAGGACATCAGCCGCCTGCTGGCGGATCTGGGGATCACCCGCTTCGTCGCCATCGGCACGTCGCTGGGCGGCATCATCACCATGCTGATCGCGGCTACCCACCGCGAGTGGCTGGCGGGCGCGCTGCTCAACGATGTCGGGCCAACGCTGGAGGAGGCGGGGCTTGCGCGTATCCGCACCCATGTCGGCATCGGCCAGTCCCATCCAAGCTGGGTTCACGCCGCCCGCGCATTGGCGGAATCCAATCGCGACATCTATCCCGGCTATGGCCTCGATCAATGGCTGGCCATGGCCAAGCGGCTCTACCGCCTGAACAGCTCGGGCCGGATCGTCCTTGACTATGACATGCGCATAGCCGAGCCGCTGCGGGTCGCCGGCAGCGAGGCGAGCGTCGACATGTGGCCGGTCATGCAGGCCTTCCGCGGAATCCCGACGCTGGTGCTGCGCGGCGAGCGCTCCGACCTGCTTTCCGCCGCCACTGCCGCCCGAATGGTGGAGGAGATCGGCCCCGGCGCGGAGTGCGCGGTCATCTCCAATGTCGGTCATGCCCCGGTCCTCGACGAGCCTGAATCCGTTGCCGCCATCGATCGGCTGCTGGAGCGGGTCCTGAATGGCTGAAGCGGCTTGAGCTGGATGGAGCGCTTCTCCGCGCGGCAGTCTCGGCAGATCGACGGCCCGCCCCGGTTGCTGCATGTCCACGGCAGCTTCTCTCTTGGCGGCAAGGAGGCGCGCGCCGTGCGCCTGATGAACCTTTGGGGTGATCGCGCCCGTCACAGCATCGTCAGCGCCGCGCCCCGATTGATGAGCGCGCGCGACGCCATCGATCCCGCAACGCCCGTCGATTTCCCGGAGGCGCCACCGCTGGCCGGCAGGCCGAGCATGGCGCGGTTCAGGGCCATTGCGGCTTTCCTTGCGGATTATGACCTTGTCCTCAGCTATAATTGGGGCGCGATGGATGCGGTGATGGCGCAGCGTATCCATGGCGGCCCGCCGCTGGTTCACCATGAGGACGGCTTCAACGCGGATGAGGCGGGCGGGCTCAAGCCTCAGCGCAACCTCTATCGCCGCCTGGCGCTTCAGCGGGCCCATGCGCTGGTCGTCCCGTCCGTCCGGCTCGACGGCATTGCGCGCGATGTGTGGCGTCAGCCGCCTCGCAAGGTCCATCTGATCCGCAACGGCATAGATACGGCACGCTATGCCCTGCCGCCCCTGCCGAACGCCATTCCAGCCCTCGACCGGACGGCCGGCAAGCTGCTGGTGGGGACGGTGGCCGGCCTGCGCCCGGTCAAGAATATCCGTCGCCTCGTCCGCGCCGTCGCGCCGCATCGCGACCGGCTTCAACTGGTTGTGGTGGGGGAGGGGCCAGAGCGCGAGGCCATATTGGCGGAAGCGAGAAATCATGGCCTGGCCGACATCTGCATGGCCGGGTTCCTGCCGGAACCCTGGCGCTTCATGGGTCTGTTTGACATCTTCGCCTTGTCTTCCGACAGCGAGCAATTTCCGATCTCGCTGGTGGAGGCGATGGCGGCGGGCCTCCCGGTCGCATCTACCGATGTGGGCGACGTCGCGACCATGGTCGCGCCCGAAAACCGCCCGTTCGTCGTTCCGAACGAAACGGCCCTGTCCTCCGCGCTCGGCACCCTCGCCGACGATGCCGACCTGCGGCAACGGCTTGGCGAGGCGAATTGCCACCGCGCCCGGCGCGATTTCGCCGAAACGGCGATGGTGGATGCCTATGCCGCCCTTTATGGCCAGGCACTATCCAGCCCCCATATTTTGCGGTAGGGCGCGCCCAACTATTCGTCATCCGACCGTAAAGCTGCTATAGGGCGGCGTTCATGTGGTCGGGGGCCACGGGATTTTTGCGCGGGAGATTGCGTTGTTCAAGGGGTTGAAGCCCATCGTTTACGGCGGCCGGGAAGTCTGGCCCTTGGTAGAAGGCGGCAAGGGGGTGGCCGTTTCCAACCATGCCAGTTCCGGCGCCTGGGCGGCCGCCGGCGGCATCGGCACGGTGTCGGCCGTCAACGCGGACAGCTATGACAGCTTCGGCAACGTCATTCCCCAGATCTATCACGGCCGCACCCGTCGCGACCGCCATGAAGAACTGATCGCCTATGCCATAGACGGCGCGGTCGAACAGGTGAAGCGGGCCTTCGAAATCGCGGGCGGCAAGGGCGCGATCAACATCAACGTGCTGTGGGAGATGGGCGGCGCGCAGCGCGTCCTCCACGGTGTGCTGGAAAAGACCAGGGGAATGGTCGCGGGCGTGACCTGCGGCGCGGGCATGCCCTACAAGCTGTCGGAGATCGCCGCCTCCTACGGCGTCAACTATCTGCCCATCGTCAGTTCCGGCCGCGCCTTCCGCGCGCTCTGGAAGCGCGCCTATTCGAAGGCGTCGGAATGGCTGGCGGCGGTGGTCTATGAAGACCCGTGGCTGGCGGGCGGCCATAACGGCCTGTCCAACGCCGAAGATCCCAAGGTGCCACAGGATCCCTATCCTCGCGTCCGCGACCTGCGCGCCACCATGCGGGAGGGGGGCATTTCCGACGATGTGCCCATCGTGATGGCCGGCGGTGTGTGGGCGCTCAAGGATTGGAACGACTGGATCGACAATCCGGAACTGGGCGCGATCGCCTTCCAGTTCGGCACCCGGCCGCTGCTGACGCAGGAAAGCCCGATCCCGCAGGCGTGGAAGGAAAGGCTGATGCAGCTCGAACCCGGCGACGTGCTGCTCCATCGCTTCTCTCCCACCGGCTTCTACAGCTCAGCTGTGCGCAACCCCTTTCTGCGCCAGCTTGAAGCCCGTTCCGAACGGCAGATTCCGTTCAGCACCGAACAGGCGGGCGACCATACGCATCAGCTTGATGCAGGCGTGAAGGGCAAGAATTTCTGGGTGACGCGTGGCGACCTGCTGCGCGCTCGCGAATGGGTGGGGCGTGGTTTCACCTCCGCGCTCAAGACGCCGGACAACACGCTGGTCTTCGTCACCGAGGACGAAAGGACCGAAATCCGCAAGGACCAGACCGATTGCATGGGCTGCCTCAGCCAGTGCGCCTTTTCGAGCTGGATGGATAGCGAGACCAACTCGACCGGCCGCCTGGCCGATCCGCGCAGCTTCTGCATCCAGAAGTCGCTGCAGGAGGCGGTGCATGGCGGCGACCTTGACAAGAACCTGCTCTTCGCCGGCCATGGTGCCTATAAGTTCAAGCAGGATCCCTTCTATTCCAACGGGTTCGTGCCGACCGTGAAGCAGCTTGTCGATCGCATCCTGACGGGCGACTGATGGCGGACATTCAGGGATTGGCGGTGCTGCATTACGACACGCCGCATTTTGATGTCGTGCGTCCGGGACAGTTCGTCCTTTGCGCGGTTTCGGGCGCGCGGATCGATCTGGAAGACCTCAAATATTGGAGCGCGGAGTTTCAGGAGGCCTATCGCGGGCCGGAGGAAGCAACCCGCTCCTTCCTGAAGCATCGCGGCGCGGATTTTCGCTAGGCGCCATAATCAGCCTGATTGCCGTAAATCCTGCCGCGCGGCCTCATTCCGGTTGAGCTCCGGCTATTCAAGGCCGTGTTTTTTCCTTTTGGCGCGCTAATGGCGCAGCTTGCCGCACTTATCCTGTTCCTTTATCCGCGCTGATGGTTTATCCTCTGTGAACGAAGCGGCAAAGATCGCTCGAACAAGGAAGGATGGTAATGATGTCGCGGATCGACATTTTTGGTGATCGCATTTGTGTCGTGACGAGCCTGCTGATCGTGGGCTGGTTCATCTACAACGTTGCATTCTGATCGGCGTTTCACCCTCATCCTCGAACATATTGCCCTGACTCGTCGGCGGATGCCGGACTTGGTATCGGTGAAACCTGCCGCCTGACTGCCCCTAAGCAAAACTATCTTTCATATATCTACAATAGAAGTAGAGATAATCGCGAGCGCAGTGCTCCGCGGCTTTTGAAGGATGTCAGCTTGCTCCGCGTCACCAACGGCTAAAGCGCACGGTACCGAAGCGACGACGCCAGGTTTCGTGTTCCTCCTCGACAGGAGAAGACGATGACCCAGAATGCCATTCGCACCCGCCGACAGCGCCCGTTCGGCGCCAGCCCGCAGATCCATATCCCGCATTCCTCCTGGAACCGCGCCAATCGTTCAGCCGAAGGCGCGGCTCCGTTCAAGCCGGACGAATTCTGGAGTCGGCTCGGCCTTTGAACGGCGAGTGGGATTTTCCCGCGGATCAGCTTTCGGGAGCGCGGGCATTCATGCTTGCGCTCCCGTCCTCATTTGCCGTCGGGCAATGCCTGTCCTCTTCCCGGCGTCCTGCTGCGTTGCCTGCCGGAAGGGAAGGCTGGCTGTCCCGCTACACCCCCGGCCGCCTTGTCAGAATAGGGTTCATGTATGCGCCCTGTCGATCCGTCGACGTTCGAAAATCCCTTTCGCTATTCCATGTCGATGCCGACGACCCAACAAAAAAGCCGCCCGGTGAGGGGCGGCTTCTCTGTTTTGGTCCGGAAAGGGAAACTCAGGCTTCTTCGGCCGGCGCTTCTTCGGCTTCCACGGCGATTTCGCCGGGTTCCGCATTCGGATCATAATCTTCGGTAAAGCCGCTCTCGTCCTTTTCGAACAGATCGGCCATCACGTCGACGCCCTGCGACTGCAGTTCGGCTTCTTCGGGCGAGCGGGCGACGTTCACCGTGATGGTCACGGCGACTTCGGGGTGCAGCGCGACCTTGACGTCGAACACGCCCAGCGTCTTGATCGGGCGTTCCAGCACGACCATCGCCTTGGTGACGTTGGTGATGCCTTCGGCATGCAGCGCTTCGACGACGTCACGGACGGCGACCGAGCCGTAGAGGTGGCCGGCGTTCGACGACTGGCGGATCAGGACGATCTGCTTGCCGTTCACGCCTTCGGCAGCCTTTTCGGCGTCCGTGCGGCGGGCGGCGTTGTCGGCCTCGATCTTCGCGCGGTTGGCTTCGAAGACCTTCTTGTTGGCGTTGTTGGAGCGCAGCGCCTTCTTGTTGGGCAGCAGGTAGTTACGGGCGTAACCGTCCTTCACGGTGACGACGTCACCAATGGCGCCCAGCTTCTCGATCCGTTCGAGGAGAATGATTTCCATGAGTCTTACTCCCTCACTTCACGATGTAGGGCAGCAGGCCCAGGTGACGGGCGCGCTTGATGGCCTGGGCCAGCTCGCGCTGCTTCTTGGCGGAAACCGCGGTGATGCGGCTGGGGACGATCTTGCCGCGCTCGGACACGAAGCCCTGCAGCAGACGGACGTCCTTGTAATCGATCTTCGGCGCATCCTTGGCGGCGAAGGGGCAGCTCTTGCGGCGGCGGAAAAACGGGCGTGCCATGATTCAGATCTCCTTATTCGCCGGCGGCTTCTTCGCGCTCGCGGCGCGGGCCACGATCGCCGCGGTCACCACGATCGCCGCGCGGACCGCGCTCGGCGCGTTCCTGCTTGCGCATCATGACCGACGGGCCGGTTTCCAGCTCATCGACCTTGATGGTCATGTAGCGGATGATGTCTTCGTTGATCTGGGTCTGGCGCTCCAGTTCCGCCACGACGCCGGCGGGGGCATCGATGTTCAGCATCACATAATGCGCCTTGCGGTTCTTGGCGATCTTGTAGGCGAGGCTGCGCAGGCCCCAGGTTTCCACCTTGGTCACCTTGCCAGCATTTTCCTCGACGATCTTGGTGGCGGTTTCCGCCAGAGCGTCCACCTGCGCCTGTGCCAGATCCTGGCGCGCAAGGAACACATGCTCGTAAAGAGCCATGGGTATTGCCTCATCTGTTGGCCGATCGCTGACGCCCACCCCATGTGGAACGCCCCTCCGGCTGTCGTCCAAATGCATTCATCCGCGCGGCCGCGAGTCACCCCAAGCCGTGCGAAGCGGCGCCTATGACGGAAATGCGGTGGAAAGGCAAGGATGGATTGGCGCAGAAGGATGCGGCAAATACGCCGTTGGCCTTGAGCTTGTCGAAGCCGTCTACTTCCCCTTATCCTTGTCGGCAAGAAACAGAAAGCACTTCGGCGTTCCGTCGAGGCGGTGGCCCGATCGAGCGATAGGAACGGATGCGGGTTGGCAAGGGGGGAATGTAGATGGCGGTCGGGATCGCGGCGCTTTCGCTGATTTTGCTGATGATCGCGGCCTATCGGGGGATGAGCGTCATCGTGATGGCGCCGCTGCTGGCGATGCTGGCCGTGTTCCTGACCGATCCTGCTGCCGTGCCCGCGGTCTTTTCCGGCCTGTTCATGGACAAGGTCGGCAGTTTCCTGAAGCTCTACTTTCCCGTTTTCCTGCTGGGCGCATTGTTCGGGAAGCTGATCGAGATTTCGGGCTTCTCGCGGGTGATCGTGACGGCCGTGATCCGGCTGGTGGGCGCCGACCGCGCGATCCCGGCGATCATGCTGGTGACGGCGCTGCTGACCTATGGCGGCGTGTCGGTCTTTGTCGCGGTGTTCGCCGTCTATCCCTTCGCCGCGGAGATGTTCCGGCAGGGCGACATTCCCAAGCGGCTCGTGCCCGCGACCATCGGCCTTGGCGCCATCACCTTCACCATGGATGCGATGCCGGGAACGCCGCAGATCCAGAACATCATTCCCACCAGCTTCTTCGGCACGACCGCCTGGGCCGCGCCGGTGCTGGGGCTGATCGGATCTGCCTGCATCATGGGGCTGGGCCTCGCCTATCTGGGCTGGCGTCGGCGGACGATGCGCGCGGCGGGGGAGGGCTATGGCGCGCCCGAGACGCTGTTGAACGAACCCGAAGCAGCGGACATGGGCGAGAGAGCCGCGCATCCGCTGATTGCCCTTCTGCCGCTGCTGGTGGTGGGATTGGGCAATCTGACGTTGACCATGCTGATCCCGCGCCTGGTGCCAGGGGCGGATGTCAGCGTGTCGCTGGCCGGCTTGACCGATCCCGTCACCGTGAAGGTGGCGCAGGTCGCCGCCCTCTGGGCCGTGGAGGGCGCATTGCTGCTGGGCATCGCAACGATCCTGCTCTTCGCCTTCGCGCAGGTGGCGCGGCGATTTGCCGATGGGGCAAAGGCAGCAGTGGGCGGCGCGCTGCTGGCGGGGATGAACACGGCGGTCGAATATGGCTTCGGCGCGGTGATCGCCGCGCTGCCGGGCTTTCTGATCGTGAAGGAAGCGTTGAAGGCGGTGCCCGACCCGCTGATCAATGAGGCGATCACCGTGACCTCGCTTGCCGGGATCACCGGCTCGGCTTCGGGTGGGCTGTCCATCGCTCTGGCGGCCATGGCGGAACAGTTCGCCGCGGTGGGCGATGCGGCGGGCATCCCGCGCGAGGTGCTGCACAGGGTGGCATCGATGGCCAGCGGCGGCATGGACAGCCTGCCGCATAATGGCGCCATCATAACCTTGCTCGCCGTGACCGGCCTGACCCACCGGCAGGCCTATAAGGACATTTTCGCCTTGACCCTGATCAAGACCTTCACCGTGTTCATGGTGATCGCGGTCTATTATCTGACAGGGTGGGTTTAGACGGACCCCGGAGCATGGCTCCGGGGTCCGATCTTATCGACCGGCGATCGGTTCCGATCGCCTTGAAATCGCTCTAGCGGATCGCGCCGGTGATGACCGAGGCGATGATGCCGCTGGTGACCGCGACCAGAAGGGCGTCATTGCCCGACCGGACCCAGTGATAACCGCGCGGCGGCGTGCGCAGGCGATAACCGCGATAATTGTCGATCACGCGATAGTTGCTCGCATAACGGCGGTCGAAGCGCTGGCCCTTCGCCCAGCGGCGATGATTGTCCTTGCGGACCACCGTGGTCTTGGTGACGGTGCGGCCGTGGGGGCCATGCTTCACCACCTGATGCACTTCTCTCTGGGGTGCTGCCTGCGCCTGGCTGGCGACCATGGGGCTTGCGATCATGGTGGTGGCGGTCAGGGCCGCCAGAAACTTCCTGAACATGGACTTGCTCCTTCTTCTATCTTGCCGCCGGCTGTCCCGGCGTTGAAGCAGAAGTAGGATTTATTTGTCGCACGCTTGTGCCATCGACCAGCAAGGAGTGTCGGAAATTGTAACAGAAAGGGAATAGGGCTGAACTTCCATTCAGGATTATTCTGTTGGCCTCGACCTATTCATGGCGCAGCGCGTCTATGGGATTGAGCGCGGCGGCACGGCGCGCCGGGAAATAGCCGAATACAACCCCGATCGCCGCAGAAAAGAGGAAGGCGATCGCATTCACCTTCACGTCGAAGATGAAGGGCACCTGCATCAGCGGTGCTATGGCGACGGAGGCGACAAGCGCAAGGAACAGGCCGATCAACCCGCCCAGGCAGGACAGCACGATCGCCTCCACCAGAAACTGCATCAGCACTTCGCGCGCGACCGCGCCGATGGCAAGGCGGATGCCGATCTCGCGGGTACGTTCGGTGACGGACACCAGCATGATGTTCATGATGCCGATGCCGCCGACCAGCAGGGAAATCGCCGCCACCGCCGCCACGATCTGCGTCAATATGGTGGTGGTGCCGGTCAGCGTGTCGCTGATCTGCTTGGTATCGAAGACGTTGAAATTGTCCTCCGCCCCTGGCTTGATCTTGCGCCGCTCGCGCATGAGCTCCTCCAGGCTCGTCTGGACGACACTGGTGTCATAGGCGTCGTCCACGGCGACCATGATCTGGCTGATGTCGCGGTCGCCGGTGAAACGGCGCTGGACGAACTTGATCGGCATGACGACGACGTCGTCCTGATCACCGAAGCCGCCCTGGCCACGCGTGGCGAGCGCGCCGATCACCTGGCAGGAAACGCCCTTGATCCGCATGCGCTTGCCGACGGGATCATTGCCCTGGAACAGGTTGGTGCGCACCGTGTTGCCGATGATGCAGACGGGCTTTCCCGCCTCTTCCTCCTCCGGCATGAAGAGGCGGCCCGTATCGGCCTTCCAGCTTTGCACCTCGAAATAGGCGGCGGTGGTGCCATAGACGGTGGTGGACCAGTTGCTGCCTTCATAGATTGCCGTGCCGCTCGACTGCACCATCGGCGCGACCGCGCGGACGCCGGTCAGCTGATTTTCGATGGCGGTGAGGTCGGCCGGCTTGAAGTCGGGCGGGCGCGGGCCGCCGCCGCCCCGGCCGAAACCCTGTCCCGGGCGAAGCTGCAGCACATTGGCGCCCAGCGAACTGATCTGCTCGCGTACGGCGGCGGTCGCGCCATTGCCCAGCGTCACCATGGTGACGACCGCCGCCACCCCGATGATGATGCCCAGCGTGGTGAGGAAGCTGCGCAGCTTGTGCCGGTTGATCGCGCGGAAGGCGAGGATGACGGTGGTGCCCAGCATCTTCAGCGCGCGCCCTTGCGCAGTTTCGTCACCCTTGCGGGAACGACAGATAGAGCGAAGCCGGTCACGCCGTGACCCCCTGCTCGACGCGTTCCACCAGCCCGTCCTTGAAATGGACGATGGTCCGCGCAAAGGCGGCCATGTCCGGTTCATGCGTGACCATCAGCACGGTGATGCCGCCATTGCGGTTGAGATCGGTCAGCAGTTCCATGATCTCCACCGATCGTTCGGAATCCAGATTACCGGTCGGTTCGTCGGCCAGCAGCACGTCGGGCTGGGTCACGATGGCGCGGGCAATGGCGACGCGCTGCTGCTGGCCGCCGGACAGTTCGGCGGGCGTGTGGTCCCACCAGTCCTTGAGGCCTACCTTGTCCAGCGCGGCCATGCCCGCCTCATAACGGGTCTTCTTGTCCTCGCCGCGATAGAGCAGCGGCAGCTCTACATTCTCCAGCGCGGTAGTGCGGGAAAGAAGGTTGAACCCCTGGAACACGAAGCCGAGATAACGGCGGCGCAGCAGGGCGCGTTGATCGCGGTCCAGCGTTTCGACATGGCGGCCCTTGAACAGGAACGATCCGCCGGAAGGCACGTCGAGGCAGCCCAATATGTTCATCGTCGTCGACTTGCCGGAACCGGACGGCCCCATGACCGCCACGAAATCGCCCTGCGTGATGTCGAGGTCGATGCCCTTCAGCGCCTGAAACGCCGTGGGTCCGGATCCGTAGATCTTGGTGACGCCGCGAAGGGAGATGATCGGGTCTGTCGCCATGGGCGTCAGGTTCCGCTCTGGCGGCCGGAGCCACGCGGTTCGCGGGTCGGGCCCTGGGGCGCAGCCGGCGCGACGGGGGCGGTTTCCGGCTTCCCGTCGCCCGAATTGCCGAGCTTGCTGACGGTGGCGGGGCTGCCGTCGGTGGACGTGCCACCGTCTGACCTGCGGTTGCGGTCACGCGGCCCCCCGGCCTGCGATCCACCCTGCGGGCCGCCATTGGCCTGATCCTCTGCCGGGGCTTGCTGGCCGCTGGCAAGCTGGCCCGTGATGACGCGCATGCCGGGCTTGAGGTCGCCGCCGGTGATGACGGTACGCGCGCCATCGCTCGCGCCGACGGTCACCTGCGCCGCCTTGGGGTTGCCGTCCTCGCCGATGACGTAGACGGTCTGGCTGCTGCCCATTCCGAAGCTGACCTGCCGGCTCGCCCCGCCCCGGCGGAAACGGCGGGGACCGGGGATGATCTGGCTGGTGATGCCGCCGTCATTCTTGCCCGCGCTGGGCTTGAAGCGGAGCGCGCTGTTGGGGACGAGCAGCACGTCATGCAGTTCCTGCGTCACGATGTCGGCGGTCGCGGTCATGCCGGGGCGCAATATCTCGTCCTTGTTGTCCACTGACAGCACAGCCGTATAGGCCACCACCGCTCCCGCCGTGCTGCTGGCCGTGCTGCTGCCCGACGAGGAGGACGAACTGCTGCTGGCGCTGTTGGAGCCGACATTGACCCGCGTCACCCTTGCCGGAAAGGTGCGGCCGGGGAAGGCGTCGACGGAGAAATTGGCGCTCTGGCCATCCTTCACCTGTCCGACATCCGCCTCGTCCACCGAAACCTCGACCTCCATCTGTGTCAGGTCTTCCGCAATGGTGAAGAGCACCGGCGCGTTGAGCGAGGCGGCGACGGTCTGGCCCGGCTCTATATCGCGGGACAGCACGACGCCGGTCACCGGCGATACGATCTGCGCGATGGAAAGATTGGTCTGGGCCGTGGAAAGCTGGGCCTGCGAAACGTGCACCTGCGCCTGCGCCGAGCGCAGATTGGCGAGCGCGGAACTGTAGTCCGCGCGGGCGGCGTCCAGTTCCGTCTTGGCGGGAACGCGTCCGCCCGAGAGCCTGAAGACGTTGAGCTGGCGGTCCAGCGTCGCCTTGGCCAGCGCCGCCTGCGCTTCCGCCTGCGCCACGCTGGCCTGCGAGGAAGAAAGCTGCGCGCGGTTCTGGTTGATCGCGTCGACCAGCCGCCGGGTGTCAAGTTCGGCCAGCTTCTGTCCCTTGGTCACGCGATCGTTCACGTCGACATAGACCGCCGTGATCTTGCCCGATTGTTCGGAACCGACATCGACCTGGTTGATGGGCTTCAGATTGCCGGTTGCGGAAACGGAGACGGTAAGGTCGCCCTTCCGCACCTCGCGCGTCGCATAGCTCGGCTTGTCGTCCCCCGAAAAGCATCGCGCAAGCAGCAGGACGAGGATCAGCAGGGCGACGCCGACGGCGCCGCGCACCGCCCATTTGCGCCACGGCTTCTGGGGGCGCGCCCCCAGAAAGTCGTTGAGGTCCTGATCGCTGGTCACATCGTTACTCATTGGGGCGATTTTCCATGTTCTGCCAGCCGCCGCCCAGCGCATTGTAGAGCTGGGCAAGGCCAAGGACCTCGTCGGATTGCGCGCTGGCAAGGCTGTTGCGCGCGTTCAAAAGGCTGTTCTCGCTCTGGGACAGCGTCTGGAAGTCGATCAGGCCCGCCTGATACTGGCTGCGCGCCAGGATCGCGGCGTTGTTCGACGCTTCATAGGCGGTCGAGAACTCCGCCTTGCGGGCGCGGGCGCTCGACAGCGATGCCATGGCATTCTCCACATCCTCCAGCGCGGTCAGCACCGTCTGCTTGTAGGCGGCGAAGGCAGCGTCGGTGGCGGCCCGCTGCGAACGCACCTGCGACGCCAGGCGGCCGCCATCGAAGATGACCTGCGCCACATTGGCAAAGACGCCGCCGGTGATCAGGCTGAACAGGTCTTTGAAACTGTTCGAAGTGGTGCCGATATTGCCGCTCAACCCCAGCGAAGGGTAAAGCCGCGCCTGCGCCACGCCGATGCGCGCGGTCGCGGCTGCCAGCGCCCGCTCGGCGGAACGCACGTCGGGGCGCTGGCGCAGCGTGTCCGCTGGAATGCCGGTTGTGATCTGCGTGGAGGCAGCGGGGATCGGGGCGGGGGTTTCAAGGCTCCGGGTCGCCTCGCCAGGAGCCTGGCCCGTGAGCACGGCAATGCGGTTGAGGCTGCCTCGGAGGCTGGCCTCAAGCTGGGGCACGGTCGCGTTGGTCTGCGCCAGTTGCGCCCGCGCCTGCTCCGCGTCGAGCGAGGAGACGAGGCCTGCCTGGAGCCGCCAGTTGGCGATGTCGTAATTGTCGCGCTGGATCGCCTGCGTCTCGCGCGCGACGCGCAACTGCGCCTGCGCCAGGCGCGCCTGCACATAGTTGGTGACGAGTTCGGAAATGATCGTCGCCCGCACATTGGCGAGGTCGTAGCCGGAGGCGGCGAGATCGGCCCGCGCCGCTTCGGCCGACCGGGAAAGCTCGCCGAACAGGTCGACCTGCCAGCTTGCACTGGCGCTGACCGAATAGCTGCTCGACCAGTTTGACCCGCCGCCGCCGATGGGATTGCCGCTGGGGTCCAGCCGCCCGCCCGCGTCGCGGCTGCTGTAATTGCGTCCGCCGCTGGCCGAACCGTTCACCTGCGGCAGGAAGGCGGCGCGCGCCTGCCGCAACGACTCCCGCGCCTGGCGAAGGCGCGCCTGCGCCTGCACGATATCCAGGTTGCCGGCGATCGCCTGGTCGATAAGGGCACTGAGCGCCGGATCGTCGAGGCGCCTCCACCAGGTGGCAAGCTCCGCCTCGTCGACCGGAGCGGCGGCGCCCTCCATATAGGTGGCCGGCACGCCAAGCGACGCGGGAGCGGGGGCGCGATAATCGGGACCGGCCGCGCAGCCCGACAGGACCAGCGCGGTTCCCGCGATCCATGCAATGCGATATCGCACCTTTTCCTTAAACTCCGTCATCGTTAAAGGCGGTCCACCAAATAGAACTGCCGAATTGGGCCGGGTGCCTCAACGGTGTTTGTGTCTCAAAGTGTAACGACTTTGAAAAATTGCGCTTTTGCAGGCGCGCGCATGTAGAAGGTGGATGATGAGGGCATTTCTTTTTCCGGGGCAGGGCAGTCAGTCGGTCGGCATGGGCAAGGCGCTGGCAGACGCGAGCCCGGCCGCGAAGGAGCTGTTTCAGGAGGTCGACGACGCTCTGTCGCAGCATTTGTTCCGCATCATGGTGGAAGGTCCGGAAAGCGACCTGACGCTCACGGAAAATGCGCAGCCCGCGATCATGGCCAATGCATTGGCGACGCTGCGGGTGATGCAGAAGGAAGGCGGTTTCTCCCTGGCCGAAAAGGGCGATTTCGTCGCCGGCCACTCGCTGGGCGAATATAGCGCCCTCTGTGCCGCCGAAGCGTTCGATATCGGCACCACTGCCAGGCTGCTGAAGCTGCGCGGGCAGGCGATGCAGGCCGCTGTGCCGGTTGGCGAGGGCGCCATGGCGGCGCTGCTGGGCGCCGACATCGAAAAGGCGCAGGCGCTGGCGGAGGCCGCCGCCGAGGGCGAGGTCTGCACCGTCGCTAATGACAATGATCCGACGCAGGTGGTGATTTCCGGCCATCGCGGCGCGATCGAGCGCGCCGTCGCCCTGGTGAAGGAGCATGGCATCAAGCGCGGCGTGCTGCTGCCCGTGTCGGCGCCCTTCCACTGCCCGCTGATGCAGCCGGCCGCCGATGTGATGGCGCAGGCGCTGGGCAATGCCCCGATCAACACGCCGCTGCTGCCGGTCTATGCCAATGTGCTCGCAAGCGCGATCGCCGATCCGGAGGAAATCAAGCTGCGCCTTGTCGAGCAGGTGACGGGCCGCGTGCGCTGGCGCGAATCCGTCGCCGCCATGTGGGATGCGGGCGTCACCGAATTCGTCGAGCTGGGCGGCAAGGTGCTGGGTCCGATGGTCAAGCGGATAGCGCCCGACGCCACGGTCCGCAGCATCGTGACGATGGACGATGTAGAGGCGGCATTGGGGGCATTGTGAGCAACGACAAGGGAAGCGATGCGAACGCCGCTCCCATCCTGACCAGCCGCGATGGGGCCGTGTTGACGGTCACGCTGAACATGCCCGATCGGCGCAATCCGATCTCCGATCCGGCGATGGTCGATGCCCTTTGCGCCTTGTTCGAGGAGGCGGAGCGCGACCTGTCGGTGCATGTGGCGATACTGACAGGCGCGGGAAGCGCCTTTTCCTCGGGCGGGGACCTCAATGCGATGCGCCCCGACGCCGGCGGCCTGCGCGCATCACTGCCGGCGCAGACGCGGCGCAATTACCGGGCGGGAATCCAGCGGCTGCCGCTGCTGTTCCAGGCGCTCGAACTGCCGGTGATCGCGGCGGTCAACGGCCCGGCCATGGGCGCGGGCTGCGACCTGGCCCTGATGTGCGATGTCAGGATCGCGGCGCAGTCGGCCAGATTCGCCGAGTCCTTCGTCAAGCTGGGCATAATCTCCGGCGATGGCGGCGCGTGGCTGCTGCCGCGCATCATCGGCTTTTCCAAGGCTTCGGAACTGGCGCTGACCGGCGAGACCATCGATGCCGAAGAGGCGCTGCGGATCGGGTTGGTGAGCGAGGTGGTGCCGGATGGCGATCTGCTCGCCGCCGCCCGCAAGGTCGCCGACAGGATCGCGGCCAATCCGCCCCATGCGACGCGGATGACCAAGCGGCTGCTGCGCGCGGCGCAGACGGCGGAATTGAACCAGATCATGGAAATGGCGGGCGCGATGCAGGCGCTGGCCCATGCGACGGCGGATCATGATGAGGCGATCGACGCCTTTTTCGAACGCCGGGCGCCGAACTTCAAGGGAGACTGACATGTTCGATCTGACAGGCATGACCGCGCTGGTGACTGGCGCTTCGGGGGGCATCGGCTCCGCCATTGCAAGGGCCCTCGCGGCGCAGGGCGCCACGCTCGCCCTTTCGGGCAGCAATGAGGAGAAGCTGAAGGCCTTTGCCGCGGAACTGGGCGGCGATCACAGGACGCTGGTCTGCAACCTCGGCGATCCCGCGGCGGTCGACGGACTGGTCGGCCAGGCAGTGGAGGCGCTGGGCGGCAAGATCGACATTCTCGTCAACAATGCCGGCATCACCCGCGACAACCTGATCCTGCGCATGAAGGACGATGAATGGTCCGACGTGATCGCCGTCAATCTGGAGGCTGCCTTCCGTCTGGCCCGCGCCGCCGCCAAGCCGATGATGAAGGCGCGTTTCGGCCGCATCATCTCGATCACTTCGGTCGTGGGGGTCACCGGCAATCCGGGGCAGGCCAACTATGCCGCGTCCAAGGCGGGCATCATCGGCATGTCCAAGTCGCTGGGCCAGGAACTGGCGAGCCGCGGGATCACCGTGAACTGCGTCGCGCCCGGCTTCATCCGATCCGCCATGACCGACGCGCTGAACGATGCGCAGAAGGGCGCGATCCTGGCCAGGATCCCGGCCGGCGATCTGGGCACGGGCGAGGATATCGGCGCGGCCGTCGTCTATCTCGCCAGCAAGGAAGCGGGCTATGTCACCGGCCAGACGCTGCACGTGAACGGCGGCATGGCGATGATCTGAAGGGCACGGAAGCGCAAGACGCGGGCTCATGTCCATCGCCCGGAAATTTTCGGCATTTGCAAAATGGCGGCCTTGTGCCATCGGGACCGGCGAGTCGAATGCAGGTGGGGCGATGCCATCCGATTGTTTCTTGCCTCTTGCCTCTCGTTGGGCTTGCCTCTAGGGCATGCCTTAACAAATATTCAGAACCATCAACGATACCCAGTAAGAAGGACCACTCATGAGTGAGACCGCGGATCGCGTAAAGAAAATCGTCGTCGAGCATCTGGGCGTCGAAGCCGAAAAGGTGACCGAGGATGCAAGCTTCATCGACGATCTGGGCGCTGACAGCCTGGACATCGTTGAGCTGGTGATGGCGTTCGAGGAAGAGTTCGGCGTCGAAATCCCTGACGATGCGGCGGAGAAGATCGCCACCGTCAAGGACGCCATCGATTATATCGACAGCAAGCAGTAAGAACGTCTGGCGGCCTGCCCGACATCGGGCGGGCGCAGCGTTTTAAAAGGAAATGGCTCCTCCTGTCCGGCAAAACCGGGTCTTGGGGAGCCTTTTCGTATCTGCTCCCCGTTCACAAGACCGTCTTGAATGGCTAGATGAACGGCGTTGAGCCAAAGAAGAATTTTCGGAGCAAGCATATGCGTCGTGTTGTCGTCACCGGCCTTGGCATGGTCAGCCCGCTTGGCGGGGATGTGGAAACGACCTGGAAGAATATCATCGCTTCCAAATCCGGCGCGGCGACGATCACCCGCTTCGACGCCAGCGAATATAAGTGCCGCATCGCCTGTGAGGTGAAGCCGGCCGATCATGAATATGGCTATGACGCCGGCCTTGATGTCGATCACAAGATCCAGCGGCAGGTCGACCCGTTCATCGTCTTCGGCATTTCCGCCGCCAGCCAGGCGCTGCGCGACGCCGGCCTTGACAATATGAGCGAGGAGGAGCGGCTGCGCGCCGGCTGCTCCATCGGTTCTGGCATTGGAGGCCTGCCGGGCATTGAAAGCGAATCGCTGGTGCTGGCGAACAAGGGACCGGGCAGGGTCAGCCCGCATTTCGTCCATGGACGGCTCATCAACCTGATCTCTGGGCAGGTGTCGATCAAATATGGCCTGATGGGCCCCAATCATGCCGTCGTGACGGCCTGCTCCACCGGCGCCCATTCCATTGGCGATGCCGCGCGCATGATCGCGATGGATGATGCCGACGTGATGCTGGCGGGCGGCGCGGAAAGCGCGATCTGCCCGATCGGCATCGCCGGCTTCGCGCAGGCCCGCGCGCTGTCGACCGCCTTCAACGACGCGCCGGAAAAGGCCTCGCGGCCCTATGACGTCAACCGCGACGGCTTTGTCATGGGCGAGGGCGCCGGCGTCGTCGTTCTGGAAGAATATGAGCGGGCCAAGGCGCGCGGCGCGAAAATCTATGCGGAGGTGATCGGTTATGGCCTGTCGGGCGACGCCTATCACGTCACGGCGCCCCATCCCGAAGGCAGTGGCGGCTATCGCTCGATGGAAATGGCCCTCAAAAAGTCGGGCCTCAGCCTTGCCGACATCGACTATGTAAACGCGCACGGCACCTCGACCCCGCTGGGCGACGAGCTGGAACTGGGCGCGGTGAAGCGGCTGTTCGGCGAACATCTGGGCACCATGTCGATGAGTTCGACCAAGTCGGCGATCGGCCACCTGCTGGGCGGCGCGGGCGCGGTGGAGAGCATCTTCTGCATCCTGGCGCTCCGTGACCAGATCGTCCCGCCGACGCTGAACCTCGACGAGCCGAGCGAAAGCTGCAAGGGCGTCGACCTGGTTCCGCATGTCGCCAAGGAGCGCAAGGTGCGCGCGGTGCTGAACAATTCGTTCGGCTTCGGCGGCACCAATGCCTCGCTCATCATGAAGGCGGTCTGAGGCACCCGGGATGCGGCGGCTTGGCTTTGGCATGGTGCTGATCGGCCTGGCCGTCGCCGCTTTCATCGCTTTCCGATTTGTCTATGGCTGGACCGAGGCAGGGCCGGCGACGAAGGACATCACCATCGTCGTGCCCGAAGGTGCGACCATCGCGGACGCGGCCATTCTCCTGAAACAGAAGGGCGCGGTGCGCTCGGCCGACGCGTTCCTGACGCGGGCCAAGGTCTTCGGTCGGGGCAAGTCGATCAAGGCCGGGGAATTCCTGATCCCCCAGGGTGCCAGCAACTCCGACATCTTCCGTATCCTGGGCGGCGGCAAGACGCTGACCCGGCTCGTGACCATACCGGAGGGGATGCCCTCCATATTGGTGCACGAACGGCTGATGGCGAATGAGGAACTGACCGGCGACATATCCGTGCCGGCGGAAGGCAGTGTGCTGCCTGACAGCTATGCCTTCGACAAGGGCGAAAGCCGGGCGGTGGTTCTGAAGCGGATGCAGGATGCGATGAACAGGACCCTGGCCAAAATGTGGGCCGAAAGGGCGCCGAACACCGCCGCCAGGACACCGAAGGAAGCCATTGTCCTGGCCAGCATCGTCGAGAAGGAAACGGCGGTGCCCGCGGAGCGGCCGACCGTCGCCGGTGTATACGGCAATCGGCTGAAGGCGCGCATGATGTTGCAGGCCGATCCGACGATCATCTATCCGATCACCAGGGGCAAGCCGCTTGGCCGGCGGATCAGAAAGTCGGAAATCGCGGCGGTCAACGATTATAATACATATGCGATGATCGGCCTGCCCAAGGGACCGATCGCCAATCCCGGACGCCTGTCCATCCTGGCGGTCCTGCACCCGGCGGAGACGAAGGCGCTCTACTTCGTCGCGGATGGGAAGGGCGGACATATCTTCGCGGATACGCTGCAGGAGCATAATGAGAATGTCCGCAAATGGTTTGAGATCCGCCGGGCGAGGGGGGAACTCTAGGACGGGTCGCCTGATGTTCCGGCGTCCTCCTTCATTAAATTGCGGGCCGCCGCATGCGAATTTGCATGAGGGGTCTTTGCCCGGCCTGCGTATTGTCGGCGAGACTATTTTGTTGTGCATCGAGATTTTCCCCACTGCCGGATGAGGCCGGCCGGAAATCGCCCTGTGGAGTGCAAGTGATGAGCGACCTCGATCAGCTGCTGGGCCAGGTGGCCGCCCGCATGCGGCATATCCCCGCCGACCCCCGTCTGGAAGCGCTGGAGGATGCGGTGATGGCCGGTGTCGCCCGGCGCCGCGAACGGGCCGTGGCGCGCCGCAGCCTCGCCCTGGCCGGGATAGTCGCGATCGGCATCGGATGGGCGGGCAGCCTGGTACCGGGCAGTCCCGCGCAGGCCGCATCACGGCCCGCGATCATCGGTATGTCGGATTACGCGCCATCGCGCCTGCTGGGGCAGTGAGCCATGCGCGGGCGGCACATGAGGGGGTGGGCCATAAGAGGGGTTGGGGCATGAAGGGAATCGCCCGCTACGGGCTGGTGGCGCTTGTCGCCTTTGCAGCGGCGCTGGCGGCGGTGCTGGTGGCAAGGGTCTGGATAGCACCGGAACCGCGCGTGGAGAGCGAGGTCCACGCCCTGATCCACGAAAAGCTCAGGCTCGATCCGGCGCAGGAGCAGCGCATTCACGCGTTGGAGAGCGATTTTGCCCAACGCCGCGCGTCGTTGGAGGCGGAGATGCGCGCCGACAATGCGCGACTGGCGCAGGCGATCGCGGCCGAACATGGCTATGGCCCGAAGGTGGCGGAAGCCGTCGATCGCTCGCACCATGTCATGGGAATGCTGCAGAAGGAGACGCTGAAGCATATCTTCGCCATGCGTGCTTTGCTGCGACCGGATCAGGCGGCGCAGTTTGATGCCGCTGTCGTCAATGCGCTGACCCGGCCAGCCGCGGTTCCGCCGGATCGGTGAACGCTTCGCTGGCCCGATGCAGCGATGCGGAACTGGCCGCGCTGGCGCTCGCCGGGCAGCAAAGCGCCTATGGCGAATTGATGCGCCGCCATCGGGAAGCTGTGTTCCGGGTGGCGCGGGGGCATGTCGGTGATGCGACAGAGGCGCTCGACATCACGCAGGAGACGTTCATCTCCGCCTTCACCGCCCTTGCCCGCTATGACGGCACGCGACCCTTTCGACTGTGGATAGCGCGGATTGCCGTCAACAAATGCCGTGATTGGGCGCGGCGCAGGGCGGTGCGGCGCTTCTTCACCTTCGCGCGGCCGATCGAGGAAGCGACCGCCGTCGCGGACAACCTGCCGACGCCCGAGGAGGCGGTCGGATCGCAAGCGGAACTGGCGCATATCCATGCAGCCATCGCCGCCCTCCCAGGCAATCTCAAGGATGTGCTGGTGCTGCGCACATTAGAGGGGGTGAGCCAGGCGGAGGCCGCGCAGATATTGGGCATCAGCGAGAAGGCGGTCGAAACGCGCCTCTACCGCGCACGCAACAAATTGGCCGAAGGGTTGAGGGATGGAGCGGCTGACCGCGTATAAGGGGGAAACCGCCCTTATTGCAGAGCTTTCCATGTCCTTCTCTCTTCCCGACGTCGATCGCCGCACCCTTGTCCGCAGCCTCTCGGGCCTGGGTGGCGCGCTCGCCCTGGGCCGGGTTTTCCCCGCCTGGGCGCAGAGCGGAACGGCGGGCCTGTCCCCGGCGCCGGGCATGTTGCAGGGCGAGACGATCGCCCTCACCGTGGCGGAGGGGCATTTTTCGGTTGGCGGCCGTTCGACCCATGCCGTGCTGATCAACGGCACGCTGCCTGCTCCCCTCATCCGCCTTCGGGAAGGGCAGAATGTCCGGCTCTCGGTCACCAACCGGCTGCGGGAGGATACCTCGATCCACTGGCACGGCCTGATCGTGCCCTTTCAGATGGACGGAGTGCCGGGGGTCAGCTTCCCCGGCATTCGCCCCGGCGAGACCTTCACCTATGAATTTCCGGTCCGTCAGTCAGGCACCTATTGGTATCACAGCCATTCCGGCATGCAGGAGGCGGTCGGTCACTATGGTCCGATCGTGATCGATCCGGCCGGGGCCGACCCGGTGGAATTCACGCGCGAGCATGTCATCGTCCTGTCCGACTGGAGCCCGATCCACCCGCATGTCCTGTTGAAGCGCCTCAAACAGGCGGGCGGCTATTTCAACATGCAGAAGCAGACATTGTCGGGACTGCTCGCCGGAAAGGACCAGGGCACCAAGGATCGCCTTGAATGGGGTGCCATGCGCATGGACCCGACCGACATATCCGACGTCACCGGATCGACCTACAGCTTTCTGGTGAACGGCCATGGCACGGCGGAGAACTGGACGGGCCTGTTCACGCCGGGCGAGCGAGTGCGGCTTCGCATCATCAACGCGGCGGCGATGACCAATTTCAACCTGCGCCTGCCGGGCCTGCCAATGACGGTCGTGCAGTGCGACGGCCAGCATGTGCAGCCGGTCGAAACCGACGAGCTGCAGATCGGCATTGCCGAAACCTATGACGTGGTGGTGCAGCCCCCGGAAGCGAAACCCTATGCCCTCGTTGCGGAGGCGATAGACCGTTCGGGCCTGGTGCGGGCGACGCTGGCGCCCCGCATGGGCCTTGCGGCGGATGTGCCGCCGCTGCGCGACCGGCCGCTGCTGGGCATGAAGGACATGGGCATGGACATGTCGGGAATGGACATGGGGCAGGGCGGCGTCATCGACCTCAGCCAGCCCGCCAATGAGAGCATGGCCGGCCATTCGATGAAGATGCGCGACAAATCGGTGGCGCCGCAGGTGAAGATGGGGCCTGGCGTCGCGACGCTCTCGCCCATGCCTGCGGACCGGACCGCCGATCGTCCTACCGGGCTGGAGAGCGTCGATCATCGGGTGCTGACCTATGCTGATCTGAAATCGCTGACGCCCCATGCGGACACGCGCCCGCCGACGCGAACGCTGGACATCCACCTGACCGCGAACATGGAACGCTATATGTGGTCCTTCGACGGGGTGAAACTGTCCGACGGGGCAGCCCCCATTCCCTTCCGTCACATGGAACGGGTGCGGGTCAACCTCATCAACGACACGATGATGCCGCACCCGATCCATCTGCACGGCCATTTCTTCCAGCTGGTGACCGGGGCGGGCGACCATGATCCGCTCAAGCATACGGTGAATGTGCTGCCGGGAGGAAAGGTGAGTTTCGATCTTACGGCGGACGCGCTTGGGGATTGGGCCTTTCACTGCCACATGTTGATGCACATGCACGCAGGGATGATGCGGGTCGTGACCGTCCGGCATGCGGAGGAAGCAGCATGAAGCCGCTGCTTGCTGCCACGGCGCTGCTGCTTGCCGCCGCCGCCTTTCCCGCCCGGGCACAGGACCACGGTCAGATGGATCATGGGCAGATGGACCATGGCGCGATGGAGCAGGAGGATCATTCGGCCCATCAGGCGCCGGCTGCGGACGCCCATGCCGGTCATGACGGGCCCGCGTCCGGTGGCGACATTCCCACCGGTACTGTGCCCTCCGTCCCGGCTGATCATGCCGCCGATGCCTTTTACAACTCCGCCGAAATGGCACGTGCCCGCGCCGCCATGCTGAAGGAAAGCGGCGGCATGGCCTTTTCCCAGATCATGCTCGACCGGCTGGAATATCGGATGGGCAAGGGCGCGGACGGCTATCATTGGGAGGGGGAAGGCTGGATCGGCGGCGACATCAACCGCTTCGCCTTCAAGACGGAGGGGGAGGGCGCGTTCGGCGGTCCGCTGGAACGCGCGGAAGTGCAGGCGCTCTACAGCCGCGCCATCGACCCCTGGTTCAACCTGGAAGCAGGCGTCCGCCACGATATCCGCCCCGATCCCCGGCGAACCTATGCGGTGGTTGGGATCGAGGGCCTTGCCCCCTATTGGTTCGAGGTGTCGGCCCAGGCCTTCCTGTCGAACAGGGGCGACGCCCATCTGCGGCTGGAGGGCAGCTATGACCAGCGCATTAGCCAGCGGCTGATCCTGCAACCCGCCGCGGAGATCAACGTCGCGGCCCAGGACGTGCCCGAACTCGGCATCGGCTCGGGCGTGTCCGATGTCGAGCTGGGACTGCGGCTGCGCTATGAATTCGCCCGCGAATTCGCGCCCTATGTCGGCGTCAACTGGGAACGAAAGCTGGGCGACACCGCCCGCTTTGCCCGTGCTGATGGAGAGCGGGCTTCGGCCACCAGCCTCGTGATGGGCGTGCGATTCTGGTTCTGATCGCTCCCTGATCGACAACAGGAACCGGCGGTCTCGCCATCCGTTGGAAAGGGCAGGTCTTTCAACGGAAAGGAGTGCCGCATGATCCGTCTGGCCATCATTTCGCTCGTGATCGCCGCCGTGCTCGCCATATTGGGCTTTGGCGGCGCGGCGGGCACGTTCGTGGGTATCGCGAAGTTCCTGTTCGTGCTGGCGATCGCGCTGTTCGTCATCTTCCTTGTCCTTGGCCTGATGGCTGGCAAGGGCATCAAGAATGCGATAGATCGATAACCCATGACGCAGATCGGTGCTGGAGTGGACGAAACCGGGCGGTTGATCCGCGACGAGGCAGGGTTTCTGCTCCAGCGCGATCTGGGCGGCAGCTTCCGCCTTGTCCTGCTGCGCGTCCCCGTCGACCATGTGGAAAAACGCGTGCGGGTGCAGGGCTATTATGCCGGCGACGGCATAGTGGAGGTGGAGGGAGTGGCTGCGGCCTGACGGCGCGCAGCCCTCCATCCGTTTACGGAGTAAACGACTCGCGGGGGTCGGGCGACGTCATGACGTCATGCGTGCTGACGAAACGGGCGCACGCCCCGACACCTCGGTTATTCTCCAGCGGCAGTGCGGTTTCGCAATAGGCGCACTCCGCCATCAGGCGTCCGACCATCCACTGGCTGCGACCGCAACTGGGGCAGTGATTGGCTTCCCCCGGATGATAATGAATGATGTAACCCCTTAAGGCCGGGTCGAAAGACCTGCCGGTGGCGAGGGTGGAAACTGGGCGCATCGTCTCTTCCTCCTCAGACATATATCTCGGCATCGATATGAAATCCGGAATTGCCCCCGAGCTTCACACCAGCATTGATGCAACGACGAACGTCAGAGCGAGCGACCCTTTATCATCTCTGCCAGGCCCGCTCCTTGCACCAGAACGCGACCGCAGCCCAATGTATCCCGCGCTTGATCGCGCCGTCTACAAGAAAGATTCGCCCGGCCTGTGCCATTTCGCGCCTTCGCATTTGACTTGAGGCGCGCAGGCGCTATGGCGGCGCGCATCGGGACATATTCGCTTCGGCCATGAGTGGGGGCGCATCCCGCCACCTTGCCGTCCGGTATTTTCGCCGTCCGGCGAGCTTCTGGTGGAATAGCGTCATCCTGCCTGCTCCTGGCCCGGCAACTGCGAGGAGACGCACGACTCATGACCGCCATCGGACAGGATACACTTGGCACGCGCGACACCTTGAAGGTGGGCGGCAAGGACATTGCCTATTATTCGCTGAAGAAGGCCGCGGCCAAGCTGGGCGACGTCTCGCGCCTGCCCTTCTCGATGAAGGTGCTGCTGGAAAACCTGCTCCGCTTCGAGGACGGCGTCACCGTCACCACCGCCGACATCCAGGCGATCGTCGACTGGCAGAATGACAAGGGCAAGGCCGAACGGGAGATTCAGTATCGCCCCGCCCGCGTGCTGATGCAGGACTTTACCGGCGTTCCCTGCGTCGTCGACCTCGCCGCGATGCGCGATGCGATGACCGCGCTGGGCGCCGACGCCAGCAAGATCAACCCGCAGGTGCCGGTCCACCTCGTCATCGACCACTCGGTCATGGTCGACGAATTCGGTACGCCCAAGGCGTTCGAGCAGAATGTGGAAATCGAATATCAGCGCAATATGGAGCGCTATGACTTCCTGAAATGGGGTTCCAAGTCGCTCGCCAATTTCTATGCCGTGCCCCCGGGCACCGGCATCTGCCATCAGGTGAACCTGGAAAATATCGCGCAGGCCGTCTGGTCGAGCGAAGGCCCTGACGGCGTCACCGTCGCCTATCCCGACACCTGCGTCGGCACGGACAGCCACACCACCATGATCAACGGCCTGGGCGTGCTGGGCTGGGGCGTCGGCGGTATCGAGGCTGAGGCCGCGATGCTGGGCCAGCCCGTCTCCATGCTCATTCCCGAAGTGGTCGGCTTCCGCTTCACCGGTGAATTGAAGGAAGGCGTCACCGCCACGGACCTCGTCCTCACCTGCACCCAGATGCTGCGTGCCCGTGGCGTGGTCGGCCGCTTCGTCGAATATTTCGGCCCCGGCCTTGCCACCCTGTCGCTCGCCGATCGCGCGACGCTGGCCAATATGGCGCCGGAATATGGCGCGACCTGCGGCTTCTTCGGCATTGACGACAAGACGCTGGACTATATGCGTCTCACCGGTCGCACCGAAGAGAATATCGCGCTGGTCGAAGCCTATGCGAAGGAGCAGGGCTTCTGGATCGATCCGGCGGTCGAACCGGTTTTCACCGACACGCTGGAGCTGGACCTCTCGACCGTCGTTCCCAGCCTTGCAGGGCCGAAGCGCCCGCAGGATCGCGTTGCGCTGCCGGACGTGGACGATGTCTTCAACGCCGACATGGAAAAGGTGTACAAGAAGGCCCAGGCTCGCGTTCCGGTGGAAGGCAAGGATTTCGACATTGGCGACGGCGACGTCACCATCGCCGCGATCACCAGCTGCACCAACACCTCGAACCCCGGCGTCCTCGTCGCGGCCGGCCTCGTTGCCAAGAAGGCGAACGAACTGGGCCTGAAGCCCAAGCCCTGGGTAAAGACCTCGCTGGCGCCGGGATCGCAGGTGGTTACCGACTATCTGGAAAAGGCCGGGCTTCAGTCGCATCTCGACGCCATAGGCTTCAACCTGGTCGGCTATGGCTGCACCACCTGCATCGGCAACTCCGGTCCGCTGGCCGAGCCGATCAGCAAGGCGATCAACGAAAACGGCCTGGTCGCCGCCGCCGTCATCTCCGGTAACCGCAATTTCGAAGGCCGCGTGTCTCCCGACGTGCGCGCCAACTTCCTGGCCTCGCCGCCGCTGGTCGTCGCCTATGCGCTGAAGGGTACGGTGGTCGAAGACTTCATCACCACGCCGATCGGCACGGGCAAGGACGGCCAGCAGGTGTTCCTGAAGGACATCTGGCCGACCAATGACGAAGTCGCCTCGACCATGGCGGGCTGCATGGACCGCCAGATGTTCCAGGCGCGCTACGCCAATGTGTACAAGGGCGACGCCCACTGGCAGGCGATCAACGTCACGGGTTCGGCTACCTATAGCTGGCGCGCTGGTTCGACCTATGTCGCCAACCCGCCCTATTTCGAGGGTCTGACCATGACCCCGAAGCCGGTCACCGACATTGTCGAGGCCAAGCCGCTGGCCATTTTCGGGGACTCGATCACCACCGATCATATTTCGCCGGCCGGCTCGATCAAGGCGACCAGCCCCGCGGGCAAGTGGCTGCAGGAGCGTCAGGTGGCGCAGGCCGACTTCAACAGCTACGGCGCCCGCCGCGGCCATCACGAAGTCATGATGCGCGGCACCTTCGCCAATATCCGCATCAAGAACCTGATGCTGGACGGCGTCGAGGGCGGCATGACCCGTTATGAAGGCGAAGTCATGCCGATCTACGACGCGGCGATGAAGCACAAGGCCGACGGCACTCCGCTGGTCGTCATCGGCGGCAAGGAATATGGCACCGGGTCGTCGCGCGACTGGGCGGCGAAGGGCACCAACCTGCTGGGCGTGCGCGCGGTCATCGTGGAAAGCTTCGAGCGCATCCACCGTTCGAACCTGGTCGGCATGGGCGTCCTGCCGCTCCAGTTCAAGGACGGTCAGAACAAGGACACGTTCGGCCTCACCGGCGACGAAACCTTCACCATCCAGAATGTCGCCGGCCTGAAGCCGCGCCAGGATGTGGAAGTGATCGTGAAGCGCGCCGACGGTTCCACCTTCACCTTCACCGCGCTGTGCCGCATCGATACCGTCAACGAACTGGATTATTTCCTGAACGGCGGCATCCTGCAATATGTGCTGCGCAAGCTGGCCGCCTGACCGGCGCACGCATGATTGAAGGAAAAGAGGCTCTCTCCGCAAGGGGGGAGCCTCTTTCCTTGGGAGAGGGGCCTGGAGCGGTTTCCAAGCGACCGAGCCAGACCATCATTATCCATGGGGGATGGATTGCCGATCCTGATTGAAATCGCCGGCTGGGCGGGTGCGCTGTTGATCCTGGGCGCCTATCTGCTCGTATCGAGCGGCCATGCCTCGGGCAGGTCCACCCTCTTCCAGGGGATGAACACGCTGGGTTCCGGGCTGTTCGTCATCAACACCTGGTGGCACGGCGCCATCCCGTCGACGGTCGTCAACATCATCTGGTTCGCGATCGGGACCAGCACATTGGTCCGCATCGCCCGCCGATAGCCTTCATTTCAAAAACCCAAGAAAGGCTGGGGTGGCCGGCCATGCCGTCTTTGGCTAGAGCGATTTCCAAGCGATCGGAACCGATCGCTGGTCAAGAAATCGCGGAAAACAAGGAAACCAGAGCGGCGATCTGCTTCAATCAGATCGAAATCCGCTCTGGCAGCATGGCGGAAATGAAAACAGCGCTGATTGTCCGACATGTGCCGCGAGAGGGTGCGGCAGGCTATCTCCAGCCGATCGAAGCTGCCGGCTATCGGATCGAGCGGATCGACGTCGCCAGCGCCGACTTTGCCGATGTCGATCTCTGCACCCCTGACCTGCTCATCATGATGGGCGGCCCGATGGGCGTTTACGAACATGATCTGCACCCCTGGATTCCGCTCCAGATCGCAAAGCTCGCCGCCCGGCTGGAACAGGATCTGCCGACCCTGGGCGTGTGCCTGGGCAGCCAGATGATCGCCGCGGCGCTCGGCGCGTCCGTCTATTCCGGCGGGCGGATGGAACTGGGTTTCGCGCCGGTCATGTTGAACCGGGCGGGAGCCGAATCGCCGCTGCGCCATCTGGACGGGGTTCCCGTTCTTCATTGGCATAGCGACACGTTCGACCTGCCGGCCGGCGTCGAACTGCTGGCCTCCACCGAAAATTACGCGCATCAGGCCTTTCGCCGCGGATCCAAGCTGCTGGCGCTGCAATTCCACGCGGAAATGGGCGAAGATCCGCGTTTCGAGGATTGGCTCACCCATTTCTGGGCTGATCTCGACATAGCGAAGCAATGCGGCATCGCCCTGCGGCAGGACCATGCCGACCATGGCCCGGCGGCCGTCGCAGCCGGTCGCGCAATGATCGCCGAATGGCTGAGCGGGATCGAGAGCCGGACGTCGTGATTTCCTGACCAGCGATCGGCTTTGATCGCCTGGGAAATCGTCCTAAAACTCGACCTCCAGTTCCTCGACCTCATCCTTCTCCCGGCGGGCGGCGTCGATCCATTCGCGCATCAGTTCCCAATCGTTGCTCCAGTTGCAATAGGCCGCCGATTGCGCCGACAGCGCCACCGCGTAGGTCAGGAAGCGCTGCGCCACCGGCGCGAACATCGCGTCGGCCACGCTCGCCCTTTCCCCGAACAGCCAGGGGCCGCCATAGGTGTTCAGGCATTCGGTCCAGATTTCCTCGATCCGTTCGATGTCCTGCTTGGCCCCTGAAAAGACCGGAAATTTGTCGTGCCGTACCTTGAGGTTCATCGGCAGCGCCGATCGCAGGTTGATGAAGCCGGAGTGAATCTCGCCCGAAACCGATCGGCAATGCGCCCGCGCGATCCGCTCTTCGGGATAAAGCCCGGCATGCGGGTAAAGTTCATGCAGATATTCCGCAATTGCGAGCGTGTCCCAGACACTCGCCCCTTCATGGGTCAGGCGGGGAACCAGAACCGACGGCGACAAAAGCAGCAATTCCGCCCGGTTTTCAGGATCATCGAGCGCGATCGTCTTCTCGACGACTTTCAGGCCCGCCATGCGGCACAACAACCATCCGCGCAGGGACCAGGATGAATAAGTCTTGCTGGAAATGGTCAGTTCGGCGTCGGCCATGGCATTCCTCCCGCTTCATCCCTATGTTCCCATCAATCATGATGCGGTGCAATATGGAAAACCTGTATAACGGTTTTTGCATGGGACCGAATCGGCACCGGAAGAGCTTAGGACGCGTTTGAGCAAGATGATGATGCTATATAGCGGCTATCAGGCCTGGAACGACATGATGGCCCCTGCGCGCTTGGGTGCTCAGATCGCACTTTCCTTCAGGGACAAGATGGGTCCGGTGGCAGATTGGGCCATGCCGCGCCGCATGTTCGCGTTGATGGACGTGTTCCAGGGTGCGAAGCTGACCCATCATCGGCCTGCCTATGGCATAACGCAGGTGCACAGCGGCAATGCCGTCGTGGCCGTGAGGGAAGAGGTGGCGCTGGACCTGCCTTTCGGGAACCTGCTGCATTTCGTGAAGGACGATGTGGAGGCGCCCCAGCCCAAGGTGCTGGTGGTCGCGCCCATGTCGGGCCACTTCGCGACCCTGCTGCGCAACACGGTGCAGACGCTTCTGCGTGATCATGACGTGTACATCACCGATTGGAAGAACGCCCGCGACGTACCGCTCAGCGCCGGAAGGTTCGGCTTCGACGACTATGTCGACTACATAATGATGTTCATGCGGGAAATCGGGCCGGGATCGCATCTGGTTTCGGTCTGCCAGCCCTGCGTGCCGGCCATGGTGGCGGTGTCGATCATGTCGGAGGACAAGGATGCGGCGACGCCGCGATCCATGACACTGATGGGCGGGCCGATCGATACCCGCGCCGCTCCGACCGTGGTCAACGAACTAGCCAATGAACAGTCGATCGAATGGTTCGAGGATAATCTGATCAGTCTGGTGCCGATGCGCTATGCCGGACGCGGCCGGCGCGTCTACCCCGGTTTCCTTCAGCTTTCGGCCTTCATGTCGATGAACATGGACCGGCATGGCTCGGCCCATCGGGAACTTTACCAACTGCTGGCCGATGGCAAGCAGGTCGAAGCGAACAAGATCAAGACCTTTTACGAGGAATATTTCGCCGTGCTCGACATGACGGCGGAATTCTATCTGGAAACGGTCGACAAGGTGTTCCAGCGGACATTGCTGGCCAAGGGTGAACTCACCTATCGCGGGCGGAAGGTCAATCCCGGCGCGATCCACAAGACCGCGCTGCTGACGGTCGAGGGTGAAAAGGATGATGTCTGCGCCGTGGGCCAGACCGCTGCCGCCCATGTGCTCTGCACCGGCCTGCGCCCGCATATGAAACGCCATCATCTTCAACCCGGCGTCGGCCATTATGGCGTCTTTTCCGGCAGCAAATGGGAAAAGCAGGTTTATCCTCAGGTGCGGAACATGATCCTGGCCATGAACTGAGGGCTGTCGGACGCCGTCTGCGTCCCCTTTTGAGGGAGCATCAAGGGCCTCAGCCCTCGGGCCGGGTCCAGATCCATGTGCCGCCCATCAGGGCCGCGGCCAGCGGGATCAGAAACCAGGGAAAGGGCGATAGCAGCAGCGCCAGCACCGTGCTGAACGCAAAGGCGGCCAATGCCGCCTTCTTTCCCCGCCGGCTGATCGCTCCCTTTTCCCGCCAGCGCCGGATATGCGGGCCAAAATGGCGATGCTCCAGCAATCGGGCCTCCAGCGCCGGGCTGGATCGCGCAAAGCAGAATGCCGCCAGGATCATGAACGGCACGGTCGGCAGGAGAGGCAGGAAGGCGCCGATCGCGCCCAGCCCCAGGGACAGGAAACCGCAGGCAAGGTAGAAGTGCCGCCGCATCAGGCAGCGGGCAGCCGCAGCCGGACCAGCAGGCCGCCCAGATCCTCGCTCTCCTCCAGCGCGACCGACCCGTCATAGATTTCCGCGACGTCCCGCACGATGGCAAGGCCAAGGCCCGTCCCCGGCTTCCCCGAATCCAGCCTGACGCCCCGGTCGAAAATGCGCGTGCGGTCTGCCTGGGGAATGCCCGTGCCGTCATCCTCGACCAGGATTTCGACCATGGATCCCTTGCGTCCGACCGTCGCAAACACGCTGCCACCGCCATATTTTGCGGCATTCTCGATCAGATTGCCCAGCATTTCGTCCAGATCCTGCCTTTCGACCCGCACGGCGGCCTCCTTGTCGCCGTCCATGTCGATGCGCACTTCGGGATAAAGCCGCTGGACGGCGCGTTCTACCGCGTCCAGGCTGGCCCATACTTCCGCCCGGCTATGCGCCGCGCCGCGCCGGCCGACCGCTCGCGCCCGCGCCAGATGATGGTCGACCTGGCGGCGCATCGTCGTCGCTTCCCGGATCACGGTGTCGCCCAGGTCGGGCGATTGCGCGGTCGCCGCGTTCATGATTACGGTCAATGGCGTCTTCAGCGCATGGGCAAGGTTGCCCGCATGGGTCCGCGCTTCCTCCGCCTGCCGTTCATTATGGGCGAGCAGCGCGTTGAGCTCCTCCACCATCGGCAGCACCTCGGCGGGCATCGGCTCGGTCACGCGGTTCTTCTCACCCGCGCGCATCCGCACGATCTCGTGGCGAACCTTGCGCAGCGGGCGCAGCCCGTAGATCGTCTGCAGGGTCGCCAGCACGATCAGCCCCAGCGCCAGCAGGGCAAAGCTCTCGAACAGGGTCGAACGCAGCGTCTTTATCTGCGCGTCCAGCCCCTCGCGCGCCTGCGCCACCATGAACATCCATCGCGTGTTTGACCCGGGCAGGATGATGCTGCGTTCCATGACGCGCAGGTCTTCGCCCGGAAACTGGTTGCTGTCATAGATATGCGGCGCGTCGTCATGATGCTCCGGATTGACCTTCAGCGCCCGGTCCCACAGCGAACGCGACCGCCAGTCCTCATGCCCCTTGCCGCTGATCTGGTAGTAAATGCCGCTATTGGGCTCCAGGAACCGCTGATCGGCGGGCTCGCGGTTGAACAGCACCTCGCCGTCCGGCCCGATCTCCGCCGATGCGATCATGGCGGTCAGGACATAGTTCATCCCGTCGTCGAAATTGCGCGTGATCGCATCGGACAGCACGCGGTCGAGCGCCAGTCCGCCGCCCAGCAGCAGCAGGCTGATCCACAGCGCCGCGATGCCGATCATGCGGCGGCTGAGCGATCCGGTGGAACGGACCTGCGGAGGGGAGGGGGGATCGGTCAAAAAAAGCCGAAACCTTTGTTTCCGTTCGCCCCGCGCTTGTCGAAGGGCTTCATTTTCCTTGAAGAACCAGGCTTCGACAAGCTCAGCCGAAACGGAAGGGCGGGGTTTATCGTCCCGGCTCGTCCAGGCTGTAGCCCAGGCCCCGGATGGTCGTGATGACATCCGCGCCCAGCTTCTTGCGGATGCGGGTCACGAATACCTCGATCGTGTTGGAATCGCGGTCGAAATCCTGGTCGTAGATATGCTCGATCAGTTCGGTGCGGCTCACGACCTTGCCCTTGTGGTGGAGGAGGTAGGACAGCAGCTTATATTCCTGCGCGGTGAGCTTCACCGGCTCGCCCTTCAGCGTCACCTTGCCCGATCGCGTGTCCAGCCGCACGTCGCCCGCCGTCAGCTCGCTCGACGCATTGCCCGATGCGCGACGGATCAGCGCGCGCAGCCGGGCGATCAGTTCCTCGCTCTGGAACGGCTTGGCCAGATAATCGTCGGCGCCTGCGTCCAGTCCGGCCACCTTGTCGGACCAGCTGTCCCGCGCCGTCAGCACCAGTACCGGAAAGCTGCGCCCTTCCTTGCGCCAGCGGTCCAGCACGGTAAGGCCGTCGATGGTGGGCAGGCCCAGGTCCAGGACGACCGCATCATAGCTTTCGGTCGCGCCCAGGAAATGCCCGTCCTCGCCATCGTCGGCCAGATCCACGGCATAGCCCGCGCCCTCCAGCGTGTTCCGGAGCTGTTGCCCCAGGCTAGGTTCATCTTCGACGATCAGCAGACGCATATGGCCCCGTTTCTGTTGTTTATGTCCAAAGGACAAGGCGGCACGCGCCTGTCAGCGCGCCCAGCCGATTATATCGCCCGTGCGACCGTCCGCATCAACCCATACCACCTTACCGTCCTTCACATATTTGAGGCGGTATCGATTGGTGGACGGGTTGAATTCGCTGCCCAGATAGGTAGCGCCGCCCATGGCGGCATCCACCCGGCGCTTGATGACGGAAAACGGCATGACCTGCCCGTCCAGCATCGCGCGGCGCGCGGCATCCTGCTCGTCGCGCTGGCTGCTGGCCTGGGCAGGCGGATTGGCGGCGAAAAGCGCCGCCATGACCCCCATGGCTGCTATCAGTCTTAACCGCTTCATTTCCATGACCTTGGCATAGCGGGCAGCCATTGAACAGGTGGTGAATGACGATGAGGGGGGTCGGGTTCCGGTATATGCCCCCTCCCGCAGGGTGGGAGGGGGCAGGGGGCGGGCGCTACATCAGCGATGATCTTCCAGGATGATCTTCGGCGATGAGGCTATCCCGCGCTTATTTCTCCAGTGCATATTGCACGGTCAGCGTCACCGATGACCCGACCTGTCCCGGTTCCACGGGCGTGGCAGGCGCTGAATCCGCCTTGAACCGCGCCGCCGCCATCATCGGCACGGGCGGCTGCCCGCCGCTGTTGCTCTCCGTCAGCGAAACCAGCCGTGCCGAGCGGTATCCGGCCGCCTGCGCGTAGAAATCCGCCTGCGCCCTGGCGGTCTTGAGTGCGGCCGAGCGTGCCTGCGCCAGCATCGGCGCCGGATCGCTGATCGAGAAGCTGGGCCCGCTCACATTGGTCGCGCCCGCATCGACCATGGTATCGAGCAGCCCGCCCACCTTCCGGATGTCGCGCAGTTTCACCGATAGCTGGTTCGACGCCTCATATCCGATGAAGCGCGGCGCGGAAGCCTGACCGTCGCGGTTGCTATAGTCATATTGGGCGCTCAGATTGATCCCGCTGGTCTGGATGTCCTTCTTCGGAATGCCCGCCTTCACCAGCGCCGCGATCAGCTTGTCCATCTGCGCCGCATTGTCGCGCATCGCCTGCGCCGCGGTCTGGGCGCGGGTCTGGACCCCGGTGCCCACCGTCGCCATGTCGGGCGCCGCCTCCACGGTTTCGGTGACGTTCAACGTCACCACCGGCGCGGTTTCTGCAATGGTCACGCTGGTCTGCGCAGCGGCCGCGACGGGCAGGGCAGCGGCGGCAACGACAGCAGAGGCCATCAGGGCGAACATGGATTTCACAGGGCCTTCTCCTCAAAAAGCGATGCAGCGACATTGTGACGGCTGCGATGAATGGACGCTGACATGCGCTGAAAGCCGTCAGACAGCTTCCGGTTCCCCCTCTTGCCCCAGCTTTCCAGAACGCCTAGCTGCACGGCCATGGCGGCTCCCATTCTCTCCTTCGAAAATCTTGGCCTCTCACAGGGCACCCATTGGCTTTTCCGCAATCTCGACATTTTCGTCGGGGAACGGGATCGGCTGGCGCTGATCGGCCGCAACGGCGCGGGAAAGACCACGCTGCTCAAGCTGATCGCCGGTCAGATCGAACCGGACGAGGGCACCCGATCCTTCCGGCCCGGCGCCCGCGTCATCATGCTGGAGCAGGATCCGGATGTTTCCGGCTTCGCCACGCTGCGGGACTTCGCGCTGGCCGGCCAGTTCGCCCCGCCCGCCCATGAGGTCGACGCCATCGCCAGCCAGCTCGGCACCGATCTCAACCGTGAAGCCGCCACCGCATCGGGGGGCGAACGCCGCCGCGCCGCCATTGCCCGCGCCCTGGCGAGCGAGCCGGACCTGCTGCTGCTCGACGAACCGACCAACCATCTCGACATCGACGCCATCGACTGGCTGGAAGGGTGGCTCGGCCGCTATAACGGCGCCTTCATCGTCATCAGCCATGACCGCGCCTTCCTCACCCGCCTGACGCGCCAGACGCTCTGGCTCGACAGGGGCGGCATCCGCCGCAATGAAATCGGCTTTGGCGGTTTCGATGAGTGGATGGAGGCCGTCTATGCCGAGGAAGCCCGCGCCGCCGAAAAGCTGGACGCCAAGCTGAAGATCGAGGCGCACTGGCTGGAACGCGGCGTCACCGCCCGGCGCAAGCGCAACCAGGGCCGCCTCGCCAAATTATGGGAAATGCGCGCCCAGCGCGCCGCCATGGTGGGTCCGCAGGGCGTCGCGAAAATTGCCGTCGCCAGCGACGACAACAAGACGAAAAGCGTCATCACCGCCGAACATGTCACCAAGCAATTCGGGGATCGCACAGTCATCAAGGACTTCTCGCTGCGCATCCAGCGCGGCGACCGCATCGGCATCGTTGGCGGCAACGGCGCGGGCAAGACCACGCTCCTGAAACTGCTGACCGGCGAACTCGCGCCCGACAGCGGCGAGATTCGCCAGGCCAGGTCGCTCGACATGATCTTCATCGACCAGCAGCGCAGCCTGATGCAGCCCGACCGGCGGGTCCGCGA
Organism: Sphingobium sp. LSP13-1-1.1; assembly: GCF_040676415.1. NCBI lineage: Bacteria > Pseudomonadati > Pseudomonadota > Alphaproteobacteria > Sphingomonadales > Sphingobiaceae > Sphingobium > Sphingobium sp. LSP13-1-1.1. The sequence continues at coordinate 317,990 of NZ_JBEGHU010000023.1, read as the reverse complement.
CGTCCTGGCCGAAGGCGGCGACTGGATCGACGTGCGCGGCACGCGCAAGCATGTCCACGGCTATCTCAAGGAATTCCTCTTCGACCCCTCCCTGGCGGAGGCGCGGGTCGGCACCTTGTCGGGCGGCGAACGCTCGCGCCTGCTGTTCGCGCGCGAATTCGCCCGCGAATCGAACCTGCTTGTGCTGGACGAGCCGACCAACGACCTCGACCTCGAGACGCTCGACCTGCTTCAGGAGGTCATTGCCGATTATGAAGGCACCGTGCTGATCGTCAGCCACGATCGCGACTTTCTCGACCGCACCGTGACGGTCACACTCGGGCTGGACGGTTCCGGCACCATCGACGTGATCGTCGGCGGTTATGCGGACTGGGTCGCCAAGCGCCAGCCGAAGAACGCGCCGAGGACGGAGAAGAAGAGTGCCGCGCCCCCCCCGCCGAAAAGCGCATCGACCAAGCTCAGCTACAAGGACCAGCGCGACTTGGACCTGCTGCCAAAGCGGATCGAGGAGATAGAGGCGGCCATTGCGCGGGACGAGGAAGCGCTGGCCGATCCCAATCTCTACGGCCGCGACCCCGGCAGGTTCGACCTGCTCACCAGGGCGATCGAAAAGGCCCGCGCCGAAAAGGAAGCGGCGGAGGAACGCTGGTTGGAACTGGCGGAAAAGGCTGAAGGGCTGGGCGCCTGAAGCGATTTCCAGGAAGCCCTTGCGCCGATCGCCTCATCTGTTAGCCAAGGGCAGCCAGAGGGGAAAGGCGCATGGAACAATCCGCGACGATGCAGGACGAGGATGTGATCGACGGCCATCATGCGGTCCATTATGTCAATCGCGTCGGCTGGCTGCGCGCCGCCGTTCTGGGGGCCAATGACGGCATCGTCTCTACCGCCAGCCTGCTCACCGGCATCGCGGCGTCGGGGGCGGCGCGGGACACCATCCTTCTGTCGGGCATTGCCGCGCTGGTTGCGGGCGCCATGTCGATGGCGGCGGGCGAATATGTGTCCGTCAGCGCCCAGTCCGATACGGAGCGCGCCGACCTGGCCAAGGAGAAGAAGGCGCTGGCCCAGCAGCCCCATGTGGAATGGCAGGAATTGCGCGACATCTATGTCGATCGCGGCCTGACTGCGGAGCTTGCAGGCCAGGTGGCGACGCAGTTGATGAATGTCGACGCGCTCGCCGCCCATGCGCGGGACGAACTGGGCATTTCCGACATCAGCACAGCGCGCCCGGTTCAGGCGGCGCTGACCTCTGCCGCGACTTTCTCCGTCGGCGCGATCGCCCCCGTGCTGGCCGCCGTCGCCAGTCCGGGGCACGCGATCGCCGCTGTCGCCCTCGTATCGCTGCTGTGCCTGGCGGTGCTGGGCTATGTCGGCGCGCGCCTGGGCGGCGGCGGAATAGCGCGGGCAGTGGCGCGCGTCGTCTTCTGGGGTGTTTTCGCGATGCTTGCGACATCCGGGGTAGGCAAGCTTTTCGGCGCGGCCATATGATGGGGGCAAGCCATCCGGTCCGAAGGAGAATATGACATGACAGATATCCAGCAGATTCCGCTCAAGACCATCAAGGGCGCCGACGCCAGCCTGGCCGACTATGCGGGGAAGGTGGTTCTGGTGGTCAACGTCGCCTCCAAATGCGGCCTGACCCCGCAATATGAAGGGCTGGAACAGCTTTATCGCGACTATAAGGACAAGGGGCTGGTCGTCGCCGGATTCCCCGCCAATGATTTCGGCGCCCAGGAACCGGGCAGCAACGAAGAGATCGCGACCTTCTGCACCACCAATTTCGGCGTCGATTTCCCGATGTTCGAAAAGATCGTCGTCACCGGACCGGAAAAGCACCCGCTCTACGCGGCGCTGACCGGCGCGCAGCCCGCGGCGCGGGGGGAAGGCGCCCAGTTTCGCGAAAAGCTGGTCGGCTATGGCATCACGCCCAATCCCGAACCTGAAGTGCTCTGGAATTTCGAGAAATTCCTGATCGCGAAGGACGGCAGCGTGGCGGCCCGTTTCGCACCCACGACCGCGCCCGATGATGCGGATCTGGTGGCGGCGGTAGAGGCCGAACTCGCGAAATAACGCCCAGCGCCGCCTCATGAACCAGACGCTGCTGCCGCAGATCGGCCCGGTGCTTGAGACGCTCAGCATCGTCGGTACTTTCGTCTTCGCGGCATCCGGCGCGCTGGCGGCGGCGCGCCTGCGGCAGACGCTGGTCACCTTCGCCTTCTTCGCACTGGTGACGGGGGTAGGGGGCGGAACGGTTCGCGACCTGTTGATCGGCGCGCCGGTCTTCTGGGTCCGCGACGCCGTGCCCGCGATCGCATGCATGTTGGCCGCGCTGCTCGTCTGGTGCACGCCGCGCCGCTGGTGGAGCGACAGCGCGCTCGACTGGCTGGACGCGGTGGGGCTCGCCGCCTTCGCCGTCTATGGCGCGGCCAAGGCGATGAGCTACGGCGTGCCGCCGCTGGTGGCGGCGATGATGGGCGTCGTTACCGGCTGCGTCGGCGGCATCATGCGCGACCTGCTGGCGGGGGAGCCGTCCATAGTGCTGCGTCCGGAACTTTATGTGACGGCCGCGGCGCTTGCATCGGGGCTGTTCGTCTTCCTGCGCTGGCTGGGACTCGACATTCCCGTGGCCGGTTTGATCGCCGCCTGCCTTGGTTTCCTGTTGCGGGCCGTTGCGATGCGCAGGGGGTTGGCGCTGCCGCACTATCGGTCTCAGGACTGAACCGGCGCCGGCGGGTTCATCCGCCGCGCGCCGGACAGCCATCCTCCGGCCAGGTCAGCCATGCGCCTTCCTGCGCCGGGTTTCCCAACCCTTTCTGGCGGCTGCGGAGCGATCGGCCGCCGGTCGCCGCGCCGATGCCGCGCCGCCCTTCTTCCCGCCCTTGCGCGAAGAGACATGGCTGTCGGGCTTCCCCCGGCCGGATCCGGATTTGTTGCCGCCGCCCGATTCCTTGTTGACGGTGGCCCAGGCGCGCCGTTCCGCTTCCTTGCGGGATACGCCGCGATCCTCATAACCCTGTTCGATATGCTCCGCCTTGCGCTTCTGCTTGCCGGTATAGCTGCTCTTGTCACCCTGGGGCATGATCTTCTCCTTCTCCTTGCAACTGTTCCTTGCATGCGGCGTCAACGATCGATGCGGCGCGACGTTCACTTCGCTGCACAGGCGTCACGATAAGGGAACAGAGCGGTTCGGCCGGCGTTCATCAGCACATGGAGCAGCGCAATCTTCTGGAACGGCTGGCGCGGCATCTGGCGGCCGCCAATCCCGCTCTCGGCCCCGATCACTGGCAGGAGCAGGTGGAGGCCGCCGCTGGTCTGCTCGCCATCATCAAGGATCCCGACGATGTCATGTTGCAGGCGGGCGACGACCACGTCTGGCGGGCGATGATCGATGCGGCACTGCGGCAGCGCTGGGCGATCGCATCCGCCCCGGCCGCGGAGCCGCCGGGCGGCACCGATGAGGAGGGCGACATCCCGCTGACGCCCGACATCGTCAGCGGCAATCGGGCCGAATGGGTCCATCTGCATGAACCACAGGAGAAGCCGAAATGAAGGGGTTGTTGAAACTGGCATTTCTCACCGGGCTGGGCACCGTGGCCTGGCGGGGTTGGAAGGAATGGCAGGCTGGCCGCAACGCATATGACCATCGCGGGACGGGCTTCTCTTCCGGCCCGGTGCGCGACGCCGGCCCGCACGAACAGCATATCGACGCGCGCGATTGGGACATGGTGGACGAGCAGGTGGATGAAAGCTTCCCTGCCAGCGACCCGCCGGGCAATTATCGCGGGCTGCATTGAGGCGCGATTGAGGCGCAGGGCCGCCGCCCTGTTCGGTCCGCCTATATCGATCCGACCCTTTGCCAATCCATTGCGCCAGGCATGCCCCGCCTCTATTGAGGCGGCTGCCGGTCCCACGCCGGGGCCAACAGGGGAATAACATCAATGCCTTCGGGTCTGATCGCGCTGCTCGATGACGTAGCGGGGATTGCCAAGCTTGCGGCCAGTTCGCTGGATGATGTTGCCGCTGCCGCGGGCAAGGCCGGGTCGAAGGCGGCGGGCGTGGTGATCGACGATACGGCAGTCACGCCGCGCTATGTCATGGGCCTGACGGCGGACCGCGAACTCCCCATCATCTGGAAGATCGCCAAGGGTTCGCTGCGCAACAAGCTGCTGTTCCTGCTTCCCGCCGCCCTGGTGCTGAGCGCCTTCGCGCCCTGGTTGCTGCCTCCCCTGCTGATGCTGGGCGGTGCCTTTCTCTGTTTCGAAGCGGCGGAAAAGCTGCTCGAAGCGGTGCAGGGCGGTCATGACCTGGTCGAAGAAGCGCTGGAAACGCACAGCTCCAGCGAACTGGAGGAGCAGAAGGTTTCCGGCGCGATCCGCACCGACTTCATTCTGTCGGGCGAAATCATGGCGATCGCCCTCGGCACCGTCGCGGCGGAACCGATCTGGGAACAGGCGATCATCCTGATCGTCGTCGCCTTCCTGATCACCGCGGGCGTCTATGGCGTTGTCGGCTTCATCGTGAAGATGGACGATATCGGCCTGCATCTGGCGGAGCGGCGTTCGGCTGGCGCGCGGGTGCTGGGGCGGGCGATGGTGAAGGCCATGCCGGTGCTGATGCGGATGTTGGGCGTTGTCGGCACCGCGGCCATGCTCTGGGTCGGCGGCGGGCTGATCGTCCATGGGCTTCACGAATTTCATTGGGATCTCGTTCCCGGCGCCATCCACCATGTCGCGCAAGGCGCGGCCCACGGCCTGCCCGCCATCGCTCCGGTGGTGGAATGGGTGGTGAACGCTGTGGGCGCCGGCATTGTCGGGCTGATCGTTGGCGGCATCGTCGTCGCCCTGTTGCACCTCTTCAAAAAGCACTGACCGATGCGTTCACCCTGGCGCCTGGAGGCCGGGGCGCTGACGGCGCTCGCACTGCCGATGATCGCGGGCAACATCGCCTGGGCCGGCATCGCCGCGACCGACCTGCTGCTGCTGGGCCGGCTGGGTGCGGGCGCGGTGGCGTCTGGCGCGCTGGCGATCAACCTGTTCAATGCGTTGCTGATCTTCGGCATGGGGCTGGTGACCGCCGCCGCGCCGTTGATCGCCACGGAGCGGGGGCGTCGGCGGCATTCGGTGCGGGACGTCCGGCGGACCGTGCATCAGACGCTGCGCGCGGCCACCCTGTTCGTGCTGCCCGCCTGGGCGCTGCTGTGGGAAAGCCGATCCATCCTGCTGCTGATGGGGCAGGATGCGGAACTGGCGGCCCAGGCGGGCGAACTGATGCGCGGCCTGCAATGGGCGCTGCTGCCCTTTCTGGGATTCACCACGCTGCGCAACTTCATCTCCGCGCTCGAACGGCCCGTCTGGGGCCTGATCATCATGGTCTGCGCGATCCCGTTCAATGTGCTGGTGGGCTGGACGCTGATCTTCGGCCATTTCGGTTTCCCCGCGCTAGGGATCTTCGGCGCGGGAATCGCCAGCAGTCTGTCCTCCTCCTTCCTGTTCATCGGGCTGCTTGCGGTCATACTGATCGACCGGCGGTTCCGTCGCTACCGCCTGCTAGGGCGATTCTGGACCCGTGACCGGGAACGGCACCGGGCCGTCTGGGCGCTGGGCCTGCCGATCGCGATCACCCTGGGGCTGGAGACGACGGTGTTCAACGCCTCCGCCTTCCTGATGGGATTGATCGACCGCGACTCGCTGGCGGCGCATGCCGTCGCGATCCAGATCGCCGCGCTGGTCTTCATGGTGCCCATGGGCATTGGCCAGGCGGCGACCGTGCGCGTGGGCCTCGCTTATGGGAAGGGCGACCTGGCGGGGGTCGGTCGTGCGGGCTGGCTGGCGCTGGCGATCGGGACGGGGTTCGCCCTGATCGCGGCGGCGATGCTCATCGCCTTTCCGCGCCTTCTGATATCCGCTTTCCTGGACCTTGCCGATCCCGCCAACCGGCGGACCGCGACGCTTGCGGTCAGCTTCCTGGGCGTCGCGGCGCTGTTCCAGCTGGTGGACGCGGCCCAGGCCGTGGGGGCAGGGGTGCTAAGGGGCATTCGGGATACGCGCGTGCCGATGATCTTTGCCCTGATCGGCTATTGGGTGATCGGCATCGGAGTCGGCGTCGTCCTGGCCTTTCCGCTGGGGTTGCAGGGCCTTGGCATCTGGCTGGGCCTTGCAAGCGGGCTGGGCGTGGTCGCGCTGTTGCTGGTGGCGCGCTGGGTCTTGCGGGAGAGGCTGCACCTTGTGTCGCACAGGCGAAACGCCTGATCCCGCCTGGCGTGCAAGTTGTATGGCAAGTTGCACGGCGAGGTGATGGTGCGACGCACAAAGCAATTGAACCGGCGCGTCAAATCGGTAATGAAAAGCAGATTATGACCGCTCCTACCATGTTCTTCGAGGCGATTGCGCTTCAGAAATGTCTGATGGCGACCTACAACAAGATGGTCGTGAAGCTGGCCCCGCATATCCTCTACACGCGCCATGACGAGATGTTCATCGACGCGGTCACGATCGAGCGTGACGGCCGCCCCCCCAGGGAACTGAAGCTGGGCACGTTCAAGCTCGCCGGATTGAACGACGTCAGCCTGATCGACGAAAAGTTCGAGGCGATGCACGGCCTCTATGATCAGGGCGACAGCAAATATAAGGGCGTGACCCTGTTCGCTGTCGAGCCGGAGAGCGCAGCGGCCTGAAGCCGCGACGCGGGCATGAAAACGGAAAATGGGGCGGTCCTGCGGGACTGCCCCATTTCCGTTCGGGCCCATTTTCGTTCAGGCCATTTTCGTTCACTGGCATGCGGTAACAGGTTTACAGCGCATAGGGGCCTTCACCGCCGGTGCTTGCCCCGCTTCGCCCCCATGTGCCGTATGTTGGCCGGCCGCCCGCGCCGGACGCTGCCGGGCCGGACGCGATCCTTCTTGAAGCTCGGACGCTGGGGCAGGGCATCGGGCAGTTCGAAGCGCAAGGCCCCGTTGATCGGGTCCGCTTCGGCCAGCCGCAATTGCAGCCGCTGGCCGATCGTATATCGGTCCCCGCTCTCCACGCCCTCCAGCGCCCGCCCCGCCTCGTCAAAGAAGAAGCGCTCGTCGCCCAGGGTCGATACCGGCACCAGCCCGTCGCCGCCCAGCCCCTCGACCGTGGCGAAGAAGCCGAAGCTCTGCACTCCGGTGATCCGCGCCTCCACCAGGTCGCCGACATGCGCCGCCAGGAATGCCGCGACATAGCGGTCGATCGTCTCGCGTTCCGCCTCCATGGCGCGGCGCTCATGCTGGCTGATCATCTCGCCGACGCGGGCCATATTCTCCATATCCTCCCCGCTCAGCGAGGATCGGTCGGGTATATCCCCCTTGGGCGCGGGCAGCTCCAGCCCATAGGCGCCCACCAGCGCCCGATGCACCAGCAGGTCCGCATAGCGCCGGATCGGCGAGGTGAAATGCGCATAGGACCCCAGCGCCAGCCCGAAATGCCCCTGATTGGCGGGTGCATAATAGGCCTGCGTCTGGGTGCGCAGGATCTGCTCCATGATCTGGGGCTTCTCCTCCGCTTCGCCGACCCGGGCGATCAGCCGGTTGAAGGTGGCGGGCTTCACCACCTGGCCCAGGGCGAATTCGATGTCGAAGGTCGTAAGATAGTCCTTCAGCGCCACCAGCTTGTCCCGGCTCGGCGGTTCATGGACGCGGTACATGACCGGCGCCTTCTTCGCCTCCAGCGCCTTTGCCGCCGCGACATTGGCGGCGACCATATAATCCTCGATCAGCATATGCGCGTCGAGCCGCTCGCGCACCGCGACGCTGACGATCTTGCCATATTCGTCCAGCACCACCCGCCGCTCCGGCAGGTCCAGCGCCAGCGGCTCGCGCTTGTCCCGCGCCTTGCGCAGCAGCGCCCAGCAGGCCCAGAGCGGCTTCAGCGCCGTTTCCAGCAGCGGCTCCTCCCGCGTGCCGTCCATCGCCGCCTGCGCGTCCTCATAGGCCAGCACCGCCGCCACCTGGATCACCGCGCGGGAAAAGCGCCAGCTCTTCATCTTGCCCGCGGCATCCAGCACAAAATGACAGGCCAGCGCCGCCCGGTCCTCTCCCGCGCGCAGCGAACACATGTCGGAGGAAAGCTGGTGCGGCAGCATGGGCACCACCAGATCGGGGAAATAGACGCTGTTGCCGCGCTTCCGCGCCTCCCGGTCCAGCGCGCTGCCCGGCCGCACATAATAGCTGACGTCCGCGATCGCGACGATCGCCTTGTAGCCGCCCTCATTGGCCGGATCATCGTCCGGCGCGGCCCAGACCGCATCATCATGGTCCCGCGCGTCGACCGGGTCTATGGCGACGATGGGCAGGTGCCGCAGATCCTCCCGCTTCTCCTCATGCAGGGGGAGTCTGGAAGCCGCCACCGCCTCTTCCTCGACCCGCTCGGAAAAGACGTGGGGAATGCCGTGCTTGTGGATGGCGATCAGGCTGAAGCTGCGCGGCGCGAAGGGATCGCCCAATATGTCCGTCACCCGCGCCGTGATCCGGGGCGGGCGCCCCATCGGCTCGGCGAGCACCAGATCGCCCTTCTTCGCCGTGCCGGGGTCCGATATCGGCGTGTCCCTCCGAATGCGCTTGTCGACCGGGCGCAGCCACAGCTTGCCGCCGTCCGCCTCCTCGACCACGCCCAGCAATTCCTCGCTCGCCTTGGCAAGCTTCTTCATCGGATGCGCGACCCAGCCGCGCCCCGCTTCCTCGGTTCGCGCCAGGATCCGGTCGCCGATCGTCAGTGCGCCCCTCTTGCCCCGCTCCACGATGCGCAGCCGGGGCGCGGGCTGCCCCTCCGCCTCCCAGCGTTCCGGCGTGGCGATCAGGGTGGTGTCGTCGACATCGACGATGCGCAGCACGGTGACCTTCGGCACGCCGCCCATTTTGTGGAAGGCCCGCGCCGGACCGATGTCGATCAGCCCTTCGTCCGCCATGTCCTTCAGCAGCGCCTTGAGCGCGATCTTCTCCTGCCCCTTGAGACCGAACGCCTTTGCGATCTCCCGCTTTCCGGCCGGCTGGTCGGACGTGGCGATGAAATCCATCACCTGCTCGCGCGTCGGGAAACCGGCGGGCCGGACCTTGGTCCGGGCGGGGTCGGATTTCTTCTTCTTTTCGGTGGATGCCATGGACCAGCTATAGGGAGAGCGGTTCCGCCGCGCCAGTGCGGACCGCTTCAAAGTGTGGACCGCTTCAAATCGGGGCGGCAAGATCGGGAAGCGGATTTCGTGGAGTATCCGACCGGGTGGACAGGGAAGGCCTGAAGGGCTGCCTTCTCTCAAGCGCGCACCGTGTTCCTGCGCAGGCAGGAGCCCAGTCCTGCCCTTGGTGAATCATCGCAACAGTTGAACTGGACTCCTGCCTGCGCAGGAGCACAGGACGCTCAATGGCCAATAACGCCCATCACCGCCAAAACCCCAGCAACAGCGCCGCCAGTCCGTGCTCGTCGGGTTTTGCGACCCGCGGCGCGCCATAGCCCCGGCACTCCAGGCAATCGGCCCGCACGCCCGCGCCGCTCACCAGCGCGCGCACATCGGCAATGGCCTGCAATGCCCAGTTCCGCTGCACGATCGCCTGCCGCCCCAGCAGGTCGCTTCCGACCATGGCAGACGACGTCCCAGCATCATCCTCATCCTCCCGATCGATGATCGACTGGACGAATTCGGCGAACTTGTCGGGTTCCTTGGCGATGCGATAGGGCTTGGCCTTGGCCGGATCGACCTTTGCCAGCTTCGCCGCCTCGGCAATCGCCTCCTCCAGCCCGCCGAAGCGATCCACCAGCCCGATCTGCCGCGCCGTGCCGCCGTCCCAGACGCGACCCTGCGCGATGGCGTCGATCTGCTGGGGGGTCTTGCGCCGCGATTGCGCGACCAGCCCGACGAAGCGGCCGTAAATATCCTCGACCCCCATCTGCATGATCCGGTCGAATTCCGGCGTCGTGCCGCCGGCAATGTCCGGCTGGCCCGACAGCGGCGTTGTTTTCACCCCGTCCGTGGTGACGCCCATCTTCGCCAGCGTTCCCTCGAAACTGGGTATGATGCCGAACACGCCGATCGATCCGGTGATCGTATCGGGCTCCGCAAAGATCACATCGGCAGGCGTCGACACCCAATAGCCGCCGCTCGCCGCCACATTGCCCATCGATACCACGACGGGCAGCCCCTCGGATTTCGCTTCCATGATGGCGCTGCGGATCTTCTCCGACGCCATGACCGATCCGCCGGGCGAATCGACCCGGACCACCAGCGCCTTCAGATCCTTTTCCGCCAGCGTCTTGCGCAGCAGCGCCGAAATCGTGTCGCCCGCCGCCGTGCCCGGCCCGGCCTCGCCATCGACGATGTCGCCGGCAATGGTCAGCACGCCGATATCCCCGCCATTGGCGGGCTTGTGCGCCTTCATGTAGTTGCCAAGGTCGATGGCCGCGAAGTCGCCCGCCTTGTCGTCCGGTGCATCGCCCACGATCTCGGCCACCCGCGCGCCGAACGCCGCTTCATCACCCATCCTGTCGACCAGCCCGGCGCCCATCGCCGCCTTCGCCAGATTGCCGCCAGCGGCCTCGGCCAGGCTCGCAGGATTACGCACATAGGCCGCCAGCCTGGCCTTGGGCCGGACCTTTGCGACTTCCTGTTGCCAATCTTCCCAAAGCGCGTCCGCCAGCGCCTGGTTGGCTTGTTTCGCTTCGGGGGACTGGTCGGTCCGCGTGAAAGGCTCGACGAAGCTCTTGTAGGTGCCGACGCGATAGACATGGGTGTTGACGCCCAGCTTGTCGATCAGCCCCTTGTAATAGAGCCCGGAACCGCCGCGCCCGACGATGGCGACGCCGCCCAGCGGGTCCACCCAGCTTTCGCTCGCATGCGCGGCCAGCTGATAGCTGTCGTCGCTGTAGATGGTCGCATAGGCGAAGACCGGCTTCTTCGCCGCGCGCACCGCGTCCAGCGCCTTGCCGACCCGCGCCAGTGCGACCTGGCCGCCGCCCATGAAGCCGTCCAGGTTCAGCACGACGGCCTTCACCTTCCGGTCGTCCCGCGCCGCATCCAGCGCGGCGACGATATCGGCCAGCCCATATTCCTTCGCCCGGTCGTTCCGGCCGGTCAGCAGCGCCATCGGATCGACTTCCGACGGCTGCTCGACGATGGTCCCGTCCAGTTTCAGCAGCAGCGCGCCGCTGCCCACGCTCTGCGCAGGCTTGGGCGACCAGGACAGGGCGGCATAGAGCGCCCCGAAGAACATCAGCAGGAACAGCAGCACCAACCCGTCCTTGATGGCGACCAATATGCGCCACATGCCCTTCACAAATGCCAAGTTGCCGGTTCCTTCCTTCAGCTCCTGCCTGGGCTATCCCATCGACGGACCGACTGCAATGTGGGGGCGTGCGGGGGCCGCGCAAGCTTGCGTCGGATATTTCCGGCGCTATGGGAGGGCGCAATTCTTCGCTTCTCGTGCAGGAGACACGCTTCATGCCCACGCTCGTCCTCATCCGTCATGGCCAGTCGGCCTGGAACCTTGAAAACCGCTTCACCGGCTGGTGGGACGTGGACGTGACCGAAAAGGGCGCGGAGGAAGCCCGCGCCGCGGGCCGCCTGCTCAGGGAAAAGGGGCTGGATTTCGACCAGTGCTACACCTCCGTCCAGACCCGCGCGATCAAGACGCTGAACCTGGTGCTGGAGGAAATGGGCCGCCTGTGGCTGCCGGTCGAGAAGGACTGGCGCCTCAACGAGCGTCATTATGGCGGCCTCACCGGCCTCAACAAGGCGGAGACGGCGGCCAGGCATGGTGACGATCAGGTGAAGATCTGGCGCCGCAGCTTCGACACGCCGCCGCCGCCGCTGGAGGCGGGCAGCGAATTCGACCTGTCGAAGGACCGCCGCTATGCCGGCATCGCCATTCCGTCCACGGAATCGCTGAAGGACACCATCGCCCGCGTCCTGCCCTATTGGGAGGAGCGCATCGCCCCCGACCTCAAGGCCGGCAAGCGCGTCGTCATCTCTGCCCATGGCAATTCGCTCCGCGCTCTGGTGAAGCACCTCTCCAACATTCCGGACGATGAGATCACCGAACTGGAAATCCCCACCGGCCAGCCCATCGTCTACGACCTCGACGACGACCTGGCGGCCAGGGACCGCTATTATCTTTCGGAGCGGTAAAAATCCGACCTGCTTCCGCGCGGGGCGGCTGATGGGGTGGAACGAACCAAAATCCCGCATTGCCCCCCGCCAGTCGTCCCGCTAAGGGGCTTTGCTTTCCGCATTGGCAGGGAAGTGCGAAGCGAATGACCGGGGCAGTCGAAGCCGTGCAAGTCGGTATCATCATGGGCAGCCGATCCGATTGGGAAACGATGCGGCACGCGTCGGAAACGCTCGATGCGCTCGGCGTAACCCATGAATGCAAGGTCGTCTCCGCCCACCGCACGCCCCAGCGTCTCTACGATTATGCCACGGGCGCGGTCGACCGGGGGCTGAGGGTCATCATCGCCGGCGCGGGCGGGGCGGCGCATCTCCCCGGCATGACCGCCTCGATGACGCGCCTGCCCGTGCTGGGCGTGCCCGTGGAGTCCAAGGCGTTGAAGGGCATGGACAGCCTGCTGTCCATTGTCCAGATGCCGGGCGGCGTTCCCGTCGGCACGCTCGCCATCGGCAAGCCGGGCGCGATCAACGCCGCGCTGTTCGCCGCCTCCATCCTCGCCACGACGGATGCGGCGCTGGCGCAGCGTCTCGACGCCTGGCGCGAAAAGCAGACCAACGACGTAGCGGACACGCCCGAATAAGATGACCACCATCCCGCCCGGCTCCACCATCGGCATCCTCGGCGGCGGCCAGTTGGGCCGCATGATCGCCATCGCCGCCGCGCAGCTTGGCTATCGCACGCACATCTATGCGCCGGAAGGCAGCGGCCCGGCCGCCGATGTCTCGCCGCGCTGGACCCAGGGCGCCTATGAGGATGCCGCCGCGCTGGCGGCCTTCGCCGACAGCGTCGACGTCGTCACCTATGAGTTCGAGAATATCGATCCCTCGGCGGTCGAAGTCCTCGCCACCCACGGCCTCGTCCGCCCCGGCGCCCATGCGCTGCGCGTCGCGCAGGACCGCGTGGCGGAAAAGCGCTTCGTCTGCGGCCTGGGCGGCCTGACGGCGCCCTTCGCCCCGGTCGACAGCCTCGACGACCTTGAAGAGGCGCTCGACCAGATCGGCAGCCGCGCGATCCTCAAGACCAACCGCATGGGCTATGACGGCAAGGGGCAGGCGCGCCTCTCCGATCCCGGCGACGCGGTCGGCGCATGGAACGCCATCGGCCGCCAGAGCGCCATATTGGAGGGCTTCGTCACCTTTGCCGAGGAATTCTCCGTCATCCTCGTCCGCAGCGCCCATGGCGACATCCGCTTCTGGGACAGCGCCGCCAATGTCCACAAGGACGGCATTTTGGACAGCTCCACGGTTCCTGCCGGTACGCTGATCGAGGGACAGCTTGCCGAAGCCCGCTCCCTGGCGTCGAAGGTCGCCGAAGCGCTCGACTATGTCGGCGTCCTGACGCTGGAATTCTTCGCCAGCGCCGACGGCCCGGTCTTCAACGAAATGGCCCCGCGCGTCCACAATAGCGGCCACTGGACCATCGAAGGCGCGGTGACCAGCCAGTTCGAAAACCACGTCCGCGCGATCTGCGGTCTGCCGCTGGGCGCCACCGGCCTTGCCGCGGCAAGGGTCGAGATGCGCAACCTGATCGGGGTCGAGGCCAATGACTGGCTTCAGATCCTGTCCGACCCGGCCAACCACCTGCACCTCTATGGCAAGCATGAGGCACGCCCTGGCCGCAAAATGGGCCATGTCACGCGCCTGACCCTCTGATCGACCAGCCGCTCTCGCCCGTGTCTGGCGGGCAAATACCCGGTCCCGTCCCCCGTCAGGGCCCTTCTCTTCTTCCTGAAGGGCGTTAGGTAAGGCCCATGACCAGCTCATCCGAAATCGTCCTCATCCTTGCCCGCGCCGACAATGGCGTGATCGGCAAGGATGGCGACCTGCCCTGGCGTCTGCCCGCCGACCTCCGGCATTTCAAGGCGCTCACCCTCGGTCACCCGATGATCATGGGGCGCAAGACCTTCGACAGCCTGCCTGGCCTCCTTCCCGGCCGCCGCCATATCGTTCTCACCCGCGACCAAAGCTGGACGGGGGAGGGGGCGGAAACCGCCCATGGCCCGCACGAAGCCATCGCCATGGCCGGCGCCTCCACCGCCGCCGTCATCGGCGGCGCGGATATCTACGGTCTCTTCCTCCCGCTCGCGCACCGCATCGAACTTACCGAGGTTCATGTCGATGCGGACGGCGACACCCGCATCGCCTATCCCGACCCCGCTGAATGGCGGGAAAGCGCGCGGCAGGACCATCCGGCCGAAAATGGCCGTCCCGCCTACAGCTTCGTCACTTTCCATCGTAGGGCAGGGACCGCCGCGCATTGCCAGCGGCCGGACGCGCCCCTATAGCGCCCCCCATGGAGCGGCTGCACAGCAGCGCCCCGATGCCCGCCCATCTGCGGGGCAGCATCATGGCGCTGGGGAATTTCGACGGATTTCACGCTGGGCACCAGGCCGTGGCCCGCCGCGCCATGGAGCTTGCCCGCGCGCAGGGCCGCCCGGCGATCATCGCCACCTTCGATCCGCATCCGATGCGGCTCTTTCGCCCGGAAACACCCTGGTTCCGCCTGACCAGCCTGAACCAGCGCGAACGCCTCTTCGCCCGGGCCGGCGCCGACGCCATGCTGGTGTTCGACTTTACCCGCGAACTGGCCGCGCTGGACCCGCTGTCCTTCGTCCGCTTGCTGGTCGAATGGGGCGTGGCCGGCGTCGTCACCGGGGAGGATTTCACCTTCGGCAAGGATCGCGCCGGTTCCACCCAGACACTGGCGGAACTGGGCGGCCCCCTTGGCCTCGTCGCCCAGGCCGTGCCGCCCGTCACCGGCACGGACGGCGGGATCATCTCCTCCACCGGCATCCGCAAGGCGCTCCAGTCCGGCGACTGCGCGACCGCCACTCGCCTGCTGACGCGCCCCTTCGCGATTGAAGGCATGGTCCAGCATGGCGACAAGCTCGGGCGCACCATCGGCTTTCCCACCGCCAATATTGACCTCGGCCATTATCTGCGGCCCCGCTACGGCATCTACGCGGTGCGCGGGCTTCTCCCCGACGGCAGGGTGCTGGACGGCGCGGCCAATCTGGGCATCCGCCCCAGCTTCGATCCGCCCAAGGAACTGCTGGAGCCGCATTTCTTCGACTTCGCCGAAAACCTCTATGATCAGGTCATCGAGGTCCAGCTCATCCACTTCCTCCGACCCGAAGCCAGATATGACGGCCTCGACCCGCTGATGGCGGCGATCGCGAAGGATTGCGAGGACGCACGGCAAATCCTTGCGGGAACGCCACACCTCGCCTAATGCCGCGCGGTTGAATTAACGCGCGCGGACCCAAATGACCGACCAGCCTAGCCAAGAAACCAAAGATTATAAGAGCACCGTTTTCCTGCCCGTCACCGACTTTCCGATGAAAGCGGGTCTCGCGCAGAAGGAACCGGCCATTCTCGCGCGCTGGGAGGAAATGGACCTTTACGGCAAGCTGCGCGATCGGCGGAAGGGCCGGACGCGCTTCATCCTCCACGACGGCCCGCCCTATGCCAATGGCGACATTCATATGGGCCATGCGATGAACAAGGTGCTCAAGGACATCATCGTCCGCAGCCAGTCCTTGCTCGGCAAGGACGCGCCCTATGTCCCCGGCTGGGACTGCCACGGCCTTCCTATCGAATGGAAGATCGAGGAGGAATATCGCAAGAAGAAGCAGAACAAGGACGAGGTTCCCGCACAGGAATTCCGCGCCCAGTGCCGCGCCTATGCGGACAAGTGGGTGGGCGTGCAGAAGGAACAGTTCAAGCGTCTTGGCGTCATGGGCGATTGGGACGATCCCTATCTCACCATGAAGTTCGACGCCGAAGCCACGATCGTCGGCGAACTGCTGAAATTCGCGGAAAGCGGCCAGCTCTATCGCGGCGCCAAGCCCGTCATGTGGTCCCCGGTCGAAAAGACCGCGCTGGCCGAGGCGGAGGTCGAATATGAGGACATCGTCTCGACCCAGATCGACGTGGCGTTCGAGATTGTCGAGGCGCCCAACGCGCCGGAACTGGTCGGCGCCCATGCGGTGATCTGGACGACGACGCCATGGACGATCCCGGTCAATCAGGCCTTGGCCTATGGGCCGGAGGTTGAGTATGTGGCGCTCGAGTTGGCGACAGTAAACCACCTCAAGACTGAGCACGCCTATGATCTGTCGAAGATCGAAAAATGGGCGATGCGGAAGTTTGTGGTTGCCAACGACCCCGCACTTATTGCCGAATTCCTCAAGCGTGTCGGCAAAGCGCTTTCTCACGAAAACCAACCGCACGAAGTTAGCGTTCACGTATCGAACACGACTTGGAAGGGCAAAGGCTCCCAACTCGCCGGAGCCGTCGCCCGCCACCCGATGCACGCCCTAGGCGGCTTCTTCGCCAAGCCCCGCCCGTTCCTCGCAGGCGATTTCGTCACCACCGATGCGGGCACTGGCCTAGTCCACATGGCGCCCGACCATGGCGAGGACGACTTCGCGCTCTGCAAGGCGAACGGCATCAACCCGGTCTTCGCCGTCGAGAATGACGGCAAATATCGCGAGGACTGGCTCTGGCTCGGCGGCCAGGGCTCCGTCATCAACCCCAAATTCGTCAGCAAGGACGGCCCGATCTGCACCGACCTGCGCGAAGCCGGCGGGCTGCTGGCCGCGTCCGACGATTTCAAGCACAGCTATCCCCATAGCTGGCGCTCCAAGGCGAAGATCATCTTCCGCTGCACCCCCCAATGGTTCATCCCGATGGACCAGCGGCAGGCGGGCGCGGTGGTCGAAGCGGGCGAGGGCATCCTGCCCACCCCGATCGTCACCAACGACCCGACCCTGCGCGAACTGGCGCTCGACGCGATCGAACACACCCGCTGGGTGCCGGAACGCTCGACCAACCGCATCCGCTCGATGGTGGAGGGCCGCCCCGACTGGGTCATCAGCCGCCAGCGCGCCTGGGGCGTGCCCATCGCGCTCTATGTTCATCGCAAGACCGGCGAATATCTTGTTGATAAGGCGGTCAATGCCCGCATCATAGAGGCATTCAAGGGCGCAGGTGCCGACGCCTGGTTCGGCGCCGACCATCAGGCACTGCTCGGCCCCGATTACGACCTCAACGACTATGAGGTGGTGAACGACATTCTCGACGTCTGGTTCGACAGCGGCTCGACCCACAGCTTCGTGGTGGAAGGCCGCTATGGCCCCGATGCCCGCGCCGACCTCTATCTCGAAGGCTCCGACCAGCATCGCGGCTGGTTCCAGTCGTCCCTGCTGGAGAGCAGCGGCACCCGCGGCCGCGCGCCCTATGACGCCGTCCTCACCCACGGCTTCGCGCTTGACGGGCAGGGCCGCAAGATGTCGAAGAGCCTCGGCAATGTGGTCGACCCGCTGAAGATCATCGCCGAAAGCGGCTCCGACATTCTCCGCGTCTGGGTCGCCAGCACCGACTATTTCGACGACGTCCGCATCGGCAAGGAAGTGCTGGCCGGCTCCTCCGACGCCTATCGGAAATTACGCAATACTTTCCGGTACCTGCTCGGCGCTCTTTCCGATTTCTCCGAAGAGGAGAGGTTGCCCGTCGCTCAGATGCCGGAACTGGAGCGCTACATGCTCCATCTGCTGGCAAAGCTCGACGCCGATCTCCGCAGCGTGGTCGACAAGGCGGCCGACAGCGAGAACTGGCTGGAATTCAGCCGCTACACCCGCGCGCTGATGGATTTCGCGAACAGCGACCTCTCGGCCTTCTTCTTCGATATCCGCAAGGACTGCCTCTATTGCGACGCGAAGGCGGACCCGAAGCGCCGCGCCTACCGCACCGTGCTCGACACGCTGTTCCACGCACTGGTCCGCTACGCCGCGCCGATCATCCCCTTCACGGCTGAGGAAGTGTGGCAAAGTCGCTATCCAAACCCCGAAGAAAGCGTCCATTTCCTTGAATGGCCGGAGGTCGATGCCGCCTGGCTCGACCAGGGTCTGGATGACAAATGGGCCGAAATCCGCAACCAGCGCGATCAGGTCAACGAAGCCATAGAGCCGCTGCGCCGCGAAAAGATCATCCGCTCCAGCTTGGAGGCCGATGTCACCATGGGCCAACTGGTTCCCAGTGACGGTGTGAACTTCGCCGAAATCGCCATCGTTGCCCGTATCGAAACGGGCAAGGGAGACGGCATCATCGTCCAGCCGAGCGAATGGCACAAATGCGGCCGCTGCTGGCGCCTGCTGCCTGAAGTCCAGGAAGACGGCACGCTTTGTCAGCGTTGTGACGAGGTGCTCGCCGGATAAAACTTCCTTCTGTCCTACAGCCGGATTCCTCGGCTATAGCCCTGACGACGCAGGCTGTGGCGAGTGAACAAGACAATAATGGCGTTTTTCTGGGGTTCTATCGTGTCACCTATGTCGCTCAAATCCGTGCCGGTTCAGCGCTGATGGCCGCCGTCAACCACCGCCCCCTGGGCCTGGCCGTCGCGATCGTCACGCTGGTGCTGGACCAGTTGGTCAAATATACGGTCACCTATCCGCTGGCGCTGAAAAGCCGGATGGACGAGGGCATAGAGATCCTGCCGATCTTCCGCCTGCGCTGGCTGGAAAATCGCGGCGTTTCCATGGGCTTCTTCCACGCCGACACCAACCTGATGCGCTGGATACTCGTCGGCATGACCATGCTGATCGCGGGCTTCGTGGCCGTGTGGATGTGGCGCGAAAAGGCGCGTCAGGACGTTGTCGCGCTTGGGCTGGTGCTGGGCGGCGCCATCGGCAATATCGTCGATCGCATGCGCCTTGGCTATGTGGTCGATTATGCCGACCTGCATTTCGGCGAGTGGCGACCTTTCCTGATTTTCAACCTGGCCGACGCGGCCATCACTTTCGGCGTGCTGATCCTGCTTGCGCGGGCGCTTCTGCTGCGCGAGAAGGGCGCAAAGACGGAGTCAATGAACTGATGCGTAAACTGATCCTCGCCGCTGGCCTTATTTCGATGCTGTCCGCTTGCGGCGGTGGCGGCGGCCTCTTCAACCGTTCACGTCCCGACGAATTCGCCGTTTCGCGTCAGGCTCCGCTGGTGATCCCGCCTGACTTCGCGCTGGTTCCGCCCGCGCCCGGCACGCCTGCCGCGGCCTCCGTCGATTCGAGCAAGGCTGCGATGGAGGCGATGTTCGGTGGTCCCGCCGCCCGCAGCCCGGGCGAAAGCGCCACGTTGAACGCCGCCGGGCGCGCCAACGCGGCTGCCGGCATCCGTTCTTCCGTCGGTGATCCTGCAACCGAAGTGGTCGACAAGGGCGCCACTACCCGCGACATCATCGCCGCTCCCGAAGGTGACGGCCAGGACGCGCGCGCGGCCACGCCGCAATAATCGGTCAGCGGGATTCAGGGCTGGTTCTCGACGAAATCCTTGAACCGGCCCAAAGTCCCGTCCCACTGGCTTTCGACCTTCGCGAGCCAATCCCTGGCCTCTGCAACGCCCTCGGGCCGCAAACGGAACAGCGCCTCCCGTCCCGACCTGGTCCGGTTGACCAGCCCGGCGCCGAGCAGGACGTCCAGATGCTTTGCCACCGCCTGACGGCTGATCGGCAATCCGTGGCCCAACTGACCGATCGAACGCTCTCCCCCATCGGAAAGGCGGCCGATCAGGTCCAGCCGCGTCGCATCGCCCAGGGCCGCAAACAGCCGGGCCGACGCAGCGTCAACGTTCGGCATAATCGCGAATATTCTTCACCTGCTCGGCCCAGCCGCCGTCATTGTCCCGCATGACATTGCTCCGGCGTGGTTCGGGTACCCCGTCGAACCCGCTTTCCCTGACGGTCAGCCGCGTGCCCGCCGCGGCCGGCTCCAATATGAACTCGACCAGCGTCCATTCGGCCACGGCTACGCCGCTTTCCATCAATTGCTTGTCGCCTCCGGTCGCCGGCCATTCATAGGCGAATCGCGTCATCGGCTTGATCGCCACGACCCGCGCTTCCCAGCGATAATCCTCATATCCCGGATAGGTCATGTGCCCGGTCGATGCCTGACCCACGACAAAGGGCTGGTCCAGCGCAACCCGGAACCAGCTCCCGAACTTTTTATGATCGATCAGCGCATCCCACACCCTCTCGACGGGCGCAGCGATCTCTATCGTCTTGATGATGGAATCAGGCATATAGGCAACCTCCAGATTGCCTATATAGACTTTCAAGCAGATCATGCAACTTTATGGTTGCTTATTACGCCCGAACTTCGCTCCCTATGCCAGCGCTGTTGTGACGCAGCGCGGTCAGCACGGTGTCGACAATGGCACTCGCGTCCAGCCGCGCGTCGGCATATTGCTTTTCCGGCTTGTCCTGGTCCTGGAAGACGTCAGGCAGCCGCATGGTCCGCAATTTGAGGCCGTTGTCGATCAGTCCCTGGTCGCTGGCCAGCGTCAGCACATGGGCGCCAAGGCCGCCAACAGACCCTTCCTCGATGGTCACGGCGACCTCATGCGTGGTCAACAATCTGCGGATCAGCGCTTCGTCCAGCGGCTTGGCAAAGCGCAGATCCGCAACGGTGGCCGACAGCCCCTTGGCCTCCAGCGTTTCCGCGGCCTTCAGCGCTTCCTCCAGCCGGGTACCGAGCGACAGGATCGCCACCTGTCGCCCCTCCCGCACGATCCTGCCCTTGCCGATTTCCAGCCTTTCCGGCGTGGCGGGCAGGGCGACGCCCGTGCCGTTGCCGCGCGGATAGCGCACCGCAATCGGCCCCTCGTCGTACAGAGCGCAGCTATGCACCATATGGACCAGTTCCGCCTCGTCCGCTGCCGCCATCACGACGAAATTGGGCAGGCTGGCGAGATAGGTCACGTCAAAGCTGCCGGCATGGGTCGATCCGTCGGCGCCGACCAGGCCGGCGCGGTCGATGGCGAAGCGCACCGGCAGATTCTGGATCGCCACGTCATGCACGACCTGATCATAGGCGCGCTGCAGGAAGGTCGAATAAATGGCGCAGAAGGGCCGCATGCCCTGCGCGGCAAGCCCGGCTGCGAAGGTTACGGCATGCTGTTCGGCAATGCCGACGTCGAAGGTCCGGTCGGGAAAGGCGGCGCCGAACTTGTCCAGCCCGGTTCCCGAAGGCATGGCCGCCGTGATCGCGCATATCGTCGGGTCGCGTTGTGCCTCAGCGATCAGCGCCTGGGCGAAGACGCCGGTATAGCTCGGCGGGCCGGGGGGAGCCTTGTCCTGCGTGCCGGTGACGACGTCGAACTTCTGAACGCCATGATATTTGTCCGCCGCTGCTTCGGCCGGGGCATAGCCCTTGCCCTTCTGCGTCACGACATGGACGAGGCACGGCCCCTCCGCCGCGTCGCGGACATTTTCCAGCACCGGGATCAACTGGTCGAGATTATGCCCGTCGATCGGCCCGACATAATAGAATCCCAGTTCCTCGAACAGCGTGCCGCCCATCGCCATGCCGCGCGCAAATTCGTCGGTCTTGCGCGCCGCGTTGTGAAGCGGGCGCGGAAGGCGCCGCGCGAGCCGCTTGGCAAGGTCGCGCAGGCCCAGAAACTCCCGGCTGGACACCAGCCGCGCCAGATAGGCGGAAAGGCCGCCGACCGGCGGTGCGATCGACATGTCATTGTCGTTGAGGATCACGATCAGCCGGTTGCCGGCCTCCCGGGCGTTGTTCATCGCCTCATAGGCCATGCCCGCCGACATGGAGCCGTCGCCAATGACGGCGATCGCCTTGCCGGGCTGGCCCTTCATCCTGTTCGCCACCGCAAAGCCGAGGGCCGCGCTGATCGAGGTGGAGCTGTGCGCCGCGCCGAACGGATCGAACTCGCTCTCCGCCCGCTTGGTGAAGCCGCTGAGGCCGCCGCCCTGCCGCAGCGTGCGGATGCGGTCGCGCCGCCCGGTCAGGATCTTGTGCGGATAGCATTGATGGCCGACGTCCCACACCAGCCTGTCGTTCGGCGTGTCGAACACATAATGAATCGCCGTGGTCAGTTCCACCACGCCAAGGCCGGAGCCCAGATGACCGCCCGTCACGCCGACGGCGGAAATCATCTCCTGCCGCAATTCATCGGCCAGTTGCCGAAGCTGACCCGATTGCAGCTTTCGCAGGTCCGCGGGCCAGACGACCTGGTCGAGCAGCGGGGTGGAAGGACGATCGTTCATATAAGACATAGACTCCCGGCCGCGCTAAGCCGTTCCGATTCGAAGCGCAACGCCATCACGCGGCGCATCTGGCGCAGAGGCCCAATATCTCGATGACGGGTCGATCCGGGTGAAAACCCTCGCCGCGGGCGACGGCGCGGACCTTGTCCGTCACCTTGTCGTCGTCGACATGCGCCGCCTGCTTGCAGCGGGTGCAGACGAGGAAGATGCAGTCATGGTGACAGCCCGGATGCGCATTGGCGATATAGGCATTGGCGCTTTCCACCCGCATCGCGATGTTGTTGTTCACGAACAGGTCGAGGATGCGATAGACGCTGTTGGGGGCGACCCGCTTGCCACGCGCCTTGGATACGCTGTCGGCGATGTCATAGGCTGATGCCGGGGTATTTTGCGCTGCCAGAGCGTCGAAAATGGCTGCGCGCATCGGCGTCCATTGCTCCTGGCTCGCCTCCAGCGTGGCGCGGGCTGCATCCGCCAGGCTGTCGCCTGACGGTTCAAGATGGTCATGATGATGATGATCGGCCATGGGTTCAATCTAAGCCTGGGTTGGTGCGGGGGCAAGTGGCGGCCTGGATCTGTCATCCCCGCCAGTAGATCCAGGCAGTCCATATCCAGCCTGCGATCATCAGCGTTCCGCCGATGGGCGTGACCGCGCCCAGCCATTTCGGCGCGCCGAGTGCCATGGCATAGAGAGAGAACGCGAAGATCGCCGCTCCGCCCAGTTGCAGCGCCGCCGGACCCCGCGCCACCCCCATGATGGCAAGCGCGCCGACCGCATGGATCAGTTGATACAGCCCGCCGGTGCGCAACCATTCCGCTGCCTGCGGATTGGCCGCGCCATGCGCGCCAAAGGCGCCTGCCGCTATCGCCACGGCTGCCGACAATGCCGCCAGAACACCGATCATGCTTCTTCCTCCCCGTCGCCGCGCGCCAGCAGGCGCATTCGCCTGCCTGGTCGATACATTAATTCCTTCGCAGCCATCAGAGTGCCATGCTCGATCTGCAGTTCCATGCGCTGCTCGTCATTGCGGCGATACTGCCGCTCCACCTCCTCCACCTCACCGGCCGGAACGCCGAGCGCTTCCATCGCCTGCACGCCCATGCAGATAGCCGATTCGAACACCTCGCGCACGACCCCGGCCAGATCCATGTCCCTGAGCGCCAGCAATTGCCGGCGGTCGAAGGCGCGTACCAGCAAGGCCGCCTGGGGAAAGGCCTCGGCTATGGGTTCCAGCACCCGCGCGTCGAGCGAAGGATCATCGATGCAGAAGGCGATCAGTCGCGCCTCTTCCCCGCCCGAACGGCGCAGCAGGTCGATGCGCGTGCCGTCGCCATAATAGACCTTCATGTCGAAGCGGCTGGACACCTCGATCTGGGACGGCTTCTTGTCGATCAACACGACGCCGAAGCCATGGCCCATCAGCATCTGGGCGACCGTCTGCCCGAACCGGCCATAGCCCACGATGATCGCGGTGCCGCGCGGCGCGTCTTCGGGAACGGAAAAGTCCCCCTTCACCTTGGGTTTGGCGAATTCCAGCTTGCGCGCGAACAGCATCAGGAAGGGCGTCGTCGCCATGGAGAAGGTGACGATCGCACTGAACAGGCTGGCGGCCTGGGGCGCGATCAGCAGGGCGCCCTGCGCCTGTGCGAACAGCACGAAGCCGAATTCGCCGCCCTGGCTCAACAGCAGGCCCGAGCCGATGGCCTGGTTCCATTCCATGCCGAACAATCGGGCAAGGCCGGTGATCAACGCGGCCTTGGTCAGCACCAATATCACCGCCATGCCGATGACGAACAGGGGATTGGCCGCCACCGCATGCAGGTCCAGCACCATGCCGACTGCCAGGAAGAACAGGCCGAGCAGGATGGAACGGAAGGGTTCGACATCCGCCTCTATCTCGTGCCGGTAGGGCGAATCCGCCAGCATCACGCCGGCCACGAAAGCGCCGAGCGCGGTGGAAAGGTGCAGCGCGTGCATCAGCGCCGCCGCTGCCAGCACGGTGAACAGGCCGACCACGACGAACAGTTCCCGCTCGCCCAGGCGCCCCACCAGGCGGAGCAGCGGACGCAGGATGAACCGGCCGGCCAGCACCAGCCCGGCAATGGCGGCCACTGTATAGCCGGCCATCATCCATCCCGGCGGACCGCCCACATCGGCCGGATTGCGGGACAGGGCCGCCACGATCGTGATCAGCGGGACGATCGAGAGATCCTGGAACAGCAGGATCGAGAACACCTTTTCACCAAAGGGCGAATTGATCCGCCCGCTGCTTTTGAGGCCCGGCAGCACCTGCGCCGTGGAGGACAGCGCCAGGGGCAGTCCCAGCGCGATGGCCGCGCCCCAGGTGAAGCCCGTGGTGTAGAAGATGATCGCCGTCAGCGCGCAGCCGCACAGCACCACCTGTGCCGCGCCCAGGGCAAAGATGTCGCGCTTCAGCCGCCATAGGCGGGCCGGATGCAATTCGAGCCCGACGAGGAACAACAGCAGCACGATGCCGATCTCGGCTATGGCGAGCTTCGATTCCGCTCCGCCGACGAGCCTCAGTCCCTGCGGCCCCACCAGCGCGCCCGCGACCAGATAACCGAGCACGGCGCCCAATCCCAGGCGGCGGAACAGGATGACGAACAGGACCGCCGCGCCGAGCAGGATAACGCCCTCGGACAATAATATGTCGGTAGCGGACACGGGAACCACGGCGGTCGACGCAAGCTGATCCTGCATCAGGCGTCGGCCATGCGCGCCGCTTCGGCAATGGCTTCGAAGCCCAGCCGGATGGAGGCGTGGCGAGCCGGATAGTCGCGGGCAGGGGCAAGGACAGCCAGCCCCGGCCAGAAATCCAGTTCATCGCTCTCCCCCGCCAGATAGGCGGTGAGCCGGTCGCGCGCGTCCGCCAGTTCATCGGCGGTAAGGCCGATCGCCTGCGCAGCCATCAGTGCCGCGGATGCCTGCCCCAGGGCGCAGGCCTTCACGTCCAGCCCGATGTCGGCGATCCGGCCATTTTCCATCCTGACGTCAGCGGTCACCCGCGACCCGCAGGTGGGCGACCGCTTCTCGACGCTCGCCTGCGCGTCGGGCAGCCGCCTGTGATGGGGTATGTTCGCGGCCAGCCGCAAAATGTCCTTGTTGTAGAGAGGGGCGCTCATGCCGATCCATGTAGGGCAGGAAGCGCGCCGGAGAAAGGGCGGATGGGGCCGCGAATGGCGCGGACGGTGAAAATAGTGTCGCGCGCCGGCGCAGGCAGAAGCGCATCATCGCCCGCCGCCATCAAGGTTGTTGATCGGCGGCGGCGGGCGCGGTCGGAACGATGATGCGCGGCGGGGGCGTGCTCGGCTGCGGTCCGGGAGTTGTCGGCTGCGGCCCTTGCGGCTGGTCGATCGGAAGGCGGATCTGGCCGTTCCCGACATTCACCGTCACCCCCTGCGTGTCCAGGCCCACGCTCATATTGCCCAGCCCCGCCTCCGTAGCGACATTGGCGATGGCGTTGACCAGGTCGCTGTCCTTGCTTTCCTCCGGCGCATCCTCGACCGGCTCGTTGATCGCTCCCGCCATGAAGTTGCGCCAGATGCGGGCCGGCACGCCGCCTCCCGCCGCGCCGCCGGGCAGGGGGCTGTTATCGTCATTGCCGATCCACACCGCCGTCACCAGCCCGCCTGCATAGCCGACGAAGATCGCATCGCGGCTGTCCTGGGTCGTGCCGGTCTTGCCGAAAGTGCTGGTGCGAAGGGCGGCCGCGCTGCCGGTGCCGCGATTGGCGGCGGAAGACAGGAGGTCGCGGATCATTTCCAGCTGGTCGTCGCTGAAATGCTTCTGGCGGCTCAGCAGCCGGTCGAACCAGCCCTGTTCTTCCGGAGGCAGGCCATGGGCCGGCACCGGATATGCGCCCGCCGCCACCGCCGCATAGGCTTCCGTCAATTCGACGAGCGGTATTTCCGACGTGCCGAGCGCCAGGCTCAGATCCTCCGTCAAGGGAGCGGTCACGCCCAGATCGCGCGCCACTTTGATGACATTGTCGACGCCCACCTTCTGCGTCAGCCTGACCGCCGCGACATTGCTCGATGCGGCGAAGGCCTGCCGCAATGTGATGCGCCCGCGATATTTGCCGCCATGATTGGCCGGGCGATAGCTGCCCGTGGTGATTGGCGTGTCCTCGATGAAGTCATCGGGCGTCATGCCGGCGCGGAAGGCGGCCAGATAAACGAACAGCTTGAAGGTCGAACCCGGCTGCCTCCTGGCCTGAACGGCGCGGTTGAAGGCGCTTTCGCCATAGTTCCTGCCGCCGACCATCGCCACCACGCTGCCGTCCGGCTTCATCGCCACCAACGCGGCCTGCGCCTTGCCCAGCGGCGCGCGGCGGATCGCGGCCTCCGCCAGCCTCTGTATGCGCCAGTCCAGCGTAGTCGTCACATTCTGCGCACCATAGACCGCGCCGGCCCGGTCCCGCGCCTGCGGCAGCACCCAGTCCGCGAAATAGGTACCGCTGGTCGGATCGGGCGCATCTTGCACATTGAGCCGCGCCGGGGGCAGGGCGTCGCGTTCCGCCTTGCTGATATAGCCCGCCTCGACCATGGCCTGCGTCACCAGGGCGGCACGATCGCGCGCGCCCTTCAGGTTGGTGGTCGGGGCAAGCCGGGACGGCGCCTTCAGCAATCCCGCCAGCATCGCGGCCTGGGGGATCGTCAACCGTTCCGGCTGGCGGTTGAAATAGTGCAGCGATGCCGCGCGCAGGCCATAGACATTGTCCCCGAAATAGACGTTGGACAGGTATCGCTCCAATATCTGGTCCTTGGTCAGCCATGCCTCCAGCCAGAAGGCGATCAGCGCTTCGCGCGCCTTGCGTCCGAAGGTGCGGTCGCTGGAAAGGAACACCCCCTTGGCAAGCTGCTGCGTGATCGTGCTGCCGCCCTGGGAGGAACCGCTGGACCAGAGATTGTGCCAGGCCGCGCGCGCTATGCCGCGAGGGTCGACGCCCCAATGGTTATAGAATCGTCGGTCCTCGATCGCCATGAAGGCCTGCGGCACATGCTTGGGCAGGGCAGCGATGGTAACCGGCTTGTCGATGATCGCGCCGCGCCGCGCAATCAGATGGCTGTCCGCCGACATCAGGCTGATGCTGGGCGGCGCGATCGGCTTGAGCGATCGCGACATGGGCGCGGTGACCGCAAGCCAGGCGACAAGGATCATCAGCAGCGCCAGCAGCGCCGCGACGACCCACCCGGCTATCTGCACCCGGCGCTTCCACGGCCGGGGCGGCGCGAAGGCGCTGGGCGGGCCGACGCCGAAGGCGCGCTCTGGCAGGGCATCCGGGTCGGGAGTCGTCAGGGGGTCGTTCATTGCTTCGGCCATGCTGTGTTATTTGCTTGATACGGTCAAGCATGTCCCGTGGCGGGACAGGCATGGATTAACCGTAAACAGCGGTCTTTCCGATGGTAAAGAATCCGTTAACCTGCTGCCCATGAGAAGAACTCTGGTCCTGACGAGCGAGTCGACCCGCCACCCGTTCCGCCAACGGTTGCCGCGCCATGTGCTGCGCCCAGCCGTTGCAGAGGCGAGCCGCGATCGCGCGCCGCCGTCCGACGACAATGACTGGAAGCTGTTCATGCTGAGCTTCGGCGCCTTCTTCACGGCTTTCTACAGCTTCATTTTCTAGTTTTTCGGCGACCTGCCACCGGGAAGAGCGTCCGCGCTTCCGCCCGAAGGCAGGAGATTCGCCGGTATCGCCGTCTCAATCGCACGCCTTGTGCAATGTCCATGCGATCCACGCGCAGGGCAGGCACAGCGCCGCCACCAGCAGCAATTGGTTCACCACCGACAGGCCGGCGATGCTGAGGCTGATCGTCAGCAGCGACCCCAGCACCATCGCCCCTGAATTGACGATGTTGTTGGCCGCGACGGTCCGTGCCGCCTCGCACTTCTCGACGGTCGTGGTGAGGAAGGCGTAGAGCGGCACCACGAACATCCCGCCGAACGTCGCCACGCAAAGCAGGCAGAGCGACAAGGGGATCGCCAGCGGATGATGGAGGAAACCGGACAGGCTGAGCATCCTGCCGTCCGACCCGGCCATCCATAGGTCGCATATGATGTGGAAGGCGATGATGCTGATGCCCATGCCGATGACGGACGCAGGCGCATATCGGGCCGAGACATGGCCGCTCAGCAAGCGATTGATCGCCACCGATCCAATGGCGATGCCGATCGAAAAAATGCCCAGGAACAGGCTGGCCACCGATTTGTCGGCGCTCAGCACATTCTTGACCAGCGGCGGAAACTGGATGAACAGCACGGTGCCTACCGCCCAGAAGAAGCTGATAGCCATGATGGCGAGATAGAGCCGCCGGATGTGCATCGTTCCCCGCACCAGCGTGATCGAGGATCGGATGATGTGGAAGTCGATCGGCTGCCGCTCCAGCAGGGATGGTGCCGCGGGCACGTTGCGCCCTGTCAGCCAGCCGATAATGGCCGTCAGGATGATGCAGGCCGCTGCCGCCTGCACCGGGATGATCCCTGCCAATATCGTCCCGGCAAGGATGGCGATGTAAGTTCCGGCCTCGACCAGTCCGGTTCCGCCCAGCACTTCCTCGTCATGCAGATGCTGGGGAAGGATCGCATATTTGATCGGGCCGAAGAAGGTCGAATGCACCCCCATGGCGAACAGCGCGAGCAGAAGGAGAGGGATGGCGAGCAGATGCACGGCCACCCCGCTCCAGATGAGCGCCAGCCCGACCGCGCCGACCGTCATGATGACGATTTCGGCCGCCTTGACGATGCGGATGATCGCGGCCTTGTCGCGTTGGTCGGCAAGCTGGCCGGACAGGGCGGACATCAGGAAGAAGGGGAGGATGAACACGCCGGTCGCCAGCGCGCTGAACCAGGTTTCCGACTTCTCGTCATTGTAGACGGAATAGACGACGAACAGCACCATCGCATTCTTGAACAGGTTGTCGTTGAACGCGCCGAGGAGCTGAGTGATGAAAAGCGGCAGAAAACGTCGCTTGTTGAGGAGCCTTAGAGAGGCTTGCATGGGCGAGGGGGTCTTCTTCGCTGTGGATGAGCGTGGCGGGGTCTAGCGACAGAAGACGGGTAAGCACAAGCCCTCCGCGCCGAATGTCGACGCCCAATCATCCCGCCATGTTGCACGCCTGCTTGTGCGGCGGCCCCGACTGTGGCAGTTCGCCGCCATGCTGACGCTGCCCAATCTGCTGACGCTTTCGCGCATATTGACGGTGCCGCTGCTGGTCGCGCTGCTGTGGCCGGCGGAGGTCGGTGCGCGCTGGACGACCGGCTACATGCTGGCCTTCGCGCTTTACTGCCTGATGGGGATTACCGATTATTTCGACGGCTATCTGGCAAGGGCGCAGGGCGCCGTATCGAAACTGGGCATTTTTCTTGATCCCATAGCGGACAAGATCATGGTCGGCGCGGTGATCCTGATGCTGGCCGCCACCCGCGATATTTCCGGCATCCATATCGCTGCGGCGATGATCATCCTGCTGCGGGAGATCGCGGTGTCGGGCCTGCGCGAGTTTCTTGCCGGACTCCAGGTTTCCGTGCCGGTGTCGCGCCTCGCCAAATGGAAGACGACCTGCCAGCTCATCGCGCTGGGTGCCCTGATTCTAGCCGGCGCAGTGCCGCAATTCCCCTTTGTTCAACTGGTCGGCATCGCCACGCTCTGGGCGGCGGCGATCTTGACCCTCGTTACGGGTTGGGACTATCTGCGCGTCGGCATCAAGCATATGGATTGAACCGTGTCCGACCTGACGCTCGTCTATTTCGCCTGGGTTCGTGAGGCCATTGGCCGCGATGAGGAACAGGTCGAACGGCCTGCCGCCGATGTCACCATCGGTGCGCTCATCGCTACGCTGGCCACGCGGGGGGCAGGCTATGCCGAAGCCTTTGCCCGTCCGGAAAAGCTGCGCGCGGCGCTGGACCAGCATTTCGTGCCGCTGGACAGCGTGATTGGCGAAGCAGAGGAACTGGCCATCTTCCCCCCGGTAACGGGCGGATGAGCCGCATCTCCATCCAGCTTGGCGATTTCGATCCCGGCGCGGAACTCGCCGCGCTGGAGGCTTTTGGTGGTGGCGGCGTGGCCAGCTTCACCGGCATCGTCCGGGGGGATGGCGATCTGGTCGCGCTCGAACTTGAACATTATCCTGCGATGACGACGGTGCAGGTCGAACGCATCGTGGCGGAGGCATGCGAGCGCTGGCCTTTGCTTGGCGTGCGAGTGATCCACCGTTTCGGACGGCTGGTTCCGGGCGAGAGGATCGTGTTCGTGGGCACGGCATCCCGTCACCGAACAGCGGCGCTGGAGGCTTGCGCCTTCCTCATCGACTGGCTGAAATCCCGTGCGCCCTTCTGGAAGAAGGAACATTTTGCCGAGCGCACCGCCTGGGTGGATGCCCGCGCCGAGGATGATGAGAAGGCGGAGAGCTGGCAGCGTTGAGCCTGTCATGCACCTGTCTTGTTTTCCGCTATTTCTCGACCAGCGATCGGTTCCGATCCCCTGGAAGTCGCTCCGGGATCCGTCCTAGGCAGCCGCGCTGATCTCCTGCAGGTCCGCTGCGTCGCGCAGCAGTTCCGCCAACAGCCGAAACTCCTTGTCGCGCGGGCTGTTCTTCCGCCAAACCAGCGCGATGTCCCGATGCGCGCGTTCCGAACGAAGCGGGCGAGCGGTAATCTGCGTGTGGTTGAGCAAACCGCTGGCTATCGCCATTTCGGGCATGATGGTCATCCCCAGACCGTTGTCGACCATCTGGACCAGCGTATGCAGGGACGTTCCCATCATCATCGCGCTCGCGCGAATTTCCGGCCGGTTGCACGCCGCCAACGCATGGTCCTTCAGGCAGTGCCCGTCCTCCAGCAGCAACAGCTTGGTCTCGTCGATCATCTCGGGTGAGATCCATTCGGGCGGATCGCGCGGGTCGTCGCGGGGAAAGGCGACATAAAGCCGGTCCTGGAACAGAAATTCGCTGTCCAGTTCCCCAGTCGGAAAGGGCAGGGCGAGCAGCACGCAATCCACATTGCCGTGCCGCAGGGACTCGATGGCCGCCTGCGTCGTTTCCTCGCGCAGATAGAGTTTCAGTTCCGGTCGCTCGCCACGCAGCCGGGGTAGCAGCCGGGGGAGCAGGAAGGGGGCGATGGTGGGAATGACGCTCATCCGCAGTTCGCCCGTCAACGGCTTGCCCGACGCCTCGGCGATGGCGGCCAGTTCTTCGGCCTCGCGTAGCACCCGATGCGCCTTTTCAACGATACGATCGCCCAGAGCGGTGAAGCGGACGACCCGCCGCGTCCGCTCGACCAGCGTGATGCCGATCAGCGATTCCAGCTCGCGAATACCGGCGGACAGCGTCGACTGGGTGACGAAGCAGCTATCCGCGGCCTTGCCGAAATGGCCATGCTCCTTCAGCGCGACAAGATATTGAAGCTGCTTGAGGGTGGGCATGTAACTGGACATTGATCGCTTTCCTCGATTGGAAAGCCCAATATAATTAACTCAACCAATATATCCAAGCCATTTGGCCACGCCGAACAGCGATGTGAGGGTCAGGATCGATCCCACGGCGATGAAGAGGGTTCTGGGCGCGACATGCCGGGCCAGCATCGCGCCGAAAGGTGCGGCGATCACGCCACCGATCAAAAGGCCGACCGTGTAGGTGGTGAAGGTTTCCCAGCCCAGATGCAGCAGGAAGGTCAGGCTGATGGCGGTCGTCAGGATGAATTCGACGCTGTTCACCGTGCCGATGGTATGGCGCGGGCTGGATCCCTGGATCAGCAGGTTCGACGTCACCACAGGCCCCCATCCGCCGCCGCCCGTGGCATCCATGAAGCCCCCGACCAGGCCGAGCGGTGCCACCCATTTGGGATTGCGCGCCTGGGGCGGATAATGGAAACCGCGCCATATCAGGTAGACGCCGATCGCCGTCAGATAGGCCTGCACAAAGGGTTTGATCACCGCCCCGTCCACATTGGACAGCAGATAGGCCCCGGCCACGCCCCCGACCACGCCCGGAATGATGAGGCGCGCGAACAGGCGCCAGTCGACATTTCTGTGAAGGATGTGGCTGATGGCCGACACGCCCGTCGTGAAGGTTTCGGCCGCATGGACGCTCGCCGACGCCCTGCTGGGCGGCACGCCCAGCGCCAGGAGGAGCGTGCTGGAAATGACGCCATAGGCCATGCCTAGGGCGCCGTCGATCATCTGGGCGCCGAAACCGATGAGAATGAAGGGCAGGACTTCGCCGAAACGGGCGATCAATATGTCGATCATTCACTGGTCCCTGTTACATTGTCTACCGCTTTGATTGGTATATCACGGGCCGCCAAGAAACTTTCTGTTTTATCGGACGAAGCCGAAATAGCCCACCATCTGGAAAATTCATCCTTTTGCGCTTATGTACCGCCTGGTCGGTTTTCATCAGGGGCGCTTCATGCTGCGCAATCTTATTGCCTATCTGGATTCGGTCAAAGCTCGCGATCCTGCTCCGCGTTCGCGCGCCGAAATTCTGCTCTATCCGGGTGTCTGGTCGCTGGCCTTTCATCGGGTCGCGCATCGGCTTTACCGGGCGCGGCTCTATTTCCTGGCCCGCGCGGTGAACCATTTTTCCCGGTTCCTGACCGGCAACGACATTCACCCCGGCGCCCGCATCGGCAAGCGCTTCTTCATCGATCATGGCTTCACCGTGATCGGGGAGACGGCCGAGATCGGAAATGACGTCACCCTCTACCAGAATGTGACATTGGGGGGGACGGACCCCGCCAATGGCATCGCCGGGAAGCGCCATCCGACGCTGGAAGACGGCGTGATCGTCGGTTCCGGTGCCCAGGTGCTGGGTCCGGTGCGCGTGGGCGCCCGCGCCCGCGTCGGCGCCAACGCCGTCGTGACCAAGGATGTGAAGGAGGGCGCGACCATGGTCGGCATTCCCGCGCGTCCCATGCTGGTCGACGTGACGGCCTATCAGCGGGAATTCCTGCCCTATGGCACGCCTTGCTCCGACTGCGTCGACCCGGACAAGCAGAAGCTGGAAATGCTCCAGCTTGAAATCGACCAGTTGCAGAAGCGCCTCGCCGACCTGCTGGCTGAACGGAGCAATGCGCCTGCGGATCATCTTGCCGAGCTCAGGGAGCGTGGCCGCGCCTGATGAGCAATGTGACGCCGTTTCCGTCGCAAGCGGCCCGGGGCGCGGCTGGCCCGGCCGGTCAGACCGGGTTCGATCGCCTCGAACTTCAGCGTATCATGGATCTTTACGGCCGCATGGTCGCAGCCGGGCATTGGCGCGATTACGCCATTGACATGGGGCGAGAGGCGGCGATCTTCTCCGCATTCCGCCGGTCCGCCGAGCGACCGGAATTCCGCATCGAAAAGCGGCCCTCGCTGCGTCATCGCCAGGGCATGTGGGCCTTGATCGGGGAGGCAGGCCATGTGTTGAAGCGCGGCGCCGAGCTTCAGGGCATACTCGCGCCCGTGGAACGCCGGCTGCTCAAGATCGTGGGGGATTGATCCGCTGCCTCGTGAAGGCGCGGATGGATCGTTCCCTATAAAAATGCGGCTTTTCCCTGGCCCGTCTCTCAGACCCCTTCATCTTTATCGAAACATGCGCATCGTTGACGCTACGGCGTTCGACGGCCATGCGCCCGCCGCCGCAAGGTCGCCAAATTCGATCTTTTGTCGCGCTGTGCGAGGTGATAGCGCGTTTCCGTAAATCATGAAGGAGGGGCCTGGCCCATGAGTTTGCCGGCATTTTTGGAGGGCCGTTTGTCCCTGCCGCTGATCGGCTCGCCGATGTTCATCATCTCGCAGCCGGCGCTCGTCATCGCCCAGTGCCGCGCCGGGATCGTGGGCGCCTTTCCTTCGCTCAACGCCCGTCCGTCGGGCGTGTTCGAACAATGGCTCCAGCAATTGGGGGAAGCCTTGACGGACAGGGACGCGCCCTTCGCGGTCAACCTGATCGTGCACAAGACCAACAGCCGGCTGGAGGAGGATCTCGCTCTCTGCGTCAAATATCGCGTGCCGATCGTGATCACTTCGCTGGGCGCGCGGGAGGATGTGAACGAGGCCGTACACAGCTACGGCGGCATCGTCCTTCATGACGTCATCAACAATGTCTTCGCGCGCAAGGCGATCGAAAAGGGCGCGGATGGCCTGATCGCCGTGGCTGCGGGGGCAGGCGGCCATGCCGGCACCCTCTCGCCCTTTGCGCTGGTCGAGGAAATCCGCGCCTGGTTCGACGGGCCGCTCGCTCTCTCAGGCGCGATCGCGACCGGCCGCTCGATCGCGGCGGCGCGGATGATGGGGGCGGACTTCGCCTATATGGGGTCATCCTTCATCGCGACCGAGGAAGCCAATGCTGAACTTGCCTACAAGCAGATGATCGTCGACAGCGGGTCGGCCGACATTGTCTATTCCGACTATTTCACTGGCGTGCTCGGCAATTATCTGCGCCCCAGCATCACCGCTGCCGGGCTGGACGCCGACAATCTGCCCAAGGCTTCGCAAATGGATTTTTCCAGCGCTTCAGGTGGCGCAAAGG
Organism: Sphingobium sp. LSP13-1-1.1; assembly: GCF_040676415.1. Classification (NCBI taxonomy): domain Bacteria; kingdom Pseudomonadati; phylum Pseudomonadota; class Alphaproteobacteria; order Sphingomonadales; family Sphingobiaceae; genus Sphingobium; species Sphingobium sp. LSP13-1-1.1. The sequence continues at coordinate 283,237 of NZ_JBEGHU010000023.1, read as the reverse complement.
CGTGGCGCGATGTCTGGGGCGCGGGCCAGGGGATTGGCGCAATCCGCGGAGTCCAGCCTGCCGCCGACTTCATCGCCCAGCTCCGGTCCGAATATCAGGCCGCCATCGCCGCCTTCAAAGCATAGCGGGGCCAGGCCCTTCGCAGGAAAAACTAGGCCCCAGGACGTCCCACCCAGCCTTCTGCCTTATGGCCGGATCAGAGGAAGTCCCGCAGTTCCGCGATGAAGCGGTCGAACTGGTCATGATGCAGCCAATGGCCGGCATCCGCGAATTCGACCAGCCGCGCATCCTGGAAATGCGCGGCGCGTCCGTCCTTCACCGGATTGGACGCCCAGCTATCCAGCCCCAGGCACAGGAGCGTGGGGCATGCGATCCGTTCCCAGAACTGCGGCAGGCTGATGTCGGACCAGGCCTGCGGCGCGGGGTCATGGAGATAGGGGTCGAATTTCCAGCGATAGCTGCCATCCTCGTTGCGATTGACGCCATGGATGGTGAGATGCATCGCCTGCTCGACCGACAGATGGTCGTTGCGTTCCCGCATGCGCGCGACCGCGGCCTCGATGGTCGGGTAATGCCGCCGCGTCTGGCGCGCGCGCCCTCGCCGCTTCTCGATCCACTGCAGCCACTGGTCCGGTTCGGCCTTTTGCGCCTGCTCCTCGATCCGGCCCGGCGACAGGCCCAGCCCTTCAATGGCGACGACCTTGGCGACCCTTTCCGGGAAAAGCCCGGCATAGCGGAGCGCGATCGAGCCGCCCAGCGAATGGCCGACCAATATCACCGGCTCCCGGCCCAGTTGCTCGATCAATTGCGCCAGATCGTAGACATAGTTCGCCGTCATATAGGAACCCTCGGCCGACCAGGCGCTGTCGCCATGGCCACGCAGGTCCGGTGCGATGACATGATAATCCTTCGCCAGCGCCCGCGCCGTCCAGTCCCAGCTGCGGGCGTGGTCGAACCCGCCATGCACCAGGATCAGCGTCGGGGCTGCACTGTTGCCCCAATCCAGATAGTGGAGGCGCATGCGCAGCGACGTGTAGAAATGGGAAGTCGGCGCGGCTTGCCTGTTCATGCGATCCTGCGGAAGAGGGTACGGGGGAGGGACGACGTTCATGTCTCTTTGGCGAACTTCCCGACGCATGCAAGGGGCTAGGGCAAGGAAATCCTTGCTTTACGCCTGTTTCGTCAAGCTTTGGTAAAGATCGCCGCCTACAGGTTGTCGGACGGCGGGGCCAACCGCACGAGCTTCTGGCCGCCCTGCGTCACCGCTGTCACGATGCGCGCCAGCTCCGCCTGCTTGAACGGTTTGTCCAGCCGGGGCCGTCGCGTCATGTTGGGCGGCAATTCGGCAAAGCCGGTGATGATCACCACGGGCAGGCCGGAGAATCGTTCGTCGATCTGATCGGCAAGCTGGGTTCCCGTCATGCCCGGCATGGCATAGTCGGTGATGACCAGGTCGACGCTGCCTTTTTCCAGCACGCGCAGCGCGTCCCGTCCCGACGTCGCCTGGAATACGGTATGCCCCAGTTCCTCCAGCATGCCGGCGGTGTTCGTCAGCACCAGGTCATCGTCGTCGACCGCGAGGATCACCAGCGGCTCGGCCAGCGCCAGCATGTCGGGTATGTCCGCGACATCCTCCCTGACCTCGTCGGCCGGCGCCCAGGGCAGCCACAGCGATACCGTGGTCCCCTTGCCCGGCTCGCTGGCGATGGTCAGCAAACCGCCGCATTGTTCGGCAAAGCCATGCACCATCGACAGGCCCAGGCCCGTGCCCTTGCCGACCCCCTTGGTCGTGAAAAACGGTTCGCGCGCGCGTTCCAGCGTGGCTGCGTCCATGCCCTCGCCTTCATCGATCACGGACAGGCGCACATAGCGACCATCCGCCAGGTCGGGGCGCTGCGCCTTCGACAGCGTAGCCTCCGCGCCCTCTATGATGATCCTCCCACCGTCCGGCATGGCGTCGCGGGCGTTGACCGCCAGGTTGAGCAGAGCCAGTTCCAGTTGCGCCGGATCGGCATGGGCGGCGCTCAGTTGCAGGGGAAAGCGGGTCTCTATGGCCACACCGTTGCCCAGGGTCGTCTTCAACAGGTCCGCCATGTCCCGGACCAGCGTCACGCAATCCACGCTTCGCAGCTTCAGTTCCTGCTTGCGCGCGAAGGCGAGCATGCGCTGCGTCAGCGTCGCGCCGCGCTCCGCCGCCGTCATCGCATTGTCGATATAGCGGGATATGTCCGCCCCGCTCGCCAGCCGCTGCCGCGCCAGGTCCAGACTGCCGACGATCACGGCCAGAAGATTGTTGAAATCATGGGCGACGCCGCCGGTCAGCTTGCCGATGGCATCCATCTTCTGCGCCTGGAACACCACTTCCCGCGCTTCTTCCAGCGCCAGTTGCGTCTCCCTTCGCTCGGTCAGGTCGCGCGTGATCTTGGCAAAGCCGATCAATTCACCCTGCGCGCTGCGGATCGTATCGATGATGACATGCGCCCAGAATCGGGATCCGTCCTTGCGGATGCGCCACCCCTCGGCCTCGAACCGGCCTTCGCGCGCCGCCGTATCCAGCGCTCTGGAGGGCAGCCCCGCCATGCGGTCCTCCTCCGAATAGAAGCGAGAGAAATTCTGACCCAATATCTCTTCGGTCTTGTATCCCTTGAAGCGTTCCGCGCCCGGATTCCAGCTCGTGATCGTCCCCACGGGGTCGAGCATGTAGATCGCATAGTCGGTGACGCCCTGCACCAGGACACGGAAGCGTTCCTCGCTGCGCCGCAATTCCTCCTCGGCGGCGCGGCGCTCCGTCAGGTCGCGGGTGACCTTGGCGAAGCCGATGAGCCGGCCGCCGGGTTCGCGGATGGGATCGATGACGACATGCGCCCAGAAACGCGATCCGTCCTTGCGCACGCGCCATCCCTCCGCCTCGAACCGCCCGGCATGTTCGGCAGTCTCCAGCGCCCGGGCGGGAAGTCCGGTCGCCTGATCCTCCGCCGTGTAGAAGCGGGAAAAATGCTGGCCGATGATCTCTTCGGCATCATAGCCCTTTAAACGCCGCGCGCCGGCGTTCCAACTCGCGACGATGCCGGTTTCCGACAGCATGTAGATGGCATAGTCGGTAACATTCTGGACCAGCAGCTCGAAGCGGTTTCCAGATCCTTCCGGCGCCGCCGTGTGCATTTGGGCATTCCCGTCGAATAGCGTGTCCGTTTCCTGCAACGCGCAGCCGCAGGGGACGTTCCGTTTGCGAAAGAAATTGTCGGCATGGGCGGAGCCCGCGCGGCATTGACTTGCCCGTGCCCTAAGCGCCAAGGAGGCGCCCATAGCAGCAGGATGGGACGCATATGGGCATGACCGAAGGGGTAACCGTCGTCGGCGAAGCGATGCTGGAGTTGAGCCGCGCTTCGGGGGAGGGTAGTCCGGACGGCGGCTGGAATTTGCGTTATGGCGGCGACGTCATCAATACCGCGATCCATCTGGCCCGCTGCGGCGACCAGGTGCGCTTCGCCAGCGCGATCGGCGCCGATCCCATGAGCGCGGAACTGCGCGCCGCATGGGAGGGGGAGGGGGTCGACACGTCCCTGCTGCTCGCGGCGGCGGGAAGGCTGCCGGGCCTCTATGCCATAGAAACCGATGCGCAGGGCGAACGCAGCTTTCACTATTGGCGGGGAGAGGCGGCCGCCAGGCGCATGTTCGACCTGCCGGGAAGCGCCGCCATGATGGAACAGGCGGCCCGGTCGAAACTGCTGTATTTCTCGCTGATCACCCTGGCCATATTGCCCGAAGAGGCGCGCGAGAAGCTGCTTGGCCTGTGCGGCGCGGTCCGCGCCAATGGCGGCAAGGTGGCGTTCGACGGCAATTATCGCGCCCGGCTCTGGCCCGATGCGGACACGGCCCGGCAGTGGCGGGACCGGGCGATCGCCGTCAGCGACATGGGCCTGCCGACCCTCGCTGACGAAGTGGAGATGGGCGAAGTCGACGATGCCGGGGACGCCGCCCGCCGCTGGGGGGCGGATGAAGGCCGGGAGGTCGTTGTGAAGCTCGGCGCGGAGGGATGCCTGGTGGACGGGCGGATCGTTGCTCCTCCGGCAAAGCTGAGCGTCGTCGATTCGAGCGGCGCGGGCGACGCGTTCAACGGCGGCTATCTCCACGCCCGTCTCGCCGGCCGCACCCCCGGCGAAGCGGCGATCGCCGGGCATCGTCTGGCCGGCTGGAATATCGGCCGCCGCGGCGCCATACCGTCCCGCGATGCCGAGGCGCCCTATGCCGATCTCTGAAATTCTCCGCCGCGATCGCGTTGACGGCACCAGGATCAAAGGCTAAGCCGCGTTCCACCCGGGCGGGTGTAGCTCAATGGCAGAGCAGAAGCTTCCCAATTTCCCGCGCTCATGATTTTTCAATAACTTAGATAGCGCATCTGTTCCAACATTCGCGGTTTCCGGTGCGATGTTGGAACGGCAGGGCATTGCGAGCGCGCGCGTGATACATTCATGGGATGCCCGGTCAAGATACCAAATTTGGCGATCCCAGACTCGCCAGACGCAAAAAGAAGGGCGGAAGCACCCCAATGCCAATCCGCCCCTCCAACGCTCCACGGGGCTGAAATCGCCCCGATCGCCTTATTGGTAGTCGCCCGAAAGAAACGCGGTGCCCGACGCCGTCTTGGTGAAGCACCCCGTCGTTGAGAAAACCAGCGTCGCGCCGACCGTCATGCGCTTGGGTATGGTGCGCCAGTTGGCTTCCATTCCCGCATTGGCGGCGAGGGGCATGCAGAAGATCGGCGTGACCGCGCCATCAGCCGGCACTGATGTTGAGTTGAACAGCATGACGAAGCCGGCACTGGCGCCGGCAACCACATTCAAGCCGTACATGTTGCAGGCCGAAACGCAGAAGACATAGGCTGCGCCCACGACACCCGCTGTCGTCGGTGCGATCGCATTGGCGGCGGCGCTTGACGGCAATGAATAGGATGACGACGTCGTCACCAGCGCGCCAACCGCATCCACCTTCAGCGCCTTCAGGTTGAACGATGGATCCTGCCCGGCAACCTGGACAGCGTTGATCGACGCGGGCTTGCCGATCGTGCCGTTCATCGACCCGCCCTGAGCCAACGCGGCTGCCGGCATTAGCAGCAGCGCTGCGAACATCATTCGAAAGATTTTCATAGCCTTTCCCTTCACCAGAATTTCCACCACGGCCGCACCGCCTTGGCCAATGCCTCGCGATGCAGATCCTCGCACTTCCTCACCAGCCGGCCCGCGCCGCCCTTGTCGACGTTCGCCCGCTCCAGCTGGCCCGTCTGCTGCACACCGAACACCTGCCAATCTCCCACGACGTCGCCGCCAGGCAGTGGCGCCGCCGGCGTTTCATTCAGCAGGCCGCTCGCATCCAGCAGCTCGGCACAGTGCGGCACATCGCGGGTCGCCACGGTAGCTGCGCATCCCGCACAGAGCGCGCAGGCCAGCATCGCGTGCAGCAGGCGTAATCTGGACATCGCTGCCCGCCGCAGATCGGATCGCATCGATCCCTCCTTTCACGTTGATATCGATTTGGGCGTGCGCCTGGTCGACCGCCTGGCGTTCCTGCAGGGCGCCGACGCCGGCGTCGGCGGCGGCGCCCGCCTGGCCGACGTCGACCTTCGCCTGGGTTGCCTTCCCCTGCTGCCCGCGCCAGAGCAGGACGCCGCCCAGCACCGCGCAAAGCAGCGCCAGAACGGCGATGACGCCGAACACGCCCCATTTCCTCCAGTCGATCGTCATGCCACCCCCTTGATCTTCTCAAGCGTCCGCACGCCAAAGGTCGCCCCGCTGTAGAGCAGCACCTGGACGAGATAGCCGTCGGCAAGCGGAGCACCGAGCGCCGGCCCGCCGAGCATCGCCCAGCCGACGCCGAACGCGACCAGCCAGTCGTGCGTGGGTCGCGCCAGTCGGACATAGAGCTGGAAAGCCCTGGTCTGCCGCACTTCATGATCGGGCGTGACGATCGCCGCCGTGATGTCCGTCACGACACCAGCTCAAAATGCGGGCCGTCGATAAAATCGGGGCCGGGATGCCGCTTCACATAGGCGGCCACGGCATCCTTCATGGAAACGCTGGCGCCCGTGCCGTAGTCGGCCAGCGTGCGATCCCAGATCCCGCCCCAGCGGATCTTTCCCGCGACCTCCAGCCGGGTCGCAACGCGGTCGATCGTCGCCGCTATCTGGTAGATCGGCTCCCATTCCCAGCGATAGGATCCGGCGATCCATGGCACTGCGTCGAAGGCGTGGGAAAAACCGTCCGGTTGCTTCAGATGCTTGGAGTTTTTGGTCTTCGTCACCCCCCGCCGCAAATATTCGGCCTGCCGTTCAGCCGATCGCACCCCCTCATAAATGCCGAAGTCGACGGGACTTTCGGCGATAGAGGCCATGGCGACCTGCCGTAGGACGGGATGGCATCCCTCCAGATTGAGCAGCGATTTCGTTCCAAACTGATAGCTCATGATAACCCCCACATTGTGCGGCGCCCCCGCGCGCTCAGGAAAGAAGCTCGAAATGCGGTCCATCGAGGAAGGTCGCGCCCGGCCGACGCCGGGCATAGGCGGCGAGTGCGTCGTCGATGGACACGGGCGTCCCGGCGCCGAAGTCGGCCAGGGTTCGGTCCCAGATCGCCCCCCAGCGGATCCGATCGGCGACGCCCTCATCGAAGGCGGCCTGCTGCATCGCCTCGGCCACCGGCTGCATCAGCCGCCATTCCTTGCGCCAGCCAGTTCCGGTCCACGGCATGACGCACAGGGCATGGGAAAAACCATCTTCCTGCACCAGGTGCCGGGACTCGAGCGTTTCGCTGGACCCCCGCCGCAGTTCGCCCATATGCTCTTCGGCCGTGCGAAGTCCCTCATAGATGCCGAAATCGACCGCGCTGATCGCGATCGCCGCGTGCGCCACGCGCTGCAGCACGGGGTGGCATCCCTCCAATTCCTGTAGCGACCGCTCGCCGAACGTGAATGTCATGACCTGCCTCCCTTTGCATCGTTGACGATCCGCTGCGCGCTGATCGCGGTTTGCACCGCGTTGCGCTTCTCGCCCTTACTGTCCTGCCCGCGCATCCGGCGGAGGAAGGCCGCCGCGCGGCGGTGCGCGGCACGAAGCTCCTCATCGCCTTCCGCGTGGAGCAGCGCATGCAGATGATCGAGCGCCTCCTCGAGGTAGACACCCGTCTTGGTGAGCGGCCGCAGTTCGCGGACCTCCGCCATCAACTGCGACATTTCCGAGCGGGCGGTTTCCAGCAGCTGAAAGGTCAGGCCGTCACGCTGCGCGTCCAGCTTCACCTCGGCATCGATGTCCACCTGGTGCCGCTGGCTGCGTCCTTGCAGCCACTGGACGCCCAAGGTCCCCACGACGCCCAGGGCAGCGGGAAGGGCGATCGTCAGCACTTCGCTCATACGGCCGGGATCTCGACCGAGATCGCGACATGCGCCGAGCTGCCGACCGTCGGGACGATTTCTCCGGTCACGCCGAAGATCGTCACATAGCCACCCTCGCATGGCACGCGGAACGACTGCGTCGGCCGCAAGGCGGACGGCAGCTGATGCGCCGCCGATCCGGATACCCCATCCTTGACGTTGACCCAGATGAGGACGGTTCCGCGATCCGTCGCCATGCAACCCGAGGACCGATAGCCGCCGCCCCGATCGACCCATGCATTGAGCGGCGCGAGTGCGATCTTCTGGTTGGCCCATTGCGTCCACGCGGTCGCCGCCCCCGTGCGGCGGAGGATCCTCGGCACCGGCTCGAGCGTCACCAGCTCCTGCAGCGTGACGCCGTCCGCATGGCCGTAGGTCAACAGCGATCCGTTCGCATCCCAGCCTTCGCCGGTCAGAACGCCATAGCCGGTGCGGCCGCGCTCATATTCCTGCGGCGTATCGGTCGGGAACCGCTGGTCGACGCCGTGGCCGATATTCCAGTGCTGATTGGCCTTGCGGTTGTTCCACTGCCCGCTCTCGAACAGATGCGCCGCCAGCCCCTCGCGCCAATAGGCATAGGTCGGCACCGGATCCGGATGGAAGCCAGGCGCATCGAGCCAGATCCCGCGTCCGTTCTGACTGTCCCACATGTAGGCGTACATGTCGAAAACGGTGATGTCCCACAGCCGCACGGCCTGGACGCAGGCGGCACGTATCTGCTCATAGCTTTGCGCGTCCTGCTGGGTCTCCGGCGCGTCGATATTGCCGACGATGATGACCGTGATCGTCAGGTGCGACGCCGCGCCCCATGTCTGCGCGCGGACGTGGGCGATCGTCGCGTAGAAATCCGCGATCGTCTGGTCGATCCCCTTCACCACGTCATTGGTGAACAGCGCGAACATGACATGGCGGGTGCCGACCGCGAGAACGCTGTCGACGTCCAGCTCGGGCAGCACGTTGACGTCGCTCCAGGATGCGCCGCCCTTGCCGCTGCCCACGACCAGGCAATTGTCGACGCCCGCCGCGATCAGACCTTGCTGCACCAGCTCATGGGCGCGCGGCGTGTAAAGGCCGTTCTGCTCGATCCAGCTATGCCCGAACAGGTAGATCTGCTGGTACAGCCCACCGCAGACGGACAGCCGCCACGGAAACTGGTTGGCACGGCCGATCACATAGCCGATGTCATCGGCATAGCTCTGCTTGATCGTGCGGTAGGGCGGATGACGCGACGGCTCCAGCACGCGCCCATTGACCAGTTTCTTTCCCCTTGAATTGGTCGGGGCGCTGTCGACGATGAAGGTTTCCCCCTTCAGGTCGACGACTCCCCCCGGATCGGTGGCGGCGATCATGGCATTGACCTTCGCCAGGTCCGCGGTGGGATTTCCCGTCGGCAACTTGTGCCCGATCAGGGCGTCGCCCGTCTCGCCGGCCAGATCGGCGCGCAGCGACGGATCATTGACACCGCTGATCGTGACCGCGATCGGCTTGCCTTGCGCATCAAAGCCCAGCGCCTTGCCCGCCCTGTCGGACGCTGCCGGAACGGGAACCGCGGTTTCGCCATCGGGCACCATCAGCGCCCGGGTTGCCGTGTCGTCGATCGTATCGTCCTGTTCCTGGTCGATCAGCATGGCGCGATCGACGGTCGCCTCATGCGTTTCAGCGGGAAACCGGTCGCCCGTGGTGTAATTGGTGGACTGGCGGCGCGGCGTGCGACGGCGAATGCGCAGCTTCGCGCCGGCGACGGTCGCCGTCAGCGTCAGCGTCCCGCCATCGTCCGTTGCTCCACCCGAGACCGAAAAGTCAGCGCCGTTCGTCAGCACGGAGATCGAGCCGTCCGCAAAGATCCGGCGGACAGTGATGGAGCCATCCAGAAAACGGAACGGGAGAGGGAAGGACAAGGTCGCCCCGTTCTCGATATAGTCGATCTTGGACGACTTGGCGGCGACGGTCATTGCATTGTCTCCCCGGCAATGGCTGTTAGGTCGGGGGCATGATCCGGTGCCGTCTCACCGGGAGCCCAGAAATATTGGGTCCGCTGCTCGCGCGCGCGCTTTTCCATGCGGCGCCAGGCGCTGCGATAGGATGGGTCGATCTCCTCCTGGATCTGGTCAGTCACCAGCCGATCGAAGGCGAGCTTGGCATACCAGAGCGAGCCGCCGGGCAGTTCCTGCCGGGCAAGGCGTACAGCTTTCCACCCTGGGTTCTTGGAATTGGCGACATCGGCCGCCGCCTGCAGGTCTTGGGCGAGTGGCCCCGCCACTGATCCCGCGAGGCCACCACCGAACCGGTTCTGCGTTGACGATAGGAAATCACCCATGATGCCGAACCCGCCACCCTGGGCGAGAGCCGCGCCCCAAAACTTCTGACCTTCCGTCAGCTTCGGCCGCTTCAATTGGGAAACATCATCCAGCTGCTCGCGGGTTGGAAGCGGGCTGTCGGTCATGGGCATGGGATCCTTGCCGGACGCGATTGCCTTCAGCTGCATCGCCAGCGCGCCCATGAGCGTGGTGCCGATGACCAAGCCCCCAGCATAGCGCATGGCATTGCCGGCCGACTGTTCCATCAGACGCTGCTGCTGCATGAGCAGCATGGAAATACCGAACGACTTGAACAGCAGCGGGGAGGTCCGCATCAATTCGCCCCACAATGTCCCGCGCGGCGCGAAGCGGCTCATCATTGCGCGCGTTTTTAGGTCCGGTGTCGGGACAGCATAGTTCGTCTCAGAGAGGATCATCTCGAGCAGCCGATCGCCCAGCTCGCGGTCCTCGACATTGGACGGCTTGAGCCAGGGCACGCCCCGATCCATCTCGAGGGGCGTGGAGCGGATCTTGTCCCAGACGGCTGCGTCGATGCCGTTGCGCTCAAGCACGCCGCGAAACGGCGCATCCAGCTTATCGAAAGCCTTCACGCTTTCATCGGTGATGTGGCCCATGAACTCCATGCCGAACGCCCAGCGGCCCGCCTGCGTCCAGCGTGACAGGCCCGACGCGCGCAGAACACCCTCGGCCAGTCGGCGGGACCATTCCGCTGTGAGCTCCTCATTGAGGTATCGCCCTTGCGCAGCTGCACGCTGACCCCATTCCTCAGCGATCAGCCCCAGCCGCACCGCAAGCCGCTGGTCGGCGCGCGAGCCCGGCCGCATCAACTTCACATAGTCCCGGATCATCGCCGCTGCAGGCAAGCCATTGTAGCGCCTGGTTGAGAACTGAAACGCAAGATCGGTGACGGCCGACAGGCTCGCGCTGCCCAGTTTGGCCGCTGTCTGGATGCTGCGGATACTCGAGAAAAAAAGCGAGAGCCCCCGGCTTTCCGGCCGATGCGATGCGCCCGTGAGCTCATCCCATAGCCGATCGATCTGCTTCGCGCCCTTGTGAGCCTTGTCCACTGCTTTGCTGTCAGGCGTGCTGTCGAGCTGCGCAGATTTCTCGATCGTGTCCTTCACCCATTGCACCGTCGCGTTGGGATTAGGACCGAGGATCTCCATCGCGGCGATCTCTTGGCTCATGCCGTCTATGTGACCCATCATAGCGTCGAAAGCCGTGGCACCGCCGCCGAAGTCGGCCTGATAGGCCTGCCATTCATCGGCGCCCTTGAAGATCAGGAAACGCGGATCGCCATGGCGGCTCGCCATGCTGCCGCGCCCTGCCGATCCTGCCTCGCGCTTGTTCCAGCCCTCGCTGCGGATCGTGTCGAACACGTCGCGCAGCATCGCGTCCCAGGCTTCACCGACAAAAGGCTGGCCCGTGTCGCGGTCGATCATCCGGGCGCGGTCGAGGCGCGGCTCGATCGACGCGCGCCAGGCGTCGAAGCCGGCGCGACGAACGGCCCGGCTGTCATGCGACTGGGGCAGTCCCCATTTTTCCATCCTGCCGATATCGCCGCCGGCGGCGTTGAACCGCTGGCGCAGCATCTCGGCCGTTCGGGACCAGGCGTCCGCCATTTCCTTGGCAGCCAGGTTCCCGCTGTCCTGGCCGAACAGCTCGCGGACAATGTCCCCCAGCTGGGCGCGGTTGCGCACATGGCCGATCAGGTTCCGGCTATGGTCGGACAGGATCTGATCCATCATCGCATGGGCGCGGCCACGCACTGCCTGGCGCCGCCCCTCGACATTCGAATAGGAAGCCCGGCCGTCACGATCGAACAGCGCCACCCCCGCGCGTGGATCGATCGGAGCGCCGGGCTTCCTCCCCCCGGCAAAACTGTTGAGCGACGCCGCCGCCGTCTGCTGCGCCTTCACCTGCAGTAGCGTGCGCCGCTTTTTCAGTAGCGCCTCATTCTCGAGCACCTTCAGCACTTCACTGGTCGCCAGCGCCTCGGCCGCCGCGCCGCCCATCTGCTGGTCATAAACGTTGAGCAGCTGCTGGTAGCGCGTCAGCGCTGCCGCGCCTTTGCCCTTCGGGATCTTGCCCTGCTCGATCAGGTCGGGAATGCAGACGCCAGCAGACATTTACAGGCACCCCTTGATGGTGGCGAGCATGGCCTCGTCTTCGTCGAGATCGGCCAGGATGTCGGAGAGCGACGCCTCGCTGCCATCATCGAGACGGAAGGCCAGATCGGCACCGGCCGCCTGCGCCTCGATCGCGGCGCGCATGTCGTGCGCCAGACTATCGGCCTGCAGCTTCGCCCCTTCGCCATGGGGCTCTGCAAACAGATCGAGCTGGCGAGGCGCATCGGGTGACAGGACCGGCGCGCCATCGAGGCGTTCGCCCGCGACCGCGTCGCGGACCGCAGGCGATGCCGCGGCGGGCGAGGGCCGATCAGTATTAATCGTCGGCAGCTTTTCCCGGACATGAGCAGCGACGTCGTCGGGCGTGGGAACCACACCGTCGCGCATAGCATCACGGCGGACAGTCGCCAGATCGGTGAACTGTCGCATGGCCGATGTTTCGGCCAACGGCACATTTGCCGTGCTCCCACCGCGAAGAAGCTCGGCCGCCCGCTCTTTCGGCACGTCCATTGCGAAGACTTCGCCATTGCGCCGAGACGCATAGTTCGCAGCGATCGCCGGATCTGTGGTGAACCAGAGCGCATCCTCTGTAGTGTCAATGCCTTGCCGCGACGCGGACAAATCACCTTGCGCACGGTACAGCCGAACGGTCTCACCGCCGTCGGGCGCAGGAAGCCCCGGCGTAAAATCATCGGGAAGATCGAGAGCCGCCGCATCGCGCGAAACGGCCCGATCAACCAGATCGAGTTGCGCCGCCTGCCAGCTCGCATCATCACCGAACAGATCGTGGCGCAACTGCGGCAAGTCAGCATAATCGATTTCGAGCAGATCCGCCGGCGCATCGATGCGATCAGGCCCGCCGATCGCAACCCGCTCCGCATCCAGATCCGGCGAGCGCGCGATCGGCCCGTCGATCTCCGGATCGATATCCAGCGCACGAGCCACATCCTCGCCCTCGCGCCCCAGCGCCGCCATGCCGCGCGACAGGTCGCCCGTGGTTTCCGCACCCTTGGCCGGCCGCATGAAGTCGTTGACATAGGCGCGTAGCACGCCGGCCTCATCGGCCTGCGCCAGCACCTTCGCCCCGCCATGGTCGCCGCCCTGCAATTCCCAATGGAGGAATTCGAGCTGCTGCTGCCGCGTCGGATTGCGGCCATAGCGCTTGAACAATTCTTCCTTGCGCGTGCCGAGCCACTGGCCGAGGCCATAGGCGCCCGAGGTAGGATTGACTGCGCCATGGTTGCTCGAAGCCTCGGCCGCAACGCCGGCGGCGATCCCGCGCGCATGGGCCTCGCTATAGCCCTTGCCGCGAAAGAAGCTGACCACGTCATTCGCCAGGCGGCCGCCCGAGACACGCAGCCGGGCGCGACCGGGCGCGGGCCAGATCGCCCGCATCGGCGCGGCGTCGGGCGTATTGGTCTTGACCAGCGCCTCCATGGTCGCCTGCATCCGCGCCGCATGGGCGTCGAGGCCCTCGGGCGTTTCAACATAGGGGGAGCTTGCGCGGATCTCCGCCTCGCGCTCGATCACATGGATCGCCGCGCTTTCGTCGGGCGTGCGCAGATCGGGCGATACATGGCGACCGAACACGCTGGCAAGATCGGCATCGCTGACTCCGTCGAGATCGGCTTTCGACAGCGCCGCGGCGACCTTGCGATCGAGTGGGGTGAAGGCGTCGACCGCTTTCCCGACGCCCTTCACGGTCGCCTTGCCCAGTTGGGGAATGACCACGTCACCGACCACGCCGCCGGCGGCCGCCATCAGCGTATTGAGCCCGGCCTCGCCAACCGTCAGTTCCTCGCCCAAATCCTCGCGATTTTCCGCCACGATCGGCTGCTGGATCAGTTCGAGCCCGCCATTGACCAGCGCCGACCGCGCCGCTTGCGCCCAGATCGTGCCGCCACCGCCGCCCAGCGGCAGCGAGACGATGTTGACCGGATCGTGCATCGTTTCCCACGTGCCGGCGGCGAAGCCCACCGCGCCCTGGGTAAAGCCGGACGAGCGGCCGAGAACATCGCGCGCACCTGCTCGTGCCGCCTTCTCGCGGTCGATCACACCCCGGCGGAATGTGGCCAGATCCGTCGGCGCATCCTTCAGAAAACCGGGATTGCGCCGCCGGATCGCGCCGATCTCATCGAAGATCGCGCGCTCCTGCTGATCGCGATCGACGCGGGTATCGAACAGCGATGCGAAATCGAACCCGCCATTGTCGGCCGAGGGGCGTCGCTCCAGTGCACTCTGCCAATAGCCGGGATTGACCATCGGCTTGAGCCCACGCTTGGCGCGATCGGCGTTCACCTCGGCCAGCAGAGGCTCATATTCCCGGCGCAGCCGCTCCGCTTCGGCATCGGTCCGATCGCCGCGGGCGAGTACCCGGTTGGCGTCCCACACCTCGCCGATCGTGGCAGGACGGACAAGCGCGCCAGGAATGACGGGATCAACGGCCGCGCCGCTCTGAAGCAGCCCGCTCATTGCGCCCGCCTCACGACGCCGATACCGCGCCCCACCGCCTCGATATCGATCGCATAGATCTTGCCATTGCGCTGCCGTGCGACCGTTCCGTTGTCGCCGTGGAACTCATAGCGGCCGTCGGCCCGACGCACCGGCACATAGCGGCGCAGATCGACAGCGGACATCGGCTTGCCGTCCGACCAAACCGGCACTGTCTTGCTGTCCGGCTTGAAGCGCACCTGCGACAGCACACGATCGAATGCGCCCTGCGTCCAGCCATCGGGCAGCAGCATCGGCACCCGGTTCCATTGACCCAGGCCGCCGCGCCAGAAGCCATCAGCGCCCTTCTTCCCGCCCAGGGCGATGTTGATATAGGGGTTCAGATCTTCCACACGGCCGTCAGTGGCCCATTCGGAATGTCCCTTTTTGGCGTCGGCATAGAGGCTTTTCGCTACATCAAGGGCGGCGCCGACCTCCTGCGCATCGAAGCTTTGTGCGGCGGCGCCGAGGACGTCATAGAAGTGGCTTGCCACCTCCTGCGATCCCTGCCCGTCGACGATAGCCTTGTTTGCTTTTCGAAGCGCAGCACCGCGCAGGGCGGCGGCTCGGCTATCGCCGTCGATCGACACCATGCGCGCGAGCATCGGATCATTCGGCAGCACCTGCTTTGCAGCCTGGCGCGCCTGCAGTCCGCCAACCACGGCGATCCGGTTCGCCACGTCAACCATGCCCTGTTGCGATATGCTGGCCTCATCGCGGAGTTGGCGCACCTCGGCATCGTTGAAGAGCGGCGTCTGGCGGCCCGTCTGACGCGTGACGGTCCGCGCCCATGCCGCGCGCGCCCCGAAGGTGGATGCGTCGGCAAGATCGATCGGCGGCGGGGCAAAGCCATTCTTGGCGGCCCATTCGCCGGGATTATTGTTGAAGGTTGCCACTGCGGTGCCGCGCATCCCGCGCAACGTCTTCAGGCGGATATCCTCATCCGGCGTCCGCTTGCCCCTGGCCTCGAGCCGATTGATTTCCGTATCGTACTGCTCGGGCTTCCAGACATCGGCCTCTCGCCGGACACCGGCCTCAATGCGGGTGACTCCGATCTTGGTCGCACCGCCCACGTCACCGATGGCTGTCAATCGGTTCTGCAGATCAGCCAGGCGGCCATCAGGGATTTCAACACCAGCCGAAATCTGGGCGTTGACCGTCTCCACCTCATCGCGCAGCGCCTGCGTTTGCAGGGCCTGCTGATGCGCCGCTGCGGCATCCGCTCGCCGGATCTCGATCATCGCGCCATTCTTGGCCTGGTCAAGCTGCTGCGGCGTCAGGATGGCATTGAACGCCCCGGCATCGATCAACGCCTGTGCCGATTTCGGATCCCGTTCCGTCAGGCCATTGAGGTACCCGACCGTGACCGTCTGATCATGATAGCGGTGCAGCTTTTCCTTCACATCGGCCGACACATTCAGGGCATCGATCGTCTGCCGCCCAAGGCTCAGTTCATCGGCATAGGCATCGCCGTTCATGCGCGCGCGGTTGCTCGACAGATCCGAGGCCTGCTGCGCATCGGTGACCATCTTGCCGATTGCCGCGCCGGTCTCGAATTCGATATCGCGGGCGGCCTGCCGCCCCTCATATTCGGCAATCTGCTCCTGTGCCGATCGACGGACCGCGTCTTCCGTGATGCCGTCGAGCAGGCCCTCGCGATCCTTTTCCCAGGCCTTGCGCCGCGTATCCGCATAACCGGCCGCGCCGGGCGCCGCCGTCGACCGCATCGCAATCTCATCCTGGTCGCGCGACGAACGCACCCGGGCAAAGCGGACGTTGAAATCAGCCAGTTGCTGATCGCCGCGTTGGCGGCGCTCGACGGCTTCATAATGGACGAGGGCATCGCCCGTGCGGCCGATCGCGTCGCCGATGCCGGCACCGAAGGCTTCCGCCGATGCGGAAGGCAGCCCGGTGCTGGACACCACGCCCAGCTGACGACGATATCCCTCCTCAGCCGCCATAGCTGTAGCCTTGCGCGCTTGCCCGGGCGATGGCGTTCTGGTTGACAACGATCGCGCTGCTGCCGCCGCCGGATCCGGATCCTCCCGATGGCGACGTGCCCTGCCGTGACGATGCCCAGTCGACCCCGGTCGACGCCGCGCCAATCAGCCCCTGCACCAGGCCGTTCTTGCCGGCTGCATATGCGACCGCGCCGCTCGCGCGCAGCGACCGCGCCTTGGCCTGCGCCTGCCGCCGCGCCGTCAGCGCATCCATCGTCGCGTTGATCGCGCTTTCCTGCAGCGCGTCCAGAGCCGAGCCAGTACCGGGCTGGAAACCATTTTCCGCCTGGGCCGCCTGCTGCGCGCCCATCTGGAAACGGGCCGCCTCGCGGATCCGCGCTTCCTCCGCCGCGCCCTCGCGTTCGGCCGAGATCGCTTCGCTGCGGGCGGCCGCGCGGTTATATTTGCCGGCCTCATAGCTGGCGACCCCGCCCACGATCTTGCCGGCCGCCTGCACTGCCTCAACCATCAGGCGATCCTCTCGAACAACATGTGATCCTCGCTGAGCGCCCCGAACTTGCGCAGGATGGCCGAGGGGGTCAGGCCGACCAGCCGCGCCCACACGCATTCCGCCTCGACGTCGATCCGCGTAAGGGCCTCGATCCGGACAAGCGGGCTTTCGGCGATGCGCCGGCGGGCGTGCCGCGTGATGGCCAGGTGCGCCGCGCCGACACCCTGCGCCAGCACCGCCCAGGCCACGCCCTGCTTGCCGGGGAAGGTCTCGCGCAGGCCCATGCAGGCGATGACATCGCCGTCGCGCTCCGCCGACCAGGCTTCGCCGCCGTCGATCAGATCCCGCGCATCCTCGACCGACATGTCGCGCACCAGGCCGATCTGCACCCGCTGCGATGGCTGGCGCTTCAGCCGCAGGGCATCCGATGCTACCATGGGACGGATCAGGACGCTCATTTCTCGATGTCCAGTTGCGGCATGGCGGCGACGATCGTCGCCGGCAGCGGAAGGTCGGACACGAATGTGGCGCGGCCCGCGCGGTCCCATCCGCCGGACACGGCCTTCTCGCTGTCGCCATTGAACAGCGGCACCGGCGCATCCATCGCGGCGTCTGCCGGACGGTCGATCAGATTGTCGAGCTTGCCGCCGAAGGAACCCACGCGGATCCCGACCGTGTCCAGCAGGCGCAGGGCGATGCGCACCAGGCGCTGGCGCTTGTTCTGCATCGTCTGGCCGTTGACCTTGACCTCCGGCCGCAGCGTCACCGCTGTTGCGGTGAAGGGCAGGCCAACCGTGATTACATAGGCGGATTGCGGCACGGAGGCGGCGGGCAAGTCGAAAGATCCGTCGCCGGCGACCGTGATGCCCGGGATGACGCCACCGCCGGCGAGCACCGCGACCGATTTGCCGGCCAGGTGCGTCAAACCGGTGAAATGCGTCTGCCCGCCGGTCGCCATCGAGGTGACCCCGCTATCGACGAAGAAGCCGTTTTCGATCGGGTCGCCATCGTCGCGCCAGGCGGCCATGCGCTCGACAGATTTTGCGCCGTCGCGCTCGACCAGCGCCCACAGTTCATCGGTCTTTCCGTCCTGGCCGACAATGACGACGGCGCTGTCGATCGCGCCCTGCCCATCGGAGTGACGCACGCGGGCAAAGCCCTTGATGTCCTGCTCGGGCTGGTGCGGATGCAGGATCAGCTGCCCATCCTCGCGCACGGCAAGCAGCAGTTCCTCCGGCTCTTTCTGGAAAGCGAACTGCTTGATCCCGCTGCGCGTGACATGACGCGCCCACACCGATGCGTTGGCGGCCAGGTAACGATCCTGCGAAAAATCATATTGCGCCTCGCGCAGCTTGCGGCCGCCGCGCTGGGCGAAGAAGGTCGACGTGCCCGCCTGCAGCGGCCACACCCGTTCGGATCCATAGAAGCTTTGCGGATTGGCCTCGACATTGTCGCCCGACAGCGCGGCAGCTTGGTTGATCTTGCCGATCGCGATCTCGCGCGAGGCCGTTCCGACGATCAGCGTGCGGTCGCCGGCGGCCCACAGGATCGGATCTTCCGTCGCGATCGTGCGGCGGAAGCCGAGGTCGGGCGTGACGCTGCCGGATGATGAATAATTGGCGAAATTGACCGTGCCACCGCCATAATCACCGGCCACAGATCCGACGAAGTCGAAATTCTTGAAGAAGACCAGGCGGCCGGCGAACAGCTTCACGACATTGGGCCATCCCGCCCATGCCGAGAAAAAGCCATGCGCCCACCGGAATGTCGGTGCCGACACGACTGCATCGGGCAGGCGCCGCACCACGTCCGCGGTCGCCGATGTTCCGCTCGCCACGGCCGTGATGCGGACCAGGCCGAACTTGTCGCTGATATAGGTCCAGTTCACCCCATAGGGGCCGTAGTCGTTGATGTCCTTCTTGCCGGTGCCGTCGCTTTCCGTGCCGCTGGTATGGACCGGCTGCACCGTCCCCGTGGTGCCGGCGCTGGCCGCCTGGTAGACCTTGCCCTCGCTCCGAACGACCATGCCCACCGTGATGTCCTTGCGGCCGACTTCCCACGCGGGGATGGCAAGGAAATCCTTCGCTTCGAGCCGGAACAGCGATCCGACCTGGCCGGCATCGAATATCGCGGAACTGGCGGTCAGCGTGATGCCGGGACCAGTGGCGGCGCTGGCCTGGACCGTCACCGTTTCGGTCACATTCTGGTCGGCGAAGGGGCCGTTCGCCAGCGTGAGGACCGAATAGGCGAAGGTCGCCGCGCCGGTCCGCGTCAATACGCCGGGCGGATGGTTGGGATGCGCCATGTAGAGCCGGTCATAGCTCTGCTGCAGCGAGACGAATGGCGCTTCCGCCGCCGTATAGGGAACGGCGACCTCATAGGGAACGCCTGGGCTGGTCTCGATCCGGACGCCGTTGGTGTAGAAGCGCAGCTTCCCCTCGCTCCACTCGATCGCATATTCCTGCGTGAGGCTGAAGCGGAACGCGGTCATCCAGCTCGCGGTCGCCGCCGCGTCGCGGATATATTCGAAGCCGGGCCGCTTGACGATCGGCCCTTCGACCGTCGCGACGAAATTTTCGCAGACCTCCAGCGCGATCGGATAGATCGCCGTATCGACGCGCCCGCCCATGCGCGGGCTGATCTCGCCGCCGTTGAAGCTCGTCTGGATTGGGGTGACGACGCTCATGCCGTCGGATACCCCAGCGGGATTGGGTAGGGCGGGCCATCGTAGACGCCGTCGCCGCCGAAGCGTGCCAATTCCCACGACGTCGGCTCGAATTCCACCGGCGGGTTTTCACGCGCATCGACGCGCTTTGCCTCGCTCAGCTTCGCCTTGTAGATCTTCCAGCCGGCATCCTTGTCATAGGCGCTGCCCGCGATCCGGTTGCCCGTGGTGAAAGCCATCAGGGCGGCAAAGGCATCGACGAATGTCGCGTCCCAATTGGCCGTTTCGGGCACATCCCGCAGATACCGGATGTAGACCGGCCCGGTCGCATTGGTCAGGATCGACCGGCCCTCAAGCTGATAGTCGCGCGCCCCGCAGTTCAGCACCTCGACCAGGCGCAGGCAGCCGGAGGGAAGCGGATAGCTGTACCCCCATGGATAGGGCACATCGCTCAGATCTTCCGCTGCCAGGCCGGTGCGCGTCATGGCGAAATTCCATGTATGGTCGCGGATCGCCGCCTGCCGCACGGCAGCCCAGGCTGCCTTGAAGGTACGGCCCATATGCGTGTCATCGTCCGGGCTCCGCAGCTGATCGTCTTCCCCGATCAACCCGGCCGCGAGATTGGCGATGGTGACATAGTCGGTCACGGCGCAGCCCCTTCAGTTCAGAGCGGCGGCCACTTGCCCGCGTGGATCTTCTGCTTGATATTGTCGAGCGCGACCAGGACGTCGCCCTTCGTCAGCTTGGTATAGTCGATATTGACGGAGATCGTGTCGGACTGGGCTTCGGCCGAACCAGCGGCCACCGCCACATCCTTGAGGCCGACCTTGCCCCGCTGCATCGTGAATTTCGCCGTGGCCATGCGCCATCTCCCTTATGATCGGTTTGCGCCGGGGCCGATCGACGGCAGCCCCGGCGCGCGACCTGACATGCGCGTCAGGCCGAAATCGTGAAGCGAAGCTCGACCACGACGATGGCGGCACCGGGCATCGCCGCGGCCGCGATCGTCATCCAGACATCTTCGTCGGCCGACAGCGGAGCATCGTCGAGGGCGGATGCCTTCGGGCCGATGCAGGTCGGCGCGTCGAGCGGCGTGGTGAAGGTCCGGGCCGCGACATATTTGCCCGACGACGCCGTCGTGCCGATCGCGATGGTCGACGATCCCAGGGACGTATCCGTGGTGATCAGCACTTCCTTGAGGTTGGCGCCCTGGGGAAGCCGACCGAGATAGACGCGATCGGCGATCTGGTCGGCCAGCACCTGCTTGGTGGCGCGGATGCTGCGCAGCTTGGCGCCGACCAGGGCGCCGTCCGCTTTCTTGTTCGGGGTCGAGGTGCCGTCGACGACGCCCACCTGTTCCACTGCATAACGGTCAGTCATGTTTCAGTCTCCGAAGCCCGAAGCTGCCAGGAGGGGGTGGCCGAAGCCGCCCCGACCGGTCAGGCTTCGCTGTTGAGGATGATCCCGACCTTGCCGGCCTGGGTACGGGTGGACGCGACCGTGGTGCCCGCGAACACCTGGGTCGAAAACAGCTTGGTCGGCAGACGATCGACCGAGGAGCGGAGTTTCTGCCAGACGTTGCGGCGCCCGCCCGACTTCACCCAGAACAGGTTCTTCCGGTACCCGCTGCCGTCGACCGACAGGGGCGAGGAGAATTTGAGCAGCGGATTGCCCAGTTCGATCGGGATGATCGTGAAGCCCAGCAGCTTGGTGATGACGCCGTTGCTGAACTCGCCGCCATAGACGCGCTGGAAATCGGCCGAGGTGACCGGGATCTCGCTCAGCAGATCGTCCATCTGCTCGGAGGTCAGGGTCATGAACCGCTGCTCGTTCATGTCGTTGAAATTCTGCATGAGCAGCTTGTTCGCCGCGCGAACCTTGGCGACGTTCATGCGCTGCGCGCCGGCGGCGCCGCCCGTCGTCACGGGAATAATCATCGACCCGGGGAAGGGAGTGACCGTCAGGCCATCCTTGCCGCTGATGATCGATCCATAGAGGCCCTGCAGATCCTTGTCGTCGCGCGCCCGGTTGATCGTCGCGGCCGCCGCCATGGTATAGGTGCCCTGGACATCGATGCCGGTCGCCAGCTTGTCGGCATTGTCGACCAGGTCGGCATAATATTCCTCATCGGGCTTCGGGATCCACACGCCGTCATGGGGCGTGTTGACATATTTTGTGTCGCCGTGGCGCTCATTGGCGGTCTGCGACGCGACATTGCCGACGATGTCCGACACCTTCGCCTTTTCGGCGCCGGTGTCGTTCTGCTCGACCAGGGCGCCGTCCAGCAGCGACTTGGTCTGGTTGAGCGCGAGCTCGACATTGTTGTCGAAAGTTACTTGTGCGGTATTGTTGACCTGGTTGGACACGATGCCCTCCCGACGAAAAAGGTTGAAGACCGATTTCGAAGGGCTTGGGGGCAGCTAGGCCCGGCCTCTCTATCGTTTAACGCCCGCGATCGGCGGCAGCTTCCACTGCTGGGCCCGGGGCGAACGAGGCTTGGCCAGGACTTACTATGATGGGGGAATAACCGGTCCCCCGAACCGGAGCGCCATAATTCTCACAGCCCGACTCGCGCGTCAATCGGACTGTCGCAAAAATCAAGCGGCTTCCGCATCCTTCCCGGCCGCCACTGCCGCGATCAGGCGCTGGCGCCGTGCAGTCGCCGCCGGATCCTTCCGCTGGATCGCCGCCATATGCTCGGGATCATTGTTCAGCCGGGTGAGCTCGGCCTGCGCTTCCGCCGGCGTGACGCCGAACCGCCCGCGACCGCCAGACAGCAGCGCATCCTCCGCCATGCCTTCGCCCAAACGGGCGAAGAGCTGGAGCGCGCGATCGGCGCCGATGGCGGACCTGATGCCCTGCAGATCTTCGCGATTGAGCCCCAGCGCCGCCGTAGCCTTGTCGACGAAGGCCAGCTTGGCGTTGCCCTCCGCGCCCCAGGCCTTGAGCTGCGCCTGTGCCTTGCCGTCCTGCTCGACCCGGGCGGCCTCCGCCTCGTCCAGTTGCAACTGGATGAAATCGGCGACCAGGCCCTGGAAGGCCGCCTTGGGCGCGCCATGCTTCAGCGCGCTTTCCGACAGTTTCGTGATCAGCGCCTCATTGAGCGGCACGCCCTCCGGCCCCTTGATCTCATAGCCGTCGACCGCCTCCGGCACGCCGATCGCCCGGGCGAAGGCCTTGCGCTCATCATCGCTGGCATTTTCACCGGGCAGCTTGACGCGACCGCTATCGCGAACCGCGCGCTCCGCTTCCCGATAGGATTTAACGAGGGCATCAATATCCTTGAAGCCCTTGCCCTTGATGTAATCGCGGTTCGACGGGTTGTCGCCTTCACCACCCTCGGCCGACAGGAGGCCATAAAATTCGGGATCCTGGCCATCGCCGCCGCCGCCGGCGCCACCGATGCCGGCGGCATCATCGTCCGCACCGCCGCCGCCATTACCGCCGCCCTGGCCACCACCGCCACCGCCGCCGAGCAGATCCGCGGATCCGCCCAAGCCGCCGTCGCCGCCACCATTGCCGCCTTCGCCGTCATCACCATCAAACGCCATCGTCGACCTCCATCAGTTGCTGAACTTGCCGCTCATTCAATTCGAGCGATTGAACGATCCGCAGCCACACCTGGCGACGCCCTTCGCGCACGCCCATCAGGTACGGATCGCTGGAAAATGTGCTGCGCGTCGCGAAGCAGAAATTGCCCAGGTCCTTGAGCACCAGCTCCGAAGCCCGGCGCAGCTTGTCGTGACCAGGCGCGAAGAACAGCGCCCGCCAGGACCAGCGCCGCGGCGTGAAATAGGCGAAGAATATCTCCTTCGCCGCGCGGGAGACATTCACGGCCCGACGCCGGATCGCATCACGCGCCCGCGCCGCTTCCAGATCCTGCGGATCCTCGATCATGCCGTACCCCGCGCGATTTCGTTGCCCTTGGCGAAATCCTGATAGGCGCCGGCGATCGCCGCCAGCTGATCGACCCCGGCCGCCGCCTGCTTTTCCTCCGCCCGCTTGGCCCGCCGCGCGGCGATCTCATCCGGCGACCGGATCCAGCCCTGCCGCACGCCCAGCACGTCGGCCACGCCGGGCGCCGCTTCATCGGTGTTGATGACATCGAACACCTCCGGATCGACTTGCGCCATCGGCGTCAGGGCTTCCACCAGGCGCGTGAAGCCCGCTGCCTCTTCCGCCCGCGCCATGCGGTTGAGCGGATTGTCATAATCGATCACTGGCCAGGCCCCGGCCTCGACCACCTCCGGGGGGAACGGCTCGATCTGATTGGCGCGCAGGGCCAGATCCAGATCGCGCTGCGTCACCGGGTTCTGCTTTTCGGTTTCGTACCGGCCAGCATAGGGCGCGATCAGCACGCCTTGCTTGGCGGCGATCTCCAGCACCGCCGTCGCCGAGCGCTGGACCGCATCATCGGTCAGCAGCTTGAAATAATCTTCCAGGAACGCCGTGCGGACCACTTCGCGATCCTGCTCGATCATCTCCATCCCCACGGGCAGGTTTCCGTCGCCCCCGGGCATGCGGTGAACCAGCAGCTGGCCCTGGTCATTGACCATGCCCGGATTGGCGCCGCTGGGCCGGGTCACCAGTGACGTGATGCCGTCGTCGCTGTAGAAGGCCAGCGCAGGATCCGCCTGCTTATGGGCGGCGCGCAGGATCGTCTGTTTCATGACGTTGAGACCGCGTACCGTCGGCAGCACCTTCAGCGCCGGCGATCGCCCATATTTGTCGCAGGGACCGGTGACATGGCGCGACACCGAAATCGGCATGGTGTGGAAGCCCTTGCGGCGCAGGATGACCTTTTCATCGAGCGCGATGTGCAGGCTGTCGACCGGCATGCCGCGCCGATCGAGCGCGCCGGGCTCGAGGTCGCCGTTCGGGCAGACGACATGCAGGATCTCGAATTCCTCATCCAGCTTGTTCTTGACGAGGGCGTCGAGCATCTTGCCGGTCAATGAGGCGCGGCCAAATTCCTGCGCAAGCTGGCGGGCCGTCCGCCTGTAACGCCGCTGGACCGTGTCGACGCGGCCGGCGAAATTTTCGTCGATATAGCATTCGGACAGGTGCAGCGCCTTGTAGAACAGGCCGACGCCGGGGATTTCACCGGTCCAGAGCGGCCCGGTCCCATATTTCATGATCTGCCGAAAATCCTCATGCGCCTGCGTTTCGAAGCCGGTATGCGCAGCGTAGCGAATGGCATACAGCCGATCGCCGGCGCGCTCGCACCAGCGCCGGACATTCGGCATCTTGTCGAGCTCGCGGTCGCCGAACTTCACCCGGATATACTGGGTCGCGCGCGGCACCGTGATCGATGCCATGGCGGCGACCGATCGGTCGAGGCCCTCGACCGCTGTCACGTCGAAGTTGCCGGCGCCCTTGACCACCGTGCCGCTGTTGCCGAAACCGCCTCCGCCAAGGGGATCGACCCGTTCATCGATCTCGCGCCAGGCGCTTTCATACAGGGCGCGCTCGCCGGCCAACCGGTCATGATTGCGCAGGTGCGCCTTGACCAGATCATCATTCTGCAATTTGTCGTCAGCCATTGCCGGACCCCCGCGTGAAGGGGCGCGCCCAGGCAGGCGCGCCGCCCAGTTTAGAAGATGATATCGTTTTCGATTTTCATGCGGCTGCCCGGCGCGACATTGAACGCCTCGGACCGCTTGTGCGTCGCGACATGTTCGCCATCGATCAGCAGCGCATAGCCGTGGATCGAATAGCCGACGTCGCTGGGGCCGATCAGGTCGATCGGTTCCGACAGCATCAGGCCGCCCAGGTGCGATTTCCAGACATCGCCCGATACCTCGACCGGCTTCGATCCCGGGATCTCGTTGCCGTTGCGGTCAAGGAATGCGATCTCGATTTCGTCGGCATCGCTGATCTCATCCCGCAACTTGTCGCCGGAAAGAACCTTGTCGTCGGCGATCGCCTTGAACTTGCGCGCTCTCGGCGTGGCCGCCTTCGGCGCGGCCACCTTGGGCTTGGCCTTCAGGTCAGCCTCCGCCTTCTCGGCCCGCGCGATCGCGTCGTCGCGTTCCCTGGTCAGCTCCTCGATCTTCCCGGCATAGCCGCTGTTGCCTTCCTCCAGGTCGGCGACACGCTGCGCCAGGGCCACTGCGCCATCGCGATCCAATCCATCCTTGAACTGCTCCTGTAGCGCCTGCAGCGCCGTCGTCTGATCCGTCATCATCGTTCCTTTCAGCTTCCGAGGGTGAGTTTCCCGCCGGTGAGCGCGGCCTCGGCACCGCTCGCACCATTCACGATGTCCGCCGCACCACCCTTGCGGCGGCGCAGTTCATCGTCGGCCATCGCCTGGGCGCCGGCCTCATCGCGGGTAACAGTGGGAAGGGGAGCGGGGGGCTTGCCCGGGGTGGACACGATGCCCAGCGCTTTCAGAGGCGCGCTCAATAATTTCCCAACGATCGCCATTCTAACCTCCCAGCTCATCGAAATCGGACAGGATCTTCACGGGCGCGGTGCGGGGCTGCTCGCCCCGGATCTGCGCGACCACATGCTCGCCTTCCAGGGCGGCGTACTGCTCGCTGTCGCAGACGTGCGTGAAGATGGTATTGGCGATCGGGACGTCGCCCTTTTCCTCGCCGGTGCCCAGCGTCGATTTTTCGTAACGGTACCCGCCCGAATGTCCCTTGATCAGGTGCGTGCAGGACGGATCGACATAGTAATCGCCGTCCCTGTAGCTATCGATCGAGCCATGCGCCTTCCAGATCGCCTCATTGCGCAGCGCCGGCGAATTGCTCTTCGCCTTGTGGATTGGCCCCATGCCGATCGCATTCTTCACCGACCTGACCCAGTCGATCGCATCCCTGGGACTATCCTTCCCCTTGAATGCCGCCGGATCGCACACGAAGCGGATCTGCTCGGGCTGGATCCCGGGGAAGCGCTCCAGCAGGCGCTGCCTGATCATTTTGCCGAAGGTTTCCGCCGACCAGCCCAGGACGCTTTTCCCGTCCTTCGATCGATTGACGACTTCGCCATGGATGCGGATGCCGCCGGCCGCCGTGCGCTGGAGGAACACCGCCGCCGCCGTATAGCCGCCATCGATGCCGACGACGACCTGGCGGCCCTTGATCCATTCCGTAGGGCGGACATGCCGGGTGTAGACGAAACCCGGGTTGACCGGCAGCCCGTGCATGAGCGGCACCGGCTTGTTGTGGACCATGCGGTCGACATAGCCCGGCTTGTGGCGGTTCGTGGCAACCTGCAGCAGGTAATAACCCCGCCCGTTCGGAAGATTATGGATATTCTCCGCATCAGGCTCCATGCCGCCCGGCTGGACGAAGCGATCGATCAGCGGACGCCCCTGCAGCACCTCGTCCAGCATCGCCAGATCGTCCGGCGCCATGCCCTCCATCGCCTTTTCGAACAGCAGCTGGTAGGCGTGGTTTTCCACGTCCGGCATGTTCATCGAGATGATGATCTGCGGATCCACGACCAACGTCGGATCGAGATCGGAGAAGCGACCGACGCGACCCGTAAGGAACGGCACGAGGTCCGCGGGTTGAAGATCCGCCTCATCGATGATCACCGCGTTCACTTCCCAGCCGCGGCAAGCTTCCTCGACCGTCTGGTCGCCGATCGCGCGAAACTCGAACTCGACATCGAGCACATCGACGGGACGGCCATGTTCGCGCCGCAGGATCTTGCGGAACTTGTGCGTGAACGGCGCCGACCAGTTGAATTTGCCCTCAGCCTCCGGAACGACATTGAACCAGCTTTTCAGCGTGGTGGACTTGAGCGACGGATAGCTCTCGCGGATGACGCCGATGCGCGCCTTCCGCCATGTGATGCCGTTATCGTCGATAGTTCCCTTCTGTCTGGCCGCGACGAGCAGGCCCTTCTGCAGGGCCGCCATCGTCTTGCCCGATCCCACCGGACCGATGATCCCGCAGATGAAGGCGCGCGAATGCATGAATGCATCCGCAATCGGACCGGGCGATCGCATCAGGCGAGGCTTGGACGGCGCCCTCATTCGTCGTCCCCATCCGGCACGGGAGCGAAATCAGCTTCGATGATGCTCTGCACCTCGCTCGCGGTATGCGTCACGCCGGCAATGACCAGGTCCGACACGCCGCTGAAGTTCAGGTCGACGGCGATCGGTTTTTTACCCTGCAGATACGGCATGAGGGCCTCCGCCGCGCGCATCCGCATCGCCTCGGCCTCCTGGTAGCTCAGTCGCTCGACCACGATGTTCGGTTTGCCGTTCTTCCGGAAACTATGGACTTTGGGCTGCTTGGATGCTTCGATCAGAACTTCCGGTGGCGTCGACTGGATCTGCATCAGCGTGATCGCGGGATGCTGGCCGAACTGGAGAATATATTTCTCGAAGTCGTCGGTTCGCCTGTTGCGAGCGCCCTTTGGCCGCCCGCGCTTGCGTTCGCGCGCCTCGCGCAGCACGGCCATGTGCCCCGCGGCCTCGCCCAGAGCCTCGCGCGCTTCAACCATCTCCTCCGGCGTGACGGGGCCGAAGAGATCCTCCTGCTCGGCCTCATGCGCGGCAGCAGCCTCGACGAGGGCCTTGGCCTGATCCATCTGCCGCGCGAGCGGATCCTTCGGACGATCAGTTGACATGGACGCCTCCGGCGCTAGGCTCGCCGGATCGACACAGCCCCAAATTGGCAATGATACCCCGACCCGTCGCTGAATGGCGAACGGCAGGGGAGGCGCTTACCCCCGGCCCCGTGTTGCCCAATCCAACTTGGCGCGCCTTCGGCGACCCCGCAGGACAGGCACGAAATCGGCCTTCGACCGAAATCAGGAAAAACGCCTGCGCGAAGGGGCTGAGGACAGGGCGCGCGGCGCTGGGGGGGCCACCCCCCTCCGCCTGGGCAAGCCGATCGGCATCGGCCCGGTCGACCAGGGCGCGTCCAGCGCCGCCGCTGGTCAGCCTGCATAGCTTCCGCCGAGGCTCGACAACCAACGCATTTCCGCGCCTTTCGCTCGACTGTTCCAACATCGCTGTTCCAACACACGTCGAGCGACCTCCGCAAACCCGCAGAAATCCGCCATTCCCGACGACGCCCTGCGCCTGGTCGAGATCCGCCGCGTCGACCCGGTCGCCCAGCCGCCCGGCCGGAATTCCGGCCCCGAAAGTTTTCGCCCCGCGCCCGTCTTTTTGCCCCTTCATCGGCAGGTCCGGATGACAAACATGAGCCGATATCGAATATCCGCCGCCTATTTTATTCCGAAACTGGCTGTTTTCCGTGGGTTGCAGACCTGCGCGATAGGCCGGTTCTAACGAGAACCAGCCGAGAACCTCGCTAGAACCATTAACACATTGTTCTACTTGAATAATGTTATGTGGTTCTGTGGTTCTGGTATTTCCCCTCGCGTTATGCGCGTGTGCTCGCGCATATACGCGGGCGCGCACATAGCGCGAGGCCCGCCGCGAGAACCCGAGAACCGGGCGCAGTTGTCCTGTGATTTCAATGACTTGATGGTTCTCGCGTGGTTCTCGGCTGGTTCTCGTCAGAACCGCCCCCCCGGACCCATCGCAGGCCGAACACTGGCGATCCAACTTCCCTGCCATCCAACGGGCCGGGGGGCAAGCCGCAAAAACATGATTGCCTAGAGCCAACGGGCCAGGGTGCGACGATGCGAGGGAGGCATCGAGAGAGCGGCCGCGCACCACTCCGCGCGCCGTCGACCGCTTCGCGATCGCCGTCGTGCTCGTTGCGGCCGCGAGTTTGGCGCCAGGCTCGACGCGGGCCGAGAGATGCCCAAAAGAGCACCCGCGCACCGCGTCGCTGCGCGCCGCTGCGGGTGCGATTTTCGCTCTTGACATGGCGCTTTCATGCGGGTTTGCGCGGGCGAAAATCTTTTTTTGTGGGGGAATTGACAGGTGCGAAATCATATCTTTTCGCCCTCATCGAAGAGTGCATCGACGATCACGCCGAACAACCGGTCAATTGCACCAAAAAGGAACGCCTCGTGCGTCTTGTAGCCCCTCCTGGCGTCATCCAACTCGTCGGCCAGCGCCACGCGGATCTGCTCTTTCAACTGCTCGCGCGTCATGCCCCGTCACCCTCCTTCCGCCATCGGGCCGGGGCCGGAATTTCACTCTCGTCGATGACCTGGTCGAGCGGCACGAGCGTCGCCGTGAGGCTCGATCGGGCGAACTTCACCTTGACCCCCTCGACAGCCTCGGGGCAGCGGGCGAGCGGCTGCGACCACACACCGCTCGCCCACTTCGTGTTGGCGAAATGGGCAGCCAGGGCCTGGTGCGAATTGGCGACCGCCAGATAGCCCGGCTCGCCCGGTTTCCAGACCGCAGAGCCTTTTTCCGTCGTCGTGACGATCTTGAGCCCCATCTCCTGCAAGCGCCGATGATAGCGGCTGTCCTGCGCCAGCGTGGGATCGACCAGATCCTGCACGGCCGCGCCGATCCAGGTGCCGATGCTTTCGCGCTCATCGCCACCCCGCGCCTGTACCATCGTCGTGCGAAGGTGCGTGAGGCACAGCTCATGCTCCTCGGCCGCGTCGACGACTTCGCGCAGATGCCTGACATCGCAGAGCGAGGCGATCTGCTCGACCGTCTCGATATCCGGCAATTCATCGTAGAGCAGCAGGTCCGCGCAGGCCAGGAGCGTGCCGAACTGATCGCATGCGCGGGAGCTATGCCCCATGTCCGCCAGGGCATCCATATAGGCGTTCAGCGTGGCGTCCCATCGATGCCAGCCATCGACCATGCGGCGCAACATCTTGCGGCCTGCATCGGCCAGCTTCGCCGCCTTGAGGTCGGGCTTGGGCGCGCCGTCGGGCAGGGGCTTGAGGGCGCAGATCGCCCAGCGGCTGCGATCCTGCGGCTCCATGGGCGGAATAAGGATGGAGGATGCCCAGAACGCACTCTGCAGCGTGAAATCGACCGCCTGATGGTCATGACCGCCACGGCCGGCATCGTCGCCGCTGGACGACACGCGCGCCAGCTCGAGGATCGCCTTGTTCCGGCGATTGTCCGTATCGGCCTCGAGTTCGTCGAGCATCACCGCCACGGTCGAATTGCGCAGGCGCTGGCGGATATAGGCCGCCGTCGGCTCCGCCGAGCGCACCGCCGCCGATCCGAACACCTGGGACAACAGCCCGCGCTTGCCGTTCAGCGTGGACTTGCCCGTGCCCTTGCCGCCCGTGATCCAGATATTGGATCGCCAGTCGAACGCGCCGCCCATCATGCCGCAACCGATGCCGCCCAGGATCAGCAGCGGATCGAGCAACGGCCGCTTCCACGGCCATGTCGCGATCATGGCGCGCAACTGCTCCGCTGCTTGCGGGCCGACCTCATCGGGCCAGGGACGCGGCAGCGGCGCCGCCGCCGGATAGACATAATCGCCATGCTCGCCGGTACGATGCCACTCGATCTCGCCCGCCGAACCGTCGACACGCAGTTGCCGGCGCATGACGATGTTGCCCAGGTGCAGGATCAGATCGTCCTTCGATCCGCGATGCGCGCCGGCGCCGCGCACGCGGCCCGCGGGATCGAATATGCCCTTGCGGGTGCACTCGATGACCAGCGCGTCGCGCGCCTCGGCCTGGTCGAAGCCGATGATCTCGCTTTCCTTGATGACGATCCAGCGCTTTTCGTCCTTGTCATACTCGCGCACGGGCTTGGACCATTGGGGAAAATGCTGCTCCAGCCATCCCGCCTTGACGCCGAACAGGCCAACCAGATTGCCCCGGCCATGCTTGTTGCCCATTTCCAGGCCGATGATCTGGCCGTTCGTGTCGAGATACCAGGCCTGCTGTCCCTGAACGCCCAGGCATGTCACCGGGCAGCCCGGCGGCAGCGGCGGCGCGTCCAGTTCGTCGCCGTCATCATGACCGCCGAACGGGCGCAGATCGCCCTCATCGGCCAGTTGGGGCGCGTCGATGGCATTGTCGACGGCGGCGCCGATCATGTCGACGATATTGTCGCCTCGCGCGCCCATCAGCGGAAATCCCCCCGCGCGACGGGATCATACCGCTTTTCCATCTCCCCATAGCGCGGCAGGGCGATCTTCGCAGGGCGGGGCGCAGCGGTGGAAGGCTGCGCCCCTTCTGTAACGGGAGGCTCTTTCGACGCGAGATCCGGCCCAATGACCGGATGCAGGGGGGCTTGCGACCCGTACCTGACCTCCCTCTCGGGCATTTCGGGCGCGACGACCTCGCGCAATCCCTTCATCCGCGCCTTGGCCTCTTCGACCCGGCAGCCCAGGATCTTCGCGCAGTCGGCAAATGAAAACAGATCCTCGCGCAACTGGCGCAATTCCCGATCGCGCTTGGACGTCCACCGGAACGGCCGACCATCCCCATCATTCCGCGCCTTGCTCGCGGCGACCGCGATCGCCTGCGCGTGCGACATATCCCGCATCATGCAGCCCTCTCCCCAGCGCCACCGCGCTGCAGCCATTCGTTGAAATCCTTGAAGCCGATCGGCGGCAGCACCCGCTTGACGTGCATCCCGCGCGCCTGCTGCCGGGCGATGACCCGCTCCAGCGCGTCGATCGCCTTGGGCTTCGTGTCCCGATCGGCCAGCAATACCATCGTCCTGACATGCTCCGGCCAGACGATCGAACCGATGTTCGGCAGCGAATAGCCGGCCACGATGCGCAGATCCGGCTTCGCAATGGCGACCGTCAGCGCATCCTCGATCCCTTCAGCGATATAGACCGGCTCATCCGCCGGCATGTCCGCCATCGACTTGCCCGACGCACCCTTGCGCAGGGGAATGAAAGACCCGCCGCACGCACCCAGCACCATCTTGGCGTTGGGGCTGTCGATCTTCACCCAGCCGCGCGCTGGATCCCAGCGCAGATAGGTGCGATGCGTGGCGACATGCCTGCCGTCGGGCGTGAACATGCCCGCGACCATCGCCGGCATCTTCACCTGCTCATCCTTGTTGTAGACCTCGGGATGGAAGCGCAGCGATCCGGGCCATTTGCCCAGCGCCTCGACCGTGATGCCGCGACCGCGCAGATAATATTCCGCGGGCGTGCCGCCGATCGGCGCCGACCCCATCCACAGCGCGACGGCCCGCCGCCGCTTCTGTTCCTTGACCTCGCGATCCTTGAGCGCGCTGGCCTCGGCCGCCGCGCGCGCATCGCGCCGGCGGATATCCAGTCGGGCCGGATCGAGATCGTCGATCTTGAGCCAGCTTTTCGCCCACTTGATCGCCTCACCCATCTCGCCGTTGAACAGCACCAGGCGGATCAGGTGCAGGCAATCGCCGCCGAGGAAGCCCGAACCGCTCGACTGGCTGAAATCGGTCCACATGCCGCGATTGGGGCCGTCGACATTGATCTTGAGCGACTGGCCCGGTTCGCCCGCGAGCGACCCGATCACCAGATAATGACCGTCCCGACGACAGGCCGGCAGCAATTCCCAGGCGAGCCGCTCGGCATCGGCGCGCAGCAGCTGCTCGATCTCGCGCACATCGATGGCATAGATCCGGCCGGGTGCGCTCATGGCCGACCCTCACGCCAGTCGCGGATCTTGCGCACCAGATCGAGCACGCAGACGCAGCCGATCAGGATCAGGATGTCGATCGCCAGCCTCATCGCTGCCACTCCGGCGGCCAGACGAGCGCCCCACCGAGGGAGAAAACCCGCCCCTGCGCGACCGTGGCGCTGTCTGCGGATCCGGCAGGGGCGGGAACCATTACCCCTGCCGGATCCGAGGCGACCCCTGGCGATGTCTCGGCATCGCCAGTCGGCAACCCTTTGGCCTCGCGCAGCAACCGATCGGCGACGCGCAACTCGACCAGCGCATCGCTGACCGCGCGCAGGGCGTTTCGCCGCCGCCATTTCGCCTGTTCGATGTCCCCCGCCATCTCGGCTAACCCGTCTTGAACCGCTGGAAGCCCAGCATCGGGAGGGAATTCGTTAACCATGATCCCGCACGCTGAACCGATTTGATAATCGTGCTTTTGCAGGGGTGAACGTGAACTACTGGATCGAAAACATGCCGGAAATCGAAACCACCGGCGACAATGTCCGCGTCATGATTGACCGTGGCTATGTCATGCCGCGCTACCTCGCGCTGCGTCTGGCTCGCGCGTTGCTGGCCGCCGTGGCGGAGCTCGAGGACCGACCGGCCGCGCCCGTCATTCCGATCACGAAAGCCGGATAGGCGCGATCGGGGGGTCGCAAATATCCGGGCGGCGAGGCTTGTGCCCCGCCGCCCGTCCATCCATGCCGTCAGAACCACCAACGACGAAAGCGCTACGCACATGGAGGAATTCGAATATGCCCTCATCTGACAACCTCTTGGTTGCCGTCAACGGCCGAACTTTTCGAAATGAGATCGTCATTCTCGACGGCCACGCCTTCGAAGACTGCCGTTTCATCGAATGTGAGCTTCAATTCGCGGCGGAGCGTGAAATGTCGATTGCTGTGGATTGCAAGATGCTCGATTGCAGCCTGCGCCTCGCGGGTCGTGCAGCCTTCACGGTCGACTTCCTTCGCCAGATCGACGCCTTCGGCCTGACGGGCCCGGTCGACCTGATCCTCGCTCAGATAAAGCGGCACGACGATCGCGGGAGCGCCAACTAGGGAAACGTGAACAGCCTTCATTGCCCACCTCCGCGCCGGAAGAAAGGCATAAGCGCATCTGCGTCGAGATCGCGGCTAAGCGCGGTAAGCCGGTCAATCGCTGCGAGATGAGCAGAGAGCGGGAACCGCATCGTCATGCAGCCTTACTCTGTGGCATGGCGACAGGGAGATCGTAGAAGTCGTTCGGCGTAGCCACTCCTGCGCAGAAGAGCGCCACCATATGCGGCGGGCTTGGGATCATGGCACCGCTCTCCCAGCGGAACCAAGTCATGCGCGTCGTTTTGAAATAAGCACCGGCCTCCGCATGCGTCATGCTGCGGCCGACGCGCCAATTTCTAAGTTTTTGAGGGGCTAAGACCGGCATAGGAATGACGGCGTAACCTAATACGTTACTGATTGACAAGGGGCTGTAACACGATACGTAGCTTTTCCCATGAGTGCCACGATCCTACACTTCCCCGCGATGACGGAACGGCCCAACAGGATCTATCAGCTGCGCACGGAGCGCGGCCTCTCACAGCAGGAGCTGGGGGAGATGATCGGCTGTTCAAAGATGCACGTGAGCGGCATGGAGCGTGGGGTCCGAGAGGTTACTCTCACCTGGATGCAACGCATTGCCGACGCACTTGGCGTGGATCCTTCCGACGTCATGAACGAGGACGACAACCCGCTCCGATTGACGCCGGACGAACGCCGACTGATCGAGCGCTATCGATCGGCGGACGATGCAGCAAAACAAAATATCCAGCGCGTTACTGAAGCGCTTTCACCTTTTGCGAGGGAGCCCGAACAGGACGCTGCTTAGCCTCGCTTCAACTACAGTAATCCTTGGCGCCATGATCGCCCCGACCTTGTCGGCAGCGCAGCCCGTCAGAACAATCGAGGAGATCGTGGAGGACGCCGGCGATCTCCACCCATGGCCAACACCAGAGGACATGGCGGATGACGCCAAAAAACTAGCCTCGATCAACCGAGCCACGGCAAATGACGCTCAAGCGATTGCGGGGCGAGAGTTGGCAGGTAATCTATATCGCTATTGTGCCATGAGTTACGCGAGGTCTTTTCTGTCCCAGGCAGAACCAGCCGCCACAATAGCGAAATCGAGCATTCAGCTTTGCCATTCAGATCAATTTCGTTTCTTTGAATGGATCGTCGCGAGCGGCGTCAAGCCAGCCAGCGCCGAAAAGTTCATCGAAACAGCCAACGCCATGTTGAGTGACGAGATCGTTGCCCAAGTTTTGATCAAAAGATCGGAAAAGCAGCACTGAAATAACGTGACACGTTACATTTCCGCTCCGATGCGGTCCGCACAGGCGCAAAAGTATCTTATCACGTTACAAAATCCTTGACGGAGTAACGCATTAGGTTACAGATGGGCCCGTTCACCCTGAACGGAGGCCCAATGCCATGCACCTTGTCCCGTTACCGGCCGACAATGTGATGCCTTTCCCGGCGATGCCGGGGGCGTCACGCCCGGCTCGCCCATCTGCACTACCCGAACGCCCCGAACCCACCTGGTCGATGGCCGCTATTGCGCGAATGCTGGGCGTCAACCATCGCAGCGAGCGGTGGCAGCGCGCCTATTTCAACCAGCTGATCGCCAACGCGCATTTCCCCAAGCCACTGCCGACGATGCACCGCGGCGAGCTGGTAAGGGATGTGGTGCCGCGCCGATCGCGCTGGCTGCCCGCCGCCGTCACTGCCTGGATCGGCGGCCAGCTGCCGAGCGAAGCCGCCGAGCAGCTCGCCAGCGAGGAAGCCACCGCCGCCGCCAACCGCCTCGACGCCGCCGCCGACAGCCTGTTCGCCGGTCCCCTGTCAGGAGGTGACGCCGCATGAGGAACATTCGGGGGGAAGGGGAGCCATTGAGGCTCGACGGCAACGATCCGGAATACGGATCGCCCACGCACCCGATCCAGATCGAGGGCGTCACCTATCTGCCCGCGACGGACCTGTCGTTCACGGTCCCTGTGGACAATCACGGGCACAAGCACGGCATGGTCCTGATGCGCATGGGCATCATGGGCATGAACGCGGCCATGGCACCGGCAGGGCCGCGCGCCTTCGCCAACGAAATGATCAGGGCAGCCGAGGAAATCGAGGCCGACGCCAAGATGAAAGCAGGCGAAGCACTCGCCCGCGCAACCGGAAAGAGCCGGACGTGACAGCCCCCCGCCGCGTCCGTCTCCAGGCGCCACCGCGCCGACCCGATCCGCTGGTGGGGGAGCTAGACACTCCCACCCAGCGGATCGGGCTTGCGGCGGCCATCCTGATCGTCGCGATCGGCCTGCTGATCGCCGCGCCGAACCCCGCCATCTGGCCCTAGTGGCCCTGCCGCACAGCCTGCGGCCGCCCACACGCCGCGATACCGACCAGCGCCTCGACGGCGACGCCTGCCCCTGCAGCGACTGCCGCGAGAGCGACGAGCTCCCACCCGAACCGGAGAACCCCGATGTCAATGACTGACTGTGAATTCGAAGCCGATCTCGATCCCGAGACCGGATATCCGCGCGTCCGCTTCAACTTCGACAATGGCTGGACCGCCAGCCTGGTCATGCACATGCGCGCCAGCCGCACCAAATGCATGCAGGCATCGGTCGCCGCCTGGCCGACCGGCGAATGCGGCCAGGGCGTGACCGAAGTCGGCCCCAGCGAAATGACGGCCGACGAAGCCATGTCCTGGATCTTCTGCATCCGCCAGCGCGCCGATGTGCGCCGCGATCGCGCGGCCTGAGCCCTTTCCCAACCAGCCAACAAGGAGATCGACATGGCTGAAACTACGACCGCCAATCCCAGCAATGACAGCTGGATCGGCAAATATGTAATCGTCCGCTGCCGCGATGCAGGCGTGCACGCGGGCGTGCTGACCAGCCGCACCGACCGCGCCTGCGAACTCAGCGAAAGCCGCCGCCTCTGGTTCTGGAAGGTGGCCAACAAGGGCGCGTTCCTGTCCGGCGTCGCCACCGAGGGACTGGATGCATCGAGCAAGATCGGAGCCCCGGTCGATATCGTCCTGACCGAGAATTGCGAGATCCTGGCCTGCACCGAAATGGCCGAGCAGAGCATCCGTGCCCTGCCGAACCACAAGGGCGCCTAATGTGGGCGGGCAGACAGGTAGGAGCGGCTACGGCGACGGCTACGGCTACGGCTCCGGCTCCGGCTACGGCTACGGCTACGGCTCCGGCTCCGGCTCCGGCGACGGCTACGGCTACGGCTCCGGCGACGGCTACGGCTACGGCTACGGCTCCGGCTCCGGCGACGGCTCCGGCTCCGGCTGAGCCGTTCGAAGATCGAGGGGGCAACGCCCCCTCGATCACACCTTCACGCGCCCCACGAAGGTATCAGCGCAGCCGCAAGCGTGGCGCGAAGACGCCGGAGGGCGTGATCTACTGCGGCCGCCCGACAGTGCGCGGCAATCCCTTCCGGGCCGATCGCTTTGGCCACGCCCGGTCGGTCCGTCTCTATCGCCGCTGGCTCGCTCGCACCCTCCCCATGGGGGAGCTGGAGCGCCTCGGTTTCAACCAGTCCGAAATCAACGGTCTGATCGCATGGCGCAATCGCCTCGATCAGGAACTGCCCGGCCTGCGCGGCCGCGACCTGCAATGCTGGTGCCCGCTCAACTCCCGCTGGTGCCATGTCGACGTCCTCTTGGAGACCGCCAATTCATGACCGACCAGTTCACCCCGCAAAGCCTGCGCCTCACGCCCGAGCCGCCGATCGCGACGGCCACCAGCGAACCCGCGCTCGACTTTCTCACCGGCCCGGCGTTGCGATTGATTATCGCCGAGCGGATGGAGCAGATCGAGCAGCACGGCTATCTGCCCGATCAGGATCTTGCCTACGACCAGGCTGAACTGGCCCTCGCCGGCAAGGCCTATCTCGACACCTACATCGATCTCGCCATCAATCCCGAGATCCGCCGCCAGCCCGGCGACCTGCCCGAAAGCTGGCCCTGGCAGCATGATTTCTGGAAGGAGCCCGGTCCGACCGACCAGGTCAAGGCGCTGACCAAGGCCATAGCCCTCCAAATGGCCGAGCTCGACCGCGTGCTCGCCGCCCAGGCCATCATCCACGCGGCCCGGCCGCTTATCGAGGACCCGGCATGAACTCCCCTTATTGTGAATTGATCGAAGACGGACTGACCCTTGGGAAGATGGAACAGCATATCGCCGCCGCAAGGCGTCATCTGGGCAGCGCAGACGCGTCTCTAACCATCACCGCCATCCCCGGCAAAAAGCACAGCTTCCAGATCTGGGCCGAGCCCGTTCAGCAGAGAGGAAATGACGCCCGATGATCCGCCCCGACGACCACGACCGTCGGGAGCAAGAGGCCCGCGAGCGGGGCGAGCGCGGCATGCTCGGCCTGGTCGCCGCCTTCGTCCTGCTGATGATCTATCGCGTCGGCCTGGCATGGGCGGAGGGGCGTCTGTGATGGCCTATCTCTCCCACGAACAGATCTGCGAGCGCATCAGCGCCCTGCGCTTCAAGCAGCGCCGTCAGCCGCTCACCGACGCCGAGGCGGCCGAGCTCGAGAACCTCGAATATCGCCATGATCTTCGCCTGCGCCGCGTCGTTGCCCAGATCGCCGCGACCCGCGCCAAGCTGGAACGGCTGCTGGCGATTTACGACGGAAGGATTGCCGCATGAGTAGCCCGCAACCGCTACGCGCAATCGGCAACCGCGCCAGCGCACTCGAACAGCGCCTCATGGATCTGTGGGACAGCGGTCATTCGCGCGAGCGCATCATTGAAATCACGGGGGAGAAGCCAAGCACGGTCGACCGCGTGCTCGGCTACATGCGCGACACGGAGCCCGAGATCCTCGCTCGCCGCAGCATCCCCAAGGGCTCGGCCGCGCTACTCGCCGCGATCGCGCGTCACCATCCCGAAAGGATCCGCGCATGAAGGCCCTGACTATCTGGCAGCCATGGGCCTCGCTCATCATCGCCGGCGCGAAGCCCTATGAATTCCGCAGCTGGAGCGCCCCGCGTTTCATTCTGGGCCAGCGGATCGTCATCCACGCCGCCTCGCGCAAGATCGATCGCTTTGAAGTCGATGATCTACATCAGACCCTGATCCATCGGGACAAATACCCGATCGAGGCGGGCATGACCTGCCTCAAACCCGAAACCGCAATCCCGATCCTGCAGGCGGCCCTGCGCGGTGAGCTGCCGATCGCCGCCGGCGTCGGCACCGCCATCGTCGGCGAACCACGCCTGGGCACTCACATCGCCGAGGAATTCGGCGTCCCTCGCGCGAACGACAGCGACAGGGACGCCCACGCAAATTGGGGCTGGCCCATGCTCGAAATCGAGGCGTGGCCGGAACCGATCGCCTGCAAGGGCGCCCAGGGCCTCTGGAATTGGCCGGATGCCGACAGCTTCGCGAGGTTGCTATGACCGGGATCGATTATCTCTTCCCCTGCCTGTCACCCGAAAGCGCGGATCCGCAGAGCATCCCGACGCGCCTCCTGCGCGAGGAGCTCGAGCGCGAACTGCACCAGCGCCGCGCCAGCTACCCGGGACGCGTCGACAAGGGCCGGATGCACGCCCACGATGCCGAACAGGGCATCAATCTCATGCGCGGCCTGGTCGAGCACTATCGCCGCGTCGAGGCGATGGACGCCTGGTATGAGGGGAGGGACACGCCCCAGGGCGAAGCGCTCTGGCAGGCCCATCTCAAACAGGATGCGATCGCCGGCCAGGCGCTGCAGCCCTTCCGCTGGTCGGAAGTCGTCTGTGCCCTGCAGCGCGAGATCATCCTGCGCCGCCGCTACTATCCGCAATGGATCGCCGGCGGCACGCTCGAGCCGATCCGCGCCAGGCATCAGATCGAGCGGATCGAGGCCGTCCACTTCCATTGGTGGGTCGGCATGGCCAACTTCATGCCCGACCATCTGCACCACAAGCAGGACGCGATGCGCAAGCCCGGCCCCGAGCGCGAGGAATTCCAGCGCTGCTGCCGCGAGCACCGCGCCCGCTTCGACTACGCCGCCGGCCGCGGCGCTTATGTCACCGCCCCCGAAGAACAGAAGGAGCTGGCGCTGTGACAGCAGATTTCATTAAGGGCGCCGCCGCCGAACTCGACCGCCGCGCCCGCAACCAAGGAGCCTCAGCTGCAATGACCTGGAAACCCGATATCGTGATCTATCACAGCCCCTGCGACGACGGCTTCGGCGCCGCCTGGGCAGCATCGAAGCGCTGGGGTGATGAGCCGCAGTATCTCCCCACCAATTACGGCATACCGGCTCCCGACGTGTCGCGGCTGAATGTTCTTATTGTCGATTTCAGCTACAAGCGCGCCGAACTGGACGTGATGGCGCAGACCGCCGCGTCGATTGTCATCCTCGACCATCACAAGACCGCACTGGCGGAGCTCGAGGCGTTCCGCTTCATAGAGAGCTCACCGGGCGCGGTCAGTGCCGACGATATCGATGGCACGCTGCGCGACTGCGCCGAGCTCGATCGACCGCCAGTGATTGCCGTGTTCGACATGGAGCGCAGCGGCGCCCGCATGACATGGGACTTTTGCCACCCAGACACGCCTGCGCCCCGGCTTATCGAGCTGATCGAAGATCGCGACCTTTGGCGCTTCTCGATCCCGGAGACCCGTGCATTCAGCCTCTTGCTGCGGGCACATCCAGACGACTTCCAGGCATGGAACGAAATCGCCGACCAGGTGCAGAATAGCTTCGGCCTGATGCAGTTTCGCGCGAAGGGCATCGAGCAATTCTATGACCGGCGGATCGATCGCATGCTGAAAGGCAAGCGGTGGACGTCGATCGGCGGCTACACGGTCCCGACCGTAAATTGCCCGTCCGACTTTTCGAGCGATGTTGGCCACGCGCTGCTCAAGCTTCACCCCGAAGCGCCCTTCGCAGCCTGCTATTGCGACGGCAACGATCGTCGCGGCTACAGCCTTCGCAGTGATGATGAACGCGTCGACGTGTCGGAGATCGCCCGCAAACTCGGAGGAGGCGGACACCGCAATGCCGCCGGGTTCGGAGTGCCGCTGCCATGATGAGATTTCCCGCCAAGCGCACATTGCTTACCGTACACGGCGAAGCCTTCCAGCTGATGCTCTACCAGCCGAAGGACAAGGGCGCGATCGGCCCCGATTTGTGGATCTGGAACAGCCGGGATGGAGTGACGCCGTTCGGCACCAAGCACTTGAACCTCGACTATCTGCACGCGATGCAGGCTTACCAGCCGACCTATTGGGGAGCGATCCCCGATGGAGCCACCCACGTCTGGATCGACTACGATCGCGCCGCCTGGGAAGCGATGGCTCGTCGTCGCTACGAGCTTTTTAGTGCGCGCGACGATGAATATGGCGCAGATTTTCGAAGCCGCTTCCCGGAGCCGAATGCATGGGTCTCGACGATGGAGTTCGAGCATGGCCAGCCCCGCATGGTGACGCGGCAAGAATTTTTGCAGGCGACCCCTAGCTTTATGGCGAGGTTCACATGATCGTCGTCAGCGTCATCCTCCTGTCCGCCCAGGACGGCAGCTCGCAGGAGCTCGCCCGGATGGAGATCTGCAACATGGGAACCGGCACGGCGACCATGGGCAACTATTCGGCCGAGACCCTACGCGGCCGATCGACCGAGGACTTTGCCCGCCGCACGCGCCAGCGCATCGCCTATGTCAGCAATCACCCTCGAAAGCGGGAGCATGTCTGGAACCTGGTCGCCAAATGCCTCCGCAATTTGCGTTATGGCGGCGACTGGAGCGTAGTCGATCATATCGAGATTTCCGGAGTATCGGATATCTCGATCATTGAGGCCGCGCACCAGGCGGAAATTCCTGCGGACGTCCGCGAACTCGTTATCGCTGGCCGCAACCACCTCTATGGCGGCGGAGACGAAGGCGGGCTCGACAAGGCGTTAGAGGCTTTCGCGAGCCGCATCTGCTGGGATGACGACGGGGGGACAATACCGGAGGCCCACGCCAACCCCTGCACCTGCGGTCTTGAAGGGGAAGTCCGGTCATGACCTGCGAGCATGTTCAACTGCCCGGCGGCGGTTCGGCGATTGTTTGTTCATCGAACCGGCGCCCGAAATGCTCTGGCTGCGGCAAGCCCGCGCGCCAGCTTTGCGACTGGAAAACGCCAGGCGTCCGGAACGGCACCTGCGACGCACCTGTTTGCGAGCGCTGCTCCACGAAGCCGGCAGAAGGGAAGGATCTTTGCCCCATTCACGCCGCTGACTATGAAAGATGGTGTGCAGAGCGGCTCGATCGAGAGAGCGCAAGAGCAGCCGAAGAGAACGGATTTCAAGGATGAGCCTGAACCTTGGCCCCTTAGAAGTGACCGAGCACATACTTGCCTTAGCGCGCCGGCTCGAGGGCGAGAAATGGTGCCCCTACAGCGCGGTGAATATCGATGGCCGGCCGTGGACAGTGGCCGATCGACTGGCCCAGGCGCGCATGTGGCGGCAATATGCCGGCGCTTGGGACGATATCAAAATCGATCACGGCTTCGTCGGCTATCCGCACGGCCACCGCGTCATCATCGGCCGCAGCTGGGTTGAGGGAATTCTCCGCATCAGCAAGGCGGAATGCATCCGACGTTCCCGCGCCAACTTCTACCTAGCGAAGCGCATCAAGCGCCGCATTGACCCAGCGCCTGCACCGCGCCCATAATCACCAAGCCTTATCGACGGAAGGCTCCCATGGCGAAAATCGACATCCCCGGCCTGGTCATCAAGCGCCGGGGCAACAAGACCCATCATTATTGGCAACCCTCGGCGACGCTGAAAAAGGCGGGCTGGCTGTCGGTCCCGCTCGGCACGGATCCACGCGCAGCACAGCGCGCAGCCGAGC
Organism: Sphingobium sp. LSP13-1-1.1; assembly: GCF_040676415.1. NCBI lineage: Bacteria > Pseudomonadati > Pseudomonadota > Alphaproteobacteria > Sphingomonadales > Sphingobiaceae > Sphingobium > Sphingobium sp. LSP13-1-1.1. The sequence continues at coordinate 240,405 of NZ_JBEGHU010000023.1, read as the reverse complement.
AGCAGAATGACAAGGTCGAGCAATGGCGCGCCGGCGGCGCCGCGCCGCGCACCGTCAGGAAATTCATCAAGGGCGGCACGATCGACCAGCTGATCGCCCGCTACATCAGCGACAAATTCCCCGAGCATGCAGAGAGCACGCGCAAGGAATATCGATCGAAGCTCAACATCATCCAGCGATGGGCAGGCCCGGAGCAGGTCAGCCACATCGATCGCAAGCGCGTCCGCAAGTTGAAGGAGGCGCTGCTGCGCCCCGTCAATGGCGAGGTGAAGATCCACCGCGCCGCCGGCACCATGCGCGTGCTGAAAACCCTGCTCGAGTTCGCGATCGACGCCGAGTTCCTGCCCGAGGACACGCGCAACCCGGCCGCCAACATGGAGATGCCGACCCCGCCGTCGCGCGACCAGTTCTGGTCGGCGCCAGCGCTCGACGCGATGACGGCCGCCGCGATCGAGGAGTATCAGCCCGGCCTGGCGCTCGCCCTGCGCATCGGCCGAGAGACCGGCCAACGCGAGGGCGATGTCATGAAGCTGGTCATCAGCCGATGGGTCGAGCTTCCCCGCCACAAGCTCAACCCCGACGATTGGGATGCCTTGGCCGAGCCCGGCCCGGATGGCGTGCGCAGCGTCTGGGCCATTCGCCTGCGCCAGGGCAAGACGAACCGCTGGGTGGAGATCCCCATCGTCGGCCAGACGCGGCGCATGATGGAAGCGGCGATCGCCGACGCGAAGGCGAGGGGAACCACTGTCATCCTGCATGAGATGGCGATCCCGGTCGAATTCCGCGATGTGTCGCAGTTCGAGCGCCACCTGGCACGGATCCACGAACAGAAAACCGGCGATTTCCCGTCGGCCGAACAGCTCGAGCAGATGGTGCGCGACGGCTTTGCGCCCCGGCCATGGACCGAAACCCGCTTCCAACGCGCGATCGCCCGCATACGCGACGCAGCGGCCGCAAAGGCACGCCTCGAGGGCGACGAGGATCTCGCGGCCGAGATCGACACTCTGCAATATCGCGACCTGCGCCGCACGGCCGTCGTGTCCCTGGGCGAACTCGGCATCGAGGATCAGCTGATCGCCGCCATCACCGGCCACCAGCTGGACCACACCAAGAAGATCCTCGAAACCTATATGCCCCGCACCACGAAGATGGCCGGCCGCGCGATCGCGCTACAGCAGGAGCGGAGCAACGTCACGCCGATCGACAGGAGCAAGCAGGCATGAGCGGTGATCTAAAAATCTACGACGCCATGATCGAAATGCGAGCCGGCGCGATCCGAGGCGGACGCACCCCACGTCGCTGGGAGATCAACTATGCGGGACTGGCGGCGCTCTCGCACGATTTTCGGGTCTACTCCCGAACCGACTTCGATAACCTGCTCGGGTCTACATTCCTCGGCATACCGATGACTGCGATGCCGCGCGGCGCTAAGCTCACATCGGATGACCCGAAGGTTGACCTCATCGTTGATGAGGAACGGGCCTAGACCGTGGGGCTGAACATCCTCGTAACGAAACTCTCCAGCCTGAGAGACAGCCACCCCGATTGGGACGACATGAAATACGGCGGCGATCGTCAAGCCGCTCTGCTCATGCATAGCTTGCCGATCGAGACAGTAGATCTCTCGACAGGGTATCCGGACGTTGAACCCTACTACCGGCCCACAGATTTCGCCGCATGGCGCGACGCCCCATGGCCGGAGGAAAACTCGGACCGATGGCAGCACCTGATCAACATTCTCGAAGCCGATCCGAGCTACTGGATCTACCTGTCATATTGACCGGGATCAGCACGGAAGCTAATGGCGGCTCACGGCTGTTGGAATTCCAACAGCCCCGATGTTGGAACAGATCGGCGGAAACGCGAGAAAAGCCAGCATTTACAACGCAGTGCGGGTGTAGCTCAATGGCAGAGCAGAAGCTTCCCAAGCTTACGACGAGGGTTCGATTCCCTTCACCCGCTCCATAATATCCCTAACTCAATAACTTGTGAGGCATTTGTGATCGTGTTGCGCGGCGCAAATTAGAGTTGCATTACTCGGCTGCCCACGAGTTTTTTGCAACCTTCATCAATCAATTGAATGAAGTCGGTCGCATCTGAAAAGTAATTTTTGAACGCGATGCGCACATCGTCTGAAGAATCTGCCTTAACAAGGACGATATCTTTTCCAGGATTTTCTTTCTCAAGCTGGAATAGTGCTCGCAAAGCATCGGTTGCGTCTCGATAGGATAGCGTTTTCAGTTTGTCATCTGGGTTGTCATTTTCCCCAAATATTAGAATTACGTTCTTCTTTTCTGTAACCTCGCTATTTGCAGAATTCAGTGCTCGAAGCATGCGCATGAAGCCTAATTCACCGTCGATCTGGAGAAAAGTGTCTACCAATTTCTCATCACTCAGATCAGCATGGCAGGAGTTTGAATCTTCAAAGGTCCGCGCGATGATTTCGCTGGCTAGCGACAATGCGAGTTCGAATCGCTTGTCACCTTGACGGAATTTAGGTTGACTTTCAGTAATGAAGCCAACCACTTCTACTGCTGTAGCCCACGCATGCTGATAACGAGTTCTATATTGAAGCTCTATCAGCAATCCCTTGTACGCCCGGCCATGGAGAGAATTGACGTTGTAAATATAAACATCGTGCACGCCCCGATATCCAGTATCCTTTGGGTGTTTGATGTAATCGTACTTGTCTGGCTGATTTCTCAACTGGTGCTGGAAGTTGGCGGCATGAAGTTTGTGACGAAATTCATAAAGCGATTGGGTGTCAGGGAAAATGAGACGGCATCCGGCGACGTCATCCATTCTAGCCAAGAGCATTGTCGGGAATCGACGAAGCTTTCCGAAAATCGTATTTCTACGCTTGTGGCGTTGAGCCACGATGATGCCGGATCCTCGGGTTCTGTTGCGCAGAATCGCCTGAAAGGTGTTCAAGACGGCTCGGTGAGCAGCTCTCCAGCGCTCAATGACTACATAGTCCTCGAAGGAGGCAGTGCCTGCCCGCACTGCGGCGCCGGCATTGGAAACCCGCTGCTTCGATCCGCCCGGAAACTCATTCTGCTCCGGCTTCGATGCCATTGCCACCCCGCATATGTTAAATCAGTTGCACCATGGGGCAATTAGATGGGCGCGTCCATCTTGATGGCCTTTATCCTGTCAATTTCCCGACCTTAGATGCGCAGCGAACTTTTAAGCTGCATCACTGTCCGCGTTGGCCCGCAGCCGTTGTTCGCGCGGATATCCTCCCGCCGTGCAGGTCTGCCGCATCAAAGCGGCAGGCCGACATAATTTTCGGCGATGGTCGTCTGCGCCGCGACGGACGAGGCGATATAATCCAGGTCCGCGAGCTGCATCCGCCTGTCAAACGCGTCATTGTCCGGGAAGCGGTGCATCAGCCCCGTCAGTTGCCAGGAGAAGCGCTCCGCCTTCCAGATCCGGGCGAGGGCGCGGTCCGAATAGCCGGCAATGGCGTCATTGTCGCCGCGCCGGAAATAGGCGACCAGCGCCTCCGACAGGTAATGGACGTCGGATGCCGCAAGATTGAGCCCCTTCGCCCCGGTCGGCGGCACGATATGCGCGCTGTCGCCAGCCAGCATGAGGCGGCCGTGACGCATCGGTTCGAACACGAAGGATCGCAGCGGCGCGATCGACTTTTCCAGCGATGGCCCCCGGACGATCTGCGCGCCCGCTTCCGGCCCCAGCCTGATGGCCAGTTCATCCCATAGCCGCTCGTCCGGCCAGTCCTCGACCTTCTCGTCCAGCGGAACCTGGATATAATAGCGGCTGCGCGTCTCCGAACGCATGGACGCCAGTGCGAAGCCGCGATCATGATTGGCGTAGATCAGTTCATGATTGCAGGGCGGCACGTCGGCCAGGATGCCCAGCCAGCCGAAGGGATAGATTTTTTCGAAGGGCTTTCCCACCGATGCTGGAATGGCGGCACGGGAAGGGCCATGAAATCCGTCGCAGCCGCAGATGAACTGCGCATCGATCCGCCGGGTTGCGCCATTTTCGGTAAAGCTGAGATAGGGCGCGTCCCCCTCCAGGTCGTGGAGCGCCACGTCCCCCGCTTCGTAGATCACGTTGAGGCCGCGTTCGAGCGCCGCGTCCATCAGGTCACGCGTCAATTCCGTCTGTCCATAGACCATGACCTGCCGGCCGGTGAGCGCGGCGACGTCGATGCGGATGAGGCGTTCGCCATCCGCCAGATGGAAGCCGTCATGCGGCAGCCCCTCCCGGTGCATCCGTTCGCCCAGGCCCAGCCGGTCCATCAGATCGGTCGTCGTCCGCTCCAGAACCCCGGCGCGAATGCGTCCAAGCACATAATCGGCCGAGGCCCGCTCCACGACGACGACGTCCAGCCCCTCGGCGCGCAGCAAATGGCCCAGCAAAAGGCCGGCCGGTCCCGCGCCGACAATGGCGACTTGCGTTTTCATGGCGCTGTTCCTCTCATGTCTTGTCCGGCTTCTTCTGGCGCGGACGGGGCTTGCCTGCCATGGCTATGCCAGCATATAGATTGGACGATCCAACAGTTTTTTGGGCGTCATGAGCACAGCCGTTCCGACCTTCTACCTCTATGGTGAGCCGCAAAGGGCAGTCGAAGCCGGCTTTGTCCATGTGGAAAGCCTCGACGATCGATCGCGACCCAGCGAATGGACGATCCAGCCGCACATCCATCGCGATCTCAACCATGTCATCCTGATCTGCGAAGGCGGCGGGGCCATGCGCGCCGACGGTGACACGGTGTCGTTCGATGCCCCCTGTCTGCTGCTCGTCCCCGCCGGGATAATCCACGGCTTTACCTGGCTTCGCGAATCTCTCGGCTGGGTGACGACGATTTCCGACAGCTACCTGCAACATCTCCTCAGCCGCGACGATGATCTTCAACCGCTGTTCCGCGCTCCACATGCGGTCTCGCTGCCGCCAGCCGATTTCGCGGAGGCGGAGGCGGCCATCCAGCGCATGGCGAGGGAACTTGCCTGGTCAGGCCCCGGCCAGCGCGGCGCGGTGGAAGCGCTGCTTCTCGGCCTGCTGGTTCAGGCGCTTCGCCATGCGGCCCCCGGCGATGCTGGTGCCGCCAGCAGCGGCAGGCAGGCCCGCCTCGTGGCCCGCCTGCGCGAACGCATCGAACAGCGCTTTCGGGAACGGGATCCGGTTGCCGCCCATGCCCTCGCGCTCGGCGTCAGCGAAACGACGCTGCGCCAGGCCTGCTCCTATGTCGCGGGCATGTCTCCGGCCGCCATGGTCGATGAACGCGCCCTGTTGGAGGCGCGCCGCCTGCTCATCTATTCCAATCTTTCGATCGCGGAAATTGCCTATGCGATCGGCTTTGACGACCCGGCCTATTTCTCCCGCTTCTTTACTCGCCATGTGGGGCGCCCGCCCAGCGACTGGCGAGCCGGCGGAGGCGGGGCCAGCCGGTCGTCATGAAACGTCCAGCGGTTCGCCTTCCCAGATTTCCGTATCGACCTGCGCCTGGGCGGATTGCGGATAGCGCGGGCCGGAAACGGCGCCCCGACTGAACAGGGCATCCGCCTGCGCCAGCGCGTCCGCTGATATGGACATGGACAATGTCGCCATATTCTCCGCCAGATGGTCGGGACTGGCGGTCCCCGGAATAGGCAGGACATGGTCTCCACGCGCCAGCAGCCACGCAAGGCTGAGTTGAGATGTCGTGCAGCCCGCCGATCGCGCAATGGCCGCGAGTTTGCCGGCCAGAAGCAGATTGGCCTCGACATGAGGCGACCTGAAACGCGGCAGCGTGGCCCGCAGGTCGGGCGGTTCCACTGCGGAGGGCGGCAGGGACCCCGTCAGCATCCCCCGTCCAAGCGGTGAGAACGCAACAAAGGCGGTTCCCAGCTCCCTGCACGCATCCAGGACCGCAATTTCCGCATTGCGGGTGAGCAGCGAATATTCCGTCTGCATCGCGGCGATCGGGTGCACGGCATGGGCGCGCCGCAATGTCGCCGCCGACATTTCGGACAGGCCGATCGCCCCGATCTTCCCGGCCTCGACCGCCCGCGCCAGGGCGCCGACCGAGTCCTCTATCGGCACCTTGGGGTCCAGCCGGTGCAGATAGTACAGGTCGATATGGTCGGTGTTCAGCCGCCGCAGCGAATCCTCAAGAACACGGCCAATGGCCTCCGGCGATCCATCCAGACCACGTTTCCCGTCGATCTCCGCGAGCACGCACTTGCTGGCCAGGGTGAATTCGGAACGGCGATGCATGATCGCGCGCCCCAGCAATTGCTCATTGGCGCCAAAACCATAGAGCGCGGCCGTGTCGAAGAATGTGACGCCCAGGTCCAGCGCGCGAAGCAACAGGCGCTCGGCATCGGCCGGTTGGGGCTTGGGCAGATAGGCGTGCGACAGGCTCATGCAGCCCAGCCCGATCGCGGACACGCTGGCTGAACCGACCCTGCGCTGCGGCAACTGGACCACGGACCTTCCTCCTTCCTCGGGAGCAGGGACAATGCCCCGCTCCCCGATCATCCTATGCGAGCTGCTTTTCCAGTTCGCCCAGTACGCGATAGCAGTCAAACACCTTGGCGACGCTGGAATTGGGTTCGCGGCCTTCGCGGATCGCGCTGACGAACTCGCGGTCCTGCAATTCGATACCGTTCATCGACACGGCGACCTTGCTGACGTCGATCGGTTCTTCCTTGCCGTTCACCAGATCGTCATACCGCGCGATATAGGTGCCATTGTCGCCAATATAGCGGAAGAAGGTGCCGAGCGGCCCGTCATTGTTGAAGCTCAGCGACAGGGTGCAGATCGCGCCGGTTTCGCTCTTGAGCTGGATCGACATGTCCATGGCGATGCCCAGTTCGGGATGGATCGGCCCCTGCATGGCATGGGCATCGACGATCCGCCCGGCCTGATAGGCAAAAAGGTCCACGGTATGCGCGGCGTGATGCCACAGCAGATGGTCGGTCCAGCTGCGCGGCTCGCCCTTGGCATTGATGTTCCTGCGGCGGAAGAAATAGGTCTGGACGTCCATCTGCTGGATGTTCAGCTCGCCCGCGCTGATCAGATTATGGACATATTGGTGCGACGGATTGAAACGGCGGGTATGACCGACCATGCACACCAGGCCGGTTTCCTGCTGCTTCGCGAGCACGGCCTGCGCATCGGCCCAGCTGTCGGCCAGCGGGATTTCGACCTGGACATGCTTGCCCGCATTCATGCAGGCGATCGCCTGGTCCGCATGCATCTGCGTCGGGGTGCACAGGATCACCGCGTCGACATCGTCGCGGGCCAGCGTTTCATCAAGGTTGGTGGTGGCATGGCCGATGCCATATTTGGCGGCGATCGCCTGGGTCGGTTCCAGATTGCGGCCGACCAGCGAGGTGACGGTCACGCCGTCGATATTCCTGAGGCCATCGAGATGCTTTTCGCCGAACGCTCCGGCGCCCGCCAGGGCAATACGCATATCTGTCATTCCTTCTTCACTTGGTTCGTTTCACCCGCTCTCCAGCCGGCGAAAACTCTCATCCATATTCTCGTGCGCGCTGCGAAGCCTGGTGACGGACTCGACATAGGCCGGGTCTCTCGTATCCAGCAGAACGGCGGGCCATTGGGCCTGATGTTCCGCCACCGCCGTCCGAAATCGCGACACCGCCTTGCGGAAGCCGTCGAACTGCGGCGTATCGCAACCTGGCCGGCCCGCACTCACCAGCGGAATGAGAGCCCCGATCTGCTCTGCCATCCGCCGTCGCAGTCGCACCACTTCCTGCCGCCACCCATCCGTCCCGGCGCTTGAAGCCGCGGCGATCTGCCGGTGAAGGAGCTGTACCTCGGCAAGCACCTGCCCGATGTCGAAGAAACGGCCGGTCACCCGATCGTTCCCACGCAACCCCGTAATGCCTGTGTCATATGACCCTCCCTTGACGCCCGTCTCCCTCTTGCCGGGGATTTTCGGGCGATGTGCCTCATGTCGGAGCGATAGGCGGTCCTCCTTCGCTGCCGGTCATGTCATATCCTTCGCCATTATCCGGCCGCAGCACAAGATGGCCGATCGCGGTGTTGGAACAGGGCACATGATAATGGCGGTGGAGCGCGCGGGTCTTGCTGCCCAACGCGCCGCGCATGATGAGCCACATCACCATCTCGATGCCCTCGCTGCCTGTTTCGCGCAGATATTCGATATGCGGGATGCGGCGCAGATGGTCGCTCTCCCCGATCAGGCCGTCAAGGAAGCGATTGTCCCATTCCCTGTTGATGAGGCCCGCGCGCGCCCCCTGAAGCTGGTGGCTCATGCCGCCCGTGCCCCATATCTGCACGTTCAGGTCCTCGGGGAAGCTCGCCACCGCCCTGGCGATCGCCTCGCCCAGCGCCCAGCAGCGATTGCCCGACGGCGGCGGATAGGTGACGACATTGACCGCCAGCGGAACGACCTTGCACGGCCAGGCGTCGGGCTTGCCGAACATCATGGAAAGCGGGACGGTCAGGCCGTGGTCGACATCCATCTCGTTGATGATGGTCATGTCGAACTCGTCCAGGATCAGGCTCTGGGCGATATGCCAGGCGAGGTCGGGATGCCCCTCCACATCGGGGACGGCGCGCGGCCCCCAACCTTCGTCGGCGGGCTTGTAGCGTTCGCCGCAGCCGATGGCGAAGGTCGGGATGATCTTCATGTCGAAGGCCGACGCATGATCGTTGTAGACCAGGATCACGACGTCGGGTTTCTCCGCCTTTTCCCATTCGCGGGTCCAGTCATAGCCGGCGAAGATGGGCCCGAAATACTCGTCCCGATCCTTGCCGAAATCCGACGCGACGCCCAGCAGCGGCACATGGCTTGATGCGACGCCTGCGGTAATGCGGGCCATCAGCGTTTCTCCTTGATGGACCGAAGCCCTTCGGGGGAGCGGCCCCCTTTGTTCATCATCTCCCGATATTCGGGAAAGCTCATGTCGGTCATCGTGCTGACCGCCTCGGCAAAGGGCAGGCCATCCGTCGAGAACAGCTTGGACAGGAAATAGATGTTCCCGCCCAGGTCCAGGCACGCATTATAGTCGCGCGCGAGCAACGCCTGCTTCTGCGCCTCGGTCAGCGGCCATTCGTCCATATAGGCGCGCTCGTCCGCCTTGAACCGCTCGCGATTCTCCGCCTTCATCAGGCTCATGGCGAACTGGTTCATGTGATAGCCCTGCCGCGCGCGCTTCGCGGTAAAGACGCGCGTGCCCGGAATATCCTCGAACTCGGCGAGATATTCATGAATGTCCTGATGCGCGGGGTGTTCGGTCGTCATAGTCCCCGCTCCCTCAGCATCGCGTCCAGCCGCGGGAAGACGCGGCGGGCATTGCCCTCGAAGATGGCGTGCTTTTCCTCCGCGCTGATGTCGAGCGCGTCGACATAGCGCTTGGTGTCGTCGAAATAATGACCTGTGGTCGGGTCGATCCCGCGCACGGCGCCGACCATTTCGGATCCGAACAGGATATTCTTGTTGTCGATCACATCCGCCAGCAGGTCGATGCCCGGCTGGTGATAGACGCAGGTGTCGAAGAAGATGTTGTTCATCAGATGCGTGTCGAGGCTGGGTTTCTTGAGCATGTCGGCCAGCCCGCGATAGCGCCCCCAATGATAGGGCACGGCGCCCCCGCCATGCGGAATGATGAAGCGGAGAGTCGGGAAATCAGCGAACAGGTCTCCCTCCAGCAACTGCATGAAGGCGATCGTGTCGGCCGCGATATAATAGCCGCCGGTCGCATGCATCGCCGGGTTGCAGCTCCCCGAAACATGGATCATCGCCGGCACGTCCAGCTCCACCATCTTCTCGTAGAACGGGTACCAGTAACGGTCGGTGAGCGGCGGATGCCGGAAATGCCCGCCGCCCGGATCGGGATTGAGGTTGCAGCCGATGAAGCCCATGTCGACGCAACGTTCCAGTTCCGCGATGCTGTTCGCCATGTCGGCCTGCGGCGACTGCGGCAACATGCACACGCCGGCAAATGTGTCGGGGAACATGGCCACGACCCTGGCGATCAGGTCGTTGCAGCGGATCGCCCATTCCCTGGCGACTTCCGCATCCCCGAAATGGGGCGCCATGGCCGATGCGCGGGGGGAGAAGATGGTCAGGTCAGCGCCCCGTTCCCTGATCATGCGCAGCTGGTTGGACTCGATGGTGTCGCGGATCTCGTCGTCGGAAATTTCCGGATAGGCGGGGGCGGGCACGCCTGCCTTGTATGCCGCCTTCTGTTCCTCGCGCCAGGCGTCATGCCCCTTGGGCAATACGGTATAATGGCCGTGACAGTCGATGATCAGGCTCATGCGGCATCCGCCTTTCGTGCATTTGATTGAATGATCTGGCTGATCTTCGCGCCCAGCCCCTTGCCCGGCGCTTTCACGCCCAGCGCGCCGATCGCGTGCTGCCGTTCCACCGTGCCCCGGCTCATCGCGGCGCCGGTGCCCAGCCCGTCGAGCGTGCGGACCACCTCTTCCATTTCGGCGGCGCGGCGCAGGCCATGGATCATCATGCGGTCCAGATTATAGTCCGCCCGGTCGCCCCATGATTGCGCCTTGTCGCTGGCGTCCAGGGAAGCGAGCACTTCCTCGCGCACGCCCGCTGCCTCGGCCGCCAGCACGCATTCGGCGGTCAGCGCCTCCAGCCCCTTCACCATGACGGATCGGATCATCTTGATGGAGGAAGCGCGGCCGACGTTTTCGCCGACGACATTGATGTTCGAAAAGCCAAGGGCCGCCAGCCGGGACTCAGCCTGCGCGGCCATGGACCCGCTCAGCAGCAGCGGAACGGACAGGCGCGCCGGGTTGACCGGCGCCATCACCGCCACGTCGACATAATGGCCGCCCGCCGCCTCGACCAGGCGCGCGGCCTGCTCCTTCGTCTGGGGGGCGACGCTGTTCATGTCGCAATAGATCGATCCAGCGCGCAGCCATGCCGCCGCCGCCTCCGCCACGGCCAGCGCCTGGTCCGCCGTCACCAGCGACACCACCAGGTCGGCGCCGGACAAGGCCTGCTCCAGCAACGGCGCACATGTCACGCCGGCTGCGGCATAGGCCTCCCGCATCGCCTGCGCGTCGGCGGGATCATCCGTCTTGCGGTCGAACACATGGGCGCGCGCGCCCCATTTGCCTGCCCCGGCAAAGGTGGACCCTGCCTCGCCAAATCCGATCAGACCCAGTTCCTGCTCCATGCAGCGGGGCATGGCGCATAGCCCGGCGGTCCGCCAATCGAATCCATGCGCCCCTTATAAGAATTTACGAATATATGTTGCCGGCCTCGGTTTCCACGGCATCCAGGAAGCGGGCCTGCAGGCGCGTCGGACGCCAGCCCGCCCGAATGGTGACGCCGATGGTCCGGCTGACCGAACCGGGTGCCGGACCGATGCCGGCGACAATCCCCACCTCCAGTTCCAGCGCGAGCTGGTCGACCGACAGCAGCGTCAGATAATCGCCGCCCAGCAGCAACTGCCGAATCGTCATCACCGAACCGCACTCGATCGGCACGGCCGGCAGCGCTCCGCCCAGCGCGGCGAACATGCGTTGCCACAATTGTCGCAGCGGTGCGCCCTCGGGCGGCAATATCCAGGGAAAACGGCGCAGGTCATCGGGGGTCCACCCGCCTGCCAGCGGATGTCCCGCCCGCCCGATGATGATCGGCCGATCCTCGAACAGCGGCCTTTGCACCAGATCCTGCCCGATCGAAGGGTCGCGCAGCGCGCCGATCATCATGTCGATCTCTCCGTCGCGCAACGGCCCGACAAGCTCCGCATGGGAGCCTTCATGGACGCTGATGTCGACATGCGGGAAGCTTGCGCGGAAACTCGCGATCGCTGCTGGCAGAAGGCGCGCGCGCGACAGCGGCATGGCGCCGACGATGATCCGCCCGCCTTCCTGCCCGCCTATGTCGGCCATGTCTTCCAGCCCGGACCGCAGCTCCGCCAGCGCCAGCCGCAACCGTCGCGCCAGCGCCGCGCCCTGCCGCGTCAGCACCAGTCCTCGACCCCGCCGCTCGGCCAGCCTGTAACCCATGGCCAGGCCCAGATCGCTTACCGCTCGGTGCAGCGAAGGTTCGGTCACACCCGCTTCGGCCGCCGCCGCGGGGTAGCTGCCCGCCCGCGCCAGCGTCACGAATGCGCGGATCTGCGCCGCCGTGACCCGGCTGCTGCCGATCAGGCGCAACGCCGCGTCCACGCGCGGCGCCAGCGCCAGCGCCGCCTCGGTCGGGGCCATGCCGCCCGGCTGCCGTTCGAACAGCGGCAGTCCCAGTTGCGCCTCCAGCTTCGCGATGCCCTGGGTCACGGCGGGCTGCGTCAGATTGACCGCGCGGGCGCCCAGCGAGACGCTCCCCCGCTCGACGACGGCGGCCATGGCCGCAAGATGACGGATATTGAACTGGTCAGGAGCCATGGTGGATAATTAGCAAAAATTTATGGCCGGCGCATAGATCGGATTTGTCCCCATTCACCGCCTCGTTCATGGAAATGCGAATTGCATTGCATGGGGAGCAGGATCATGTCCGGCGTCGTTGTCCAGAATATCGAGCGGGCGGACCTCTCCGTCATTGACGGCCTCGCCCGATGCGGCGTCGCCACCGTGCACGAGGCGCAGGGCCGCACCGGCCTGCTGGCGCCCTATATGCGCCCCATCTACCCCGGCGCGCGGATCGCGGGCAGCGCGGTCACCATTTCGGCACCGCCGGGCGACAACTGGATGGTCCATGTCGCCATCGAGCAGTTGAAGGAAGGCGACGTCCTCCTCCTCGCGCCCACCAGCCCCTGCACCGACGGCTATTTCGGCGATCTCCTCGCAACCTCGGCACTGGCGCGGGGTTGCCGCGGGCTGATCATCGACGCCGGGGTGCGTGACGTGCGCGATCTGAAGCAGATGGACTTTCCCGTCTGGTCGAAGGCGGTACACGCCCAGGGCACGATCAAGGCGACGCTCGGCAGCGTGAACGTGCCCGTCGTCTGCGCCAACGCCCTGGTCAATCCGGGCGATGTCGTGATCGCGGACGATGACGGCGTCTGCATCGTGCCGCGCGCGAATGCCGCAGCGGTGCTGGAAAAGGCGCAGGCGCGCGAGGCGGCGGAGGAGGCGAAGCGCGTGCGGCTGGCGGCCGGGGAACTGGGTCTCGACATCTACAACATGCGGCCGCGCCTGGAAGAAATGGGGCTGAAATATGTCTGATCCCCATCGGTCCGCCCGCGTGATGTGGATGCGCGGCGGCACGTCCAAGGGCGGCTATTTCCTGAGCGAAGACCTGCCCACCGACGTCGCCGCGCGCGACGCCTTCCTGTTGCGGATCATGGGTTCGCCCGACCCGCGCCAGATCGACGGCATGGGCGGCGCCGATCCGCTGACCAGCAAGGTTGCGGTGGTGAAGAAGTCGGAGCGGGAGGGTGTCGACGTCGATTACCTCTTCCTTCAGGTCTTCGTGGACCAGGCCATCGTCAGCGACGCGCAGAATTGCGGCAACATCCTTGCGGGCGTCGGCCCCTTCGCCATCGAGCGCGGTCTCGTCGACGCGCTGGACGATGAAACCCGCGTCGCCATATTCATGGAGAATACGGGGCAGATCGCCATTGCCACGGTGAGCACGCCCGGCGGCAAGCCGTGCTATGACGGTGCAGCCAGGATCGACGGTGTGCCCGGCTCCGCAGCGCCCGTCCCGCTGGAGTTTCGCGACACGGCCGGCTCATCCTGCGGCGTGCTGCTACCTACCGGCAATGCCTTCGATGTGGTGGAGGGCGTGCGCGTCACATTGATCGACAACGGCATGCCCTGCGTCGTGATGAAGGCGCAGGACGTCGGCATCAGCGGCTATGAGGACCGCGAGACACTGGACAATGACGCCGCGCTCAAATCACGGATAGAGGCGATCCGCCTGGCCGTGGGCGAACGGATGAACCTGGGCGACGTCCGGGAAAAATCGGTCCCCAAGATGATGCTCGTCGCGCCGCCCCGCAGCGGTGGCGCGGTCACGGTACGCAGCTTCATCCCGCATCGCGCCCATGCCTCGATCGGCGTGTTGGGCGCGGTCAGCGTTGCCACGGCCTGCCTGATAGAGGGTTCTCCTGCCGCCGAGGTTGCAAGCGTTCCTTCCGGCCCGCGCAAGATATTGTCGGTCGAACATCCGACCGGCGAAACCACCTGCGTGATGGAACTGGACGAAAGCGGCGCCGTCACCAGCGCGGCCATGCTGCGCACCGCTCGCAAGTTGATGGATGGAGAAGTTTTCGCATGAGCGCCCCAGAAAGCAACCGGATCGTTTCCTGGCACGCAAACCCCTCTGTCCCCAGCTTCATCCCGCCGGCGGGGGCGGTCGACGCGCATTGCCATGTCTTCGGCCCGATGGCGCAGTTCCCCTTCAGTCCCAAGGCCAAATATCTTCCTGAAGATGCCGGCCCGGACATGCTGTTCGCGCTGCGCGACCGGCTGGGTTTCGCGCGCAACGTCATCGTACAGGCAAGCTGCCATGGAACCGACAACAGCGCGACCCTGAACGGCATCGCAAGGTCGGCCGGCATGGCGCGCGGCGTCGCCGTGGTCGATCCCGCCATCACCGACGCCGAACTCGAACGACTGCACGAAGGCGGTATGCGGGGCGTGCGCTTCAATTTCCTCAAGCGGCTGGTCGACGACGCGCCCAAGGACAAGTTCCTGGAAATCGCAAAGCGTATCCAGTCGCTCGGCTGGCATGTGGTGGTCTATTTCGAAGCGGACATATTGGAGGAAATGCGTCCTTTCCTGGACGCGATTCCGACCCTGATCGTGATCGATCATATGGGACGGCCCGACGTCAGCCAGGGCCCGGACGGCATGGACATGAAGGCGTTCCGCCGCCTGCTCGACAGTCGTGATGATATATGGACCAAGGTGACCTGCCCTGACCGGCTCGATCCCAAGGGCGCGCCCTGGGACGATTTTGCCTGCTCCGTCGCGCCGCTGGTGGCGGACTATCAGGATCGGGTGCTGTGGGGCACCGACTGGCCGCATCCCAATATGGAAAAGGCCATTCCCGACGATGGCGCGCTGGTCGACATGATCCCCCGCATAGCCCCGACCGTAGAGTTGCAGCGCAAGCTGCTCGTCGACAATCCCATGCGCCTTTACTGGCCGGAAGGCTGACGGCGATTTTCCCGGTCAGGCCGGGTGGTTTGATTGCGGTCTCGGCTTGCGGAGGATCAGATGTTCGCGGCTCTTACGGCTCGTAATCGCGGCATGGGAAGATCGCCATCGGCTGTTTGCGATATCCAGTCGATGAACCCGCCGATGCGTTTCGCGACCTTTGCGCCGTGGCCCTGGTGAATATCGGCAAGCCGATGGGCCAGATATGGGTTGGAAAAGCGATCAAGCGTCGTTGCGACATAGTCCCTGGCCTCATCGCCCATTCCGTGCCGTGCGAAGCCGGGGATCACTTCGTCGTTGAAAACATCGCTTAGCGCAGCGGCTTCGTCCGGGTCGTGCATGGCATCGAGAACCGTCATCTCCCGCCGGGCGCCTGCTCGCGCCCAACGGTCGGCAAGCCAGCTATGGCCGAGATTCAGAATGTGTAACTTCAGGCGTTCGAACCGTTCCAGTTCATCGGTGATCACGATTGCGGGATGGCTGAAGGGCAGGGCAAGGCCAGGCCGGCTCCCGATCGCCCATAGTGCATAGGGTTCGGCAATCGCGCCCAGCGGTTCCAGCGGCTCGCTGACGATGCGGTCGACGAGCGTATCGGGCCAAAGGCAATCTGCATCGAGCCACCGAAGAAAATCGGCAGGCAAAGCCGATGCGCGGGCCAGTTCGGCCACAGAGCGATGCAGCGCCTGGCCATTCGATGGAACCAGTTCGCAAGGCAGGATGGTGATGCCCCCCTTCGCAGCGGCCCAGCGGCGGTACAGCAGCGCCAGCAGCAGCAGGGCAAAACCGCCGCGAGGCGGTTCATCGCCCACCAGGGCGGCCGCAGCGGTTTCGGTGTCGCCCGGCACGACATAGCCGCTGTCACCGGTGTTCGAGACTACATGTGTCGCTTTGGTTGTGAAAAGGTCGCGGATTTTCGTCCAATCCGTCGCAACTGCATAGCCCGCAACCACACTGCGCACCCGCGTCGTACCCTCGACCGGGTTACCGTCGATCAGCCCGCGTATGATCACGTCGAAACCGGCCGGGTCGCCAAAGGCCGTGACGCGGCTGGTGCGGGCAGCGTCGCGCGTGGTCTTGACCACGACAATGGGGGGCACGTCCGCGCCGGCGAGGCGCGCTTCATGCGCGAACAGGTCGACATGCGCCTGCAGGAATCGGCTTGTTCCAAACTGGATGATCACGCCGTCTCATTGCATGAAAGAAAATGAAATAACATATATAAAAATAGACGTGAGATTCTTCAGCCTGAAAAGGAGGGGAATGGAAAGACGTCATACATAACTACTCATACATAAAATTGTTCCTCGGCGAATTATCACGCCTTTGACCAGGGCGGCTTGTGAATCTGGCTTACGCATTATCGCTCCGACAAGACAGGATAAACCTTGTGTCGGTTAAGGTGAGCGCATCCATGGAAAATCCGAACCCGGCGCCAGCGCAAGGTCATCGAGCGCTTGCCTTCTTCAATATTGTATGACTAATAGGCATGCCTTGATCGAACGCGGTCTTTGGATCGCGCTTGAATGGGCAGCGCGGTGGAAGCCAGCCATCGGCATTGTTCTGGCAACGGATTCCGTCGCGCGACGATCGATAATCAAAAGGGGTGAAGGAATGCTGCGTTCGCTTTATTGGGCCAGTGCCGGATTGGCCATGATCGCCGCAGGGCCGGCATTCGCGGACGATCTTGCCGCAACCGGCGGATGGAGCGCCAATACCAAGGGTCAGGCTGCAACCCCACCGATGGGCTGGAACAGCTGGAACGCTTTTCATGGCGACATTGACGAGGAAAAGGTTCTCGCATCGGCGAACGTCATCGTTAACAGCGGACTTGCCGCCAAGGGCTTCAAGAGCATCAATATCGACGACGGCTGGTGGTTGAAGCGCGATATGGCGACAGGTCGCGTGATAATCCGCACAAAGACATTCCCGTCGGCGGCGATGCCGGACGGCTCCACCAGCTTCAGGCCGTTGACCGACCGGCTGCACGCAATGGGACTTCGGGCGGGGATTTATTCGGATATCGGGCGCAACACCTGCGGGCAGGTCTTTGGCAACGGTTCGAGCACGAACCCGGAGGGGTCTGTGGCCGAGCGCGAAGTCGGGCTTTACGGCCATGTGGATCAGGACATCGGGATCTTCTTCAAGGAATGGGGTTTCGACTACATCAAGGTCGATGGTTGCGGCATCCGCGCCCTGCCGGCTTCCAGTCCGTTGGTGAAGAACGGCACCTATCGCGCCTTTTCGCCCTTGATCGACTTCGATTCCATCCAGCGCACCGATGTCAAGGCGGTCCGCGGGTTGTTCGAGGAGGTTGCGCAGGCGCTGGACCGGCATAATCCGGACGGGCAATATACCTTCTCGCTGTGCATCTGGGGATCGGCGGACGTCCGCAGCTGGGCCGCCAAGGTCGGCAACCTGTCGCGAACGAGCGAGGATATCACCCCGCAGTGGAGCCGGATGCTTCACAACATGGACACGGCGGCGCGGCGCGAGCTTTATGCGCACCCTGGGTCGTGGAACGATCCCGACATGCTGTTTATCGGCAGCGGCGAGTTCGACGCCGCCCATATGACCGAAGCGCGCAGCCATTTCAGCATGTGGGCCATGCTCAACGCACCGCTGATCATCGGCTTCGATCTTCGCAAGGCCAATGCCGAACAGCTTGCCGTCCTGGGCAACAGCGCGATCATTGCGCTCAACCAGGATCCTGGCGGGCATCAGGCCGTCCTGGCTTATGATTCCAACGATCTGCAAATCTACGTCAAGACGCTGGCGAACGGAGACAAGGCGGTTGCCCTCCTCAATCGGACCAGCGCCCCGATCGAAGCGGACCTGACGGCTGCACAGCTTAAGCTGGCCTCCGACGCGCAGATCGGCATGACCGATCTGTGGAGCGGCAAGACCATGCAGTTCGTCGGGGAGACCAAGCTGCCGGTGGGCCCCCGCGAGACGCTGGTCTATCGCGTCTCGGGCCGGCATTTGCTGCCCAATGGATCTTATCTGTCAGAGCTGCCCGGCAATGTCTATCCGGCGGTCGATGGCGTCACGGCGCGCCAGCTCGATCCCATGATTCATCGCGGGCTGGGGCCGTGGACGGGCACGCGGGGCGGGGGCGAACCGCCGCGTTACGCCGGTTGGGGCGGCGCTCGCGCCGATCGCGCTCCATTGGGCCAGGAACTGAGCATTTACGGCACCAAATTTCCGTACGGTATCGGAATCATGGCCAATTCTCGGATCGAGGTGCGCAATCCGGGCAAGCGAAAGCTGGTTGCACAGGTAGGGATCGACGATTCAGGTGATGCCGGCGGGCGCCGGGTTCGGTTTGAAATTTATGGTGACCGAAAGCTCCTGTCCCAATCAGCATGGCAGGCTGCGGGAACAGCTCCAGCATCGATTGAGGCATCGGTTGCCGGTTATCGCATCATTGAACTGGTTGCCCGGACTGACCGGCCCGGCGGTGGTGATTTCCCGGTAAGCTGGGGCAACGCGGCACTGACCGACTGAGGGATGGCATAGCCGCGTCCTGCCGGTTCAGGGTTGGTCGTCATCTCTGAACCGGCAGGCGTGATATGCGCCCATCCCGATTTCAGCAGCTCCCGCCTTACATCAATGAACGGGGCGTTCCCGTAGACCGATAGAGGGAGGAGGCGGACAGCCAATTAGGCCATCCGCCGGGAATGATTTCGATCACGAGGCCGGATGGATCACTTCTTGCCGGCACCCTCCAGCAGGGCGTCGAGACCTTGCTGGTCCTTGATCTCGGTCGTCCAGCGGTTGATGAGGTCACCTGTATCCCACAGGAAGGGACAAAGGCCGTTCTCCAATGCCTTTTGGGTCACATATTTCATCCAATGTGCCCGCGAGGCCAGGTGCTTTTCCAGATCCAGCGGCGTCGTGCGCCGTGGCGCGCCATATTCGCCCAGCATGACCTGTATGCCCTTGCTTACGAACATCTGGTTGGCAAGCGCCATATGGTCGTCGACAGTGGGCTCTTCACCCCAGGTGGCGTTGCGATCCGGCTCGATCGTCGAATGGAAGTCCTTACCCCAATAATAGAACATCCGACCCCATGACGCGTCCTCGGACAGGATGCAGAAATTGGGAGGACTGTAGAAATGGGGTTCCACCATCAACCGGTCGCTCACAGTGTCGGTCGGCATATGCGTCCACAAGGTCTTGGACAGGTCCATGTTGACGTTGGGAAGCTGTAGTACCAGCACGCGATAGGCGTTCCTTCCGCCGGTGGAGCGGACCGCGTCGATGAAGCTTTGGTGATAGCTGTATAGAACGTCCATCTGCGTGGTCGTGTCGCAGTTCGGCTCGTTCGCGCTGGCGAAGATCAGCCGCTCGTCAAAGTCACGCATATGCGTGGCGATCTGCTCCCAGAACGCCTTTTGTTTCGCGTTGACGGCATCCTTCTTTTCAACCGTGACGTTGTTTTCGAGCCAGCCGCCGTCCCAGTGGATGTTGAGCATGACGTACAAGTCGGCGTTGATGCAATATTGCACCACTTCCCTGACGCGATCGAGCCAGCTCGCCTTGATCTTCGCCGTGGCCTGGTCTGCATATTGATCCCACGCGCAGGGCAGGCGGATCGCATCGAAGCCGGATGCCTTGGCCTTGTCGACAAATGCCTGGGTGATCATCGGATTGCCCCAGAAGGTTTCCCCGCCCGTGGCTTCCAGCGTGTTGCCGATGTTCAGCCCGAGCTTGAACTTTGCGGCAACCTCTTCGGCGGTTCCCATGCCGGTCGAGATCGCGGAGATCGGGTTCACATTGTAGCTGGGGTAGAGGCTGGGCGGAGGGGGTGGTGGAGGAGGCGGCGGAGGAGGTGGCGACGGCGGCGGTGGTGGGGGCGGGGCTAATCCTGATTCGCTGCCGCCGCCGCAACCCGCGGTTGCCAAGGCAAGGGCTGACACGACTAGCTCACGACGCCGCAGTTTCACACGCTCTCTCCATGGTTTAGCTCATGATGGAACGCCGCCTGTTCGGTTGATGGCGTCCCGATTTTATGCCCTATCGCTCCAAGACCGTCAGAGCGGGGATTTTGCGCATATAAAAATAATAGTTCACAATTGCAAAAGAAACTCATACAAATTATGCTTTGGAGGATGATTGCGGAGGTCCTCGCATCGCGATGCCAGCGGGATACCGAAAGATGCATTGCTACATTTCTCGCGATCTGCAATGATTACTCAGACAATAATGCGAATCCGGCCGAGGAGCATGTGCAATTCGCGTTGCCGCCAGAATTTCCCGGCTCGCCATTGGTGGGATCGCAAATTGCAGGGATGGGTGATCGCCGCGATTAGCCGGGTGGAGAGAAGGGTGCCGAGTGGAGCATTGTGACGAACATCGTGGTCGCTATCGATCTTGGGATCCAGCGCGATTGCTGCACAGCAGTGCAAATTTTAAAAATCAACTTGCATATATGCAAAAACCTTCCCTAGTTGTGAATCATGGGAAAGGATAAGAATTTGTGGGGCAATGCACGGCTTGCGCCAATCGGCTTTGGTGGGGCGGTCATCGGCAATCTCTACCGGGCTGTGCGCGACATTGACTCGGTCCACGCGGTGCACCGTGCGTGGCGAAGCGGTGTTCGGTATTTCGACACGGCGCCCTATTACGGCATGGGTTTGTCGGAGCAGCGTCTAAGAGTGGCCCTTTGCGATCTGCCGCGCGATCAGTTCGTCATTTCGACCAAGGTCGGACGCCTGCTCGACCCGACAAGCGAAAGCCTGCACCCCATGCGCGACGGATTTGCCGACCCGCTGCCGAACAAGGTGCACTTCGACTACAGCTATGATGGGGTGATGCGCTCGTTTGAAGAGAGCCTGCGCCGGCTGGGGTTGGATCGCATTGAGCTGCTCTACGCGCATGATCTGGGATCGTTGACGCACGGAGCGATGCATTCGCACCATTTTGCGCAGTTCGCGGAGGGTGGTTACCGGGCCATGGACGAACTGCGCGCCAGCGGGGCGGTGGACGCGATCGGGCTTGGCGTCAATGAGACCGCGGTGATCGACCAGGCCATGGCGGTCGGACGCTTCGATTGCTTCCTGCTGGCCGGGCGTTACACCTTGCTGGAACAGGAACCGCTGAACGGATTTTTCGATCGTGTCGCAGCCCATGGGGCGCGGATCGTGGCCGGCGGCGTCTACAACAGCGGTATTCTGGCGACTGGAACGCGCTCGGGCCAACCCGTCTATTTCGACTATGCGCCTGCGCCGCCCGAGATAATCGCGCGGGTCGGCCGGATCGAGGCGCTCTGCTATGAGGCCGGAGTGCCCCTGGCCGCCGCGGCGCTGCAATTCACCCGCGCGCATCCTGTTATCGCGTCGGTTCTGGTCGGGCTTGGCAGAGCCGATCTGGTCGACCGCACGCTGGCCCTCGCGAGCACCCCGATCCCGTCATCTTTCTGGACGGCGCTGAAGGATGAAGGAGTTATTCCGGACAACGCGCCGGTCCCGGTGGTCCAAGAGTTGCAAGGCTGACGCGGATGATCGATGCGCATCAGCACTTCTGGCAGTTGGCCAATCCGTTCACTGACTGGCCAACCCCCGACCTGGCGTTGATCCACCGGGATTTCCTTCCTGCCGACCTCGCGCCGCTGCTGGCTGATGCCGGCGTGACCGGAACCGTTCTCGTCCAGGCGGCTCCGGCGGTCGAGGAAACCCGCTTCATCCTGAAACTTGCCGAGCGGGCCGCCCATGTCAAAGCGGTGGTCGGCTGGATCGACTTTGCCGCGACGGATGCACTGGAACAGCTATCCGCGCTGGTTCGCCGTCCCCTGCTCAAGGGATTGCGCCCGATGATCCAGGGCGAGCCTGAACCGGGCTGGATATTACAGTCGGCGTTCGGCCCCTTGCTGGAGGCGATGGCCGTCGCCGGGCTGCGCTTCGATGCGCTGGTGCTTCAGCACCAGATCGACGATATTGTCGCGCTCGCCGCGCAGCATCCCGATTTGCTTATCGTGCTCGATCATTGCGGCAAACCGGCCATCGCTTCCGGCGACAGCGCTGCATGGCGGAATTCCATCGCGCGGCTGGCGGCGCAACCGAACGTCTATTGCAAGGTTTCGGGCCTGTGGACCGAGGCAGGCGATGATTGGTCGGCGGCGACGATTGCCCCTTATGTCGAGGCGGTTCGCGCCGCCTTCGGTACGCAGCGGCTGATGTGGGGCAGCGACTGGCCGGTATTGAATCTGGCCGGGGGATATCGGGACTGGCTCGACCAGGCCCTGGCCCTGTTCGATGATCTCGACCCTGGCGAACGCGCCGCCGTGTTCGGCGGCAACGCGGCACGCTTCTATGGATTTTCTTATGACTGATCGCGTCCGGGTCATTGCCCTGCACCCCGCCGACAATGTGGTTATCTGCGTCGCTCCCATCGATGCAGGGGAGCAGGTGGAAATCGATGGGGCACCAGTGATCGCGGCAGGCGCGGTCGGCCTGGGGCACAAGCTGGCGCGCCGCGATTTGGCGAGCGGCGACAAGGTGATGCGCTATGGCATCCCGATCGGCACCATGACCAGCCCTGCAGCAAGAGGAGAACATGTGCACCGGCACAACCTGCGCAGCGACTATATTCCGTCGCACGAACGCGACGTGCTGCGGGACGGAGATCCGACATGAACGATGCTCCTGTCCTTTGGAATGGCTATCTTCGGCCCGACGGGCGCAAAGGCATTCGCAACGTCGTGCTGGTCGCTTATCTGGTCGAGTGCGCGCATCATGTCGCGCGCCGGATCGTGACGGAGGTGGCGGACGATAATGTCCAGCTGATCGGTTTTCCCGGCTGCTTCCCCAATGCCTATGCCGATACGATGATGACCCGACTGGCGACCCATCCCAATGTGGGCGGGGTCTTGTTGCTCTCGCTGGGCTGCGAGGGGTTCGACCGCGAAGGGTTGGCGGAACGGATTGCCCGATCCGGCCGCCCGGTGGAGACGCTGGTCATCCAGCAGCAGGGCGGCACGCGCAAGACGATCGAGGCCGGCGTGGCCAAGGCACGCGAACTGCTCGCCGTCAGCGCCGAAAGCACGCCACGGGTGCAAATGGGGATTGCCGACCTCGTCGTCGGGACGATTTGCGGCGGGTCCGACGGGACCAGTGGCATCACCGCCAATCCGGCCGTTGGTCGAACCTTCGACCGGCTGATCGCGGAACAGGGAACCTGCATCTTCGAGGAAACCGGTGAACTCATCGGTTGCGAGCAGATCATGGCCGAACGAGCGATCACGCCCGAACTTGGCGTCTTGATCGAACAGGTAGTGGAAAAGGCCGAGCGCTATTATACCGTCCTTGGTTATGGCAGCTTTTCGCCCGGCAACGCCGAAGGCGGGCTGACGACGCAGGAGGAAAAGTCGCTCGGAGCCTATTCTAAATCCGGAAACAGCCCGATTTCGGGCTTGCTCAAACCCGGCGACCATCCTTCCGGACCTGGGCTTTACCTGCTGGACGTGGTGCCTGATGGCGAAGTCCGTTTCGGCTTTCCCAATATTTCGGACAATGCCGAAATCGTCGAACTGATTGCCTGCGGTTGCCATCTGGTCCTGTTCACCACCGGGCGCGGTTCCGTGGTCGGATCGGCGATCAGTCCGGTCATCAAGATCTGCGCCAACCCCGAAACCTATGCCCGCATGTCGAGCGACATGGATGTGGACGCAGGGCGCATCCTGGCGGGTGCGGCCGATCTGGATCAGGTCGCCGACGAGATCTACGACGCTGTGGTCGATGTCGCAGGAGGCAGGCAAAGCCTTTCAGAAGAACTCGGCCACCAGGAATTCATCCTGACCTACAAGCAGTTCGAGGCGGCAGGTCCGGCCTGCCTGCCGAACAGGAGTCGAACATGACCCCCAGTCCCTTCGGCCTCACTGGCAAGAGGGCGCTGGTGACGGGCGCCGGGCAGGGGATCGGCAAAGCCTGCGCCGAATTGCTGGCAACGCAGGGCGCGGATGTCCTGGCGATCGACCGCAATGCCGAAACATTGGCGGCGCTGGCGGGATGCCGCACCCGCCTTGTCGATGTGACCGACCCTGAATCAATCGCCGCGCTTTTCGCGCAGGAGGGTGCGGCCTGGGACATTCTGGTCAATTGCGTCGGCAAGGTTCATGGCGGCACGCTGCTTGACAGTACCGAGGCCGATCTTGACGAAGCCTATGCGATCAACGTGGCGGCGATGGTCCAGGTGATCCGCGCCGTCCTGCCTGGCATGATCGGTGCGGGGGGTGGTTCGATCGTCAATATCGCCTCGGTCGCCGGCGCGATCATCGGCGTGCCCGATCGCTTCGTTTACAACACGACGAAGGCCGCCGTCGTCGGCCTGACCAAAGCCATCGCCGTGGACCATGTTGCCGAGGGCATTCGCTGCAATGCGGTTTGTCCAGGCACGGTCCGTTCGCCCTCGCTGGAGGAGCGGCTGCGCGTGACGGGTGATTTCGACGCGGCGCTTGCCCGGTTTTCAGCGCGGCAGCCAGTTGGGCGATTGGGCAAGCCGGAGGAAGTGGCGGCGGTCGTCCTGTGGCTGGCCAGCGATGCGGCGGCTTTCGTGACCGGGCAATGCCATGTCATCGACGGAGGCTGGTCCAACGCCTGACGGCAGGTGATCAAAGGAAAAGCAAAAAGGGGAGGGTGCGCAGTGTCATCCATGCATTACGAAGCAGCAGAGCCGTCAAAGAGCCATGCCGATGGCCGGGCGACCCTGGTAGAGCGCCGCTTCCTGGTGGCTTTCGCGGTGGTTACCAGCCTGTTCTTCATGTGGGCAATAGCCAATAATTTCAATGATATCCTGATCAAGCAGTTCCAGAAGGCGCTGGAACTGTCGCGGATGGAGTCGGGCCTGGTCCAGACGGCCTTCTACTTCGGCTATTTCACCTTCGCCCTTCCTGCCGGATGGTTCATTGCCCGGCACGGCTACAAGGCAGGCATCATCGCGGGGCTTGGCCTTTACGCGGCCGGCGCGCTGCTGTTCTGGCCGGCGGCCGGAGTGCGCGCCTTCGGCTTTTTCCTTGTGGCGCTCTACATCATTGCCGCGGGTCTCGCCTTTCTGGAAACCGCGGCCAATCCGCTGATCGCTGCCATGGGTCGGGAGGAGAGCGCGGCGCAGCGCCTGACTTTTGCGCAAAGCTTCAACGGGCTTGGCGGCGTGATCGCGCCCTTTCTGGGCGGCGCCCTGATCTTTTCGGGCATCGAGCACAGCGCCGCCGAATTGTCGGCCATGCAACCCGCGCAGATCGAAGCCTATCGTGCGGCCGAAGCCCTTGCGGTACGGCTGCCCTATCTTGCGCTGGCTGCCGTTGTCCTCACCCTTGCCGCGATCGTGGCGCTGACGCGTTTTCCCGTGATCGCCGAAGGGCAGGGTATCGATCAATCCGGTGGCGGACTGGGTGCTGCGCTGCGCCGCCCACGCCTGCGGGCGGCGATCCTGGCCCAGTTCTTCTATGTCGGCGCACAGGTGACGGTGTGGAGCTATTTCATCAATTTCGCTCAGGACCAGACCGACATTGGTGAGAAACTGGCCGCGCAATGGCTGGGCATCAGTCTGTTTCTGTTCATGGTCGGGCGGTTCGCCGGCGCGGGGCTCATGCGCTATGTCCCCGCACCGCGACTGCTGACGGGCTATGCATTAATCGCGGCGGTGCTGTGCGGCGTCGCGATGAGCGCGGGAGGAATGATCGCGGTCGTCGCGTTGGGACTGACCAGCCTGTTCATGTCGATCATGTTCCCGACCATCTTCACGCTCGGCCTTGCCGGACTGGGGCCGAGCAAGCGAATTGCCTCTTCGCTGATCGTCATGGCGATTATCGGCGGAGCCATCTTCCCGCCGCTGACCGGCCTTATGGCGGAGCGGCTTCATTCGCTGGCAATGGCGATGTTCGTGCCGCTGGTCTGTTTCCTAGTGATCGCCTGGTTCGGCCGCCGGGTCACCCGTAACATGGCGATGGGAGGAGCCTGATGGCACGGCAGGTCTATGTGCTCGATCTCAGCGACGAGGCGCTGGCGGAAGAATATGAGCGGTGGCATCGACCGGGCAACGTGCCCGCGCGGGTGTTGCAGGACATCCTTGATGCCGGCAATACGCTGATGGAGATTTATCGTACCGGCGACAGGCTGGTGATGATTACGGAGACTGCGGGCGACGTGGAGCCTCAAGATCGGACTGGCAGCGCGGAATCCCAGGCCTGGGAGGCGCAGATGGACCGGTTCCAGAAGCCGGTGCCGTCAGCCGGCAGTGGCGTGAAATGGCAGCCTGCCGAACGCATTTTCATGCTGGCTGAACATCTGCGGAAGGATGTTTGACGCGATGGTTTCCGCTGGGGAAGCGCGCAAGCACGGTTAGGACGGATCGACATTCAGATGATGACGAGCCGAAAATGGTGGTTTTTCGTGACCCGGCGCGCAGCCTACTTTCAGTAGGTGAGCACCGGAAGCACGAAAGGCCAACATTTGCAGGCCGTCAGGGCTGAATGTCGATCCGTCCTAGGGCTGGTAGCCCAGCCGATCGGAAATCCGCTCCGTCGTGCGGCGCAGCATGTCGCGCGCCGCGTCCATTTCGACCTTCTGCGACCCGTCGATCAATGAGAGGAACGGAATGGTCAGGGCCGCAACCACATCCTTGTCGAAACCGAAGATGGGGAAGCTGATGTCGGTGACGCCGTAGGTTATCGGGCTGGGACGACTGTCGAAACCGGCCAGGCGGATCGCCTCCCGCCGCTCCGCCAGCCATTCGCGGTCGACCGTCACATGCCGTTCTTCCTCAACCTCGCGCACGATCCGGTCGACCCGTGCCTGGTTGGAATAGGCCAGGATCACCTGGCCCGAACAACTTTTGAGGATGTCGACGATAGTACCGACCTTCAGGGAAAATCCCCGCGTGCCAGGCTGCTCCTCACGCGCGACGACCATCCCGTGGCCCGTGGCGGGCACCACCAGATGGCAGGATTGGCCCGTTTCCAGCGCCAGCCCCTGCATTTCGGGTAAAGCGGCCCGCACCAGATCCTGCGATGGCGTGGCCCGGAACGCAACGTCCAGAAGCTTGTAGCTCACCGTGTATCGGTCTGTTGTCTGGGACTTACGCAAATATCCCAGATTCTCCATCACGACGATGATCCGGAAAAGCTCGCCCACCGTTCGCCCCAGATCGGCGGCGATTTCGCTGACCAGCGCCCCTTTGGGGTGGGTGGCGAGGTATTCGAGAACCTCAAAGGTCTTTTCGACTGCTGGTGCCGCGTAGGCGCGCTTGAGTTCGGATCGCGGCACGTTCGTTCATCCCCCTGGCATTCGATGGCGGCACCGTCATCCGATTTCGTCAATCGAAGGCTCAATTGCAACTTGAAAATATGTTTGTAAATATGCAAACAAGTGCAGACGATCACCTCATAGAGGTGCGCATCAGGGGAGAATCGGATGTCGGGCTTTACCAAGCGCCAATTACTTGGGGCACCGTTGGCGGCTGCCTTGAGTTCGGCGCTCGCTCCTGCGAGCGCCAGTGCGCGGCAGGGCGTGGCCAGGATCGCCGGCGGCCGTTTTGATTCGTCGGTCGCAAGTCTGAACAATTATGAAGTCCCTTCCTGGTTCGCCGACGCCAAATTCGGGATCTGGGCACATTGGGGTCCCCAGGCGGTTCCGGGGCAGGGCGACTGGTATGCGCGCTTCATGTATGTTCCCGGCCATCCGCATTACGACCATCACCTCAAGGCCTACGGTCATCCTTCGGAAAAGGGCTATAAGGACATCATTCCGCTCTGGATGGCGGAGAGGTTCGATCCCGATGCGCTGATGACGAAATACAAGGCGGCGGGAGCCAAATATTTCGTCTCCATGGGTGTTCATCACGACAATTTCGACCTGTGGCGCTCGCGCCATCACCGCTGGAATGCGGCGGAGATGGGGCCGAAACGCGACATTGTCGGTGCGTGGCAGGCGGCGGCAAAGCGCCAGGGGCTGCGCTTTGGCGTGTCCGAGCATCTGGGGGCAAGCTATACCTGGTGGCATCCCAGCCACCTATATGATCAGTTCTGGCCTATGCTCGGCCGATCCTATGACGGTAGCGACGCCCGCTTTGCCGACCTCTACCACGACAACCGGGGTGAACCGTTCATCAATACCCCGGAGTCCTGGTATACCAAGAATCCGGCCTTTCACCGCCACTGGTTCGACCGGATCAGCGATCTGATCGACAGCTACCAGCCCGACCTGTTGTACAGCGACGGCGGCCTGCCGTTCGGGGAGACCGGGCGCAGCCTGCTCGCCCATTTCTATAACAGCAGCATAGCGCGGACCGACAAGCTTGAAGCGGTCTATAATTGCAAGCAGACCGGCTCCGGTGAATTCCATCGCAACGCGGTGGTGCAGGACGTAGAGCGCGGGGTGCTCAAGGGCATTCAGGATCGGCCCTGGCAGACCGATACGTCCAACGCGGACTGGTTCTTCAGCGAGAACTTTCCCCATAAATCGACAGCGACGGTCATCGGCCTGCTGGCTGACATCGTCAGCAAGAACGGCAATCTCTTGCTGAACGTCACGCTCTATCCCGATGGCAGCCTGCCGCCGGAATCCGACCAGTTGCTGGTCGAACTGGCCGCATGGATGAAGGTCAACGCCGCCGCTATCCATGGCACGCGCCCGTGGAAGATCCACGGCGAGGGGCCGACCGAAACGCAGGACGGGATGTTTCGGGAAGACGTGGCCTATACGGCGCAGGACATACGGTTCACCACAGGTGGTGGGGCCCTCTATGCGATCACTCTGGGCGAACCGCGCGGTCGCGTTTCGATCGCGTCGCTGGCCGCCGGCAATCCCCATGACCAGCGTCGGATCAGGCGCGTCACATTGCTGGGCAATCCTGCGCAACTCCATTTCCAACAGGACAGCGCGGCCCTGACGGTGACGCTGCCGGACCGACTGCCGAGCCGCCTGGCAAGCGCCCTGCGGATCGATTTCGCATGATAGGAAGGAAAGTTCAGTGAAGATGGGTGGTGAAGGGTCTTGTCCGGGACGCGGCCATTGAAGGCGATTCTGTGCGACGCGCCATTCGCGCTTTCGGTGATAGAACGAGCCCGGCCTCAGCCCGGTCCGGGTGAAGTTCTGCTGAAGATCGCGCGGGTCGGTTTGTGCGGTACCGATTATCATATTTATTCGGGGACCCAGCCTTACCTCTCCTACCCGCGGGTGATGGGGCACGAGATTTCAGGCACGGTTGCCGCGACCGGGGAAGATTCCGCCTTCGGCATTGGTCAGTTGGTGACCGTCAATCCCTATCTGGCCTGCGGCGAATGCCGTGCCTGCCGCCGCGGCAAGCCCAATTGCTGCAGCAACATCTCCGTTCTTGGCGTGCACCAGGACGGTGCAATGAGCGAATATGTGCTTGTGCCGGAAAGGGCACTGATAGACGCTACCGGGCTGTCGCCCGACCACGCTGCGATGGTTGAGTTCCTCGCGATTGGCGCTCATGCAGTGTCTCGCGCGGCTGTGCGCCGCGACGATCGTGTGCTGGTTGTCGGGGCAGGACCGATCGGCGTCGCAGTGGCGCTGTTCGCGAAGCTCGACGGTGCGGATGTGACCTTGATCGACACGCGGCAGGCCCGGCTTGATCATGCGCGCGAGAAGGTTGGCATTGCTCACACATTGTTGGTTTCCGATCAGTTGAAAGCTGATCTGGCGGCGGCAACGGACGGAGAATTCTTTGACTGCGTTTTCGATGCGACGGGTAACATCCAGGCGATGTCCGCAGGACTTGCCTATGTTGCGCACGGCGGCACTTATGTGCTGGTGAGCGTCGTCAAGGATGACCTGATTTTCCCGGATCCCGAATTTCACAAGCGTGAAACGACCTTGCTGAGCAGCCGAAACGCCACTGCGGGTGATTTTGACAGAGTAATAGCTGCCATATGCAGTGGAAAGTTGCCGATGCGTGCTCTTCATACGCACAGCGTGGCGATGAACGACCTGCCGCGCGATCTGCCCAACCTGATCGATCAGGCTGATTCCGTCCTCAAGGCAATTGTGGTCATGTGAGTCATAAATATTTGATTTATCGACAATTTAATCAGTCTGATGGTTCGAACTACAACGCTTTAAACGCCAGGAGGGTAGAAATGTCTGAGGATTATTTTTCTTGCAGAGCCTTGCGCTAAACGACCAATTTGGTTACCTATTCAATTACTCGGACAAAATGATTCGAGGGTTCGTCTGGCGTGATATCGGCTTGATCCGATGCGCGATTGTCTAACGGATTTTATAACTGATGGCTCGGTTGGGGGCCAACCTCGTGGAGGGGGCATGATGGGAAAAGTTTCCATGCATTCAAATGGGATGCTGTTTGCGGGCGCGTCGTCGCTCGCGCTGGCCATTTGTGCGACAAGTACGCCGGCATTCGCGCAAAGCACGGACGCGGCAACCAGCAAAAAAGCCGAAGATTCGGGCTCGGATTCCACGATCATCGTGACCGGCTTGCGCGGAGCGTTGCAGACGGCTGCCGTGCGCAAGAAGAATGCGGACACCGTGATGGACTCCATCACGGCGACGGATATCGGTGCCTTCCCCGACAAGTCGGTTGCGGAGGCTTTGCAGCGCGTGCCCGGCATCACGGTCAACCGTTTCGCAGTGAGCAGTGACACCGCGCACTTCTCTGCCGAACCTAACGGCGTGATCATCCGCGGCCTCCCGCAGGTCCGCAACGAGTTCAACGGCCGCGACACCTTCTCTGCGAACAGTAGTCGAGGCCTGTCGTGGAGTGACGTTCCGGCGGAGTTGCTGGGCGGCGTCGACATCTACAAGAACCAGACGGCGGACCTGATCGAGGGCGGTATCGCCGGTTCGGTCAACTTGCGTACGCGCGTTCCCTTCGACGCGAAGGGGGAACTGATACAGATCGGTGCCAAGGCCAATTATGGAGACGCGGCCAAGAAATGGTCACCGGATCTCAACGCATATTACAGCAATCGCTGGAACACCGGAATCGGTGAAATCGGTATTATGGGGCATGTCGCCTACTCGCACGTCAATACTGCATCTCTGGGTCTGCAGTCCTACCGCGCGGGCGTTTTTACTGGAGGTATGATTTCCGGCAGCCAGGACGTCAACGCCCAGTTTGGACCAGGTGCTGTCGTCATTCCGACTGGCGTAAATATGCTGGACACCACATATGAGCGTAAGCGGACGGGTGTTGCTGCGGCCGCGCAATGGCGAAGCAACGACCAGAAATGGCTAGCGACTTTCCAGTATATTCGCTCGAACTATAACAATGTAATGCGCGAGCATGGCGTTGGCGTCAACATGTTCGGAATTCCCAGCTCCGATCCGAATTACCGTTTCCAGCCGGGCTACAGCGACATTCCAGTGCCAGCCCCGGGGACCGACCCGTTTACCTTCGGGCAGGATGGCTTCATTGATCGCGGCACATTCAACATGGCTGGCGGCTGGTGGGGTCCTCCGGCGGATGAAGCCAACATGGCACTCAACTCGGATGGCACCGCCATGATCCGTAGCTGTTATGGGTGGAACACCTACCCTGAGGGCTATTGCTCGGCATCTGACCAGCACGGTGTAGGCGTCAATGCAAGCAACCGCTATTCCAAAGGTCAGAATATGACCCAGGAAGGCGGGTTCAACCTCAAATATGAGGCGACCGATAATCTTCGGTTCAATTTCGACGCACAATATGTCGATTCGACTATCAAGTTGTACGATGCTGCACTGACTTTATCGTCATGGGCAGATGTCGAACTTGACAACCTCGGTACGCACCCGCGTATTTTGGCATTCAACGCGCCGACGAACATCGCCCAATCTCCGGGCGGACTTTCGAATCCAAACAACTATTATATCCACGACCTTGCGGACAATGTTCAGGACAGTTCGGGTCAGGAAGTGGCCATGCGCTTCGACGGCGAATGGAATACTCCGTTCGACTGGGCAGATACCGTCAAGTTCGGCGTACGCTATGCCGATCGCGATCAGCGGGTGCAAGGCAGCTCCTATAACTGGGCCAACATTGCCAATACCTGGACGCAAGGCTGCCAGTACATCTACTTCAACGCGGATTCGAAGCCGGGATCGTGCACCAGCAATGGCGTTACGACGACGTTCAACGGCTACCCCGCGAATTTCTACAAGGTGGGAGAGTTTGGCAATCCGTTCTTCGGCGGCTCGCTTGGCATGTTCCCACATGTTCCTTTCTCGTTCCTTGCCAATCACCAGCTTGACCTGTTCAGCCGCGACAAGATTTCAAATCCTGATCCAGTTACCGGCGCGGGTGGTATCGGTTCCTTTATCCCGGTCTGTAGCCGTAATGGTCAGCCAGGCACTGGCGTTCCGACGGAAATGCCCAACAGCTGTTTCGCGCAAAACGAAATCGCCGACGTGTCGGAAACGACCCGCTCTGCTTATCTGATGGTGAAGTTTGGCGGAAACGACACCTTGCACATTGGTGGGGTAAGGGTTAGCGGCAATATCGGCGTGCGTTACATCAACACGCGTGTAAAGAGCTTGGGCTTTGAACAGTATCCGCGGCTTCAGGCCAGCCCGGAAACTGCCTGTCCGTCCACTCCGCTCGTTCCGGGCGGGTTGACGGGCAATGCGTCGCCGCCGCCGCTGCCGCAACCAGGCCAGCCTGTCCAGGTACCCTATAGCTCCATCTGCTATATGTCTCCTGAAGATGTCCAGTTTGCCATGGGTGACGGGACAGGCAAGCCCATCAACATCAAGGTGTCGCAGAATCATATCCTGCCCAGCTTCAACCTGCGCTTTGATTTCTCGCCCAAATGGGTGATGCGTCTTGCCGCGTCGAAGGCAATGTCACGACCCGATATGGGACTGTTGAGAAGCTATCTGAGTGTCAGTCAGAACTTGCCGGGCACTTCGCCTGATGATCCGCGGTGGATCAAGGACGCGCAGGGCAATATCATAGGCGCGGCGCCTGAATATATGGCCAGCGCGTTCAATGCGCGTCTGAAGCCAACGACTGCATGGCAATTCGACGTGTCGCTTGAGCATTATTTTGCCAATGCCGGCATGTTCAGTCTCGCGCTGTTCCACAAGCAGTTTTACGACTATATCCAGTTCGGGCGCTTCTTTGCGGAAGTTACCAATAACGGCGTGACCCGGACGGTTCAGGTCAGTGGCCCTGCAAACGGCAAGGGTGCGAAGATCCAGGGCGCCGAGGTCGCTTATAACCGCTTCTTCGACTTCTTGCCCGAACCGTTCAATCACTTCGGCATACAGGCCAACTACACCTTCATCCGTAACAAGGGTGTGCCGAATTCGAACCTGGCGTCCATGTGGCCGGGGGTTTACACGCCCAGCACGATCAATCCGGGATCGCTCGAAGGGCTATCGAAGCATTCCTTCAACCTCGTCGGCCTGTTTGAGAAGGGGCCGTTCGGCGCAAGGCTCGCGTACAACTGGCGGAGTCGATATCTTATCACCGCCGCCGACTGCTGCGTTGGCTTGCCGGTCTGGTCGAAGGCCTTGGGCTATCTCGACGGATCGATCCGCTACAGCGTGAACAAGAATATCGAACTGAGCATCGAAGGTAGCAATCTGCTCAATACCAAGACTGTAACCGAGCAGCAGATGTCCGATTCCCAGAGCCCTGAGGGCAAGATGATCCTGATGCAGAATAGCTGGTTCCGGCAGGATCGCAGGTTCACCTTCGGCGTGCGGTGGAAGATGGGCGGCTAAGACAAGCGGAGCGGGAATAGGGGGCGCTCCTGCGGGTGAGGCCCCCTTTCTTTTTTGGCCATGAATTTGTAGCCAGAGATTTCACAACGGCCTCATGCGGACGGATGGTTTAGGATGGGCGAACCTCTGGATATCGTGATTTTGGGCGGTGGGACGGCTGGTTGGATGGCGGCAACCGCTCTCGTGACATTTCTGCCTTCGTCCCGTTGCCGCGTGCGTTTGGTTGAATCGGAGGAAATCGGAATTGTTGGCGTCGGCGAGGCGACGCTGCCGCAAATGAAGAATTTCAACGACGCGATTGGCGTCAATGAAGCGGAAATGATGCGGGCCACCAAGGGCGCGTTCAAACTTGGCATCGAATTTGTCGACTGGGGTACGAAGGGTTCGCGTTATATCCATCCCTTTGGCACGCACGGAACGGCCGATACGGCCCACGTCTTTCATCATCGATGGGTAAGAGCCCTGCGCAGCGGCTGGGAATCCGATATTCAGGAATATTCGTTCGCCGTGCAAGCAGCGCGAATGCGCCGATTCAACTTTCCGAGCACGGATCAGGCGGCGATCGATTCGACCTTTTCCTACGCCTACCATTTCGACGCCAGTCTTTATTCCGTGTTTCTTCGTGGACTTGCCGAACAGCGCGGGGTAATCCGCACCGAAGGCAAGGTCCGGGAAATCGTTCGCGATCCGCAAAGCGGCGATGTCCGTTCGCTGACACTAGAATCCGGAGAGTCGATTACTGGCGACCTGTTTATCGATTGTTCCGGCTTTCGTTCACTGCTGCTGGACAAGACTCTTGGAGTGGCGTGGGAAGACTGGTCCAAGTGGTTGCCATGCGATCGTGCCTTTGCCGTTCCCAGCGAGCGCGGCGAGTTTACTCCGTTCACGCGTTCCACGGCAATGGAGGCCGGCTGGCGCTGGCGCATCCCCTTGCAGCATCGTACCGGCAATGGTTATGTCTGCTCATCGTCCTTCATCAAGGAGGAGGACGCGGCCGCTTCGCTGCTACGCAGCCTGGACGCCAAACCTCTGGCAGAGCCGC
The DNA here is from genome assembly GCF_040676415.1 of Sphingobium sp. LSP13-1-1.1. Lineage (NCBI taxonomy): Bacteria > Pseudomonadati > Pseudomonadota > Alphaproteobacteria > Sphingomonadales > Sphingobiaceae > Sphingobium > Sphingobium sp. LSP13-1-1.1. Next base: position 205,593 of record NZ_JBEGHU010000023.1, on the reverse strand, counting down.
GCATGCTCAGGTTCCAGGCGGGCAGGCGCGTCGTCAGCTGGGAAAAGAACTGCGTTGCCATCGGCCTTGCCAGCGGATTCCTGGAACCGTTGGAATCCACCAGCATCTACCTTATTCAGGTCGCGGTCCTCCAGCTTCTGCCATTACTCCCGATAAAGCGGATCGACCCGCGGCTGCGGGATGAATTCAACCGCCTGATCGACATGGAGTATGAACGGATCCGGGATTTCCTGATCCTGCACTATAAGCTCAACACGCGCGATGACGCCGAAATCTGGCGTTATTGCGCCGCCATGGAGGTTCCTGACAGCCTAAACCACAAGATCGAGATCTTCCGCCACAGCGGGATCATAAAGCGCTATCATGGGCTGTTTTCGCCGCCGAGTTGGCTGAGCGTGTTCGTTGGTCAGGGTCTTGTTCCTGAGGGCTATAGCCGGCTGGCAGATACAGAGCCGGAGGATGACATGATCGCCGGTCTGGATGCCTTGCGCACCATGATCCGTGACAAGGTCGGGCAAATGCCCAGCCACGATGATTTCATCGCCGATTATTGCGCGCCGGAATCCCCGCTGGCTGCGGTTACCGAGGAGGTCAGACCGTGAGGCCGGTAAACGATGTGGTGGTGATCGGCCGCGATGCTCCCGTCTGGATGGCTGCCGCGGCAATTGTTCGCTCGCTGGGCGCCGCAGGGGTCAAGGTGCGGGTGATCGAACTGCCCAGCCTGTTGAAAGCGACCGATTGCTATTCCGCGCTTCCCGCTCTGGACGGCTATCATTTGCGTGTCGGCCTGAACGATCGGCTCGTGTGGACAACGTGCAAGGCCGTGCCTGTGGCGGGCCAGCGTTTCAATGGCTGGGGCGGCGCTGGCGCCCCGTTTCTCCACGGCTATGATCGTGAAATCGCTGATGCGCCCCTCGAGTTTACGCATTTCTGGACCAAGGCCCGCCAGGATGGACTGCGGTCCGAGTTCGAGGCTTTCTCGCTCGCTGCCATGGCAGCGCGGGCTGGCCGTGTCCCTGTCCCGCAGGACGGCGCCTCCCTCCGCGCGACATTCGGCTATAACATCGATGCCCGCTCCTATGCCGTGCTGCTGCGGCATTGCACGCTCGGGCTGGGCATTGCAGCGAAGGAGGCCACGCTTGCGGACGTCGAGGTCGACGGGGACCGGATCGCGGCTGTCGTGCTTGATGACGGTGAACGGGTGGAGGCCGACCTGTTTGTCGATGCCTCCGGACCGGAAGGGCGGCTGATCGGTCGCTTGCCGGGCACCGAACTGGAGTCCTGGCGTGAATGGCTGCCATGCGACCGTGTCATGGTCGCGTCGGCCAGAACACTTCAGCCGCTACCCTCGTTCAGCCAGATTTCGGCATTCGCGCAGGGGTGGATCGGGCTCTTTCCGATGCAGAATCGCACGAGCGTCGTTGCCGTATATGACAGCCGCCAAATATCCGACCAGGAAATGGCGCAAAGCCTGCCAAGCCTCGCGCGGGCGCCGGTTAACAGCGAGGTGGCAGTGTCGCCGCTCAACCAGGGCATTCGTCGTCGCTGTTGGGTAGGGAACTGCGTAGCCATCGGCGAAGCCGCCTTTTCACTTGAGCCGCTTGATGCCGTGCAGTTGCATATGACTCATAATTGCATCTCGCAACTGATGGCGCTGTTTCCAGTCGAAGCGGGGCAGTTTCCCGAAGCGCAGACCTATGACGACATCATTCGTTGTGTCGCTTCCAATCTGCGCGATTTCCAGATCTTGCATTACAAGCTCAATCACCGGATTGGAGAGTTGTTCTGGGACCGTTGTCGCGAAACGGCCGTACCTGAAACTTTGCAACGCAAACTCGATATCTTCGCCGCGCGAGGGCATGTTCCGCTCAATGATTTCGAGACGTTTCAGACGAGTAGCTGGGCCAGTTCGTTCATCGGTCACGGGTTGATGCCGCAAAGCTTCGATCCCCGGCTTGATGCAATCGAAGAGCGCGAGCAGATTGCCGAAGTGCACCTGCGAATGAAAGCTGTCATCAGCCAGGTCGAAGCTTTTCCATCAGTGGAAGATTTTATCGCACCGACACAACAGCAAGGTCAGGCGCGAGCTGCTCCTTTGCGACAGGAACAGTTGTGAACATCCGCAGCGTGTCCGCCTTCGAAGTCGTTCGTCGCCCCGGTGCGTCAAAGTGTTCGGGCGTGCGCCGGCTTGATGCTCCCCGACGAGCGGATCATAGAAAGGGGTGGAGGCGAGGTGCTTTGCCCGAAGGCACTCGATCCAAGTCCTCCGCATGCGATCTGGTCGGACCGACCAGATCGCATGCGGGCTTCGGGGTTGCGGTTGATCGTAGCCGATCAGCTCCGCTTGAGTACACCTGTGAAGTGATGGATGCTGTCGCCGGTGCGAACGGTAATCGTGATCGGAAGATCGGCATCGGCCGTGGACTTCTTGTTCCGTTTCGGCATCTCGAACACCAAATATCCTCCCGAAGCAGCCTGAGGAGCCACCTGGTCTGGCATCAGCAGCTGATAAAGGGCGTCCAGTGTCTTGCCGCCGGGTTGCAGATATTCGTCATCGAGATTGCGCCTGAGCGATTCGAAATCGGTCTGGCGCGTTCCGATATTTGGAGCCGCCGCGGGAGAGTTGCCGGGCATCCCCGATTGGGTTTGTCCCATCAGCGACGACAGCGTGCTGTTGTTCTGTGCGGTGACGGCTGCTGCGCGGTTCTGCTCCCGCTTGATGAGGCCATAGCCACGATCAAACTCCGCGAGCGGGACCTTCTTGAGTTCGGAACCATCGGCCAGGGTGAGAGTCACATCGTCCGGGCCGAATTCAAACGGCTCGGTTCCGAGGTTCATGACGAGAACCCGGATGGTTCCCCGTTTGTCGGCTGCAAGGCCGGGGGCGACAATTCGTACAAGGGCGCGATCGGTCTTGTCATCCACCGCGTGGAGGCCGGCGTGGCCCTTCACCGTAGCGCCATTCGCAGGCTGCAGGTTCACCATGTAGCCATTGGCCAGCGCCGCGCCAGAAACCGAAAGTGCCGCCGCAGCCAAAAAGAGTTTTCGCAAACGCATGAACTTGCTTCCTTCGGTTGTGCAATATGGGGTGCTGCTGTTACAGGTACAAAAATCAGACAATTGCGTCAATGATCCGGCTCGCCAGTGGAACTGCCGAAAAATCTGCCTGGACCGCTGAGAAAATGAGAGAGGAAACAGAACCGATGACATGGAAAATCCTTACCGCAGCAACCTTCGCGGCGGCAATGGTTGAACCAGCGATCGCCCAGACCATACCTACGGGGCCGTTGCCGGGAACGGTGGACAGCACTGCGGCCGCCCGCAACGACAGGGCTCAGGTCGAAGGATATAACCGGATCGTCAATGAAGGCGTAAAGGTTTCCAGTCCAGGCGACCGTCGCGCGGCAAAGAGGAAAAACGGCCCGATTCTCGCTACTCCGGCCGATTTCGTCCCTGGGGCCGCCGTGCGGGACAAAAATGGCGTCCAGGTCGCAACCATCAAGGAACTCGATGAGGATGGCGCTGTTGTCAGCGCCGATAACAGGTTGGCCAAGCTGCCCATCAATTCTTTTGGCAAGGATTCCGCCGGGTTGATGATCGGCATCTCGGCCGACGAATTCCGGGCCGCCATTGCAAATACCTCGGTTCCCGCTGTGCAGGAATCCAAGATCGTCGACGCAACGGCCGCAGACATGACGCCGGGTGCCGTCATTCGTGACAGCGAGGGCGTGCCGATTGGCACGGTCGAAAAAGTGCTCGACACCGGCGTTGTCGTGGTCACCGATGGGAAGAAGGTCAAAATGGCGCTCAACTCCTTCGCGAAGGACGAGAAGGGCTTGATGATCGGCATTACGGCCAGCGAACTGAAGGCGGCCATCAACAAATAGCATCACTCGCCGGCAGCGTTGCCCAAATTGGAACGATGGATTTGGAGGGGTATTGCCCTGGCGTTGTGGTTGCGCCTCCAATCCGTGGCGGCGGCGACTGCCTTATGGGATTTGCTGATGACCCTGGACCATTTTCGTTTGTCGGATGGACAGGCGAAGGTGGGGCGGACGCGGCACCGAAAATCAGCGTCAGGACAAGTTGTGCGTCGCTCAGTTGCCATCGGGCGGCGAAAGTTTTTGCGTTCGAAATAAGGTGTTTGGTCAGGCGATGGCGGCGACCGTCGCGGGCGAAGCAGGGAGCAAGAGTTTCAACCATGTTACGAAGTTTGAGGCTGCTGCTTTGCGTTGTCGCTGCAACCATGTCGTTCGTATGTCCGATGGCCTTTGCCAAGGAAGCGAAGACGGTAATCGCCATTCCGGAAGGACGGACACGGACCATCTTTAATGCCGATTGGCATTTCGCTTTGGGATCGCACTGGGGGGCAGAGGCGGCCAATTTCGATGATGCAGCATGGGCACGGATTGGATTGCCGCACAGCTTCAGCATGCCTTATTTTCGGGCGCCCGACTTCTACACCGGCGACGGATGGTACCGCAAATCCTTCCACCTCGCCAAGATTCCCGTGGGACGGCGCCTGGAATTGGAGTTCGAGGGCGCCTTTCAGGACGCGCGGATTTATGTGAACGGCGTCGAAATCGCGCGACACAAGGGCGGCTATACCGGTTTTCCGGTAGACATCACCAAGGCGGTGCGCCCAGGACGCAATGTAATCGCGGTATTGGTCAACAACGAATGGCAGCCAACATTACCGCCCAGGGCGGGTGAGCATGTGTTCAGCGGCGGCCTCTATCGCGACGTCTGGCTAGTCACGACCGACGAAGTGCATGTGCCCTGGACCGGAACGAGGATCACCACACCGGAACTGTCGGAGTCGTCCGGCCGGGTCGCGGCCGAGACCGAGGTTCGCAATGCTGGATCGACGTCTGCCGACGTCACGGTGCGGACGAGCGTGGTCGACGGCCATGGTCGAGCCATATCGACATTGCCCGACCAGCGGTTGACGGTAGCCCCGGGCAGCACGGCGATCGCTCGGCAATTGTCCGCGCCCATAGCGCGGCCTGGCTTGTGGAGCCCGGAAAGTCCCGTGCTGTACCGGGCGATCACCAGCCTGATCGTGAATGGCCGCGAGCGGGATCGGTTCGACACCGAATTCGGCTTCCGATGGTTTGAATGGACCGCGGATCGCGGCTTCTTCCTGAACGGCAAGCACCGTTACTTCCGCGGCGCCAACGTTCATCAGGATCAGGCGGGCTGGGGGGATGCGGTCACCAACGGTGCGATCGAACGCGATGTCAAAATGATCAAGGATGCGGGGTTCGATTTTATCCGCGGCTCACATTATCCGCACGATCCCCATTTTGCTGAGGCCACCGATCGCCTTGGCGTGATGTTCCTGTCGGAAATGAATTTCTGGGGAACCGCGGGGTTCCGCAATCCATGGGGTGCTTCGGCCTATCCGACCGATCCCGCTCATCGGGCAGAGTTCGACGCGAACGCCAAGCAGCAATTGACCGAGATGATCCGCATCAACCGCAATCGGCCTTCGATCGTGGTTTGGGGGATGGACAATGAAGCGTTCTTCACTGCGCCCGAAACCATGCCGGACGTGCGGCGGCTGCTTTCGGAAATGGTCGCGCTGACGCATCAGCTTGATCCGACCCGCCCTGCCGCGATCGATGGCGCGCAGCGCGGCGACATCGACAAGCTGGGCGACATTGCCGGCTATAATGGCGACGGCGCCAGCCTGTTCGCCGATCCCGGCATTCCCAATTTCGTCGCCGAATATGGCACCACCATGACCAATCGGCCGGGCAAATATGAACCGGGCTGGGACGATCTGGTCAATACCCGCGGCGCGGACAAGACCAAGGAAGGTTCGTGGCGGCTGCCCTGGCGGTCGGGCGAGGTGATTTGGGCGGGTTTCGATCATGGCTCGATCGCGGGCAAACGGTTCGGCGGCATGGGGATGATCGATTATTTCCGCCTGCCCAAGCGGCAATATTACTGGTATCGCAACGCCTATGCCGGAGTGCCACCGCCGGTCTGGCCCGTTGCCGGGGAACCGGCGGCCTTGCGGATCACGACCAGCGCCCCCACCATCACGCGCGGCGACGGCACCGACGACGTGCAGGTGATCGTCAGCGTGGTCGACAGCCAGGGACGCCGGCTGAGCAACAGCCCGCCGGTCCGGCTGAGCATAGAGGCCGGGCCGGGCGAGTTGCCCACCGGGCGCAGCATCGACTTTGCTCCCGATAGCGACATCGAGATCCGCGATGGCGAGGCGGCGATCGCCTTGCGCAGCTGGCAGGCCGGGATTACCCGGCTGCGCGCAACTTCGCCGGGGCTCAAGGACGGCCTGGCGACAGTGCGAACGCTGAAGGGCCCGCCATTCGTGCCCGGAAAGACCGCGCTTGCCGCGCCGCGCCCCTACACGGCCTTTGTCAGGCAGCAGAGCGAACGCCCAGGAGATGGCGAATTCGGGCTCAACAACCCGACCTTCGCCAGCAGCAGTGCGCCGGCCCACAGCTCGCGCCTGGCAAATGACGGCGATCCGTCAACCTATTGGAGTCCGGCACCGGGCGATGGCGAAATGACCCTCGCTATCGACCTGGAACGGGTGGTTGAGGTGCATTCACTGACCATCACCTTCCCGCAATCGGCGCCCTATGGCTTCATGGCTGAAATTCTCGATGAGCAGGGGCAGTGGCGCAAGCTTGCCGAGAATTTCCCGGGCATGGAAGACGCGATCACGCGGAAGCTCGAAACCGATCCGGTGATCGGACGGCGTGTGCGCATCCGCTTCTGGCCGCCCAAGGACGCGATAGTCGGGATCTCTGAATTGCGGGTCACTGGCGCCCTGCAGAACTGACAAGAACAAGGGGAATGTGGATGATGAAAATGGTCAACCGGCGCGCGCTGCAGCCGTCTCTGGCTCTGGCTTTGGCCGCGGCGCTGCTTGCCGGCACGCCGGCACAGGCGGACCGGCGAGTGGCGGCCGATATGAGCGCAATCGCGGGCGACACCAACCAGATGTGGCGCGACAGCGTGGGCGCGGACCATGGCGGACTGTTGTTGCGGCGTGAAAATGTCGATCAGTTGGAACTGACTCAGCGCGAGATCGGATTCCGCTATATCCGCTTCCACGCGATCTTCCTGCATGACACCGATCCCTATCGCGAGATCGATGGACGACCCTATTATAATTTCGACCGGGTGGCACAGGTCTATGCCAACGCGCTCAAAGCGGGGATCAAGCCGTTCGTCGAGGTCGGCTTCATGCCGACCGACCTCGCCAGCGACAGCCGCACGATCTTTCACTGGAAGGGCAACGGTTCGCCGCCCAAGGACTGGCAGAAGTGGTCGGATTTCATCACCGCATTCACCAGGGACATGGAAGCACGGTTCGGCCGCGAGGAAGTGCGCAGCTGGCGTTTTGAGGTGTGGAATGAGCCGAACCTCGATGGCTTCTGGACCAAAGGGGATCAGGCCAGTTATTTCAAACTCTACGATACGACCGTCCGCGCGATCAAAGGCGTCGATCCCGAATTGAAGGTGGGCGGCCCGGCGACTGCCGGGGCAGTCTGGGTTCCTGAGTTCCTTGCGCACGCCAGGCAGGTCGGTTCACCCGTCGATTTCGTGACGACCCATACCTATGGCGTTGCCGGGGGCTTCTTCGATGAGAAGGGTGAGGGCGACAACCGGCTCGTGCTCGATCGCCGTGCGGTCATCAACGATGTCGACAAGGTGCGCGGGGAGATCGACCGTTCGCCCTTTCCCGGCTTGCCTCTCTACATCACCGAATGGAGCACCAGCTACAATCCGCGTGACCCGATACACGATACCTATCTCAACGCGGCGTTCATTCTCAACAAGCTGAAGGGCACCGAGAAGACGGCGCAGTCGATGAGCTATTGGGTCTATAGCGACCTGTTCGAGGAAGCAGGGCCGCCGCCGACACCCTTTCATGGGGGCTTCGGATTGCTCACGCGCGAGGGTGTGCGCAAGCCCTCCTACTTCGCCTATCGCTACCTTTCGCAGCTGGGCAAATCCGAGTTGCGGAACGGCGATGAGGAAAGCTGGCTGACCCGTGATGGCGACAATTTCTCCGGACTGATCTGGAACTACACGATCCCCGATCAAAAGCTGTCCAACCGGCCTTACTATACGCGGATTCATCCTGCGCAGAAGCTGGAGCCGGTGCGCCTGTCGCTGGCAGCAGTAAAGCCGGGCTCCTATCGCTTGCGCGTGTACCGAACCGGATACCGGGCTAACGACGCCTACACCACCTATATGGAATGGGGACGGCCGGACAAGCTGACCGACCAGCAACTGGCCCGCCTGCAAGCTCAGACTCGAGACACGCCGGAATTGGACCGGACCGTCAAGGTCGGCGTCGATGGTCGGTTCGAGCAAAAGCTTGATATCCGGACGAACGACATGTTGCTGGTGAAACTCGACCGGCAGTAACCGCCCTGGCTTAAGGCAAAGGGGCAAACAGAGAAAAGTCTGGCAGGGGATGCGCCTTCAGTTCCGGCGCATCGCCAATCGCATGGATCGATGCGTTCGAGCCATCGAACGCAGGCCATTTAGGGAGTCCCTTGCGGCCCGGCTTGCCGGTGCTGGCAAAGGCAATGACGGTTTCGGCGAGCTGGTCCGCAAGTTTTCGATCCTTCTCGCTCCACGCGCGCGGATCGACCGAGAGGTTGTCGAACAGATACTGGATTTCGGTGCCGTGCCCCGCACCGCAAGCATAATAGCATGGGCCAGCCGCTTTGGTTGGCTGGTGCGCGAAATAGTAGACATAGGGTGCGGAGCGTCCGTACCGGGCCTGCAACCGCGCCCAGTGCACCATCCGCCAACCCCACCAGTCATTGACGAACCGGACCATCGATTCCCGCGCCTGCGCATCGGTCGTGGCGGGGTAGGCGGCCAGCATCGCGGGTGAAGGGGACTGGGGCAAAAGCTCGCCCATCAACCCGGCGCTATTCCTGGCGTCGAAAGTGGTTCCGCCGGTCAGGTCTTTGCTTTCTTCCGCATTCCAACCGACCAGGAGCGGCACGTCGTTCTGCACACCGTCGCGGTAGGTCGTGGTCATGTCGGAACGGAGCAGGTGCCCGTCAATGTGGACGTTCGGTTGCCAGATGTGCTGTTGCAACTGTTCCACGCTCATCGCGCGCAAGGCTGTCAGATTGGTGGCCCCAGCCGTCCTGGCGAACACCTCGCCATTTGCTTCGGCGGTACGATTGTCGGTAAAGCGATGACTGTCCTCCGGGTTGATCGGCAGTGCATCGTTCCCGCTTTGGGCGATGGCCCTGTGGAATAGGCCTTTGGCAAGCGGCGAAGCGACCAGCACGGCGACCGATTCTCCGCCGGACGAACTGCCCATGATCGTCACCCGGCCCGGATCGCCGCCAAAGGCAGCGATATTGTCCTTCACCCAGCGCAAGGCGGCGATCTGATCGTGGATGCCCTGATTGCCCGAGACATTATCTGGCGTTTCGCGCCTGAGCTCAGGGTGGGCAAAGAAACCGAAAACGCCGACCCGATAATTCAGGCTGACCACGATGGCACCGCGCTTTGCCAGATTGGCGCCATGCTGGTTGGGCTGGGTGGGTGTGCCGCCTTTCATGGCGCCACCGTGGATCCACACGATGACAGGCAGGTCTTTCGCCTCACGCGGCGCCCAGACGTTCAGGTAAAGGCAGTCTTCGCTCTTGGGGTTGGAAACCCAGGTCACGGTCTGTGCACAGGCGGGTGAAAAGGCGCGCGTCTCACGCTGGCCTGTCCATGACACGACCGGTTGGGGCCTTCGCCAGCGCAAGTCGCCCACGGGAGGCGCGGCGAAGGGCACGCCCAGATATTCGTCAACACCCGCCTGCCGCGTTCCGACAATGGCCCCGCCGCTGACCTCAAGCGGCGGGGTTGCGGTTTGCGCGAGAGCGGAGCCGGGCCAGGCCGGCACAAGCAGTCCCGCCACCAGCAGGGCCTTCAATTTGCGCATGGCGCTGCTCCCCTGATCTGGCGTTCCGGACTATTTCTGGTCGATCTTCAGCGAGAAACCCGAGGCCGGGAGACCTGCGGGGTTATAGAGGTTGACGATAGGACTGGCCTGCCAGAGGTAGCGCACCTCGACCGCCTCCGGGTCGGCGGGCAGGGTCACCGTGTCGCCCGCAACCTCGCCGTGGACGAAGCGGCACTGCGCGGCGGCATTACACAGTTCGAAACCGATCGCGCCGGCTCCGGCCATGGCGACCAGAGGTCCATGGCCAAAGCGCACCTCGATGCCCTTGGCGGTGCGCGATATGCCTGTCGGCGAAGGCCCCCGATCCTCGACCGCTTCGCCAAGCGCCAGATGGCGTGCAGCCAAGGCAAGCCTGCGCCCGACGTCCTGCTTGTTGGTCGGATGGATATCCGCGACCTGGCCGATATCGACCGCGCTGGCCATGCCGACCTGGGGATCGGCGTCGGCAACCTGACGCTGAACGTCGCGCAATTGGCCCCATGGGTCGTCCGTCGGTGTGGAAACCAGCGGCCCCCAATTGGCGAGTTGAACCATGATGAAGGGCGTCGCGCCAAATCGCTTGCGCCAATCGGCAATCATCAGCGGCATGAGCTTGGCATAGCCCTTGGCATCGCCAGCATTGGCCTCCCCCTGATACCATGCGAAGCCCTTGACCGGGTAGTTGTGGAGCGGGGCGATCATGCCGTTGAACAGCGTGGTTCGTCCGGCGCCGCCCGTCCACGGCGCAGAGGGGAGCGTGCCAATCTGGTTTATCGGAGCGCCGGCTGCAAAACTCCATTTTTCCAGCGGGATGCTGGTTCCATCCGCCAGAGTGAGATTGCGTGGACCATCGCCCCACAGACCGCCGCCGCCGCCGCTGTCGACCACCGTGATGTCGATCAGATTTTTGCCCGACTTAAGTGAGCCGCGCGGAACGGGGTAGTTGCGTAGGGTCGTCCATCCGCGCTCCACTCCCACGCTTTTGCCGTTGACCCGCGTGAAATCCGCGTCGTCTATGGCGCCGAGCGAAAGTTTCGCGCCTTGCTTCGCCTGCGCCGCGGTCAGGGTGATCGTGGCGCGATAATAGCCAATCCCGTCGAAGTTCGCGAGCGACGGCACCCCCCAGCTTTCCCACAAGCGCAGGCCCGGCACATCCTGCCATTTCGCGTCGGCGGGCGCGGTCTCCCTTTCGCCCAGCGCATTGCGGGTCATGCTAGTCCACTGTACTGATGCCGCCTGCGGATCGCGGGCGTAGGTATCGAGCAGCGCAAGTTCGCCGGTGTAGCGAGGGATCGTCTGCAAGGCCTCACGGCTGATCCACTCCTCGATCGGCGATCCGCCCCAACTGGCGGCGACAAGGCCGATCGGTATTTGCTGGTGAAGCTGCAATTCGCGCCCCATGATGAAGCAGGCGGCCGAGAAATCGGCAGCTGAGGCGGGTGTTGAGACCTGCCAGGGGGTGGGGGCGGTAAACCGGTCCTGCGGCCGCGGGCTGGATTGCCGCGGAACGTTCAGCAGGCGCAGCATCGTGTTGCCTGCGCTGGCCACTTCGGCGTCCGAATTGGTCACGTGGCGCAGCGTGAATTCCATGTTCGACTGGCCCGAGCAGAGCCAGACATCACCGACCATGATGTCGTCCAGGCTGATGACCTCGGTGCCGCTGCGCAGCGTGACGGCATAGGGACCACCAGCCCCGCGCGGTGGAAGGGTGATGCGCCAACGCCCTTGCGGATCGGCATTGGCCGAATAGTTTTCGGCTCCGATCGCAACCGTCACCTTACTGCCAGGCGCGGCCTGGCCGCTGATAGGGATCGGACGATCGCGCTGAATGACCGCGTGGGAGGAAAGGGGCGTATCGAGTTCCAACGTCTGTGCGGATGCGATTGCAGGCATTGCAGATGCAGACAGCAGGAACAGGGCAGGGATCAGCTTCATTTCGGGCCTTTCAAGTTCGGGCGGAGGTTCCGGAAGGCAGATCGGCTCTCTCGTCTGGCCGTCCTCCGCCGCCGCGACATGGCAGCACGCCCTGACAGCTGGATCGCCCCATGCATTTTCCGGATCGATGCCCCCTTCCTCTCGGTTGATGTCATGGCTAACGAAGGATAATAAATCAGACAATAGAGATTCGAGGGAGAGATGACTTGTTCAGTCTTGAACGGCGCAACCTGCTTGCCGGAGGCCTCGGCCTTGGCGCCATGATGTCGGCTTCGGCCCCGGCGGCAACCTTCCAGCCGAACTGGACGTCGCTGGTAGATGGCTGGGAAACCCCGCAATGGTTCCGTGATGCCAAGTTCGGCATATGGGCTCATTGGGGACCGCAATGCCAGCCGGAGGCGGGCGACTGGTACGGCCGGTTGATGTATCTTCCTGGCAGCGGCGCCTACCAGCATCACCTCTCCAATTACGGCCATCCTGCCGACACCGGATTCATGGAGATCATCAATCGCTGGAAGGCGGAGGCCTGGGATCCGGCCGCTCTTCTGAAGCGCTACAAGCAGGTGGGCGCCAGATACTTCATGGCGATGGCCGGCCACCACGACAATTTCGACCTTTACGACAGCAGTCATCACTCGTGGAACGCGACGCGCGTGGGGCCGAAGCGGGATATTGTAGCCGGGTGGGAAAAGGCGGCCCGCGCCGAAGGCCTGCCCTTTGGTGTCAGCAATCATATCGCCCATGCCTGGCACTGGTATCAGCCCGCCTATGGCTATGATCCCGAAGGCCCGCGCGCGGGACAGCGCTATGATGCTTTCCGCCTGCGCAAGGAGGACGGCCAGGGCAAGTGGTGGGAAGGGCTCGACCCGCAGGAGCTTTATGTCGGGCCAGCTTTCGTCGCTCCGGACGGCATTGCCAGCAACAAGGCGATGGAATCCTGGCACGACGTCCATGACGGGCGCTGGCTGGAACAGGCGGCGGCAAAGAACCCCGCCTTCGTCCGCAACTGGCTGCTGCGCCAGAACGAACTGGTCGATCGGTACAAGCCCGACATGGTCTATTTCGACAACACGCGGATACCTTTCGGTTCAGTGGGCCTGGAAGCCGTGGCTCATTACTATAATCGTGCGATCGAATGGCATGGCAGCCCGAACGTAGTGCTGACGTCGAAGATTCTGACCGACTATATGCAGGGCGGCCTGATGAACGATGTCGAACGCGGCTTCTCTCCGGTCATGCGCGAGCAGCCCTGGCAGACCTGCACCTGCATCGGTGACTGGCATTACAACCGCGGACGGTTCGACCATAAGAGCTACGTACCGGCGCAAAAGGTCATCCAACGCCTGAGCGACATCGTGTCGAAGAACGGCAACCTGCTGCTGTCTGTGCCTGTGCGCGGTGACGGAACGATCGACAGCGAGGAGGAGAAGATCCTCGACGGCATTGCCGCCTGGCTGAAGGTCAATGGCGACGCGGCGATCTTCGGCAGCCGTCCCTGGCGCAGCTTCGGCGAAGGGCCGACCAGCGTACCCGGCGGACGGATGGATGAAGGCAGCGCGAGCGACTTCACCGAGCGGGACGTGCGCTTCACCACCAACAAGGGCGCGCTTTATGCCATCATGCTGCTGTGGCCGACCGGCACGGCGCGGATCGAGTCCCTTGGCAGGCGCGCGCTGGGTGGTGCGACCATAGCGAAGGCCGAACTGGTGGGCGGCGGAAAGCTGGCTTGGAAGCAGAACGACGATGCGCTGGAGATCAACTTCCCCAAGCCAGCGCCGGGGCAGATGGCGCCGGTGGTGAAGCTGCAAGGGGCGGGGCTGCTCTCTGCATCCTGACCGCAATGAAAAAGGCCGGCCCTGACAGGATCAGGGCCGGCCTTTTGCATGTCGACGGAGATTTGCCCGGTCGCCTCACCGCATGGTGATGGTGACCGGATTGCCGTCGTAGACGATTGAATATTTGCCGTTCTCCGCGAAGTCGATCGGCTGCCGCGTCGCCTTGTCGTAGAAGCGGACCGAGATTGCGCGCTTCCCCGGCATGCCGGAGAATTCGCCTTCGCGCTTGCCGATGGTCAGGCTGTGCGCGGCGTCGTTCCACTGGATCGCGACGCGCGAGAAAGCGCCCTTGCGGTAGCCTTCGCTGGTCCCATCGTCTTCGTAGAGCGAATAGCTCCCGTCCGCACCTGTAAAGACGTGCAGCACGATGGGGCCATCCGGCTCTTCGCCCGTGTGTTGGATCGCCGGCCCGGTCGGCACGATGGATCCGGCACGAACGAACAAAGGCATGCGCTCATAGGGCGCAGCGGCGTCGATCTCTTGCCCGCCGGTATGGAAGGCACCGCTATTGAAGTCGTACCAGCCCGAACCGGCGGGCAGGTAGACCTTGCGGCTACGCGCCTTGAAATCGGTGACCGGAGCGACGAGGAATGCCGGGCCGAACATATATTGATCGTCGATGTTCCAGACCTTGCGGTCGGAGCCGAAATCCTGGACCAGACCGCGCATTATCGATCCATCCTTGAACCAGGTATCGGCTGCGGTGGTGTAGATGTAGGGCAGCAGCCGGTAGCGCAGCTTGTCGTACCAGATCATCGATTCCTGCATCGCCGGATCCTTGTCCGAGATCAGGTAGATTTCCCGGAACGGCGTTTCCCCGTGGCTGCGGAACAATGGCGAGAAGGCGCCGAACTGGAACCAGCGCAGGTTGAGTTCGCGCCATTCCGCCAGATGCGCGGGGTCCTGGTTGGTATAGCGATCTTCAACCGCAAAGCCGCCAATATCATGCGTCCAGTTGGGCAGGCCGGACATCGAGACGTTAACGCCAGCCGAAATCTGCTCGCGCAGATTGTCCCACCGCGCGGCCACATCGCCCGACCAGATCGCCGCGCTGGCGCGTTGCAGGCCACCAAAACCCGAACGGGTCAGGATGAAGGGGCGAACGTCCGGCCGTGCCTCGCGCAGCCCCTCGGCAACGCCGTCGACATGGACAAGCGGATAGCTGTTGAACAGCGGTTCCGCAGCGCCGATCGCCGTCGGCCCCATGGTCTTGATGCGCTGTTCGATCGACAGGTTGGAGTGGATATCCGGTTCGGTCGCGTCGAGCCACCAGGCGTCGAAGCCCTTCGATACCAGTTCGCGCTTGATCTGGTCGAAGTACATCTTGCGCGCGCCGGGCGAATAGGCATCGTAGTCGGTGTTGAGATATCCCGGCCCGACCCAGTCGAGATTCTTCATTTCAAGATTGCCGTGATAGAGCCAGCCGTTCTTGTCCAGCTCCTTGGCGTTTTCGGTGTTGGGATAGAATTTGGGCCAGACTGAAATCATGACCCGCGCATCGAGCGCGTGGATTTCATCGACCATGCCCTTGGGATCGGGGAATCGCTTGGGATCGAACCTGTGGCTGCCCCATTGGTCCTGCGGCCAGTAGAACCAGTCCTGCACGATATTGTCGATCGGGATCTCGCGTTTGCGATATTCACGCAGCACGCCAAGCAGTTCTTCCTGGGTTTCGTAACGCTGCCGGCTTTGCCAGAAGCCATAGGCCCATTGGGGCAGCAGCGTCGCCTTGCCGGTCAGCTTCCGGTAGCCTGCAATGGACTTGTCGATCGTGCCGCCACCAACGAAATAATAGTCCACCGCCTTTCCGGTATCCGATGTCATCCACAGCGAATGCCGATCCTTCCGGGGCAGGGGATTGTTGTGCAGGAACGCCATATATCCGGCGTTGGGGGTCCATTCGATGCGGATCTTGACCGGCTTTCCGGCAGTCATCGGCAGTTTGAAATTATGATACCAGGGGTTCCAGTTCTGACGCCAGTGATCCATGACCAGCTTGCCGTCGGCATAGACCTTGAAATAGCTTGATCCATATATCTGGAATCGGTGCTCGCCGGTCGTGTCCGCCGTCACGTCGCCTGTCCAGACCACCTGCTGTTCCTGGGTCACGACGCCTGCGGTGTTCTGCCCGCTGTCGGCTGACGCCTTGGTCGTGGCCTTTGCCGCCGTCGGCCATTTCGCCTGGTCCTCGATATATTGATAGTCGATGACATCTTCCTGACGCAGCGCGGCGCGCGACTTGCCCAGGAAATATTCGGCCTTCCAGCCCGGCTTGCCGTCGCTCGTGACCTTCAGATCCTTGCCGACGAATTCATAGGGGCGTGGATTGCCGAAGCGGGTGATGCCGTCATTGTCCCACAGCAGGCCGTATCCCCGCGTCGAAACGACATAAGGCACGGCTATCGCCATATTGTGCTGGGCGAGTTCCACGTCCTCGCCATTATAGTTCATCTGGCCGTTCTGGTGCTGGCCCAGGCCATAAAAGCCCTCGTCGGTACCGGGATTGAACTGCTGGGACACGGTGAACCAGCGCTTGCCTTCCACGTCACGCGGGCGAAACGCACTACGCCCCGATTCCGTCAGGACAGCTTTGCCCGCGCGATCCAGAAAGCTGACCTGTCCACTGGCCAGATTGATCACCGCGCTCGCGCCGGGCAGCTTCAGCGTGACGCTGCCTTTGGACTGGGTGACCACCGGCTTTCCCGCTGGTTTGGCATTGACCATGAGGCTTTCGGGGACCTCGTTGAAATCGCCGGTGGGTACCGCAGTGACGCGGAAGCTATCATCGCCATAGGCGATCACGCGGACCCGCTTGGCGGCACCGGCGTCAGGAGTGACCACAACGCCGTTGTCGATGGGTTGATAGCTGCCGGCGATGGCCGAGGTGCTCGCGGTGGCGAGCAGCGCAAACAGCGCGATACGGGAAAGGGACATGGCTGTATTGCTCCGGCTGATCAGTTGGGATTGCCGACGGGTATCGGCGGCGTGCCTTTGACGGCGGCGAATGTGATGCGCAGCACCTGCTCGCGATCGGTGAAGTTGAGGCCGTAATCGATCGAATCGCCGTTCCAGACGCGACGGAAAATCCATTTGCCGTTGTCGTAACGACCTTCTTCGACGCGCAGCATCATCATCGATTCAAACGGCGCCGGTTTGGAAAGGCCGAAATAGACGCGCGCCTTGAAGCCGGTGACGAGGAACTCGTTTTCGGCGATCTGGGCAACTGCGAGACCGCCGACCGGCTCGGCATTGCCGGTGGGCTTGTCCGTGCCGAACTGCCACTGACCGAAGGTAACGGTCATGTTGTACTTGCCCATGTCGACCTTCTGGCTGTGCTCGGCTTTCGGGTCGGTCGGTTCAGCCACGCCCCAGGTCTTGCCCTGCGCTGCCCAGGCGGCCCATTCCCGCTGCATCGGCGCGAACAGCCGATAGTTACGGGCGAATAATTCCATCGTCGCGTCGTCGAGATCCTTGGCGCCGAGCGGATAATTATAATAGCCTGTGTAGTCCATGCCGAACGGGGCGAAGCCAATCGAACCGCGGCCGACGACCGGGAAGAAAAACCTCGCAAAATCCCGGTCGTTCCCGGTTTCCGGGACGATCAGCGCGTTGTCAGGCCGGTCGTAATAGTCGAGATACGCCATGTAGGCCGCGTGGTCGCGAGTGTAGATATCCGGCGCCACGATATCGATCGCCGGAGCGGCGGCCTTGTACACGTCGATGACAAAGTGCACCGGGCCTCCGCTCGAATAGGTGGTCGCAGGCTGGCGGCCGAAGGCGCCGGCCAGCGCCGCGTTCACGTACATCGGCAGGGGCTTCACGGCCTTGCCGGCAGCGGCGATCTCGTCGATGTAGCTGGCGATCGACCAGGCATGGAAGAATTCGTCGGCATCGCCGCCGAAAACCTGACGCCATGTGCCCGACTGCTTCTTCATCTGCTTGAGTAGTGGGGCGGGCACCTGCCCATCAAAGAGCTTTTGCGCGATCGGGGAAAAATCGCGGACCGATCCATAGGAACCGACCTCATTTTCCGGCTGAACCATAATCACGGTGTTCTGCGGGTCGTTCTTCTTGAGATATTCCATCAGCTTCACGAAGGCCCGCTTGTCGGCCTCCAGCGTCGATCGATAGTGCGGCGAGAGGGCGTAATGGACCTCGCCTTTGGCATTGATCATGTGCGGGAAGCGCTTCTGGTCGAGCTTGACCCAGGCCGGCGCGTAAGCCGGCGCGGTGTTCTTCCAGGTTCCGAACCACAGCAGGACGAGCCGAACATTGTTTGCCCTGGCCTGGGGCAGGAGGGCGTCGAGAAAGGAGAAGTCGAATTTCCCCTCCACAGGTTCGATCTGTTCCCATCCGACCGGGACTTCGACCGTATTGGCGTGCATCTTTCGGATCGCAGGCCAGACCTCGGGAAGCATGTCGGGGTAGTTGGCCGAATTGTTGACCTGTGCTCCCAGCATCAGGAATGGCTTGCCGTCCACAATGAGCGCATGATTGCCGCCCCTGCTTTCCAGGCGCGGGATCGGATGCTCTGTCTGGGCCGCGACCGGCGCCGCGAGCAGCGCAAGCAGCAGCGCAAGGCATTTCTTCACGCTTTGCATGACATTTTCCCTTTCCAGGCGTCGTCAGTTTCGCGGCGGGCAGAAGCCGCCGGGCGCCTGTGTCGTCAATTCCACATTGGCGATCGATACAGTCAGCGGGCCGGTCGCGGACAGGCTCCATGCGGGGTGGACATGCGCCATGTCGCCGCCGCCGCGCTGGGCGAAGCATTTGAGCGGGATGCGCACCGTTTTCCATCCCCCGACCGTGCGGAACAGGTCGGTTGCATTGATCGTGCCCCAACCCATTGTGAGCGTGACCGGACCGCTTGCGGGGCGATCGACCCGGTAGACCATCTGCAACATCATCTCGGCATTGGTTTCAAAGCCAAGGTCGATATCCTCGCCGTCGATCGTCGCCTTCCCATTGGCCGCCGATCGCCAGCCCAATTGCATCGCGCCCTCCTGGCGCATCGCCGAATCCACCGCTGTGCGGGTGATCGCGGGATCGATCTGCAGCGTAAATGGCTTTTGGACGTGCCCATCGATATAATAGCGGCTCTTGTTGATCGGGGTGCCATCGATTCCGGGAACCTCGTCGAGCGATCCCACCTTGCCCGGCTTCGCGTAACTCAGCCCATATCCGAAGGGGAACAGCGGGTCGTAGCCCGGTTGGCCCCGGTTGAGGAGAAACTGCGCTGCTGTCCTGGGCCAGCTGAAGGAAAGCCGGCCGGTAAAGTCCTGGCGTGGCCGACCCTCGGCATCGCCGACCAGCACATCGGCTATCCCGCCCCCCTCGCTTCCGGGCAGCCAGGCGGCAACAAAGGCGTCTGACTGGTTCAGTTCCGGATTGACCCACATCGGACGGCCGGAAAGGAATACGGAGACAACCGGGATACCGGCAGCCTTCAACTTCTTGAGCAGCGCGAGGGCTTTCTTGTCGCCAGGCTCGAATTCCAGGGAGCGGATATCGCCGCTGCCCTCGGCATAGGGCTTCTCGCCGAACACCACGATCGCCAGGTCGGGCCTGGTGGCATAGCTTCCGTCCGCGCTGAAGGTCGCGCTGCCGCCGCTCGATTTCATGGCTTCCGCGATCCCGGAAAAGATCGACTGGGCATTGGGGATATCGGCATTGGTGTTGCCGTCCCCCTGCCAGGAAAGCGTCCAGCCCCCGGATTGCTGGCCAATGTCGTTCCCGGCGCTTCCCGCGACCAGGATATTCGCGGCTGCTTTCACCGGCAGCACGCCATCATTCTTCAGGAGAACGAGCGATTTGCGGACCGCTTCCCGCGCCAGTGCCCGGTGTTCCGGCGACCCGATCATATCGCTGCGTTGTTCGAACGGTCGGGCCGGGTTGAAGAGTCCGGCCTTGAACTTGACGCGCAGGATCCGCCTGACGGCATCGTCGATCCGGGCCATCGGGATCACCCCTGCGCGCACCTGCTTCACGGTATTATCGAACAGCCCCTTCCAGCTATCGGGTGCCATTGCCATGTCGAGCCCGGCATTGAAGGAGGCCGGGCAGTCTGTCGCGGTACAGCCGGGAATCTGGGCATGTCCGTTCCAATCTCCGACTATGAAACCGTCAAAGCCCATCCGTTTCTTGAGAACATCGGTCAGCAGGGACTTGTTGCCGTGCATCTTGACGCCTTGCCAGCTGTTGAAGCTCGCCATGATGGTGTGCGTTCCGGCGTTGATTGCCGGAGGATAGCCCGCCGCATGAATGGCGATCAGCTGGCCTTCAGGGATATCGGTGTCGCCCTGGTCGATACCGTTGGTGGTACCGCCGTCGCCCAGAAAATGCTTGGCGCTGGCGGAGACATTTCCGGTCTGGATGGAGCCCGTTCCCGGCTTGCCTTGCAGTCCCTCGATCATGCGACCCGCATAGGCGGCGACGAGAGAAGGATCCTCCGAATAGCTTTCGTAGGTTCGGCCCCAGCGATCATTCTGCGCGACCGCCAGCGTTGGAGCAAAGGCCCAGTCGATCCCGGCCGCCGTGATCTCCTTTGCAGTGGCGTCCCCGATGCGACGGATCAGGTCAGGGTCGTTCGCGGCGCCCAGCGCTATATTGTGGGGAAACAGCGTTGCCCCGACCACATTGTTGTTGCCATGCACCGCGTCGATCCCGAACATGATCGGGATGGGCACGTGACCCGGACGCTTCTGCATTGCGATCTGGTTGAAGGCGTGCACAGTCGCGATCCACGGCCCGGCAGGAGAACGGTCGGGCGCGCCGATCGGCGGCGAACTGCCGCCGGCAAGGATCGAACCGAGCGGGTATTTGGCAAGATCCTCCGGCTTGATCGCCGACGTATCGGCCTGGATCATCTGTCCGACTTTTTCTTCCAGCGACAGCTTGGCCAGCAGTGCGGTAATCTTCGCTTCCGTCCGGTCGTCTATCAGGCCCGCGCTGCGTGCCTGCGGCCATTTGGCAGGATCGGCCACGCCCCGTGTTTCGGCTTGGGCAGGCAGAGCGTTAGTCGCCGCCAACAAAAGTGGCAGCGTCAGGCCTGACATTGCGGCCCGCTTGTGGCTAACTCTCATTTCAGACAATTCCTCCCAAACAACCATTTCTATTTGTCATACAAAATAGATGCCCGCCTATCAAGATCGGGTCGCAAGCAGGATGAAGATTTTGCTCGCGCGTTGCGCAATGCGGCAATTTGCCCCTTGATCCGGAGGCACCATCAACGAAATAGCCCGACGCTGCAGCCAGGACGGGCGCACCTGCCCAAGCTTTGGGGCGGGATCAGTCGATTGGACGGATCCGAATTGCCGCACCACCACCGTCGGTCATTGCGATGGTCAGGGAATCGCGGCTGGTGACGGTGATGGATTTCGCAGTCACTTCGTTGGGCGTCGCGCCGTCCTGCCAGATTTGCGCCTCGAACCGGCCCATGCCGAGCAGAGTGAGCGGGACGATCACGTTTCGTGCACCGCCGGCGTTCATCGCGCCGATGAACCAATCACGCCCCTTGCGTCGCGCGAGAACGATGTGGCTGTCGGGCGTGCCGTCGATGAAGCGGGTCTCGTCCCAGGCCGTCGGGACGATCCTGATGAAGTCGAACCCGCTCGCATTGGCGTAGGCTTCCGGTGCGTCGGACACCATCTGGAGCGGGCTGTCGTAGACCACATACATGGCGAGCGCCTGACTCCGGCTGTTCTGGCTTACCGGCATTGATCCGTCGCTGGGTCCGGCGGCTTTCCCGCCGTTGCGGAAGCCGCCGGGGGTGTAGTCCATGGGACCCGCGAGCATGCGCGTATAGGCCAGCTTGACATTGTGCGCCGGCGTGACGGCGCCCCAGCCAATCTTGTCATACTCCGCACCCATCACCCCTTCCTGGGTGATATAGTTGGGATAGGTCCGCTGCATCCCTGCAGGCAGGAAAGCGGCATGCATGTCGAGCAGGAGTCTGCGCTTGGCGGTCTCGCGCGCCGCGCGCGTGTAGAATTCGACCATCTGCTGATCCTGCCGGTCCATGAAGTCGACCTTGATCCCCTTTATGCCCCAATTCCTGTAGTGGTCGAGCACCTCTTCCATCCGCGGTTCGAGATGTTCCCAGTGAACCCACAGCAGGAGGTCGACGCCCTTGCCCTCGGCATATTTGACGAGCGCTGGTATATCGATCCCGAATTCGGCGCGCAGGATGTCGGTGTCCTTGTTGGCGGCGCAGCAGCCGCCGGAATTCAGGGCCCAGCCGGCGTCGATCAGGAAATAAGGCAGCCCGGAATCGGCAGCGAAGTCGATGAACTTGCGATAGCGTTCCATGGTGGGCTTTTCGCTTTGCGTTGGGCCTGACCACCAGTCCCAGGCGGCCTTGCCGGGCTTCACCCAGGAGAAATCTCCGCTCGGCTGGTGCGCCAGGTTGCCGACGAGCTCAGAGGATATGAGGTCGCCGGCCCGGTCGCCCAGCATCATCACCCGCCAGGCCGTTTCAACGCCATTGCTTGACTGAACGGCAACCGAAGGACGGTCCTTGCGCGGGGTCAACTCCACTTGCAGCCTATCTCCGGAACGGCGCAGGGTTGAACCGGTATATCCTTCTATCCCCGACTGCAGAATGGCGAAATGATTGCGGCCCGAAGGCGTGGCGCAGGTTGCCAGATGGTCATAGAGCTTGTTGGGGTCGAGTGCGGAGACCGGGATGTCTTGCCATTCCCGCTCATGCGAGCCGCTGGTTTCGGTGAAAAGACAATGCGTACCGGCGGGCAGGCGATAGCCGGTTCGCTCGCCGGCGATGGCGACCGGTCTGCCGGTGGGGATGACATAGCGAAACGCAACGCCGTCATTATAGGCGCGCGCCTCTATTTCGAGGACGCGTCCGCCTGCGCCGGTTTCCTGGAAGCGGATGGTCGCACCATTGTAGTGATCGGTCGCCTGGCTGGCCTTGGTCGCAATCAATGGCAAGGTGCGATTGACCGAGCGACGTTGAACCTTCATCGATTCAAGGGCTCGGTATGGTGGCGCGTCGGCCAGGACAATGCCGAGCGGGGCCTCGTTGGCGATGGTTTCGCCGTTGCGCGTGACCGAATAGGTCGTGCCGTCCGTAGCGATACGCATTTCAACGGATCTGTCGGGCGAGGTGATGGCGATCGCCGATGTGGCTGCGAGGGCGAGAGCGAGCACTGTCTGATCTCCATTTACGATTCATTCTTATCGGGATGGATTTGCTGCGCGCCGCACCAGCGGCTCCGTCGCAATCCATCTGTCCGTGGATATGTCAGACATAAAATTCAGGCAATCGTGAATTTTTCTTACGGCCTTTAAGGCAGTCGGGCTATTCTGGCCGCATGACCCGTTCGACCGCGCAATCATGGGGCCAGTGGATCGCATATCTAACCGGTCTATCACATATAAAAATTCATTTTCATCAGACGAATCATAATTGTCTGATTGAAGGGGGATTCTGTCGATCCCTTGCATAGAATAGCGAATGTTCTAAGAGTTATTCCATTATTGGGTGAAAGCGCGTAACCGGCTGGTCAGCAGGGCTTCTGTGGACGTTGTGTTCTGTGCGGTGGAAAGGTAATTAATGAAAAAAATCGCCGCCCGGAAGGATGCCGTCAATGACGGCAAGAGATTACGCATACATGGTACGATCGCGCGCGACATCGGCATCGCTATTGTATCGGGCCGCTATAAGCCGGGAGAATTGTTGCTCGGCGAAGTCGATGCCAGCGAGCGATTGAAGATTTCGCGGACGGCCTATCGCGAATCACTGCGGATCCTGTCGGCTAAGGGCCTGGTCGAATCGCGCCCGAAGACCGGAACCAAGGTCTGTGCGCACGACAAATGGCACTTGCTGGACCCCGATGTGCTGCAATGGATGTTCGAGTTCGAACCGAGCGATTTCTTGCTTGAGAGCCTTTTCGAACTGCGCCGCTTTGTCGAACCTGAGGCTGCAGCCTTGGCCGCCATACGGCGGAACAGCGAACAGGTCGCTCGGATGGAGACGGCGATCAACAACATGGCCAAGCACACTCTTGGAACGGAGGCGGGTCGTGAGGCGGACAAGGATTTCCATTCTGCCTTGCTCGAGGCCACCGGAAATCCGTTCATCATGACGCTTACTGGCGGAGTCAGCGCGGCCGTTGCCTGGACGACGGTTTTCAAGCATCGAGTGGCGCCGCTGCGCCGCGATGCCATTCCCGATCACCGCCGGGTTTTCGAATGCGTCAAGGCCGGTGATCCGGACGCTGCACGTAAGGCCATGGCTGATCTGGTTCATCTGGCCCTGCTGGATACCAAGCCAGTAGCGACCCAAACCCGATAAGTCACTACGCGGCCGGAACCGGCGTTGGAAATTTGCTGTCAGCCGGCAGCAAAGCCATGCCCTTTTGCGACATCATCGCAGTCAGATTGACTTGTCTGACTTAATCCTTCAAATGATGGGCGAGTGACGCTGTCAACCTGTGGGGGGAAGCCGGATTTCGTTCCAGCCAGCTCGGCTGCATAATCTGGTTCATGGCTGCTGCGGAGCGTCGCGGCGATGGCCTCTGCTTCCCCGAAGGCCGCAGCCTGCCGCCATGCAAGAAAATGGACGATGGGAGAATGGGAATGAAGTGGTTGCATCGCGTGACGATGGGGGCCGCTGCCTTGATGGTTGCCTCGGGCGTCGGCGCACAGGTTGCGGTTAACGTGTCGGTGGATACGACCAAAGCCGGACCGAAGATCGAGCGCGCGGTTTACGGTCAGTTTGCAGAGCATCTGGGCCGGGGGATCTATGAAGGCATCTGGGTCGGCCCTGACTCGAGCATTCCCAATATCAACGGTTACCGCAAGGATGTGGTTGACGCCCTGCGCAGGATCAAGGTGCCCGTGATCCGTTGGCCCGGCGGTTGCTTTGCGGATGATTATGACTGGCGCGACGGCATCGGGCCGACCGCGCAGCGGCCTGAGCGGATGAACAAGTTTTGGGGCGGTGTGCCGGAGAGCAATACGTTCGGCACGCACGAGTTCATGAACTTTTCCGAATTGATCGGCGCGGATGCCTATGTTGCCGCGAACATGGGTTCTGCCACGCCGCGCGACACCGCGCAGTGGATGGAATATATGACCGCCGGCGGAACCTCCACTCTTGCCAGGGAGCGCCGCGCCAATGGCCGGGACAAGCCCTGGACAGTGAAGTATATCGGCGTCGGCAATGAAAGCTGGGGCTGCGGAGGGGAAATGCGTGCCGAATTTGCCGCAGACCTGAGCCGCCAGTTCGGTTCCTATGCGCGCCTTCACGCACCCGGAACCTTCCGCGTGGCGAGTGGCGGTAGCGCTGATGATTTCAACTGGACCGATGTCATGATGGAACGGGCCGGCAAGATCTTCGATGGGATCGGCCTCCATTATTATACGATCCCGGGAGACTGGGCGAAGAAGGGTCAGGCGACCGGCTTTACCGAACGGGAATGGGCCGTGACCTTGCGCAACGCCATGGCTCTGGATGGCATGATTGCGAAGCACGAAGCCATCATGGACAAGCATGATCCGAAGAAGCGCGTTGCCCTGGTGGTTGACGAGTGGGGCACCTGGTACGATCAGGAGCCGGGATCGACGCCGGGCTTCCTCTACCAGCAGAACACGATTCGCGATGCTGAGGTGGCGGCGCTGACGCTCAACATCTTCCATCGTCATACCGAACGTGTGAAGATGGCCAATATCGCCCAGATGGTGAACGTGTTGCAGGCGATGATCCTGACAGACAAGGGCCGGATGACCCTGACGCCGACCTATCATCTGTTCGACCTTTATCTTCCATTCCAGGGAGCGACACCGTTCCCTGCGACGGTAAGCGGCCCCCATTATGTGCTGGGTAATGTCGATCTGCCGATGGTCGACGCTTCCGCGGCGAAGGATGCAAACGGCAAGATGTGGCTGGCGCTGGTCAATCTCGATCCCAACAAGTCGGCACGGGTCACCACCAATCTCACCGGCAAGGGGCAGGGCCGGGTGTTGAAGGGCGCGGCAATGGATTCGCACAACAGCTTCGACAAGCCTGAAACCGTAAAGCCGGTCGCCTATTCCGGGCGCATGGTGAACGGCAAACTTGTCTTCGATCTGCCTGCAAAGGCTGTTGCGGTGGTCGCGATCGACTGAACTCGCCCATGCACGGCGGTCGGCGTTCGTCCAGCGGGGGCGAGCGCCGACCATCGGCCTGGAGCATTTCCACTATGAGTGGAAATGCTCTGGTCTTCTGATGCCGCATTATCGGAGCCGTTGACCGTAAACGGCAAATTTGAACATATTCCAAGTCCGCCATCGCGCAGGCGGCCTCATCGCGCGCCAACTGTCGCCGGTTGCGACAGGCCACCGATCAGACCCGGTCGACTTTCCACCAGCAGCGTGACGACATGTTCCTCGCTGCCGGCGGGCACTGTCACGTCCAGCGGAGCCTCCACGAAGCCAAGCTTCTCCGCGACCTTGCGCCCGTCCAGCCAGATCTCCGCACGCCCGACGATCCCGCCGAAGCGCAATATTCCGCCATTGGCCTGTACGCGGCGTCGGGGGACGAAGGTGGCGCGCAGCGAGATCCAGTTGCCTTCGCCCTGCGCTGCTTCGATCTGGCCCGTGCCGAGCCATAGCCAGCTGTTCATGTCGGAATCTATCGGTTTCCGCATCGGATCCGGCTTGTCCGAGGATGCCGGGGATTGCCGCCAGCCTTCAAGCGTCTGCACCGAAGGGGTTGGGGCAACTTGTGCGCGCGGGGTGGTTGCGACGCGCGCGATGCTCACCTGTCCGGTTCTGAGGTCCTCCGCCTGGGCAGTCAGGCGAAGCGGGCCCGCTCCGGAATCGGCGCGCACGATGACCTGTGCAAGCCCGTTGAACAGCTTGCGGTTATCACCCTTTTCGGGCTCGTGGCTGTTCGGATCGCCATTGCCCAGACCGATGATCGCGCCGCCCGAGATCGCGAATTGGACAGGAAGTTGCGCCGTCGGAACATGGCGGCCGCGGGCATCGACCGCATCGACGGTGATCGGCTGCGCATCCTCGCCGTCGCCCGACATGACGGTTCGGTCCGGCGTAAGGCGCAGGGCAACGGGTGCGCCGGTGGTCTCGACAAGGGCGTGGGCTACCCGCCTTCCGCCGCGATAGCCCACCGCTTCAAGGCGGCCTGGCGCCCAGGGAACCTGCCAGCGCGGCATTTCGAAGCGATCGACCACCTTTTCGCCGAGCGGCCGCGCATTGAGGAACAGGGCGACGCGTTCGACATTGGTCATGGCCATTACTGTGATCGGCTCGCCTTCGCGCCCGGCCCAGTTCCAGTGGGGGGCAAGGTCGAGCAGCGGCCGGTCGTCGACCCATTGGGCCCTGTGCAGCCAATATGCGGTCTTGGGAAAGCCGCACAGATCCATGATCCCGAAAAAAGAGGACGCTGAAGGCCATTCATAGGGGGTGGGCTCGCCCCGATAATCGAAGCCGGTCCAGACGAAAGCTCCCGCCACGAACGGCCTCGTCGCGACCGCCTTCCATGCCTCGCGATGCGTATTGCCCCAGCTGGAACGCTCATCGTCATAGGATGCGAAGACATGATGGTCAGGATTATTCTGGAAGGCGCCGCGCGTCATGAAGGCGCTGGTGTCTTCCGAGCTGGTGATCGGTAGGTCCGGATGCGCCGCATGGAAACGGTCATACAGGCCGGGCTGGTAATTGAAGCCCACCACGTCGACCGCTTGGCTGACATTATGCGGTGTGAACAGGCCGGCGTTCATGGCCGCGGTAACCGGACGGCTGGGGTCGAGCGCCTTGACCTCGCTGGCCATCCGGCGGACCATTTCATATCCGGCCTCGCTGCCCTGCATCGGCTCTTCGTTGAACACCGACCACATGATCACGCTGGGCCGGTTGCGATCGCGTCGCACCAGCCATCGCAACTGTTCGATATAGTCCGGGCTGGTGTTGAAATTGCGGTTCTCGTTCATGACCAGCATGCCAAGCCGGTCGCAGGCGTCGAGCAGTTCGACCGGCGGTGCATTGTGCGAACAACGGATCGCATTGGAACCCATGTCCTTCAGCCTGCGGATCCTCCATTCCCACAGCGCATCGGGCATCGCGACCCCGACCCCGGCATGGTCCTGGTGATTGCAGCTTCCCTTGATCTTGAACGGCTGGTCATTCAGGAAGAAGCCCTTGTCGGCATCGAAACGGAAGGTGCGGAATCCGATCCGCAGCACGCGCTGGTCCTCCGCATCCGTCGGACCCGCAAGGGAAAGCCGCAGGGTGTAGAGATTGGGATCATCGACGGACCAGAGGCGAGGGGAGGGGACCGCCAGTTCGAGTTTCGCCTGGGCGCTGCCTAGCGGAGGGACCTTGGCTTCGACCGTGCCCTTGGCGACGGTGCGACCCTCGGCATCGCTCAGCACCGCGTTAAGCGTCGCCATGGCCTCGGTCTTGAGAATGCTGGCCAGCGAAGCGGTGACTGGCACGGTCCATCGGCCATCGATGCCGCGCCGGGGATCGGCATGGACGCCGTCGGTCCGGATATGGACCGGCGGTCGCGTGGCAAGCCAGGCGTGGCGGTAAAGGCCCGCCCCTTCATACCACCAGCCTTCCATCTTTTCCGCGTCGACCCGGATCGCGATGATATTGAGATCATCGCCGAAACGCGCGGTCGGGGTCAGGTCGATATAGATGGAATTATACCCGCTCCAATTGTGGGCTGCGACCGATCCGTTGATCCAGATCGTGGCATTTGTCGCGATTGCGCCAAATTGCAGTTCAAGATATTTGCCGCGATCCGCCGGGTCGAGCCGCACCGCCCGCCGGTACCAGGCATAGCCGCGCTGGCGATAGCCTTGCGAGGGGTTGGCATCGCGGTCGAACGGCATGTCGACGGCCCAGTCGTGTGGCAGGTTGACAAGCGGCCAGTCCGAATCGTCGAAATTGACCGCTGCGGCGCCCTGAGCCTGACCCGCCTTGGCATTGGCATAGCTCCAGCCATGGCCTTTTATCGCGGGAAAGGGGATATCGCTCTGGTGAAACTGCCAGGCCCGGTCCAGCAGCAGGCGTCCGGGTTCTTCCGGCTCAGGGGGCAGGGACATCGTGGCGCGCGGGGGCGGCATCGGCAGTTGGAGACCGGCCGGCTCGGCGGGGATCCGCGCACCGGCCTTCGCGAGCGGGGCCGAGGCAGCCACGCAGCCGATCGAGGCCAGAAATTCACGACGTTCCATCGGGCGATAGTTCCCTTGTCGATTGTGGGCTGGCCTGCCTTTTCCGGGCAGGGTTATGTCGAAGATGCTGGGATCAGGCCGTGGCTGGCGGCAAAAGCCGTGAACAGCTTGGGCCAGATGGAGGCTGGCTGGGAGGGGGGCAGGCGGATGCCGAAACCATGCCCACCTGCTTCGAAGACATGTAGCGTCACGGGCCGCCTGGCGGCCCGCATCGCGTCATACATGGCCAGACTGTTCGCCGAGGGAACGGCGTCGTCGTCGATCGTGCTGAGCAGGAAAACGGGCGGCGTATCGGCTGTCACGCGCCGGTTGACGGAGGCCGCGGCCAAAGCTGCGGGGGACGCCCCCGCGCCCAAAAGGTTGTCGCGCGAGCCGGCGTGGGTGAAATCGGAATCGAGGTTGATGACGGGATAGATCAGTCCGGCCACATCTGGTCGCGCCGGCAACCTGTCGGCGGCATCGACGGGGGCATAGATGGCCTCGTCGAACCGGGTCGCCAGCGAGCCTGCAAGGTGACCGCCGGCGGAAAAACCCAGCACGCCGACGCGGCCTGGATCAATACCGAAGCGGCTTGCATTGTGGCGGATGATGCGCATGGCGCGCTGCGCATCCTGCAAAGGCACCAGGCCCCGATCATGCCAGCCTTCGCCCGGAAGGCGGTAGGAGAGGATGAAAGCGGTAACGCCCAGGGCGTTGAGCCATTCCGCCTGGCTGACGCCTTCATTGTCATAGGACAGGAAAGCATATGAGCCGCCCGGCACCAGCAGCACCGCGGCGCCATTTGGCCGGGATGGACGCCATATCTCTATGGTCGGTCGGGCGATGCCGCGTATCCAGCGATCGGGTTTGGCTGGATTACGCGCCTGATCGTCGATCCGGTGCTCGATGGGCATTGCGGGGTTGTAACCGGGGGGCAGGTCGGGCCAGAGTTTCACCGCTTCGGACGTGCGGGACTTGGCGGCCTGTGCAAGGGTCGGGGCCATTGCAAGGGCAGCGCCGGCGCCCATGAATGTACGGCGGCCCAGCTTCACGCGTCGATCTTTCGGGCATTGGTCATGGCGATGGTGTCGGTCATAATTCCTCCCTGGCTGTTCAATTTTGTATGAGTATAAGGTAAGCGCCGTAGCGGTCAACGCGCTCCGCAGCGCTGGGGCCGGACAAGGTTCGTTATCGCCGAGAGTGATCTGTTGGGAGGATTTCAATGCGGACAGGACAGGCTCTTTTGCGGGTCGGGTCGTTTCTGGCAGGCGCGTGCCTTTTCGCTGCGCAGGCTCAGGCGCAGGTTGACGCCGGCCCCTGGCCCGGCGGCAGGAAGACCGCCGTGGTCCTGACCTACGACGACTCGCTTGCCTCGCAACTTGAAATCGCCTTGCCCGCGCTGGATGCGGTGGCTCTGAAGGGCACATTCTTTCTGATCGGCAGCCAGATCCGTCCGGAGCAGGTCGAACGATGGCGGGCTGCCGCTGCCGAAGGGCACGAGCTTGGCAACCATACGGTTCGCCATGCCTGTCCGCAGGCCAGCTATCCCCCCGCGCGCAGGCTCGACACCAGCGACTCCTATGACGTGGAAATGATGATCGCCGAAATCCGCACGATGAACAGCATGCTGACGGCGATCGACGGAAAGCTCCGGCACGGCCTGGCAACGCCCTGCGGACAACATCTGGCGGGGGGCGTGGACTATCTTCCCGCGCTTCGTGCCAGCGGCCTCGTCCGCTATACCCGCAGCGCTGGGTCGTCGGACAAAAGGGAACTGGACCCGATGGACCTGCCGTGCATCTGGTTCGATGAAAAGGCCAGCGGCACCGACATGATCGCCGCGGTCCACCAGGCCGAGCGCACAGGGGGGCTGCTGATAATCGGATTTCACGGTGTGGGCGGCGATTATCTCAAGGTGAACGCCGAAGCGCATGCGCAGCTCCTCGCCTATCTGAAGGCAAATTCGAAAACCATATGGGTCGCGCCGCTCATGACGGTCATGGAATATGCCGCCCGCTGAGGAAGAATAGGCAAGATCCTGTCCAGCGCCGTCCTTGGAGCTAGCTGGACGGTTCGAGAATGAATATCGCAGTGTCACGCGGCGCCAATGTGACTTTCAGTTCAGCCGCAGTGTCGCCGCGCACCGCGCCGGTCCAGGCATCGAAGATCCGCATCGTCCGTCCGCCAAGATTGGCCGAACGCTGCGAATGGTCGTCGGCCAATGGTTCCGCCTTCCAGTCGATGGCATGGCTACGCGCCGTAGACGTGCGATTGAGAATGGCCACCGCCCAACGATCGCCCGAAAGCGGGCGGGCCCAGATTTCAACTTCCGGCGTCTTGAACCAGGGGAAGCCCTGAATGCCCAGCGCGTCCTGATCGATGGCGACGATGCGCGGATTGGTCAGGATCTTGGCGATCTCGGGCTTCATCCCGACAATATCGGTTCCTGCGATCAGGGGCGCTGCCAGCATCGCCCACAGCGCGAAATGCGATCGGTTTTCCGGCAGGCTGGGAAGATTGCCGACCTCCATCATGTCGGGGTCGTTCCAGTGTCCGGGGCCAGCGGCCTTGCGCAGTGCCGCCTGCTTGTCGAGAATCTCGAGCACGCCAAGGCTGCTCCAACTGCCATGACTGACCTGGCACGACCAGCAATTGGTGATGTCGCCGGTGGTGCGCCAAAGGTGGCCGACATTCTGCGCCCATTCCCACGGCTTGTTGTCGCCCCATTCGCAGATCGAGAAAACCACCGGGCGACCGGCGCGGTACAGGGCATCGCGCATCGTGGCATAGGCCTCGCGCGGGTTGCGCTGATCAGGACCGGCACCGGTGTTGCACCAGTCATATTTCAGATAATCGACCCCCCAGCGGGCATATTGCAGAGCGTCCTGATATTCATGCCCCTGACTGCCGGGGCGGCCGCCGCAGGTCTTCGCTCCGGCGTCGGAATAAAGGCCGAACTTCAGGCCGCGGGCGTGGACATAATCCGCCAGAGCCTTCATGCCGGAGGGGAAACGCACAGGATCGGCCTGGATGAAGCCGTCCCTGTCCCGTTCACCTTGCCAGCAATCGTCGATGTTCACATAGACATAGCCGGCATCGCGCATTCCGTTGGCGACCATGGCGTCGGCGGTCCTGCGGATCAGGGTTTCATCGATGTTGCAGCCATGGTGGTTCCAACTGTTCCATCCCATCGGTGGCGTAGGGGCCAGATCAGGAAACTTCTGCGCCAGGGCCGGGCTCGCGGCGAGCGCCAGCCCGCCGAAGGTCGCCATCAGCTTCTTGAGGGTCATGTCCATTCATCCCGTTGAAACACGGATCAGTTGTCAGTTGTCGAAGCGCAGCACCGTGGCGCGGCCGTCATAGCTGATCGAGCGCGTTGCCGGAGCGGCGGTGATGCCGCCGCCATGCCCGTTGTCGATGACCACGACGTTCAGCTGGCGCTGCCGGACCATGCCCGGGAAGCTGCCCTGCCGCGCACCGATCGACAGCGTGCGTCGGGCATCGTCCCACCGCAGCTTATAGCGCGCGGACTGGCCGCGTTCATAGGCGTAGGTCTGGTTGTCGTCTTCGTATATCGTGAACGTGCCGTCGGCGCCGGGATAGACCCGGATTTCCAGCGGTGCGTCGGGTTTCTCCGTGGCATATTGCACGACCGGGCCCATGGGGATGATCGAACCGGCCCTGACGTAGAGCGGCAGAATGTCCAGCGACGCGTCGCGTTCAACGGTCCGCCCGCCTTGCAGGCGCTGGTTGTTCCAGAAATCATACCAATCCCCGCCCTGGGGCAGGTAGGTCGTCATCTTCAGGTCGTGCGACGGCGTGGCCGCAGCAAGCGCCTTGAGCTCGGTCGGCGTGCGCCAGCCGAAGCGCAGGCTCCGGCCGCCGCCGGCCTGGTAATATTCGATCCGCACCGCCACCCGTTGCCCCTTGTGCAGCGTGCGCCTGGTCGAGGCATAGCGGGCGCCCGATTCCTTCCAGTCCTCGACGACCTTCTCGCCGTCCAGGAACAGGCGGTAGCCATCGTCGCCCGCCACGCCGATTTCATATTCGCCCTCTTCGGGGGCGATCAGTTCCCCCTCCCAGCGCGCCGAAAAGTCGTTGAGCGATTTCAGCCCGGCCGGCATGTCCGCCAGCGGCGGTCCCGGCCAGTTATAATCCATCTTCGTGTCGACCAGCTTCGGTCCCGCCGGCGTGGCAAGATCGCGGCCCTGGAAATATTGCACCGAAAGGCCCGGCCGGCCATCGGCCGTGCGCAGGACAGTGGCCGGCACGGTTTCAGCTGGCGGTTGCACCAGATTGTACATTGGCCGGCTGACCGGATGGACAAGCATCGACGAGCCGAACATGAAACTGTCGTTGATGTCGTAGGTGGCCTTGTCCGCGGCGAAATCCATCTGGAGCGGACGCATCAGGGTATAGCCGTCGGAGGTGACCTTCGCGCTCAGGCTGTAGATGTAGGGCAGCAGTCGATAGCGCAGATGGACGGCGTTCAGCAGCGACTGATACATCGCCGGATCCTTGTCCTTGAAGATATAGGGCTCGCGCTCGATGCTGGTGCCGTGGACCCGCATCAGCGGATTGAACGCCGCATATTGGAACCATCGGGCGAACAGTTCGCGATAGGCCGGATTATTCTCCCCACCGGGAAAGTCGTCCACGAAGAAGCCGCCGGTATCCTGCGTCCAGTAAGGGTTGCCGGTAACCGTCACGTTGACGCCGCCCGCGATCTGCTTCCTGAACGTTGCCCAGCTCGCGATCGTGTCGCCCGACCAGGATGAGGCGCCCGTCCGTTGCGCGCCTGCCCAGGCGGACCGGGTCAGCGTAAGCACGCGCTTGTTGCTCGTCGCGCGCTGGCCGTCATACACCCCCTCGGTGGTCAGCAATGTGTAGGGGTTCAGGTAGCGCGAAAAATCTCCCATCGCGTTGCGGCCAAGTGCCTTGATATCCCGCACATTCTCCTGGGGATCCCACATCGCCGATGTCACCTCGACCTCGGTGCCGTCCATCCACAGCGCATCCACGCCCTTGTCGAGCAGACCCGACTTCACATATTTGAAATAGATCTCGCGGCCCTTGGCGCTGTAGGCGTCGTAGACCCGCGCCTTCTTGGATATCCAGTGCAGCGGGGCGAAGCGCAGGCCCGACTGGTCGAGTTCATGGGCCAGGGCGGTGTCGTTGCCCACCGATGGCCAGATGGAGATCATCAGCTTCAGGTTGAGGTCGTGCAACGTCTTGGTCATCGCCTGCGGATCGGGATAGCGCTCGCGATCCCAGATCATGCCCGACCAGCTGCCATCCTTGTCACTGCCCCAATATTGCCAGTCCTGGACGATGTAGTCGAGCGGGAACCCCTCGCGTCGAAAGTTGCGCGCCACTTCGATCAGCCGGTCCTGGGTGGGATAGCGTTCCTTCGACATGAACAGGCCGAAAGCCTGCTTGGGATACATCGGAGCCTTCCCGGTCAGGCGGCGATAGGCGCCGACCACCGCATCCATGTTGCCGCCCGCCATCAGATAATAATCGACGCCGCCTGGCGCGTCCTCGGCCCACAGCTTCGCGCCGTCGGCACCGTCGGAAAAGCGCATCTGCGAATAGGTGTCCCACAAAACGCCATAGCCTTCTGTCGACATCATGACCGGAATGATGATGCCGATATTGGTCTGGACCAGCAGCAGGTCCTTGCCCCGCCGGTTGACCTGTTCATCGTCGGTGAAACCGAACCCGTAAATCGCCTCATCGGGCTTCAGCGTGAAGCGGTTCTCCACTTCATAGGTCGGTGCGCCGGAAATGGTCCTGGGGCTCACTGACTGCGGCGCGCCGGCCTTTTCCCGCGTCAGCAGTTTGCCGGAGGCATCGAAGAAGCTGATGGCGCCATCGCTCTTGTCGATCATCACGCGCAGCTTTTCGCCGCTCATCGTCAGCGCGGCGGCAGTTTCCTTGATCGAAAATCCTGTTGTTGCGGGCGGGCCAAGCACGACGAGACTGGGCTGGTTCCAGTAGGAATGTCCCAGGCTGGCGTTCACGCGGACAATGTCGGGGGCATAGAACAGGACCGTCTTCACGGTCCCGTCGAGCTGATATTGCACACCGTTCGTCAGTCGGACGAACCGAAAACCCGGCTGGGCAGAAACGACGGAGTCCGCAATCTGGCCGGTCGCGGAAAGCCCGCTGCGGGGCGTATCTGCCATGGCGGGCACCGCTTGAAGCGCTGTCAACGCCAAGGCCGCAGGGCCGAAATAGGGTATGATGTTCATCCTCGCCCTCGGAAATTGTCTGAGTAGATCGCCTGTGCCACGTCGCGAGACGTTATTCAAGCATCACGCGATCTCCCCCATATCGTCGTCGATCAATATAGGCTGGCGCGGGACATCCGGTCTCTTTCGGCCAGGCGTTCGAAGCGATCGCAAACACGCCCTGAACGGCTTAAAGGATGCGCATGGCGGGGGGTATCCACGCCCCGATCATCCTGTGGTGAATGCCGTGCTTCGCCGCCAACTCGGCTGAGGTCAGTTCACCCCGAATGGCCTCGTTCGGCGTGGGCCAGCCATTCGTAAGCGACCGCCTTGAAGTTGTTGGACGCCGCCACCGTCGCCGCGATCCGGTCCAGCTTGACCCGCTCGGCCGGGCGTTCGCCTCGCGTCAGCAGCTTGCGGGCGGCGTCGCGTCGTTCGCGTGCATCGCGGGCCCCCGTGTCAGGCCACACGCCGAAGGCGAGGGTCTTCTGCTTGCCGAGATAGCGGTAGTTCATCCGCCAGTAGCGCCCACCCTTGGGCGTCACATAGAGGAACAACCCGTCGCCGTCGGTGAGCTTGTCACGCCCCTTGGCGGCTTTGATAGCACCGCCGAAAGCGCTATGATGGTGTCTCCCCATCAAGGAGCGGTGGACACCGTCAAATGTACCATCGGATTATTGGTATGCGGTGATATCCAGCTACTCCGTATGATCGGAGTATGTCACAGAAAACCCGCATAAACAGCCATTTACGAGACGCAATGGCACCTTCCGAGAAGGGAATATGGTGACCCCTACGGGAATCGAACCCGTGTTTCAGCCGTGAGAGGGCCGCGTCCTGACCGCTAGACGAAGGGGCCACAAGCCGCTCAGGCAGCGAGTGAGGTGCCGCGTTTAGGATCGCGTGCCGACGCCGTCAAGGGAAACTCGCACGACTTATTGCGGCACATAAAAAACCACCCCATGCGATTCGCACGGGGTGGCCAAGGTTCAGGGAGGAGACGCCTCCAAAGGGGGAGGCGCCCATACGACACACCCGAAAGGGGGGCAGGTGCGCCGTATGTTCAGTAAATAGAGAAAGTCGCGCGGTGTTTCAAGTGGCACCGTGCAACCTTTTTCCTTAAATATCTGTCACAAATGCGTAATTTGCTTAAGCGTTCGCTGCTTCCGGCGCGGAGGGCACGGCAATCGGGCCCTTCCCCTGCGCGACCTGCGCCTCGAACAGTTCACGCATGAGCTGAAGCGAAAAGAGGTGCGCATAGATCAGCGGCAACATACCGTTCTGACTGATCTTGCGAAGCTGGTCGCCCCGCATGTCGCGCAGCTTTTCCTCGTTTACCATGCGAAAACCGCGATAAACGAAGGGCTGCTCATTGCCGGGCACCTGAATGGCGACTTCGCCGTCCATTAGCAGGTCGAGATCCTTGAGGTCCTTAATGAACTGACCGGTGCGCGCCGCAGCTTGCTCGAAATCCTCGCAGAATTTCAGCACGCCCTGTGTGAGTTCGCTGGGCTTGCCGTCTTCGAACAGGGGCTGGCCCTCCTCGAATGTGCCCAGCGCGTCGCTCGTCGGATCGAAGCAGAGCGAGAGTTCGTCGCTGTCGGGGCGCAGCTTGGCCAGCATCCAGGGATAGCGGCGGACATAAGCGGGCACATAGGCCGGTCCGCGCAGCTTGCCTTCGTCGTCGAGGAAGGTGTTGACGCCTTCGCTGAGGCCCATCAGCGCCAGTGGAATCGACTCGTCACCGGCGGAAAAAATGATTGGCACGAAGCGTTGGGCGGCGACAAATTCGTCGACAGTCAGCGGGATGGCATGCTGCGTCGTCAGGAACGGCGCCGAATCGACCGTGCGGCTGCGCCAGGCGACGTGATCGACGCTGCTCAGCGGAATGAGGTCGTTGTAGAAGACGGGAAGACCGTTCGCGGGCGCGCTTGCCATGATGTGCTAGTCCATTTCCAACAAAAAGCGGCGCATATTTCCTTGCGCCGCGAGCTTGATACTGGGCCGAGTGGGATAAAGCCGTTGAGCGTGGGAGGCAATCGCTTTGTCGATGCCCCGTGCTCTGGCGGAGGCGTCTTCAGCCTTCGTCCGGTCGAGGGATCAGCTTGTCCGGGTTCATGATGCCCTGCGGGTCGAAAGCAGCCTTGATCGCCCGTAGCGCGTGCAGGCGCGCGGGACTGGCAAGGCGGCCCAGTTCCGCGCGCTTCATCTGGCCGATGCCGTGCTCGGCGGATATGGAGCCGCCCGCGGCGACGACCGCGTCGTGGACGAAAGCGTTGATCGCCAGCCCCTGAGCCGCGATCCAGGCCGGCCCGTCGGCCGTGCCCCTTGGCGCGCGGACGTGGAAATGGATGTTGCCATCGCCCAGATGCCCGAAGGAGGAAGCTGTCGTGCCCGGAAAAGCCCTTTCCGCCGCCGCCGCCGCATCCACCATGAAGGCGGGCATGCGGGCGACCGGGACGCTGATGTCATATTGAAGTGCCGGTCCCTGCGCCCGTTCCGATTCCGATAGCGATTCGCGAATACGCCAGAAGGCGTCCGCCTGCGCTTCATTGGCGGCAATCGCTGCATCGACGGCAATGCCCTGTTCCAGCGCGGTGGCCAGAGCGCCTTCCAATCGTTCGGCTGGGCCGGGATCACGCAGATCGCCATGGTCTATCTCGATCAATACATGCCAGGGCGTGCGCGTCGCGATCGGGCAACGGGTGCCGGGAATGTGCGAGAGGACATGGCCCAGTCCGTCGTCGGCAATCACCTCGAACCCCTCGACGCTGTCGCCCAGATGCGCTTCGCAAAGCCGGAGCAGAGCCAGTGCGTCAGTGGGCGAGGGGACTCCGATCCAGGCTACGGCGCGCGCGGCGATCGCGGGCACGAGGCGCAGCGAAGCGGCAGTGATGATCCCCAGGGTCCCCTCGGCGCCGATCAGCAATTGCTTGATGTCATAGCCGCGATTGTCCTTCTTGAGCGCGTCCAGGCCATGGAAGATGCTGCCGTCAGGCAGGACAGCCTCCAATCCTTCCACCAGAGCGCGCATGGTGCCGTGGCGCAGCACCTGCGTGCCGCCGGCGTTGGTGGAAATGAGGCCGCCGATCGTGGCCGAACCCTTGGCCCCAAGGCTCAGGGGAAAGCGGCGACCAGCCGCGGCGGCGGCATCGTGGAGGTTCGAGAGGATGACGCCCGCTTCGCAGACAGCCAGATTGTCTTGCGGGGACAGGCTGCGGATATGGTTCATCCGGCGCAGCGACAGGACCAGGGCGGAACCGTCTGGCGGAGGCGTGGCGCCGCCCACCATGGAAGTGTTGCCGCCTTGCGGGACAAGGGGCACGGAAAGATTGGCGGCAAGCTGGACGGCGGCCGCGACCTGCCGTGTCGTTTCAGGCTGAAGAATGGCGGCCGCTGCGCCATGATAGCGACCGCGCCAGTCGCTGAGCCACGGGGCGATATCGTCCGCATCGGTCACGACACGCTTTTCCCCCAACAGGGTCGTGAATTGCGCGATAACATCTTGTCCTATCATGGGACCGTCCTATGCCTTGGAATTCATCGGCGGTTCAACCTCTGGCACATAGCGTCTCCGTCCCAAAAGGGGTTCGACTTGTTTCATTCTGTCCTGCTGCTGTTGACGGCGCCGGCCGCCGAGCCCGTGCAATGGGCGCAACTGACGATCGAGCAACGCGTCATCATCCGAGTGCCGATGGCGAAGAGGGGCAGGGCGCCCGCTCGTCCCGCGCCGCAGGCGAGGAACGACTGGAAGGAGAAGAAGGGGCCGCGGTGCATCGCGCTGCGCTCGATTCGGTCGGCAAGCATATTGATGGACAACGCCATAGACCTCCTGCTGGCGGACAACCACCGCTATCGCGCAAGGCTGGAGCGGGGGTGCAACAGCATGGGTTTCTATTCCGGCTTCTATGTCGAGCCCGATGAGGACGGCTCGCTCTGTTCCGGACGGGACGAGTTGCAGGCGCGTAGCGGGGCGAGTTGCGCGATCGACAGTTTCCGCAGGCTGGAGCAGGCCGATCCCGACGATTAACGCCATATCTTCGCGATTTTCTTGACAAGAGGCCGATATTTTCGCAAGGCGCGCCCGATTTCCCCTGCGCTTTTCGCGCGGGTGGAGAGCCTCCTGTCCCGGACCCCTGAATGACCTTTGCCGATCTCGGCCTTTCCGACGAATTATTGAAGGCCGTTATCGAGGCCGGATATGACACGCCCACGCCCATCCAGGCCCAAGCGATCCCTCCCGTGCTGATGATGAAGGACATCATCGGCATCGCGCAGACGGGGACGGGCAAGACGGCCAGTTTCGTGCTGCCGATGATCGACATCCTTGCCCATGGCCGTGCCCGGGCGCTGATGCCGCGATCGTTGATCCTGGAGCCGACGCGGGAACTCGCGGCACAGGTGGCGGAGAATTTCGAGAAATACGGCAAATATCACAAGCTCTCCATGGCGCTGCTGATCGGCGGCGTGCAGATGGGGGACCAGGTCAAGGCACTGGAAAAGGGCGTGGATGTCCTGATCGCGACGCCCGGCCGCCTGATGGACCTGTTCCAGCGCGGCAAGATCCTGCTCAACGGTTGCAGCATGCTGGTGATCGACGAAGCCGACCGGATGCTCGACATGGGCTTCATTCCCGATATCGAGGAAATCTGTACCAAGCTGCCGGCGCAGCGGCAGACGCTGCTGTTTTCCGCGACAATGCCGGCGCCGATCAAGAAGCTGGCCGATCGCTTCCTCAGCAATCCCAAGTCGATTGAGGTGGCGCGGCCCGCCACCGCCTCCACCAACATCACCCAGCGGCTGGTGAAGGTGGATTCGCGTAAGAAGCGCGAGGCCCTGCGCGCGATGCTGGATGCAGAGGACGTGCTGAGCGCGGTGATCTTCTGCAACCGCAAGACGACGGTGCGGGAACTCAACAAGAGCCTTCAGCGCCACGGCTACAAATCGGGCGAGATCCATGGCGACATCGACCAGTCGGCGCGCATCGCTGAACTGGAGCGATTCCGGGCCGGGACAGTCAACATCCTGGTGGCGTCGGACGTGGCGGCCCGCGGGCTGGACATTAAGGGCGTGAGCCATGTGTTCAACTTCGATGCGCCCTGGCATCCGGACGATTATGTCCACCGCATCGGACGCACCGGGCGTGCGGGGGCGAAGGGCGTCGCCTACACCTTCGTGACGTCGGATGATGCAGAGGCGATCGACAACATCCAGAAGCTGATCAAGCAGAAGATCGAGACGATCGACGCGCCTGCCGCCGCTGCTCCTGCCGCAAAGGCGAAGGAAGAGCCGCGCCGTCCCGAAAATGATCGCAGGCCAGACAAGCGCCGCGACGACCGTCGGGAGGAACCGCGTGCCGCAAGGTCTGTCGATCGTGCCGCAAGGTCTGTCGATAATGGCGCCCGGCCGCGGCGGCCCGAACCCGTGGACGATGGCCCCGACGAGGGCTGGAACGGACCGGTCCCGGAATTTCTTTCAGTGGGATTCGGCATTTAAGGGCGCCATTGCGGGCTGGCTCGAACTGCATACTGCTTTCATCTGCGGATCTCGGCCCATCGACGGGTATTTTAGCAGGCCCCTTTAACCCACCTGGCGTTTCGCCAACTTCCTTGCCAGCGTTCGCCGATGCATACCCAGGCGCCTTGCCGCTTCGGAGATATTGAAGTCGCTGTCCTTCAAGACTTCGTGGATATGTTCCCATTCCAGCGTCTTGATCGATGTCGGGCGCGGCGCCAGCGGTGTGGATGGATCGCCGGCAGAGCGGGCGAAGGCCGCCTCTATATCGTCGGTGTTGGAGGGTTTGGCGAGATAGTTGGACGCGCCCAGCTTGATCGCCTCTACCGCCGTCGCGATGCTGGCAAAGCCGGTCAGTACAACAATCACCATCGCCGGATCATGGGCATGCAATGTTTGCACGCATAGGAGGCCGGACTCCGCGCCCAGCTTCAGGTCAACCACCGCGAAGCCAGGTCTGCTGCCAGCCAATATCGTTTCCAGCGCCGCATGGCTGTCCGCCGTCAGCACGCCATAGCCCCGCCGTTCGAAGGAACGTTTCAGAGTCTTGGCGAACGCCGCATCATCTTCGACAATCACCAGCAGGCGATCCGTCATGGTGCCGTCTCCTCCTCCAGCGCCACTGTACCTAGCGGCAGCCGCAGCAGGATGAGTGCACCGCCATCCGCGCCGTTGCTCGCGCTGACGCTTCCGCCGAGCTTGCGTACGACATTGACCACAAGGAAGAGGCCCAGGCCATGGCCCTGCTTGCCCTTGCTCGACCGATAGGGTTTGCCGAAATCTTCCAGCATGGCGTCGGAAAAGCCGCCGCCATTGTCGCGCACCGCGATATTGAGCGAGCTGCTGTCCCGTCCGATCAGCAGGTCGATATAGCTCGCCCCAGCCTCCCGCGCATTGTCAAGCAGGTTGCCGATGGCCTGGCGGATGACCGGATCAGCGATGATCCGCGGATAGTCATGCGGTCCGAAATCGCAGCGCAGGGGCATGCCGGGATTGGCCCTGCGCCATTCCGTGGCGATGCCTTCGATGAAATCGGGCACATTGGTCACCGCCGGCGCCTCGCCCCGCGCCTCGCCCGAGGAAAGGAGTATGCCCGTAACGATTTCCTTGCAGCGCTGGACCGCCGCCTGCATTTCCTCGATCTCTTCGATCAGCGAGGGATGGACCGTGATCTCCGGCATATGCTTCCAGTCGCC
Organism: Sphingobium sp. LSP13-1-1.1; assembly: GCF_040676415.1. Lineage (NCBI taxonomy): Bacteria > Pseudomonadati > Pseudomonadota > Alphaproteobacteria > Sphingomonadales > Sphingobiaceae > Sphingobium > Sphingobium sp. LSP13-1-1.1. Next base: position 163,755 of record NZ_JBEGHU010000023.1, on the reverse strand, counting down.
CAGCACGACCGCAAGCTGGGAGAGGGGGGTGCCCAGCTCATGCGCCGCACCGGATGCAAGCAGGCCCATGCGAACGATATGCTCCTCCTCCGCCGCCTGTTGCCTCAGACGGGCGAGATAGGCGTCCCGCGCCTGGAGATTGCGGGTTACCGGCAGCACGAAGAGCACCAGCAGCACCGCGATCATCGTCAAACAGACCCAGGTGCCGACGATATGCAGGTCGAACAAATGCCCTTCCAGCGCGCCGTGCAGGTCAAGCGGTCGATAATGCAGCGCCAGCAGCCCTGCGCATAGTGCCGATACGAAGACGATGCCCCAGATGCTCCAGCGGTCCAGCAGCACCGCGCCCAGTGCTACCTGCACCAGATAAAGCGAGATGAACGGGTTGGTCGCGCCCCCCGAAAGATAGAGCTGCGCCGTCAGCAGCAGCACGTCGAACAGCAGCGACAGGAACAGTTCTGCGTGGGAAACGTCCGTCCGCTTGCGCAGCGCGCCGAAACTGAGGCCATTCATCAATATCGCCATGCCGGCGATCAGCAGCATCGGTGCGATCGGCAGGCGGATGTCCATGACAAAATGCACGGCGAGGATGGTGATCAACTGCCCCGCAATAGCCAGCCATCGCAATTGCACCAGCAGCGCCAGATTCTTGCGACCCGCCGCGTGGGCGGGCCACTGGCTGGGCTGCCAGAGGGTGCTGATCGGCAGGTTCCGGTTCATTCCCGACGGTCTTTTCGCTCCTGGCGCATAACGAAGATGTACGCGCCCGCGACCATCGCCGCCAGCGCGAACCATGTGATCGCATATTGCAGATGATTGTTCGGAAATGCGACGACGGTCAGGCCGCCGACAGGGAAGGCGTCGGGATCGGCGGCGGCATCGGCGTCGATGAAATAATTGGCCAATGGTCCCCTGATCCCGCGTGCCGCAGCGATGGCCGCGACGTCGCGGGAAAACCAGCGGTCGCTTGCCGGGTCGTTGGAGCGCAGGAAACCGCCGCCCGGCTCGCTGAGCCGCAGCAGGCCGGAAACCGTCACTTCTCCTGAAGGACGCATATAGTCGCGTTGGCGGTCGGGCGGCACGAATCCGCGATTGATGATGACCGTGAACCCCTCATCGGTGATGAGGGGCGTCAACACCCAGAAACCCGCCCCCCGCACCGTGACGGCCTGCACCAGGGCAACGCTGTCGTGCACGAAGTGGCCGGAAATCCGTACCCGGCGATATTCGTCGACCCTTGCGGCCGTGCGGGGAGCGGGGATGGCGGGGGCATGAATGCGCGCGTCGACACGGGCGATCAGGTCACGCTTCCAGGCGAGGCGCTGAACCTGCCAGGCGCCGAGGGCACAAAATCCTGCAAAAAAGAAAAGGGCGATCAGCGTCAGGCCGATCAGAAAGGCCGGGGAGCGCCTGGAGCGCTCCCCGTCTTGGGCCGTTGTCACGGCATCTCGCTCATATTCTGCATGACGCGCATTTCCTGAGTCGGACCCATGTCCATCTCCATCTGCGCATGTGGCATCATGTTCGCGTTCAGATGATACATGACCCACAAGGATCCCGACAGGACGATGACGACCAGCACCACGGTCAACATCATGGCCATGAACGACCAGCCCCCTTCGACGCGGGTGTTCATGTGCAGGAAGTAGATCATGTGGACGACGACCTGTACCGCGGCGAAGCCCATGATGACGATGCCGGTCAGTTGCGGATCGTGCAGTGCGCCGCTCATCACCAGCCAGAATGGAATGGCCGTCAGGATCACCGACAGGCCGAACCCGATCATGTAGCTGCCGAAGCTGCCGTGCGAATGGGCGTCATGATGATCGTCATGATGGTGGTCATGGCCACCGTGCGGATGGACGGCGTCGTTCACCGGAGCACTCCCATCAGATAGACAAAGGTGAAGACGCCGATCCAGATGACGTCGAGAAAGTGCCAGAACATCGACAGGCACATCAGCCGCCGCTTGTTGGCCGGGATCAGGCCCTTCCTCGCGACCTGCACCATCAGCGTGATCAGCCAGACCGAACCGAAGGTGACGTGCAGTCCATGGGTGCCGACCAGCGTGAAGAAGGAGGACAGGAACGCCGAACGCCACGGCCCCGCGCCCTCATGGATGAGGTGCGAGAATTCGTAGAGTTCGATGAACAGGAACGCCCCGCCGAACAGCAGTGTGACGAACAGCCAGCCCTGCGTCGCGCTGACCCGGTTCTTCTCCATGGCCAGCATGGCAAAGCCGTAGGTGATCGAGGAAAAGAGCAGCATCGCGGTGTTGAGCGCGACGAGCGGAAGGTCGAACAGGTCCTTTGGTCCCGGTCCGCCGGCAAAGCTGCCGCCCAGCACCGCATAGGTGGCGAAGAGGATGGCGAAGATGAGACAGTCGCTCATCAGATACATCCAGAAGCCCAGCATGGTGCTGTGGCCTTCATGGAGGTGCGGTTCCTCAGGCAGGTGATAGGCCCGTGGTTCCATCGTTGCAGTGGCGCTGCTCATGCGTGTCAGACTCCCGCCGCGAGGATTTGCGTGCGCTCTTCCTCGGTGCGCGTCACATCCTCCCCCGGGATGTAGAAGTCGCGCTTGTAGTTGAAGGTGTGGCCGATGGCGACCGCGACGATCCCGATGAAACTCAGTGCCGCGAGCCACCAGATGTACCAGATGAGGGCGAAGCCGCACAGCGTCGCCAGCCCGGCCAGGATCACGCCTGCACCCGTGCTGCTCGGCATGTGGATCGGCTTGTAGCCGCTCAGCGGGCGCTGATAGCCGTTCTTCTTCATGTCCGCCCATGTGTCGCCGTCATACACGACGGGCGTGAAGGCGAAATTATACTCCGGCGGGGGTGAGCTGGTCGCCCATTCAAGGGTACGGCCGTCCCAGGGATCGCCGGTCGGATCGCGAAGCTCCTCGCGTTTCCAGATGGACACGGCGAACTGGATCAGCATGGCGCCGATGCCCATCGCGATGATGCCGGCGCCGATCGCGGCGATGACGAACCAGGGCTGCAGCGAGGGGTCGTCCAGCACGCGCAGACGGCGCGTGACGCCCATCAGGCCCAGCACGTAAAGCGGGCCGAAAGCCAGCCAGAAGCCGATGTTCCAGCACCAGAAGCTGACCTTGCCCCAGAAGACGTTCAACTTGAACCCGAAGGCCTTGGGCCACCAGTAGTTGATCGCCGCGAACAGGCCGAACAACACGCCGCCGATGATCACATTGTGGAAATGCGCGATCAGGAACAGCGAGTTGTGGAGCACGAAGTCCGCGGGCGGAACCGCCAGCAGCACGCCGGTCATGCCGCCGACCGTGAAGGTCAGCATGAATGCGACGGCCCACATCATCGGCAGTTCGAAACGGATCTTGCCGCGGTACATGGTGAACAGCCAGTTGAACAGCTTGGCGCCCGTCGGGATCGAGATGATCATCGTCGTGATGCCGAAGAAGCTGTTGACGCTGGCACCCGAACCCATGGTGAAGAAGTGGTGCAGCCACACCAGATAGGACAGCACCATGATAGTGCAGGTCGCATAGACCATGGAGGTGTAGCCGAAGAGCCGCTTGCCGCAGAAGGTCGAGACCACTTCGGAGAAGACGCCGAACAGCGGCAGGATGAGGATGTAGACTTCCGGATGGCCCCAGATCCAGATGAGGTTGACGTACATCATCGGATTGCCGCCAAAATCATTGGTGAAGAAGGCGGTGCCGGCATAGCGGTCCAGCGATAGCAGGACGAGCGTGGCGGTCAGGATCGGGAAAGAGGCGACGATCAGGACGTTGGCGCAGAGCGAGGTCCAGGTGAACACCGGCATCTTCATGAGCGACATGCCCGGCGCGCGCATCTTGACGATGGTCGCGATCAGGTTGATGCCCGATAATGTCGTGCCGACGCCCGCCACCTGCAGCGCCCAGATATAATAGTCGACGCCGGTCGCCGGACTGTATGCGATGCCCGACAGCGGCGGATAGGCAAGCCAACCGGTCTGCGCGAATTCGCCCAGGAACAGCGACATCATGACCAGCACCGCGCCGCCTGTCGTCATCCAGAAGGAAAAATTGTTGAGGAAGGGGAAGCTGACGTCGCGCGCGCCGATCTGAAGCGGGACGATATAGTTCATGAGGCCGGTGATGAACGGCATCGCCACGAAGAAGATCATGATCACGCCGTGGGCGGTGAACACCTGGTCGTAGTGATGGGCATTCAGATAGCCTTCGGAGCCGTTGAAGGCCCAGGCCTGCTGGATGCGCATCATGATCGCATCGGCAAAGCCGCGCAGGAACATGACGAGGCCCAGCACCATGTACATGATGCCGATCTTCTTGTGATCGACGCTGGTGAACCATTCCTTCCAGAGATAGCCCCAGAGCCTGAAATAGGTGAGCGCCGCGACCAGCGCCGCGCCGCCCAGCACCACCGCGACGAAAGTCGCGACGACGATGGGCTCATGCCATGGGAAGCTGTCCCATGTCAGACGACCGAAGATCATCTGTGCTGTTGTCATTGTGCCAGTCATGGGCCTTACCGATGCTGCGCGTGCGCATCAGCGCCGCTGTGGGAAGAGTGATCGCCCGGAATCCGAGATGCGCCCCTTGCGCCATCGGCAGCCGGAGCGTCGGGAGCCGTCTCCTGCCCCTTGTTCTGGTCCGACTGTTCGATCACATGGCTGTCGGGAAAGTCGTAGCGCAGGCCGTTGGTGTCGCGCGCCGATTCCTTGCCTGCGCCGCCCATCATGTTGACGTGCATCAACTCGCTCATGCAGCGCTGGCCGGGGCGCGGGCAAAGATTGACCACGGCGTCGAACAGCTTGGGATCGACGGCCGAGAAATAGGCGACCGGCGCCTTCTCGCTGGGCTTGGCCAGGGTCAGATAGACGTTGCGGTCAAGGCTGGCACGGCTTGCCTTTACCCTGGCGGCCCAGGCGTCGAATGCGGCCCTGTCCAGCGCCCTGTAGGCGAAGCGCATGTGGGTGAAACCGGCGCCCGAATAGTTGGCGGATATGCCGGTGCCCGCGACCGGACGGTTTGCAACCGCGTGCAACTGCGTCTTCATGCCGGGCATGGCATAGATCTGGCCCGCGAGTTCAGGCACGTAGAAGCTGTTCATCACGGTGGAGGCGGTGATGTCGAACCGCACCGGCACATTCACGGGCAGCGCCAGCTCGTTGACCGTGGCGATGCCCAGTTCGGGGTAGATGAACAGCCATTTCCAATCGAGAGCGACGACCTCGACCGTCAGCGGCTTCACCTTGGGGTCGATCGCCGTCCTGGCGTCGATGCGCTCCAGCGGCCGATAGGGGTCGAGCTTGTGCGTGCTGACCCAGGTCAACGCGCCCAGGCAGATGATGATCAGCAGGGGCGCCGACCAGATCAGCAGTTCCAGCTTGGTGGAATGGTCCCAATCCGGATCATAATCCTTGTCCGCCGCCTGGTTCGCTGCGCGGTAGCGCCAAGCGAAGAAGACGACCAGCGCCATGACAGGGACGACGATCAGCAGCATCAGCGCGGTCGAAATCAGGATCAGATCGCGCTGCTGCACCGCAATATCGCCCGACGGGTTCATGACGACCCAGTTGCAGCCCGTGAGCGGCAGCGCCAGAATCGGAGCGGGCCAACGGAAAATCCAGGCCCGATCAAAGGGGAGGGGGTTTGACATGATCGGGCGCCTATCGTTTCCGCAAGGAGTCGAACAGTGGGCAATTTGTCCCATAGTGCGCAGATGCAAAAAATGCTTGAAGCATGGGATACTGCTTAGATTCCGTGGGTTTTCTGCTATGTTGCCTATCCGTAGCCGCCGGCAGAACAAAAGATGGTTCCGGTGGCTTAGCCAAGGAGCGGATGCCGATGAGTTCACAGGCCATGACCTTCACCTCCCGATCGCTGGAGGATGATGCGCGCCTGATCAATGCGCGGGACCACAAGATCGCGCCGGGTGATATTTCCATTGGTGTGATCATTGGTCGCACCTCCGAATTTTTCGATTTCTTCGTTTACGCCATCGCCTCGGTCATCGTGTTTCCGAGCCTGGTGTTCCCCTATGTGGATGCCCTGACCGGCACCCTCTATTCCTTCGCGATCTTTGCCGTCGCCTTCATCACGCGGCCGATCGGTTCGCTGATCTTCATGGCGATCGATCGCCGCTACGGCCGTGGAACGAAGCTGACCGTCGCGCTGTTCCTGCTCGGCGGTTCGACCGCGTCCATCGCGTTCATGCCGGGTTATGCGACCATTGGCCATTATGCTGCGCTAGTGCTGATCATCTTGCGAGCCGCGCAGGGCATTGCGCTTGGCGGCACCTGGGATGGTCTGGCTTCGCTGCTGTCGCTGAACGCGCCGCAGCATCAGCGCGGCTGGTACGCGATGGTGCCCCAACTCGGCGCGCCTCTGGCCCTGCTGGTGGCGAGCGGGCTGTTCGCCTTCTTCCTGCTTACCCTGACGCGCGCGGATTTCCTTGATTGGGGCTGGCGCTATCCTTTCTTTGTCGCCTTTGCCATCAACGTCGTCGCGCTGTTCGCCCGGCTGCGCATCGTGGTGACGCATGAATTCGAGCGCCTGTTCGAGCAGAAGGACCTTCAACCGTCGGAAATCCTGCCGACTGTCAAGGCGGAAGGGCGCAACATCATCATCGGCGCCTTCGCTCCGCTGGCCAGTTTCGCCCTTTTCCACATGGTGACGGTGTTCCCGTTGAGCTGGGTCGCGCTCTTCACCAACCAGCCGCTGGAACGGTTCCTGATCATCGAGATGATTGGCGCGTCCGTGGGCTTGCTGGCGATCGTCGTGTCCGGCTTCATCGCCGACCAGATCGGCCGCCGCTCGCTGCTGGCATGGTCGGCGCTTGGGATCGCGATCTTCAGCGTCATGGCGCCGCTGCTGCTGAACGGCGGCGACCTGGGTGAGGTAGCCTTCATGATCCTGGGCTTCATGCTGCTCGGCCTCGCTTTCGGCCAGTCGTCCGGCGTGGTCGCGTCCAATTTCGCAACGGAGGCGCGCTATACCGGATCGGCGCTGACGTCCGACCTGGCCTGGCTGGTCGGCGCCGGTTTCGCGCCTTTGGTGGCCTTGCTGCTATCGGTGAAATTCGGGCTGGCCGCATCGGGCATCTACCTGCTGTCCGGCGCGGTGGCGACGATGGTAGCCCTTTACATCAATAAGGAACTGGCGGGGCGCGATCGCTAAGACGGCGACGCCATCCATGAAAAGGGGCCAGGAAAGGAAGCTTTCTCTGGCCCTTTTCATATTCGCCGGAATTGCGCAGAGGCAGCGGTCCTGTTCAAGGGCGCCGACATTTCCATCGGCGCGCATTCACATGTTTCGGACGGAATCCCGCATGCGTGCCAACGCCTTCCGGTCGAACCAGCCTGTCGGAAGGGAGCGGGGCCGGAACTGCGGCAACCATTGGGCATATAGGCTGTCCATACGCCCCGGCAGTCCCGAAATGCCTTCGCGGGCCATGATGTCCGAAACGATCCGGTTCTGATAAAAACGAACCGAATAATTGATCATCCGTCGATATTGCATGCGCAGGGTGGAAGGCCTCATCAGGCTGACAGGCTCGCAGCGGAAACCCGCCTCCTCGCAGGCCAGGATGCGCTCCCGCCGCCAATCGGCATCATATCCCAGATTGGTGTGTGCCCATGCCGCCACCAGACCGTCGTCGCCGATCAGGTCCTCGGGCAGCCGCAGCCGCGTCGAACGGATCGCCGCGACGAAACGCCCCGACAGGGCGTAGAGATCGCCGAACAATCCCCGTTCCTCGCGCAACCGCTGGCGATAGGATTGTGCGGAACGCCCGTTCATCGGCATTCCAGCGGCCGCATTCGCCTCAGGCTGCGCGGCGAGATCGGACACCAGCGCGTCGATCGATCCGGCCTCGATCTCCGCATCGCCGTCCATGAAGACGACTGCATCCTCTCCGCCGCCCAGCAGGTGATGGACGAAATGGTTCCAGGTTCTTGCCTTGCCCCCAGCCGCCAGATCGTGAACGATGACATGGGCCCGTCCGCCGGATGCTTCCCGCGCTCGCGTCGCAGTATGATCGCTCGACCCGTTCACCAGCACATGGAACACGATGTCCGCCCGATCGAGCGGCAGGGAAGCGAGGCAGAGCCCAATCCGCCGTTCCTCCTGATGCGCGAAGATGCCGACCGCGACGTTCATGATTCCTGGCGGAAATCCCAGCTTGGCTGGCCATGCCGGGTGACGTCCAGCCCCTCGGCCTCTTCGCGCGCGCTGATCCGGGCGGGACTGACCACAGACAGCATCAGCGCAATGATCGCCGTGCCCGCCATTGCCCAAAGCGCCACCGCCAAGATGCCGATCGACTGAGCCACGAAGGCGCCGCCAAGGCTGATGCCCGTTGCGAAACCGACTCCGCCCAAAGCGGGCAGCACGAAGAAGAGCAGCAGCAGCACGCCCGTCAGCCCGCCCAGTCCGTGGATCACGAAAATGTCGGCCGCATCGTCGATGCGCCGGCCCAGCAAGGCCTTGGCCAGACGGCAGATGATGGCGGCGATCATCCCGATCGCCATTGCCCCGCCCGGCCCGACCAGGGGAGCGCAGGCGGAGATCGCCACCAGCCCTGCCAACAGGCCCGAAACCAGCCCATTGGCGGTGACGCGTCCCTTGTCGATCCGTTCTACCAGCATCCATCCGAAGAGGCCCGCGCAAGCGGCGAAATGGCCGTTCAAAACAGCCGTCGCCGCATTGTCCGTCGCGCCGAACGACCATCCGCCCAATATGCCGGCCCAGCCGATCCACAACAGCAGGCCGCCTGAAATGCCCAGCACCGGGGCATGTCCCGAAGAGGGGGCGCGCCGTTTGCCGACGACCAGCGCCAGCGCAAGCGCGGAAAATCCGGCGGTCAGATGAACGACGAGCGCACCAGCGAAATCCATGACGCCCAGATTGGCGAGCCACCCGCCGCCCCAGACCCAGTGCACCACCGGCGCATAGACCAGCAACAGCCACAGCAGCGTGAACATTGCCATCCATCCCAGCCGCACCCGCCCGGCCACCGCGCCGGGTAGCAGGCCCGCGGCAAGCATCGCCAGCGCCATCTGGAACAGCACGAAGGTCGATTCCGGCACGGTCAACCCGTCGCGGAGCGCGCCCAGACTGGCCAGCAACAGATGCGCCCTTCCGCCCAGCCATCCGCTGCCCGGCGCATAGGCCAGGCTGTAGCCGACAAGCGCCCACAGCAGCGAAACGCTGGCGGCAACCACCAATCCCTGCACGCCTGTCGTCAGGGCGCTACGCATGGGAGCCAGCCCCGCATGGCGCAGCGCCAGTCCCGGCAGTGCCGCCAGCAGCACCAGCAGGGCGCACAGCATCATCCAGGCCGTATCGCCGCTGTCCGCCACGGCGACTTGCGCAAAAGCGGGCTGGGGCGCCACCATGATCAGGAACAGGGTAATGGCGGGCAGGCGATGCATAAGGAAATCCGGCGGTCCATATCCTGCCCGCCCTACTGCATCTGAGGTAAAGACTTGCCTAACCTTGGCTATTTCCTGGACGTTCCGGAGTTCATGAAGCCTAATAGGCCTCCCCGCCGCAACTGATCCGGCCCGTTCCGCGATTGTCGACGCTGCAGGCCGCTTTGCCGGCCACCGTCACGTCGCCTGATCCGGATGCCGAAACCTTGGCCGATACCTCCGCCGTTAGCGCCACATTTCCCGGGCCGTCATTCGCCACAGTGGCCTGGCGGACCCGCAGGCCTTCCGCCATCACCGCTCCGGGACCGGTGACCCGGATGGACGCGACGCCGGTCCGACCGGAGAGGGTCGCCCGGCCGGCTCCGGCCACGCCCAGGCTGAGTTGATCAAGATCCACCGCCGCGACGCTGATGTCCCCATTACCGCCCAGCACGATCTCCCCGCGCAGCCCTTTCATCCGGCTGACCGACACCGATCCGCCGCCGGTCAGCACCACGCGGCCGAGATCTCCCGTCGATAGGCGCAACACCGCGCGCCCGCCGGATTTTTCGCCCGGCCGGGGCCGCTCCATGGTGACGGAGAGCAGGCGGCCGGACACGTCCACCTTCAGCCGGTCCAACACTCCCTGATCGCCCTCCGCCCGGGCCGAAGCGCCCGCGCCAGTCGTGATCACCACCTCAACCGGTGCATCGACGCGGATGGCGTCAAAGCTGGTGATGGTGAAGCCGCGCGTGGCGGCCATGGCCGGAGCGGTCCATGCCATCATGGCGCCTGACAGGAGCAGCAAGCGAGACAGCGGCATGACGATCTCCCAATCTTTGCGGTGATTCTGATAGGGACGGGCCGTAGCGGTTCCAAGCCCCTTGTTCGTCGCACCGGATCAGGCAAGATCGTCCGGGTTTCGAAAAGGGGCATGTGGCTGATGCGCAAGTGGATTTCCGTTCTTCTGCTGGGTTTGATCAGCACTGCGGGCGTTGCCGCGCCGGATGATCGGGGCCAGGCCTGGTGGAACCATGTCCGCACCCTCGCCGACGATGGCTTTGAGGGGCGGGGCACTGGCAGGCCGGGCTATGACAGGGCGGCCGACTATGTGATCGGTCGGCTTCGGGCGCTGGGGCTGAAGCCTGCGGGAACCCACGGTTACAAACAGCCCATTGCCTTTACCGAGCAGGTGATCCTGTCGAAGGAGAGCCACGCTTCGCTGAAGGGAGCAGGTGGAGAGACTGCGCTGTCGGTGCCGGCTGACATCATTTTTTCCGGAGGAGGCGGCCCGGTCCCGGAAACCGTGACTGCGCCTCTGGTCTTCGCCGGCTATGGCCTGCACCTGCCGGAGGTGGGGCATGATGATTTTGCGGGCCTGGACCTCAAAGGCAAGATCGTGGTGGTCATATCGGGCGGCCCGGTCGGCATCTCCGGTGCGCTCAAGTCCCATGCGCGTTCGGAGCGGGCGGCATGGTTGGCAAAGCAGGGCGCGCTGGGGCTGGTCCAGCTTGTGACGCCCAGGCAGGTCGAGATTCCCTGGGACAGGCGCGTGGCGCTGGCCAGCCAACCGGCCCTGTATTTCCGCGACGCGGCTTTGCGGGAGACCGTGACGCCCTTCCTCGTCGCTCAGCTCGACCCGGCGAAATCCGCTATGCTCTTTGCCGGTTCGGGCCATGATTTCGATCAGATCGCTGCGGCTGCCGACAGTTCCGGTCCGGTCCCGGCCTTCCCGCTTGCGCTGCATCTGGATGCCAGGGTGGCGGCGAAGCGAACGGATCTCTCCTCGCCCAATATCCTGGCGGTCATGCCCGGCGCAGACCCGCGGCTCAAAAAGGAATATGTCGTCCTTTCCGCCCATCTCGACGGATATGGCATCGGCACGCCGATCAACGGGGATGCGATCTACAATGGCGCGCTCGACAATGCATCTGGCGTGGCAAGCCTGCTGGAAATCGCGCGGACGCTGGCCGGCGGGAAGGTGAAGCCGCGCCGATCCATCCTTTTCGCGATCGTCACTGCCGAGGAGAAGGGCCTGCTCGGCTCCAGCTATTTCGTGCGGCGTCCGACAGTGCGGCAAAGGGCGATGGTGGCTGACCTGAATTTCGACATGGCGCTGCCGATCTTCCCGCTCACCAGCGTGACCCCGATCGGCTATGACCAGAGCAGTCTGGGCAAGGACGCCGAAGCGGTGAGCATGGCAATGAACCTGCCAATCACGCCCGATCCCTTCCCTGATCGGAACGTCTTCGTCCGCTCCGACCAATATAGCTTCATCCGGATGGGTATCCCCGCGCTGTTCTTCAAATATGGGTTCAAGGCGGGCACGCCCGAGGCGGTGGTCGAACGGGCATGGCGCGCCAATATCTACCATTCGCCCAGGGACGATGCGAACCAGCCGGTGATGCCGGCCGAAGCGGCCAGGCTCAACGATTATGTCGCCGCCGTCGCGCTGCGTATCGCCAATGCTGATCGGCGACCGGCCTGGAACGAAGACAGCTTCTTCCGCCGCTTCGGCAAATAGAGCGCTGCTGCTTGATCCGAGGAGGGCAGGGGCCTAAACACCGGGCCATGACCCATGCCTCCTATCCGGCGCTTCGCCTGCGCCGCACCCGTGCCTCCGCCTGGAGCCGGGCAATGCACGCCGAGAACCGCCTGACGCCCAGCGACTTCATCTGGCCCCTGTTCGTCACCGAGGGACAGGGGGTGGAGGAACCGATCGGGTCGCTTCCCGGCGTTTCGCGCTGGTCGGTGGACCTGATGGTCGAGCGCGCGAGAGACGCGCAGGCGGCGGGCATTCCCTGCCTCGCGCTTTTCCCCAATACGCAGCCGGAGCGTCGCAGCGACGATGGGGAGGAGGCGCTCAATCCCGATAATCTGATGTGTCGTGCCATTCGCGCCATAAAGGATGCGGTGCCCGACATCGGCGTCCTTACTGACGTGGCCCTCGACCCCTATACCGCGCACGGGCAGGACGGGCTGCTGGACGAAGCGGGCTATGTCGTCAATGACGCCACCATCGACGTGCTGATCGGCCAGGCGCTGAACCAGGCCGCGGCAGGCGCGGACATCATCGCGCCCAGCGACATGATGGACGGCCGCGTCGGCGCCATCCGCGAGGCTCTGGAGGAGGAAGGCCACGCCAATGTGCAGATCATGGCCTATGCCGCCAAATATGCGAGCGCCTTCTACGGTCCGTTTCGCGATGCGGTGGGCTCCGGCGGGCTGCTGAAGGGCAACAAGAAGACCTACCAGATGGACCCCGCCAACAGTGCGGAAGCGCTGCGCGAGGTTGCGCTGGACATTGCGGAAGGCGCCGACAGCGTGATGGTGAAGCCGGGCCTGCCCTATCTGGACATCATCCGCCAGGTGAAGGATCGGTTCGAAGTGCCGGTCTTCGCCTATCAGGTGTCGGGTGAATATGCGATGCTGGAGGCCGCCGCCGCCGTGGGGGCGGGGGACCGCGATGCGCTGGTGCTGGAAACCTTGCTGGCGTTCAAGCGTGCCGGCTGCTCAGGCGTCCTGACCTATCATGCGCTCCACGCGGCGCGGCTGCTGGGAGCCTGACATGGCCGATCATCCCCGCCATGAACATCCCGAAGTTTCGATCATCCCCTTCAACGGCAAGGCGCCCAGGATCCACCCCAGCGCCTTCATCGCGCCGGGATGCCGGATCATCGGAGACGTGGAGATCGGCCCGGACGTCAGCATCTGGTATAATTGCGTGATCCGGGCGGATGTGAACTTCGTCCATATCGGCGCCCGCACCAATATCCAGGACGGTTCGGTCGTGCATTGCGACAGCCCCGGCGATCATATCGACGGGCGGCCGTCCGAGGGTTGGCCGACGATCATCGGGGAGGATGTGCTGATCGGCCATATGGCGATGGTTCATGGTTGCGTACTGAAGGACCGCGCCTTTGTGGGGCTGGGCGCCATCGTCATGAGCGGCGGTACGGTGGAGAGCGACGCCATGCTCGCGGCGGGCGCGCTGCTCTCGCCGGGCAAGACGGTGCCTCACCGCCAGCTTTGGGCCGGCCGCCCGGCCAAATATATGCGCGACCTGTCCGACGAAGTGCTGATCGACATGCGTGAAGGGGTCGAACATTATGTGCATAATGGCAAGGCGCATAAGGGCGCGGTGAAGGCAGCGTTCTCGGGGGAATGAGGCGCGCCTGCCGCGGAGGCGGGCCTGCCTTGCGCATTTACGGCTGAGCCAGTCGCCCCTTGAGCGCATCGAGCCGGTCATTCTGACTGTCGACAATCGCCAGCGCCGATGCGCGCGCAGCATCGATCGTTTCGATGCCGCCGCTGACCTTCCCTTCCGCCGCCGCATTGCTGCGCTCGACATAGAGCACGTCCAGGCTGGCAAGCGCCGAAACGCTGTCGTTACGCGCCGATTCCAATGCGCTGAGCGCGGTCTGTGCCGCCACCCAGGCCTCGCTGGAAACCGCCGATCCCGAAGCAGCCCGCGCTGCCTTGTCCGCTGCTGGCCAGGCCTTGTCGAATGCGGTGCCGCCCGCCTGCGCCTGCGCGGTCAGCCGGTCGACACTCTGGACAAGCTCCGGTTCAGGCGCGACCGGGGAGGGCTGCGCCGCCGCCTCAGCAATGGGCGCATCCTCTATGGCGCGCTTGGCGAGCGAGGGGTAGCCCTGGAAGCTGCTGGCGCAACCAGAGAGAAACAGTGCCAGGGATGGAAGCAGCCGACGCAGATTCATGCTTCGCATCTAGGATGAGCCGTGCCGGGAGGCAAGCTTAGCGAGGCAGGGCGGCGGCTTCCCGCGCAAGCGCCTCGATCTTCGCCGGATCGACCGGCCCCTTGGGCACGACCCAGCTTCCGCCCACGCATTTGATGAAGGGCTCTGCCAGCCATTTGGGCGCGCTTTCCGCCGTGATGCCGCCGGTCGGGCAGAAGCGCGCCTGATGCAGCGGCGCCGCCAGCGCCTTGAGGGCCGGCAAACCGCCCGATGTTTCCGCGGGAAAGAATTTGAAGTGCGACAAGCCCATGTCCATGCCGCGCATGATATCGCCTGCCGTCGCCGTGCCGGGCAGGAACGGAATGCCCGCCGCGATGGCCGCCTTCCCGAGGGGTTCGGTCAGGCCGGGGCTGACGATGAAGCGCGCGCCCGCCTCCATTGCTTCATCCAGTTGCGCCGGATTGAGGACAGTGCCCGCACCGACGACGGCACCCTCGACCTGCGCCATTTCACGAATCACGTCCAGCGCCGCTGGCGTTCGCAGCGTCACTTCCAGCGCGGGCAGTCCGCCCTTCACCAGCGCCCGTGCGATAGGCAGGGCATCCTCGACCCGGTCGACCACCAGCACCGGGATCACCGGCGCCAGTTCCATCACCTGTTCAACGCTCAAGGCCATTATTTCTTCTCCCGAAAGGCTGCAGCCGCACCGTACAGCCCGATTTCGTCATGCAGGGCGAGGCGGATCGGCACCGACTTCATCAGGCTTTCAAATCGCCCCTTGGCAGTGAAGCGCTGATGGAAACTGGATTGCGGCAATATGTCCTTCATTCGCTGGGTCAGTCCACCCGCCAGCACCACCGTATGCGGTCCCTGCGCCAGCGCCAGGTCGCCCGCGACCGAGCCGTAGGACATGCAGAACCGTTCCAGCGCCCTGCGCGCGAATTCGTCGGTTCCCTCAATGGCGGCCTGCCACAGCTCGGCATCCTCCATCAGAACGACCCGGTCGTGGCCGATGGTCGCCATCGCCTTGTAGATGTTGTTGAGACCCGGTCCCGACACGATACGTTCGGTCGATACGCGCAGGAACTTGTCGCGCAGATAGGCGAGGATCTTTTCCTCCAGCGGGTCGAGCGGGGCGAAGTCCAGATGTCCGCCCTCCGTCGCGATGACATGCGGCTCGCCATCGTCAAAGGCGATCATCGCCACGCCCAGCCCGGTGCCGGGGCCAAGGATCGTCACTCCGCCATCGCGTGGAAAGGGCCTGTCTTCGCCGAACAGCAGCGGCAGATTTTCCTTGGGCAGGCGCGCCACGGCGTGGGCGACCGCCTCGAAATCGTTGACCAGCCGCAAATGCCGGAGGCCCAGTTCCTCGTCCAGCGTATCGGGCCGGATGACCCATGCGCTGTTGGTGAGCTTGATGACCTCGCGCCCGATCGCGGTCGCGAAGGCTATGGAAGCGGAGCTTGGCAGATTGCCGCCCTCGTCCTTGACGAAGGCCGCCCAGCAGGCCTGGAGGCTCGGATAGTCGGCTACCTTATATTTGCGCACCTTTCCCAATGTGGGCACATTGCGGGCATCGAGCCGCGCGCGGGCGAAACGGGCGTTGGTGCCGCCAATGTCGGCGGCGATGATGTCGGTCATATCACTCTCCTCCCGTTCGGGCTGAACATGTCAGCGCCCTGCATTTCTCTTCAAGAAAATGAGCAGCCCTTCGACAGGCTCCGGGTGAACGGGAATAATTCAGTTTAAACTTCGGTTTCCATGGCTGCCAGTATGGGCGATGCGCCCGCTTCGGCAAGATCGCTGTGGTGGCGGAACAGCGCGAACAATTCGCGGCCGGTGTCATAGGGGGCGGGGGGAGGTGTCGGCATTTCGCGACTGTCCCATTCGGCCGTGTCGACCAGCGCCTCGATCTGGCCGTTCTCGGCACAGACTCGCACCAGATCGCCGTCGCGCAGTTTGGCGATGGGGCCACCGCCCAAGGCCTCCGGCGACAAATGGATCGCCGCGGGCACCTTGCCCGAAGCGCCTGACATGCGCCCGTCCGTCACCAGGGCGACGCGGAAACCCCGATCCTGCAACACGCCCAGCGCAGGGGTCAGCTTGTGCAATTCCGGCATGCCGTTTGCCCTTGGCCCCTGGAACCGCACTACAACGATCACATCGCGTTCCAACTCACCTGCCTTGAAGGCGCGCAGCACATCGTCCTGATCGTGGAAGACGGCCGCCGGAGCCTCGATGGTCCAGCGCTCCTTGTCGACCGCGCTCACCTTCATGACGCAGCGCCCCAGATTGCCGGCCAGCAGCCGCATGCCGCCGTCCGGATTGAACGCATCGGACACCGGCCGGAGGATCGACAGGTCCCGCGATTCCGGCACATCCTTCCAGACCAGCGCTTCATTCTCCAGCACCGGCTCCTTGCCGTAATCCGCCAGGCCTTGCCGCGCTACGGTCAGGATGTCGCCGTGCAGCAGTCCGTTGTCGAGCAGTTCGCGGATCACATAGCTGATGCCGCCCGCCGCATGGAAATTGTTCACATCGCCCGATCCGTTGGGATAAACCCGCGCCAGCAGCGGCACGACGTCGGAAATCTCCGCGAAATCCGTCCAGTCGATGACAATGCCCGCAGCCCTTGCGATGGCCGGCAGGTGGATCGCGTGATTGGTCGATCCGCCGGTAGCCATCAGGCCGATGATCGCGTTGACGATCGCCTTTTCGTCGACGCAGTGTCCCAATGGTCGATAATCATCATTGGACTGTCCCTCCTTGGTCCAACCGATGCGCGACAATTGATGCACCGCCGCCCGCGTCAGCTCCTGTCGCAACTTAGTACCCGGATGGATGAAGGATGCGGCGGGCATGTGCAGTCCCATCATCTCCATCATCATCTGGTTACTGTTCGCCGTACCGTAAAAGGTGCAGGTGCCCGCGCCATGATAGCTGGCGCTTTCGGATTCCAGCAATTCCTCCTTGCCGACCTTGCCCTCGGCATAGAGCTGGCGGATGCGCACTTTCTCCTTGTTGGCGAGGCCGGAAGGCATCGGCCCCGCCGGAACCAGAATGGTCGGCAGGTGCCCGAAGCGGAGCGCGCCGATCAGCAGGCCCGGCACGATCTTGTCGCAGATGCCCAGAAGCAGCGCGCCTTCGAACATCGCATGGGACAGGGCGATGGCGGTTCCCAGCGCGATGGTGTCGCGGGAAAAGAGCGACAGGTCCATGCCTGCCTGCCCCTGCGTCACACCGTCGCACATGGCCGGAACGCCGCCTGCGACCTGCGCGGTGCAGCCGACCTCCCGCGCCGCCAGCTTGATCTGCTCGGGGTAGCGGCCATAGGGCTGATGCGCGGAGAGCATGTCGTTATAGGCGGTGACTATTCCGATGTTCATCGCTCCGCCCGTGCGGATGACAGCCTTGTCTTCGCCGCTTGCGGCAAAGCCGTGCGCCAGGTTTCCACAGGATAGTTGGTCACGATTGGTGCCCGCGTCACGGCCGCGCTCGATCAGGTCCAGATATTTCCGGCGCGATGCTGCGCTGCGCTGCGTGATGCGTTCGGTGACCTTGGCGATCACCGGATGAAGATCAGTCATTCCAACTTGCTCCGTCTCGTTCGATTAGGGCAATGGCTGAGGATGGCCCCCAGTTCCCGGAAGAATACGGGGAGGGCTTCACGCCCGCTTCCTTCCACCCGTCGATGATCGAATCGATCCACGTCCATTGCGCCTCGACCTCGTCCCGGCGCACGAACAGCGTCGCGTCGCCGACCAACAGGTCCAGGATCAGCCGCTCATAGGCGATGCGGCGGCGTTGCCCGGCAAAGGCGGCGGTCAGCGACACGTCCAGCGTCACCTCCTCCAGATGCACGTCGCGCTCCAGCCCCGGTCTTTTGCTCATGATCAGCAGGCGGATATATTCCTCTGGCTGCAGGCGGATGATGAGCGTGTTCGGTTCCAGGCCGGTTCCGCCGTTGCGCCCGAAAATGGAATGGCGCACCGGCTTGAACTGGATCAATATTTCCGACTGGCGCGTCGGCATGCGCTTGCCCGTGCGCAGGTAGAAGGGGACGCCCTGCCAGCGCCAATTGTCGATATAGGCCTTCAGCGCGACGAAGGTTTCCGTGTCGGACGGCTTGCCCAATTCGTCAGCATAGCCGGTGACGATCTGCCCGCCGACCGCGCCCGGCGTATACTGGCCGCGCACGCTATGGGTCTTGACCGTCTCGGCGGTCATGGGGCGGAGCGAACGCAACGCCTTCACCTTTTCGTCGCGCACGGCCGTGGGGTCCATACGCGCCGGCGGTTCCATAGCGATGATCGACAGGATCTGGAGGACGTGGTTCTGCACCATGTCGCGCAAAGCGCCCACGCCGTCATAATAGGAAACCCGGCCTTCCAGCCCCACCGTCTCACCCACGGTAATCTGCACATGGTCGATGGCCGTGGCGTTCCACAGCGGTTCGAACATCACATTGCCGAAGCGCAAGGCGAGCAGGTTCTGGACCGTTTCCTTGCCCAGATAGTGGTCGACGCGGAAAATCTGTTCCTCGGCGAACAGGGCGCCGATGCCGTCATTCACTTGCTTGGATGATGCCAGATCCTTGCCGATCGGCTTTTCCATGGCGATTCGCGTGCGGGGGGTTATCAGGCCTGCTTCGGCCAGTCCCAGGGCGGTCGGCGCGAAGAGAGACGGGGGCGTCGAGAGATAAACGGACAGGCCCTTGTCCAGCCGCCCGTCGAGCCGCTCTGCCAACGCCTTGAACTGGGCGCCATTGCCCGCCTCCACCGGTTGATAGACGATGATGTCGCGCAACTGCTTCGCGACTTCCGCATCATAGCGGTCAGCGGCAAGGAATTTCCGCAGCGCCTTGTCGATATCGTCGCGAAACTGGTCATCGGTCAGTTCTGACCGGCCCGACGCGATGATCAGGAAATCCTCCGGCAGCAGGGCGTCGGCCAGCAGATTGTACAGCGACGGGAAGATCATCCTGTGCGCCAGGTCGCCCGTGGCTCCGAACAACAGGAATGTGGCAGACGGTTCGGTCAAAGGTCTTCCCTTTTCCGTTAGTGTTTCAGGTCTGCACGAAAGCGCCCTTACACTTGGCCGCCCTCGTTACGCAAGCAGGCTATCCCGGCAAGGGTCATCTCGCAACCGCGAGAGGATGGAGGGAGTGTTTTTTGGCTGGACGCTGGCCGCCGATTTTGCCATTGGCGCTCCACCCTTGGCGTTTTCGAGGAAGATGGATCATCTTTCTCGCGGAACGCGGTTGAAGGGCATGCGGGCGTGGTGAAACTGGTAGACGCGCCGGACTCAAAATCCGGTTCCGAAAGGAGTGTCGGTTCGATTCCGACCGCCCGCACCATCTTTTTCGGATCCTGGCATCCGGCTGCCGGCCCGATGCAGGTTGCCTTCGTCATGGCTGGCTGATTTTCTGCCTTGACCGGGCAGGTCAATCCCTTGCTGCGCCCTGTTCCCTGAACCAGGGGATCATCCGGGTGATGGCATCCTCGACCCGGTCTGTGGATACCGCGAAGCTGAAACGGATGTGCCGGTGCCCGTCGACCGGGTCGAAATCGATTCCCGGCGCCGTCGCCACCCCGGTTTCGTGCAGCAGTTTCTGGCAGAAGGACAGGCTGTCGTTCGTGAGATGGCCGACATCCGCATAAATGTAGAAGGCGCCGTCCGGGGGAGCGATCTCCTTCAGTCCCAGGGCGGGCAGGGCAGCGAGCAGCAATTCGCGATTGCGTCGGTAGGTCGCGACATGCACCTCCAGTTCATCGATGCAGTCAAAGGCCTTCAATCCGGCATGCTGGGCCAGGGAAGGGGGCGTCAGGAACAGATTTCCCATGCGCGCCCGCGCTGTTTCTATCAGATCGGGAGGAAAGACCACCCAGCCCAGCCGCCACCCGGCCATGGAAAAATATTTGGAAAAACTGTTCACGATGACCGCATCCGGCGTGAACTCCAGCATCGAGCGTGCAGGTTCGCCATAGTTCAGCCCATGGTAGATCTCGTCCGAAATGATGCGAATAGCGCGCGCCCGGCAAATCTCGGCTATCCGTGCCATTTCATCGGCAGGAATGATGGTCCCGGTGGGATTGGCAGGGCTGGCGATAATCGTTCCGTCCACCCCCGAATCCAGCGCCTCCAGCGCCGCTGCGCTGATCTGATATCGTTCGGCGGATCCGCAGTCGATCTCCAGCGGCTCCAGGTAGAGCGCCTTCAACGTGTTGCGATACGCGACATAGCCGGGCCGGGCCGTCGCGACCCGCGCACCGGGCGCGAACAGGCTGGTCAGCGCCAGCACCAGCCCCGGCGACGCTCCGCACGTCAGCAGGATCTGTTCCGCTTCCACCGCCACGCCATAATATTCGCGATAGTGCCGTGCGATCCGCTCCTTCAGCGCCGGGCTTTCCCAATAGCCCATGGGATCGGTGTCGAGCACGGCATGGGCTGCCGCAATGGCAGCCGAGGGCGCACCCGTGGAAGGCTGCCCGAACTCCATGTGCAGGATGGATCGCCCTTCGGCCTCCAGCCTGTGGGCTTCGCGGCTGATGGCGATGGCGTGGAAAGGGTCGACCTGGGCAATCATGCGCTGCCTCTTATCCGCTCGGCAACCTTGTCACAATTGTTGCGTTGGCGATGGATGAATGAAACCATGCTCGATGCGCTACAATATTATGGCGCAGGCGCCGCCACCATTGCCGCCTTCATCGTCTCCCTCAATCTTGGTCGCCGCGTCACGGGCTGGGCGTTCGTCCTGTTCGTGACGTCCTCCATCGCCCTGATCGGCTGGGGCTTTCTCTCGGAGGACAGCGAAGGCATAGGCTTTCAGAATATAGCGCTGCTCCTGATCAACCTCGTCGGCGTCTGGCGTTATCTCATCTCCCGGCACAAGCCGCGCGACTGAATGTCAGGCCGAAATCCAAACCTCCACCGAAACGGCATGCTGGCATAGCGCGAGCCTGATCGGCAGTTCCTCGACGGGGCCGCCCGCCAGCGCCCGGTCATAGACCGCCCTCTTTGCCGGCCCGCCAATCTGGAGGAAGATATGTCGGCTGGCGAGAATGGCTCTTGCGCTTAACGACATCCGCTGGTGCGGGGCATCGGGCGGCGTGACCGCCAGCGTCAGGGCGTCGGTGGAAAGCCCCTCCGCCAGTTCCTTCGCATCGGGAAACAAGGAAGCGGTATGCCCATCCTCACCCATGCCCAGCAGTACGATGTCGAGCGGCCAGGGCAAGCTTGCAAAGGCGGCCGCGCATTCCGCCTGTCCCGCATAGGCGTCCGCCGCATTGTTCTTCATCGGCACGACACGCGCCGCCGCAGCCTTTCCCCGCAACAGCGTTTCGCGGATCAACCGCTCATTGCTGTCCGCATGGTCAGGAGCGACCCAGCGTTCGTCGACCAGCGTCACGATCACCTTGCCCCAATCCAGGGTCGTGTCGGAAAGTGCCTCCAGCACGGGCCGGGGCGATCGTCCGCCTGACAGCGCGATGGTCGCAACGCCCCGCCTGGCTATGGCATCGTCCAGAATCGTGACGATCCGTCGCGCCATGTCCGTTGCAGCCAGCGCGCCTTCAATGAAAAGATGTTCGGTAGGCATGTTGTTCAATCTCGGTGGAAAGGAAGGCGCAGGCAGAACTTGGCGTTCACTCGCCGCGAATCTCGGTCAGCTTGCGCTCCCAGGCGAGGGCGTGGGTGACGATCTGGTCGAGATCGGCGAACCGGGGCGTCCAGGGAAACTCGGCCATGATCGCCCGATTGTCGGAGATCAGCGCATCCGGGTCGCCCGCCCGGCGTCCTTCCATCCGCCGGTCGATCTTGAGGTTCGTCACCCGGTCGACCGCGTCCAGCACCTCCAGCACCGAGAAGCCGCGCCCATAGCCGCAGTTGAGCAGGTAATTCTGCTCCGGTCTGGCCATCAACGCCTCCAATGCCAGGACATGCGCCGCCGCCAGATCGGTGACATGGATATAGTCGCGCACGCCGGTCCCGTCGGGTGTATCAAAGTCCGTTCCGAACACCGAAACATGGCTGCGCTTGCCCAGCGCGGCCTCGACCGCCACCTTGATCAGATGCGTTGCCCCCGCGGTCGATTGCCCGGTGCGCCCTTCGGGATCGGCCCCGGCCACATTGAAATAGCGCAGGGCGCAGAAGTTCATCGCATGCGCCGCGCTGACGTCGCGCAGCATATATTCGGTCATCAGCTTCGACATGCCATAGGGGTTGATCGGTCGCTGCGGCGTGCTTTCCTTGACGGGGCTTTCTTCCGGAATGCCATAGGTCGCCGCTGTCGAGGAAAAGATGAAATGCGGCACGCCCACCGCGACCACGCTCTCGATCAGGTCGCGGGTCTTGGCGCTGTTGTTATGATAATATTTGAGCGGGTTCTCGACCGATTCAGGCACCACCACCGATCCGGCAAAGTGCATCACCGCCTTTATGCCATGGTCCCGCAGCGTCTGCCGGACCAGCGGCTGGTCGGAAATGTCGCCCTCGACGAAGGTCACATCGTCGGGCACCGCCCAGCGGAATCCCGTCACCAGATTGTCGATCACGACCACGCCATAGCCAGCGTCCCGCAGCGCCAATACGGCATGGCTACCGATATAGCCCGCTCCGCCCGTGACCAGAACCGTCGGCATTTCGCTCATAAAAATAAGGTCTCCCCGGAGATATCCGGGAAGACCTAAACTAGTGGGGCAACGATTTACAGCCCATTCACGCTGCGGCGCGAGATGAAGCGGGGCGATAGAAGGTCGCGCCGCTTGCCGCCATGTCCAGCAACTGCGCGGTCGGCGCGAAGCGGTCGCCATGCGTGGCGGCCAGCCGCTCCAGAACGGCCACGACATGGCCGATGCCGACCGTGTCCATATGGCTGAATGGCCCGCCGGTATAGGGCGCGAAGCCCCAGCCGAAGATCGCGCCGATATCACCATCCTCCGGCGTTTCCAGCACGCCTTCCTCAAAGCAGCGCGCACATTCGATCAGCTGGCGATAGAGCAGGCGCTCCTTCACCGCCTCCACATCGGGCTGCACGGCGGCGCGGGGGAACATATCCTCCAGACCGGCCCAGAGATGCTTCTTCTGCCCTTCGGGATAGTCATACCAGCCCTTGGCGCTTTTCCGCCCCAGTCGGCCGAGCTCGACCATGCGCGCCATCACTGCGTCGGACGGCTGCGCGACATAGGCATCGCCCAGTTCCTTCCGCGCGGCGACCACGATCTTGTGGCCCAGCTCGATGGAAACCTCGTCCCCCACCGCGAGCGGCCCCACCGGCATGCCCAGTTGCCGCCCGGCATTTTCGATCAGCGCGGGGTTGATCCCCTCGGCCACCATCTCCACGCCTTCCTGCACATAGGTGCCGAAGCAGCGCGAGGTGTAGAAGCCGCGCGAGTCATTGACGACAATCGGCGTCTTCTTGATCTGGGCGACGAAGTCGAGCGCCTTGGCGATGGCGGCAGGCCCGGTTTCCTTGCCAAGGATGATCTCCACCAGCGGCATCTTCTCGACCGGTGAGAAGAAGTGGATGCCGATGAAATTCTCCGGCTTCGACCATGCCTTCGCCAGCCTGGTGATCGGCAGGGTGGAAGTGTTGGAGCCGAAGATCGTATCCGCGCCCAGCACCTCCTCGACCTTCTTGGTCACTTCAGCCTTGATCGCGACATCCTCGAACACCGCCTCAATCACAAAGTCCGCTCCCGCGAGCGCGGAATAGTCTGTCGTGGGCGTCACGCGGGCCAGCGTCTCCGCCATCTTTTCCGGCGTCATGCCCTTGCCCAGGCGCTTCTTCAGCACATCCTCGACATGCGCCTTGCCCTTTTCCGCAAAGGCCTGATCACGGTCGAACAGCACGACCTCGATGCCCGCCTGCGCGGCAACGGTGGCTATCCCTGCACCCATCATGCCCGCGCCCAGCATGGCGAGTTTCCTCGTCGGCGCCTTGGGCTGGTCCTTCGGGCGCCGCGCGCCACGCTCGGACGCCTGCTTGTTGACGAACAGGCTGCGGATCATGTTCGCCGCCTGCGGATCGGCGGCGACCTTGGCGAAATATTTGCTTTCGACCCGGATCGCCCGATCGATTGGCAGGAAGGCCCCTTCATAGACGGCGGAGAGCAGCGCGATCGGCGCGTTCATGTTACGCTGCGTCTGCTTGAGCGTCATCGGCAGGGCACCCGCCATGGTCTGCACGAAGGCCGGATTGAACCCGCCCGCGCCGCCGGGGAATTTGAATCCCTTGACGTCCCATGGCTGAACCGAGGCGCTGGGATTGGCCTTCACCCATTCGCGCGCGGCCTGCACCGCCGTGCCCTGCGGCACGACCTGATCGACGACCTTCATCATCGCGGCGTCAGCCGGGCGGAACAGCTTGCCCTGCAACATGTACATCAGCGACGCCTGCACGCCCATGATGCGCGGCAAGCGCTGCGACCCGCCACCACCCGGGAACAGGCCGATCAGGATTTCCGGCAATCCAAGCTGCGTCCTGGGACTGTCGCCCACGACACGGCGATGGCAGGCGAGCGCCAGTTCGAACCCGCCGCCGACGCATGTGCCCTCAATGGCGCAGGCTACCGGCTTGCCGCATGTCTCCAGCCGTCGGAACAACTGGTTCAGGACAAAGACCTTGTCGAAGATTTCAGCGGGAGAGGGGCGTCTGCCGCTTTCGCTGACCAGCATGGACCCGAAATATTTCAGGTCCATGCCCGCCATGAAGCCGCTGTCCTTGCCGGATGCGATGACGGCGCCCTTGATCGCCTCTTCAGAGGAGATGCGCGTGATCGCCTCTTCCAGATCGGCTAGGAATTCCGGGCCGATGACGTTCATCGACTGATCGGGAACATCGATCGTCAGGGTGGCAATGCCATCCGCGTCAATGTCGAAAGTGATCGTCTGCATTGGAGGCAACCTTTCCTATCTCCGTTCGTGCCGCTTGGAGGCCGGGCCTGTCGAAGACCGGTATCGAAGCATTTAATCCTTCGACCTGCCATTCCGACAGGCTCGATGGTCACTCGGCACGGACGGTTCCTATGTTCAAACGCGTTCGATGATGATGCCGGTGCCCATGCCTGCGCCGACGCACAGGTTGATGAGCGCGGTGCCCTTGCCGCTGCGCTCCAGTTCATCCAGCGCCGTGCCGAGCACCATCGCTCCGGTAGCGCCCAATGGATGGCCCATCGCGATCGCGCCGCCATTGACGTTGATCTGGCCATGATCGAGGTCCATCGCCTGCATGTAGCGCAACACCACGCTGGCAAAGGCCTCGTTCAACTCCCACAGATCGATGTCGGACTTGCTCATGCCCGCCCGGTTCAGCAGCTTGCCCGCGACGAATTCCGGCCCGGTCAGCATGATCAGTGGTTCCGAGCCGATAGAGGCCATAGCCTTTATCCTGGCGCGGGCCTTCAGCCCATATTTCTCGCCCATCGCCTTGTTGCCGACCAGCACCGCGGCCGCGCCGTCGACGATGCCGCTGCTGTTGCCGGCATGGTGGACGTGATTGACCTTCTCCAGCTCCGGATAGCGGAGCAGCGCCACGGTGTCGAAGCCGGGCATTTCCTCGCCCAGTGCCGCAAAGCTGGGCTTGAGTGCGGCCAGCGACTGCATCGTTGCGTCCGGCCGCATATGTTCGTCATGGTCGAGCACGACCTGGCCGATCACGTCCTTGACCGGCACGATCGACCTGGCGAAGCGCTTCTCATCCCAGGCCGCCTTGGCGCGGCGCTGGCTTTCGACGGCATAGGCGTCGACATCGTCCCGGCTGATCCCGAACTTGGTCGCGATCACGTCTGCGCCGATGCCCTGCGGCGCGAAATAGGTCTTGTATGCGACTGCGGGGTCCATCGCCCAGGCGCCGCCATCCGACGCCATCGGCACTCGGCTCATCGACTCCACCCCGCCACCGATGGCAAGTCCTGCCTCGCCGGAATAGACCTTCGCGGCCGCCATGTTCACGGCCTCCAGCCCCGAAGCGCAGAAGCGATTGATCTGCACGCCCGGCACGGTCTGGGCATAATCGGCATTCAGCACCGCGACGCGGGCAATGTCCGCGCCCTGCTCGCCCACCGGGGTGACGCAGCCCAGGATGACGTCATCGACATCCGCGGTATCGATTTTCGTTCGGTCCCGTACTGCTTCCAGCATCTGCGTCGCCAGCTGGATGGGGGTGATTTCGTGCAGCGACCCGTCGGCCTTGCCCCGGCCTCGGGGCGTCCTGACGGCATCATAGATATAGGCTTCCATGCTATTCGTTCCTCTCCGCTGGGCGCCGGATGTTCGCTGCGAATGTATTTACGTTTACGTAAAGTGCAAGTCTCAATCGCCACCCCGCCCGACCGTAACGTCATCGGGCTGCGACGGTTGCTCTGCATCAACCGGCTGATCGCTTTGTCATTTTACCGATTCGCGGATTTGACCCGTTGGCCTTATTCCGCTTCATGGAGGGCGTGTCAGAATCGGACCCTTCCCAAGCGCCTTCGCCCTTGTCGATCCCGATCTTCCGGGCGATCTGGTGGGCCAGCCTCGCTTCCAACTTCGGCGGGCTGATCCAGTCGGTCGGCGCGCAGTGGATGATGACTTCATTGTCCGCCTCGCCCCAGATGATAGCTCTGGTTCCGGCCGCGACGACACTGCCGATCATGTTGCTCTCGCTTTGGGCAGGCGCCGTGGCGGACAATAGTGACCGGCGCGTGGTGATGCTGCTGTGCCAGCTTTTCATGCTCCTCGTTTCCGCCCTGCTGGCTCTGTTCGCCTGGATGGGGTGGGTGACCCCATGGGCGTTGCTGGGCTTCACTTTCCTTGTCGGCTGCGCCACCGCGATCAACGGACCGGCCTGGCAGGCGTCAGTGGGGGACATGGTGCCCAGGGCGGCCTTGCCCAACGCCGTTTCGCTCAATTCCATGGGTTTCAACATGGCGCGCAGCATCGGGCCGGCGCTGGGAGGGGTGATCGTGGCGGCGGCCGGTGCGGCGGCGGCCTTCCTGGTCAACGCGATCAGCTATGTGGGTCTGGTTGCGGTGCTCGCCCGCTGGCGTCCTGAACGGCCACCTCAGCTCCTTCCGCGCGAACGCATCGGTCTCGCGATGCGGGCCGGAGTCCGCTATGTCGCCATGTCGCCCAATATCCAGATCGTCCTGCTGCGAAGCGCGGCGTTCGGCATCGGGGCAAGCGCGGTGTCGGCGATGATGCCGCTGGTCGCGCGCGACCTGCTGGGTGGTGGAGCATTGACCTTCGGCGCGCTCAGTGGGGCCTTCGGCATCGGTGCGGTGCTGGGGGCGTTGTCGACGGGGCAGTTGCGACGCCGTTTTTCGGTCGAGGCCATTGTCCGCTCGGCTGCCATCGCCCTGGCGGCCGGGACGATGCTGATGGCCGTCAGCCATTGGCTGGCCCTGGCGCTGGCGGGTTTGCTGCTGGCGGGTGCCGGCTGGGTGGTCGCCCTTTCGACCTTCAACGTTTCCGTCCAGATGTCGGCGCCCCGCTGGGTCGTGGCGCGCGCCGTGGCTCTCTATCAGATGGTGGCCTTCGGCGGCATGGCCGGCGGCGCATGGCTGTTCGGCAGGCTGGCGGAGGATCATGGCGTGCTCGTAGCGCTCTACGGCGCGGCGGCTGTCCAGTTCGCCTCGGCCATGATCGGATATATCCGGCCGCTCGCGCAAATAGGCGAACAGAATCTCGATCTTCAAAATCTGTGGCGGGAACCGCAGACGATGGTTCCGATCGAGCCCCGGAGCGGTCCTGTCGTCGTCACCATAGAATATCGCATAGCTGCCGGATCGGTGGTGCCCTTCCTTGCAGCGATGAGCGAACGTCGCCGCATACGCCGTCGCGATGGCGCCCATGGATGGTCGCTGCTGCGCGATCTGGGCGATCCGGAACTGTGGCTGGAGCGCTATCATGTGTCCACCTGGCTGGACTATGTCCGCCACAACAGTCGCCGGACGGTGGCCGACAGGGCGAACAGCGAAGCGATCCACGCCCTACACTGTGGGGCCAATCCGCCGATCGTGCATCGCATGCTGGAACGTCAGACGGGTTCGCTACCGCTTGGGCGTTCGGCCGATCCGCGGGAAATGGGCGATCCCATGACCGATCCCACCCGTTCCAGCTGATCTACGATTTCGGCTCCGTCCGTGGCTCAGGATCCAGATCCTCGGGCGTGTCGATGTCCCGCAGGTTGGCACCCATGGTTTCGATCTGCACACCGTGGCTGAGCAGCGCCCTTGCCCCCTGGTCGCCGCGCAAGGCCAGAAGTTCGGGAAAATGCTTGCGCCCGATGAATGCGGGGGGCGAGGATGAAAAGCCGTCGGTGCTCGCGACGACGGATCGGATGTCCTCGGCCGCGAGGCAGATCCGGTTGTAATGCGTCTGGGGCACGTCGGGCATGTCCGCCAGGCAGACCAATATGCCGCGGCATTTTCGTATCGGCATGACATGTTCGACGGCGCGGATGATGCTGCCCGACATGCCGTCTTCCGGACGGTCATTGACGATGATGGTATAGCCGCGCCGTTCCAGCCGGCGATGCAGGACCGGGGCCTGGCTTATGGGACGCACCACCGCCACCAATTCCCCAAAGATCATGGAGGCGATGGTTTCCAGCGCATGGACGAAGACGGCCTTTCCGCGCAGGTCGGCCATCAGCTTGTCTTCTTCCCCGAAACGGGAGGAAGTGCCCGCTGCAAGGAGGACGGCGGCGATCTGTTCGGTCCGCATGGTTCCGCTGCGATGATGTGTTGCGACCCCGGTTCACCCGGTTTGGTCAGCATGTGCCACCGACGGCATGGCATGTCCAGCTTGGCAAAGGGGGCTGGCGTTCGTGCGAATCAGTCGCCATATGCCGCTGAGCAACAGAGGAGTGGTGCCGTCCATGGAATATGATCCCGACGCGGAAACTGCGGGCGAGTCGGTCAAGATCCCGGTTCCCGCGAACGTGGCCGATGCTATCCGGACATTGATCCGCTGGTCTGGCGACGATCCGGAGCGGGAAGGACTGATCGAGACGCCTGAACGCGTGGCACGCGCGTGGAAGGAATATTGCCGGGGTTATGAAGATGATCCGGCCTATCATCTTTCGCGCATCTTCCATGAGGTTGGCGGTTATGACGATGTCGTCCTGTTGAAGGACATTCCGTTCCAGTCGCATTGCGAGCATCACATGGCGCCCATCGTGGGTGTTGCGCATATCGCCTATCTGCCTGGCCAATATGTCGTGGGGATATCGAAGCTGGCGCGCGTGCTGCACGCGTTCGCCCATCGCCTTCAGGTGCAGGAGCGACTGACTTCGGAGGTCGCCAATTGTATCTGGGAGAATCTGAAGCCCCAGGGCGTCGCCGTTGTGGTCGAAGCGACGCATGGTTGCATGACCGGTCGGGGCGTTCGTACGCCCAACGTCGTCATGAAGACCAGCCGCATGCTGGGCGTGTTCCGCGATGATGAGAAGAGCCGTGAAGAAGTGCTCAAGCTGATTGCATCGTGACCGAGCCGGAAGTTCCTGCCTATCGGCCCCTTGGGGGCTCCCGGCAGCGCGAGGAACAGGCCGGCGCGCGTCCGCTGGCGCAAAAGCGGCTCGTGCTGGTGACGGGCGGCCATCGGCGGCTGGGTGGCATCATCTCCGCCGCATTCGCGCAGGCCGGCTATTCGCTGGCGATCCACGGCAGTCACGATACCCGGCTGGATTCCCATCTGGCGCTGACGCTGGAAGATAATGCGACTGAATGGGACGGCTTCACCGTCGATTTCGCCGATCCGGAAGGGGCGGAGGAGTTGGTGGCGCTGGTGGCTGAGCGCTTTGGCAGGCCGCCGGACGTGCTCGTCAACAGCGCGGCGATATTCGGACAGGATCGGCTCGACAGTGTCAATGCCGGCGACCTGATGCGCCATTATGCCGTCAACTGCGCCGCGCCCACGCTGCTCACCAAAGCCTTTGCCACGGTTCCTGCGGGAACGGGCGATCGGTGCATCGTCAACATCCTCGACCAGCGGATCGACCACCCGCATGGTGACCAACTCGCCTATACGCTTTCGAAAATGGCCCTGGCGGGACTGACGCGGCTCTCCGCCTCCACACTGGCGCCGCAGATCAGGGTCAATGCCGTCGCGCCGGGTCTTACCATCGCGACGCCGGATTATGACCACGATCAGATGGAAAGACTGTCGACCCTGATGCCGCTGGCGCGTTTGCCGCAGGCGGAGGAGATCGCCCAGGCCGTGCTCTATCTGGCGGGTGCCAGCGCCGTGACGGGCCAGACGCTCTACATCGACGGTGGCGCGCATTTGCGAAGCTATGACCGGGATTTCATGCATCTGTGCCGATAGCGGCTGCGAAGATGCGGCTCCTCAAGGACTGGCCAAGCGCCGTCTCGCTGCATAGAGCGGATCGCAATGGGTCAATGAAGGGAGACTGCAATGGCATTCGAAACGATCCTGGTCGAACAACGGGATGCGGTGACTTTGGTCACGCTCAACCGCCCGCAGGCGCTGAACGCGCTGAACAGCCAGGTGCTGAAGGATCTTGGCGCAGCCTTTGCCGCCTATGATGCCGATCCGGCACAGCGTTGCCTTGTCCTGACCGGCAGCGAAAAGGCCTTCGCCGCGGGCGCCGACATCAAGGAGATGGTGGAGAAGGAAGCAGCGGACTTCTTCCTGGAGGATTTCTTCTCCGGCTGGCAGAGCAAGGTCGTCGCGACCCGCAAGCCGTGGATTGCTGCTGTTGCCGGTTTCGCGCTGGGCGGCGGGTGCGAACTGGCGATGATGGCGGACTTCATCCTGGCGGCCGACACGGCGAAATTCGGTCAACCCGAGATCAAGCTGGGCGTAGCGCCGGGCATGGGCGGGTCGCAGCGCCTGACCCGTGCCGTGGGCAAGGCGAAGGCGATGGAAATGTGCCTGACGGGCCGCATGATGGGCGCGGAAGAGGCGGAAAGCGCCGGGCTGCTCGCCCGGATCGTTCCCGCCGCCGAACTGCTCGACGATGCGCTCAAGACCGCCGCGACCATCGCCGGCATGCCGCCCATGGCCGCGATGGTGAACAAGGAAATGGTCAATCTGACATTTGAGACCGGGCTGGCCCAGGGGATATTGACCGAGCGTCGCCTGTTCCAGATCCTGACCGCGACCGAGGACAAGAAGGAAGGCATGGAAGCCTTCGTCGAAAAACGCG
Organism: Sphingobium sp. LSP13-1-1.1; assembly: GCF_040676415.1. Lineage (NCBI taxonomy): Bacteria > Pseudomonadati > Pseudomonadota > Alphaproteobacteria > Sphingomonadales > Sphingobiaceae > Sphingobium > Sphingobium sp. LSP13-1-1.1. The sequence goes on along the minus strand of NZ_JBEGHU010000023.1, from coordinate 132,508 downwards.
CGGGCGTCTGGAAGGGGCGCTGATCGGCGGGAGGGCGCGCCCTGGAAGCGCGCCTTCGCTAGAGCGATTTCCAAGCGATCGGAACCGATCGCTGGTTAAGAAATCGCGGAAAACAAGGAATCAGAGCGGCGATCTGATTCAATCAGATCGAAACCCGCTCTAAAATCGCTGAGGGAGGGGTAGGCCGCTTACTTCCCCTCCAGCATCTCGATCATCAGCGAAAAGTCCCGCGCCGCTTCGCCGCGATTGGCGAGCAATTGATAGAGCGACTCGGCGGCATTTCCCATCGGGACGCTCGCCCCCACCGAAGCGGCCGCTTCACTAGCCAGCTTCAGATCCTTCAGCATCAGCCCGACGGCGAAGCCGCCCTGATAGCCATTGTCTGACGGGCTTTGCGGCCCGACACCGGGCACCGGGCAATAGCTGGTCATCGACCAGCTCTGCCCAGACGACACGCTGGAGATATCGTAGAAGGTTTGCGGATCCAGGCCGAGCTTCTTCGCCATGGCAAAGGTTTCGCAAGTCGCGACCATCGTCGCGCCCAGCAGCATGTTGTTGCAGATCTTGGCGGCCTGGCCATTGCCGGCGCCGCCGGCGTGGATCACCGCCTTGCCCATGGCGGACAGGATCGGCTTGGCTCGGCCGAACGCCTGATCGGTGCCACCGACCATGAAGGTCAGCGTGCCACCATTGGCTGCCGCGATACCGCCTGAAACCGGGGCATCGACCATTTCGAACCCTTTCTTGGCGGCAGCCTCCTCCACGCGCCGCGCCGTCGCGACATCGATGGTCGAACAGTCGAGGAACAGCGCATCCGCCTTCGCCGCGTCGAAGACGTCGCCCGTGTAGACGCCCTCCACATGCTTGCCCGCGGGAAGCATGGTCACGACGGCATCGGCGCCCGCAACCGCCTCCGCCGCGCTGGCGCAGCGCACCGCGCCGGCTTCGGCCGCCTTGGCCAGCGCCTCTTCCGACAGGTCGAAGGCCCGCACGGCAAAGCCGTTCTTCAGCAGGTTGACGGCCATGCCGCCGCCCATGTTGCCCAGGCCGATAAAGGCGATTGTCTGGCTCATTTCAGGCACTCCTCCTGTCTTGGAGCGCGCTGCGTCAAGCCCGACGCAACTGTGCGCTCCCGTTCTTCCTTGCCGCATCCGACCTTGCAGAGGGCCTTTCGTCGCCATTCTGCGCGATGCGCCAGATTCCTAAGTTTCCGCGACTTCCTGATCAGCGACCGATTGCAATCGCCTGCACATCGCCTCTAACCGTCCAGTTGCGGCAGCGGCGTCCATTCCTTTTCCGGGGGCAGGGGCGCGAACAGGCTGTCGACAAGTTCTTCCGTCACATCCTGCGGCCGGGCCGGGCTCCATTTCGGCGCATTATCCTTGTCGAAGATGACGGCCCGCACGCCTTCAATGAAATCAGGACGGCGGATGACATGATAGCCGATGCGATATTCATTGCGCATATTGTCCGCAAAATCGGTGAAGGCCGCGCCCTCCACCATCTGCCGGAGCGCGACCTTGACCGTCTGTGGGGACTTGGTGGCGAGGGTGGCCGCCTGCTCCCGCGCCCAATCCGATCCGTCCGCTTCCAACGCAGCCAATATGTCCTCGAGCCGATCGGATGCGAAGAGGCGGTCTATCTCTTCCCGATGTGCTTCCCAGGCTGAGGGTGGTGGCACCTCGGCCATCTCATCCAGGATTTCCGCCAATGCATGGGGGCTGGCAATGATCCGGGCCTTCACTGCTTCCAGCTTATCCGACGCCATATAGTGGGTGGCGATGCCGATGGCGGCGCAATCCGCGCCCTTGATCCGCGCACCGGTCGTGGCAAGCCAGACCCCGGTCCGTCCCGGCATGCGCGGCAGGAACCAGCCGCCGCCCACGTCGGGGAACAGGCCGATGCCCGTTTCCGGCATGGCGTAGGTCGTCCGCTCCGTCGCAACGCGATAGCGCGCCGGATCGGAAATCCCGACGCCGCCGCCCATGACAATACCGTCGATGAAGGCGACGATCGGCTTTTCATAGACGAACAGCAGATGATTCATGCGATATTCGGTGAAGAAGAAGCGCTCGGCTTCGGAACAGTCGCCCTTGGCGCTGTTGGCGATCATGGCGATGTCGCCCCCGGCACAGAAACCGCGTGAGAGCCGGGGATCACCATCGGGCGAAGGCGCATGGTCGAGCATGACGGCAACGACCGAATGATCCGTTCTCCATGCCAACAGGGCATCGATGATGGCGCTGCACATCTGCGTGTTCAACGCATGGATTGCCTTCGGCCGGTTCAGCCTGATGCGTCCCACGCCATTGTCGACGGAAATCAGAACTTCATCAGTCATAAAATCTCCCGCGCTCATTGTCGCAGCATGTCGCGGGCGATGATCATGCGCATCACCTGGTTTGTGCCTTCCAGGATCGAATGCACGCGCAGGTCACGCCAGAAACGTTCAATGGGATAGTCCATCAGATAGCCATAGCCGCCATGCAGTTGCAGCGCCCGGTCGACCACGGAGGATCCGGTGTCGGTCGCCAGCCGCTTGGCCATGGCGGCGAAGCGTGTCTTGTCCGGCGCATTCTCCGTCACCTTGACGGCCGCTGCATAGAGCAGGGTGCGCGCCGCCTGCAATTCCGTTTCCATGTCTGCCAGCATGAATTGGGTGTTCTGGAAATCGGCTATGCTCTGGCCGAACTGCTTGCGCTCCTTGGTGTAGGCAAGGGTTTCGTCGATGCAGCGCTGGGCGCCGCCGAGCGAGCAGGCCCCGATGTTGAGCCGGCCGCCGTCCAGCCCCATCATCGCTATGCGGAAACCTTCGCCCTCACCACCGACCAGATTTTCCACCGGCACCCGCACGCCATCGAAATTGACCTGGGCGGTCGGCTGCGAATGCCAGCCCAGCTTGCGCTCCAGCGCGCCGAAGCTGACCCCGGGCATATCCTTTTCGATGACGAGGCAACTGATGCCCTTCGGCCCTTCGTCGCCGGTGCGGACCATGACGACATAGATTTCATTTTCTCCGCCGCCGGAGATGAACTGCTTGGAGCCGGTGACGACATAATGATCGCCGTCCCTTGCCGCCCGCGTCTTGAGCGCCGCTGCGTCGGACCCCGAGCCCGCTTCGGTCAGGCAATAGCTGCCGATCCGCTCCATCGGTACCATGGAAGGCAGATATTTGTCCTTCACCACCTTGCTACCGAAACGGTCGATCATCCAGGAAGCCATGTTGTGGATCGAAATGAAGGCGCTGGTCGACGGGCAGCCATAGGCCATCGCCTCCATGATCAGCGCCGCCTCCAACCGTCCAAGGCCGATGCCGCCGGACTCTTCCGATACATAAATGCCGCCAAAACCCAGCTCCGCCGCAGCGCGGATGGTGTCGCGGGGAAAGATATGCTTTTCGTCCCACTCCGCCGCAAAGGGCGTGATCGCATCAGCGGTGAACCTGCGCGCCATCTCCTGAATGGCCAACTGGTCCTCGGTGAGATCGAACTGGCTCACAAACTCTCCTGACGTGCGATTTGAACTTCCCTCTAGATATGATGCGGAATTGCACGCAACAACGCAGTTTTGCATAGCATCCCCGCGATTTTGCAGTTAGCGGGCGATGAATGTTCGATTGGGACGATCTCAGGGTATTTCTGGCCGTGGCGCGTACGCGCAAGATCGCGCCGGCAGCGCGGTCCCTGGGCATTGATGCGACGACGATCGCCCGGCGGCTCGCCCGTCTGGAGCGCGCTCTGGGGCCTGAACTGTTCGAAATGGGGGCGGGCGAGCGCATATTGACCGCGCACGGACAGGCGCTGCTGCGCCACGCCGAGAATGTGGAAAGCGCGGCGCTCGCGGCCATGGAGGAGGCGACGGGGCGAGGGCATCATCTGGGGGGCCAGGTGCGCCTGTCCGTGGCGGAGGGGTTTGGCACCTGGGTGCTGGCGCCGGGCCTTGCGGATTTCAACCGGCGCCATCCGGGCATCCGGCTCGATCTCATCACGGCATCGGGATTTCTCAATCCTTCGAAGCGCGAAGCCGACATGGCGGTCATGCTGGCGCGTCCGCAGCGTGGCCGGCTGTCGGTTCGGCGGATGGGCGACTATCGCCTGCATCTCTATGCGTCTCCCGCTTATCTGGCTAAGGCCGGAACGCCGCGCAATCCCGCCGACCTGCGCGCTCATGTGCTGGTCGGCTATGTGCCTGAATTCATCTTTTCGCCCGAACTCGACTATCTGGATGAGGTGGAGGCGGGGCTGGAGGCCAGTCTGCGCGCCACCAGCATCAACATGCAGCATCGCATGATCGCCGAAGGCGCCGGCATCGGCGTATTGCCCGATTTCATCGCCGCCCATGATTCCGCCCTGGCGCCGGTCATCGCCGATCAGGTGGAGATCATGCGCAGTTTCTGGCTGGTCACCCATGGCGACCTCAAGAAACTGCCGCGCATTGCGGCCGTCGCGCAATGGTTGCAGGATCGTATCGAAACCTTGAAAGCATGAGGGCGCTTTGCCAACCGGCTGCCTAAAATTCATCGACGACGCTTGTCCGGCTCGCTAAGGGAGTCCCATGATACGAACATGGTCGCGTTTCGCTCATGCAGCATAAACCAAGGTGGAGTCGGGCAGTTGCCCTGCCCAACAGCGACTTTCGCACGCGGGCGGCCGAATATCTGGATTTCCTGGCCGCTTGGGTGAAGAAACCGCGCCAGACCGCCTCCGTCGTTCCCAGCAGCCGATATCTCGCCAGATTGATGGTGGAACATATCGATCCGGAGGATGGTCGCGTGATCGAGCTGGGCGGCGGCACGGGCGTTTTCACGCGCGCCATATTGGGCACTGGCCTGCCGCCTGAAAAGCTGGAGGTCGTGGAGATCAATCCCGCCTTCGCACGCGGGCTAAGGCGTCACTTTCCGCATGTTTCGGTGCTGGAAACGCCCGCCCAGATCGTTTCCACGGCAACCGCGGGAGAGGCGGGGGAATATCAGTCGGTGATCAGCGGCCTGCCGTTGCTGGCCATGGACCGCCAGATGCACGCCGACATCCTGTCCGAAAGTTTTCGCATGCTTCGTCCGGGCGGGGCCTTCATCCAGTTCACCTATTCCTTGCGCCCGCCGGTGCATCGGGAAATACTGGATGCGCTCGGACTGGACGTGGTCCGGATCGGGCAGACGGTTCGCAACTTCCCACCCGCCACCGTTTTCCGCTTTTTCCGCAAAGGCGAATAGACGGCGGTTGCGCCCGGGGCGCGGCACCCTATCTTTGCGCTTCAAAGAATAGGGGGGCATTGCCGCGCATGGCGTCCATCATCACCGTTTCCGGCCTGACCAAGAGCTATGCTTCGGGTTTTCAGGCGCTCAAGGGCGTCGACCTGGAGATAGAGGAGGGCGAGATATTCGCGCTGCTTGGGCCGAACGGCGCCGGCAAGACGACCATGATCTCCATCATCTGCGGTAATGTAAGGCCGACCGGCGGCACCGTCACCGTAGCCGGGCACGACATCATCCGCGCCTATCGCGGTTCGCGATCGGCCATCGGGCTGGTGCCGCAGGAACTGCACACCGATGCCTTTGAGCGGGTGATCGACACCGTCACCTTCTCCCGCGGCCTGTTCGGCAAGCCGCGCAACGACGCCTATATCGAGAAGGTGCTGCGCGACCTCTCGCTCTGGGACAAGCGCCACAGCAAGATCCTGGAACTGTCCGGCGGCATGAAGCGCCGCGTGATGATCGCCAAGGCGCTCTCGCATGAACCGCGCGTGCTGTTCCTGGATGAACCGACCGCGGGTGTCGACGTCGAATTGCGGCGGGACATGTGGAAGTTGATCGGGGAACTGCGCCAGACCGGCGTCACCATCATCCTTACCACCCATTATATCGAGGAGGCGGAGGAGATGGCCGATCGCGTCGGCGTCATCAACAAGGGGGAGCTGGTTCTGGTCGAGGAGAAGACCGCTCTCATGAAGAAGCTCGGCAAGAAGACGCTGACGATCGTGCTGGCGGAGCCGCTGTCCGTCGTCCCGCCGGAGCTTGGCGAATGGCAGGTCACACTGAAGGCGGACGGCCATGAGATCGAATATATATTCGATACCCAGGCGGAGCGAACCGGCGTGTCGTCCCTTTTGCGCAGGCTGGGTGACCTGGGTCTGGGCTACAAGGATCTCAACACCGAACAGAGCAGCCTGGAGGATATCTTCGTCAGTCTGGTCCATCAGGAGCAGGCGGCATGAGTGGCTTCAACTCCGAGGGCGCAAGCCGTTTCAACCACCGTGCCATCTGGGCGATCTACAAGTTCGAATTGCACCGTTTCCGCCGCACATTGCTGACCGGACTGCTGGTGCCGGTGATCACCACCTCGCTCTATTTCGTGGTGTTCGGCGGCGCGATCGGTTCGCGCATGACGCAGATCGACGGCATTCCCTACGCGGCTTTCATCGTGCCCGGTCTGATCATGATGTCGATGTTCACCGAGAGCATCTTCAACGCGAGCTTCGGCATCTACATGCCGAAATTCACTGGCACCATCTATGAACTGTTGTCGGCTCCCGTTTCGGCGGTGGAGACGATCATCGCCTATGTCGGCGCGGCGGCTACCAAGTCGCTGATCGTCGGCACCATCATCTTCGTCACGGCCCATCTTTTCGTCGACATCCATGTCGCCCACCCGGTCGCGATGGTCGCCTTCATGATGCTGATCGCCATCAGCTTCTGCCTGTTCGGTTTCATCCTGGGCATATGGGCGCAGAGTTTCGAGCAGTTGCAGGTCATCCCCCTGCTGCTGATCATGCCGATGACCTTCCTGGGCGGCGCCTTCTATTCTATCCATATGCTGGCGGAGCCGTGGCGAACGATCACGCTGTTCAACCCGATCGTCTACCTCATCTCCGGTTTCCGCTGGACCTTCTTCGGACGGGGTGATGTCGGCATCGAGTTCAGCCTGCTGTTCGTCGCCGGCATGCTGGCGTTGTGCCTGGCCGCGATCGGCTGGATGTTCCGGACGGGCTATCGCCTCAAGAAATAGCGAGCGGGCAGGCTCCCCTCTGACGCCGCTGCCCGGATTTGGGATCGATGGCAGGACGGTTCAGCTCAACCGGTCGATCGCCTCTGCATCCAGGCCGCCGGGAATGATCATGATCGGGCAGGGCAGCTTGCCCGCATCTGCACCCGCGAAGTGGGAGACCAGGACGCCCGGATGGCCACTGGCGGCCGCGCCCAGCACCAGTGCCGCGACATCGTCCATTTCATCCAGCGTGCGGCGTACGATCGTCACCGGATCCCCCTGGCGCACGGTGATGCTGGGACGGATGCCGGATTCGTCGGTCAGCGTGCCAGCGGCGCTTGTCACCAGGGCTTCGGCGCGCTGAAGTGCCTCATCCTCCATGGTTGCCTGCACGCCGCCCCACTGGACGAACTCGGCAGGGGGAATGAGGGCCAGGATGCGAACCGCACCGGCCGTCTTGGCGGCCCGTCGCGCGGCGAAACGGAGCGCCGTCTCCGCCTCTGGTGATTCGTCCACCACAACCAGATATGTCCGCATCTGCTGCGTCCCTACAGAGTAACGACCATTTGGTCTTCTTCAGAACCGGCGCGCGCTGAACCCATATGGTTAGCTGTGAACCAGTGTGGTGAAATGTGGCGGATTATGGGCGGCTGCGCAAGGCTTGCCCTTGACCGTTCCGGCCAAAGCGCCGAAACGAAGCCCATCAGCCCCACGCCGGATAAGATGAGAGGCCTTCCACCCATGAGTAAGACGATCCAGATGCCCGCCCTTTCCCCGACGATGGAAGAAGGGACGCTGGCGAAATGGCTGGTGAAGGAAGGGGATACGGTATCCTCCGGCGACCTGCTCGCGGAGATCGAGACTGACAAGGCGACCATGGAATTCGAAGCGGTCGATGAGGGCGTCGTTGCGAAGATACTGGTTGCCGAAGGATCTGAAGGTGTGAAGGTCGGCACCGTCATCGCCATCATCGCGGAAGAGGGCGAGGATGTGTCTCAGGCAGCAGCAGGAAATGCCGCTCCCAAGGCGGCGCCCGCGGAGCGTGCCGCCCCGCAGGCCCAGCCGGTCGCCGCGCAGGCACCTGCGCCCGCGCCAAAGGCGGAACCGGCGCAAGCCGGGGCCGGGAAGGACCGCGTGAAGGCCAGCCCGCTGGCCCGCCGCCTGGCCGAAGCCAAGGGCCTCGACCTTGCTGGCCTTACCGGTACGGGCCCCAATGGTCGTATCGTGAAGGCGGACCTTGAAGGCGCTGCACCTGCAGCAAAGACGCCTGCTCCCGCATCCGTCGCAGCGCCTGCGGCTGCATCTGTGGCTGCTCCTGCCGCTGCGCAGGATTTCGGCATCCCGCATGAAGTCATCAAGCTCAGCGGCATGCGCAAGACGATCGCGCGGCGCCTGACGGAATCCAAGCAGCAGGTGCCCCATATTTACCTGACCGTGGATGTTCAGCTCGACAAATTGTTGAAGTTGCGCGGCGAACTCAACGCCGGCCTGGCCTCGCGAGGCGTCAAGCTGTCGGTCAACGATCTTCTGATCAAGGCGCTTGGCGTGGCGCTGATCCAGGTGCCGGAATGCAATGTGCAGTTCGCCGGCGATCAGATGCTGCAATTCCAGCGGGCGGACATTTCGGTCGCCGTGTCCATCCCAGGCGGACTGATTACCCCGATCGTGACCGAGGCCGACAGCAAGGGTGTTGCCGCCATCTCGACCGCGATGAAGGACCTTGCCAGCCGCGCCAAGGACGGCAAGCTGAAGCCGGAGGAATATCAGGGCGGCACCGCCTCGCTCTCCAATATGGGCATGTTCGGCATCAAGCAGTTCGAGGCCGTGATCAATCCGCCGCAGGGCATGATCCTGGCCATCGGCGCCGGCGAAAAGCGGCCCTTCGTCATCGACGACTCCCTGCAGATCGCGACTGTCATGTCCGCCACCGGCAGCTTCGACCATCGCGCCATTGACGGGGCCGACGGCGCCCGCCTGATGCAGGTGTTCAAGGAGTTGGTCGAAAATCCGATCGGTATGCTGGCCTGATGTCCCCGCTAGATGAGCAGCCACCGACGGAAAGTCCGGCGGTGCGGGTCATCGCCATGCCCGCCGATACCAATCCCTACGGGGATATTTTCGGCGGCTGGCTGATGAGCCTGATGGACTCGGCGGCGGGTTCCGTCGCCGCCCGCCATAGCCATGGCCGCGCGGTTACCATCGCGGTCGAGGGCATGACCTTCCTGCGTCCGGTGGTGGTCGGCGACGAGGTTTCCGTGTTCGCAAAGCTTATTTCGGTGGGGCGTACCTCCATGAAGATTGAGGTCGAAGCCTGGCGACGGACCCGTCATGACGACCGTTCCTATCGCGTGACCAAGGCGACCTTCACCTTCGTGGCGATCGGAGAAGATCGCCAGCCCCGTTCCGTGCCCGCCTTCCCGGCGGCGTAAAAAACAAAAAACAAAAGCGAGATAGATCATGGCTGAAAATTATGATGTTATCGTTCTGGGTTCCGGCCCCGGCGGCTATGTCGCCGCCATTCGCGCCGCCCAGCTGGGCCTGAAGACCGCGATCGTCGAGCGCGAAAATCTGGGCGGCATCTGTCTGAACTGGGGCTGCATCCCGACGAAGGCCTTGCTCCGGTCGGCAGAAATCTTCCACTATATGCAGCATGCTGGCGACTATGGCCTGGCGGCGGAGAAGATCAGCGCCGACATCGCAGCGGTGGTGAAGCGTTCGCGCGGCGTTGCCAAGCAGCTCAATCAGGGCGTCACGCACCTGATGAAGAAGAACAAGATCACCGTCCATATGGGTGAGGGCAAGCTGACCGGGAAAGGCAAGCTCAGCGTCACGCGCGACGGCAAGACCGAGGAACTGACGGCGAAGAACATCATCCTCGCCACCGGAGCGCGCGCGCGCGACCTGCCCGGTACGCCTGCTGACGGCAAGAGGGTCTGGACCTATCGCCATGCCATGACGCCGCCGGAAATGCCCAGCAAGCTGCTGGTCATCGGATCGGGCGCGATCGGTATCGAATTCGCCAGCTTCTACAACGACATGGGCGCTGACGTGACCGTGGTCGAGATGATGGACCGCATCGTGCCGGTAGAGGATGCCGATGTGTCAGCCTTCCTCGAAAAGGCGCTGAAGAGGCAGGGCATGACCATCCTGACCGGCGCCGGCGTCAGCGATATCAAGGTCAGCGCGAACGGCGTGAAGGCGAAGCTGAAGGACAAGGCGGGCAAGGAGACGGCTGCCGAATTCAGCCATATGATCGTCGCCATCGGCATCGTTCCCAATACCGAGAATATCGGCCTCAAGGAACTGGGCGTCGCCATGGACGAGCGCGGTTTCCTGAAGACCGACGAAATGTGCCGCACCAATGTCGAGGGATTGTGGGCGATCGGCGACATCACCGCGCCGCCGTGGCTGGCGCACAAGGCGAGCCATGAGGGCGTGATCACGGCCGAAGCCATTGCCGGCAAGCATCCACATGCCATGGACCCCCGCAACATCCCTGGCTGCACCTATTGCCATCCGCAGATCGCCAGCGTCGGCCTGACCGAAGCGAAGGCCAAGGAAGCCGGCCATGAGGTGAAGGTCGGCATGTTCCCCTTCATCGGCAATGGCAAGGCCATTGCGCTTGGCGAGGCCGAAGGTTTCACCAAGACGGTGTTCGACGCCAAGACCGGCGAATTGCTGGGCGCGCACATGGTCGGTGCCGAGGTGACCGAGATGATCCAGGGCTACACGATCGGCAAGACGCTGGAGACGACGGAAGCGGAACTGATGCATACGGTCTTCCCGCACCCGACGATCTCGGAATCGATGCATGAAAGCGTGCTCGCCGCTTATGGGCGCGCGCTCCATATCTGATCGGCGTAAAGCCGTGGAGAAAGGCGCGGGGGCTTTGGCCCTCGCGCTTTTTTGCGTTTTGGGGATTGCCCTTCTCCAGCGGCAGGGATGGCTGGATGGGTTGAACTTCGGACTCATGGGCGCTGCGGGACGTGCGCGAGACAGTGGCGTCGGCGTCATGATCACCTGGATCATGCAATTTGCTTCGGCCGTGGGCGGAACGGCCGGGCGCTTCGCATTGCTGGCTGCCTGCTGCGTGGCGCTATGGCGCATGGCGCGGGCGCGCGCCCTGTGGTTGCTTTGCACGGTTGTCGGCGGGACGCTGCTCAACCTTGCGGCCAAGCAGATATTTGCCGCGCCCCGGCCCGATCTGTTGCCGCATCTCGACCTTGTGCACAGCTACAGTTTTCCGAGCGGCCATGCGGCGGGGAATATGATCTTCTTCGGGGCACTGGCGATGCTGGGCGGGCGGCGCTCTGTCTATGTCCTGATGGCGACGGCAATCGCGCTGATCGGGATCAGCCGGGTGTGGCTGGGCGTCCATTGGCCCAGCGACGTGCTGGCCGGATGGATCGAAGGGCTGGGCTGGCTGGCGCTGTGTCGCGTCTGGCTACCAGCGGGGGGAAGGCAGGAGGAGCTGGCGGATCGGGTCATGATGCGGGGGCATTCCGTCGGCGGTGACGAAGCCATGGACCCAGAAGCTGTCGAACACCGTGGCGGCGGCAATGCACAGTAGCAGCAACGCCGATCCGCCGAACAGCACGCCGGCACCGCGAAAGGGCGCGGCGGGCATGAGGGCGAGTAGCGCGAGAGGCAGGATGGGCAGGAAATAGCGTCCCTGCGTGCCCTGAATATAGTCCGCGCCGAGCGGCGTGCCCGTGAGGTACATGGCTGTTTCTATCAGCAGCGCAACCCCGGCGGCGACGGCGAGCCACCAGAGCCTTTGTCGCCAGGAAAGACCTGTGCCCGCCCCGCTGCAAACCGCGCCGGCCAGCATCGCGAGTGCCAGCGGATAGGCCAGCAAAGGCAGCAGGATAGCGTTCCAGCCAAAGCGGCCCACGATCTGAAACGCATAGACCGGCGCGCGTTCTGTCACGCTGGTCGCCAGGACATGAAGATAGGCCAGCGGGTCGTGCAGGATCACGGCAAATTGCCGGGCGAGCGGGGCTGTCGTGACCATTTCCCCCGTTTTGCGCGACATAATATGGTAGAGCGCCTGGCTCCCGCCGGAGAACTTCATCCACATAAGGAAGGCGAGCGCACCGGCCACCATCGCGGCAAGAAGGCAATAAGGGCGAAGATCACGGCGGCTCTCTGGCCTGCGCAATCCAGCCGCCATCAACGGCAAGTAGACGCCCTTCGCCAACGCCAGCAAAGGCGCCAGTAGAAGGAGGGCGAGGCCGCGCTTGGCCGTAAACCCCATAAAGCCCGCCCGCAGCGCCAGGGCGAGGCCCAGAAAGCCCGTGCCGTTGATGACCGCATCGGGGGAGAGCGAACCATTTTGATAACAGAAGGTCGGCAGCAACGCCGTACCAAGCATGGCAAAGCGACCGAAGGGCATGAGGCGGAGCGCAACAGCAAGCGCGATCAGCGCAAACAGCGCATTCACGATCCGGCCGCTGTAGAATGCACCCAAAGGTGGCAGGCCCAAAGCCTCACCGATTGTCAGCCCGATGGCGCCCGGCAGATAGAGGGTGGGCGCATAATTTGCCACATTGGGGAAATCGGCAAAGCTGCGCTCGTCGCTACGGGTTTTCCCCTCATTCCATGCCGTTTTCAGCATCGAAGGGTGGAACAGGCGAACACCGGGGGAGGTTTGCGCCGTAAAATGGACATCGTGCAGGTCGATGGCCGAGCGAGGAAGGTCCGCGCCGATCATCTCGCCACGCCTTTGGGCCAGTATGCCGCCCTCGGAAAGGAACAGCGCCTTTACATAATGCTGGTTCTCATCAGGAGCCTGAAAGGGCGGCGTGACGCAGGCAAAGAAGAGCGTCGAGATGCAGATCAACGCATAGAGCCGCTTTTCCAGGCCGGTCCATGGCGCGTGGTCCACCGTCACCGGACCTGCCAAGCTGGATATTCGTCCGTCCCGTCGCATCGATTGCCCCCTGCCCCGGGGTGGCCTAGCGGCAAGCCCTTAATATTTCGCGCCGATGGCTGATCTGCATCGACAATTTGAGTAGCGCCCGCGTCAGGGCGGGATCAGTCCTCTTCGCGGATTTCCCGTTTTGCGGGCGGGTGCAGTCGCAGACGGCTGACGCGGCGTCCGTCGCTGTCCAGGATTTCGAGCTTCCAGCCGCTTTGGTCATGCTCGATGATTTCGCCCGGCTCGGGAACGCGACCGGCGATCACGAAGGCAAGGCCGCCCAGCGTATCGACATCCTCCTCGATGTCCGCCAGCCTTTCGTCGATTTCCTTCGCGACATCCTCCAGCTCGGCGCGCGCATCGGCTTCCCAGAGGCCGCCTTCCAGCGGAACCAGCATCGCTTCGGGTTCCTCATCATGCTCGTCCTCCACCTCGCCGACGATTTCCTCGACCAGATCCTCGAAGGTGAGCAGCCCTTCCGTGCCGGAATATTCGTCGAGCACGATGGCGAGATGGGTGCGCTTGGCCCGCATTTCCGCGAGCAGATCGAGCGCGCCCATGCTTTCCGGGACATAAAGCGGCTGGCGGATCAGCGGCTCGAGCGTGTCGGGCACCGGCGCCTTGCCCGCCAATATGGCGAAGGCGTCGCGAATGTGGATCATGCCGACGATGGTGTCCAGATTTTCGCGATAGACCGGAATGCGGCTGTGTCCCGCTTCAGCGAACAGCGCGGCGAGATCGGTGAAACTGGCCTTTTCCTCGATCGCGACGATGTCGGCGCGGGGGACAGCCACGTCATCGACCGTATGTTCGGAAAAATGCAGGAGGTTGCGGACCATCTGGCGTTCGATGGCGGACAGGTCGCCCTTGGCAGGAGGGGCGGCGCCTTCCTCCTGCTCCTCCTCATCATATTCGTCGAGCGCATCCTCCAGCTCGCGGCGGAGGCTGTGGCTTTCCTCATCGCCAAAGAGCAGCGACTTCAGGCCGCTCCATAAACCGCCCTCGTGGCTGCTACTGTCCGATTCCTTCGAACCGTTGCCGTCCTTGGGACCGCCTTCCGCCATTGTACTTCCTGTTCCCTTGTTCAAAGCATCGCGTGTAAAGACCTTGCCCTGACCCTCAAAGGGCAGACGGCCTTCCGCTAAAGCCGATGCCGTGCAATATCAACGGTCCCCATAGGGATCGGAAATGCCCAGACTGATCAGCGACTGGGTTTCCAGCGCTTCCATCGCTTCGGCCTCGGCATCCTCCATATGATCATATCCCAGCAAATGAAAAGTCCCATGGACGATCAGATGCGCGGCATGATCGGCGATGGAGATACCTTTCTCGGCGGCTTCCCTGGCGCAGACTCCTTCCGCCAGCACGATATCGCCCAGCAGCACCTCGCCATCGTCGGTGTTGGCCGTGCCCTCCAGCAGGTCGGCCTGAACCATGGGGAAAGACAGGACGTTGGTCGGCCGGTCCTTGTCCCGATAGGCGCGATTGAGACCATGCACCTCTTCATCATCGGTCAGCTTTACCGCGACCTCGTAAAAGGCCTCGTCCGTCGCGAAGGACGCATAGGGGCTGTGGACGATCGCAGCCGTCACAGCGCGCTGGGCCAGGATTTCCCAGTCGGTATCGGGCCAGCCCTCTTCGTGCAGGACGGCGACTTCAATCATTTCGGGCACTCCACGCCATGCGGATTTCAGGCATCGGGGCCCTCATAGGCCTGGACAATGCGGCCGACGACCGGGTGGCGCACCACGTCGCTGATGCCGAAAGGCACGACGGAGATGCCATCCACCCCCTCCAGTCGCGCAACGGCGTCCGCCAGGCCGGAAATGCCGGGCTGCGGCAGATCGACCTGACGGGGGTCGCCGCAGATGACCATGCGGCTGCCTTCGCCGAAACGCGTCAGGAACATCTTCATCTGGGCGACGGTGGTGTTCTGCGCTTCGTCCAGCACGATGAATGCATTGGACAGGGTGCGGCCACGCATGAAAGCGAGAGGCGCGATCTCGATCTCGCCCGATGCAATGCGGCGTTCGACCTGCTCGGCCGGCAGCGTGTCATAGAGAGCATCATAGATGGGGCGAAGATAGGGGTCGACCTTCTCCTTCATGTCGCCAGGCAGGAAGCCGAGCCGTTCACCCGCTTCGACGGCCGGGCGGGAGAGGATCAGGCGATCGACGCTGCCGGTAATGAGCTGGCTCACCGCCTGCGCGACCGCGAGATAGGTCTTGCCCGTGCCTGCCGGGCCCAGGGCGAAGATGATGTCGTTGCGGGTGAGCGCTTCCATATAGGTCACCTGCGTCGCAGAACGCGGGACGATGGTCTTCTTGCGCGTCCGGATCATGACCTTGGGCGGTTCGGCCACGTCATGCCGAATGATGCCGTCCAGCGTCGGTTCGGCGGACATGGCGATCACGGCTTCCACCGCACCGGCATCGATTTCCTGGCCGGCGACGATGCGGTTGTACAGGCCGGTCATCACGTCGCGCGCGCGCGCGGCAGCCTCGGCGTCCCCCTCGATCTGGAGCTTGTTGCCGCGGGCCGCGATGTAGACGCCCAGGCGGTTTTCGATGGCTACCAGATTCTGGTCATATTGGCCGAAAAGAGCACCCAGCAGGTGCGGCCGGTCGAAAGTGACTTCAAGTCGTGCGCGCTCGGCGACTTCGGCCCGGTGGGTATGATTTGGTTTTTTCGACATTCAGCAGCCTCCCTTTTCATCAGTCACACTCGCGTAGGCGAGTATCCATCTCCCGTCGGCTAAGCCTGGTGGACAGGGCTGGAGATGGGTTCCCGTTGTCACGGGAACGACTGTAAGTAGGTTCAAGCGGCCTTCCTCCTGCTGGGTTGTCCGGCCAGACTGTTCGGGCCGGCGCTGATGATATCGACTTCCGCCATGTCGCCGATGGAAAGTTCCGGCGCAGTGACGTGGACGGACTGAAGCCAGGGCGTCTTGCCGATAAGCTGGCCCGGATGACGGCCCTTGCGCTCCAGCAAGATGTCGGTGCGGCGGCCGACCGTGGCCGCATTGAACTCGACCTGATGACGGTTGATCAGCGCCTGAAGGCGGGCAAGCCGTTCATCCATTACCTCCGCCGGGATCTGCCCGTCCATGTCGGCGGCAGGCGTACCGGGGCGCGAACTATATTTGAAGCTGTAGCATTGCGCATAGCGGACCTGTTCCACGATCCTCAGCGTATCCTCGAACTCGGCCTCGGTCTCGCCGGGGAAGCCGACGATGAAGTCGCCGGAAAGCGCTATATCCGGTCGTGCCGCCCGCACGCGATCGATGATGCGCAGATAGCTGTCTGCGCTATGGCTGCGGTTCATCGCCTTCAGCACGCGGTCGTTGCCCGACTGCACGGGCAGGTGGAGAAAGGGCATCAGCTTGGGTTCGCCGCCATGGGCAGCGATCAGTCCGTCGCTCATGTCGTTGGGATGGCTGGTGGTGTAGCGGATCCGTTTCAGCGCATCGATCCTGGCCAGTTCGCGGACGAGGCCGTCCATGCCCTGGGCCCGTCCCTTGTCGTCCTCGCCGGTCCAGGCGTTGACGTTCTGGCCTAGCAAGGTGATCTCCCGCACGCCGCCGTCAACCAGCGCCTTCGCCTCGTCCAGGATCGCCGACCAGCTTCGGCTTATCTCCGCGCCACGCGTATAGGGTACCACGCAATAGGTGCAGAATTTGTCGCAGCCCTCCATGATCGTCAGGAAGGCGGTGGGCCGCGCCTGTTTGGTGCGTGCGGGGAGGGCGCCGAACTTGGACGCCAGCGGCATGTCCGTGTCGACGGCCTGCTCGCCGCGCCGCGCTTGGTCGATCAGGTCTGGCAGCCGATGATAGGCCTGGGGGCCAACGACGATGTCGACATTGCGGGCACGACGCTGGATTTCGCCGCCCTCCGCCTGCGCGACGCAGCCGGCGACGGCGATCATTGGGCGGCTGCCGTCCTCGCGGGTCATGCGGCCGATATCGGAATAGACCTTGTCCACCGCCTTTTCGCGGATGTGGCAGGTGTTGAGGATGACCAGATCCGCTTCGACGCCTTCGGCTGCTGCGGTCATGCCGCGCTCTCCCAGCATTTCTGCCATGCGCTCGCCATCATAGACGTTCATCTGGCAGCCGAAGGATTTGACGTGGAATGTCGCTGGAGTCTTTTTGGCGTCGTACCGATTCATGCGATCCAGCTATACAAGGGCTGCGGCTCAAGTAAAAGGCGCCAGGTGCGCAATGATGCTGCTGGCTATTCTTTCCTGTGCCATGGCAGTCAAGGCCTTGCGATCGGGGCAGATTGCCGGATCGAACGGCTCCAGGAAGCGCAGTGTGACGTCAAGCTTGCCGCTGCGTTCCAGTAGTCTCTTGACGTTCGCCCCGGCCGGCTCGTTGCCATGCCAGCTGATCTCGGCGGTCGCCGGGCCATAGTCGATATGGACCGGCTGAATCCGGACTGATCGCGGAGGGGGAAGGAGTACAGCCAGCAGGGCGGGCTTGAACGGCAGGAGGCCGCTGCCGTCGCTGGTCGTGCCTTCCGGGAAAAGCGCAACCGGTTGATGCCCGGCCAAGGCCGCCCGCAGGGTGTCGAGCTGGGAGGAAAGCGCTCCCCGCCTGTCGCGGGCGACAAAAAGCGTATTGTTCTGCGCTGCCAACCAACCGATGATCGGCCAGCCTGCTATGCCGTCATGCGCGACGAAGGCGGCGCCCGTGGCGCCGCCCAGGACCAATATGTCCACCCAACTCACATGATTGGCGATGATGAAGCTGTCGCCCTGGAAGGGATGACCATCGATCCGCACGCGGGCTCCGACGGCGCGGCCCGCCAACGCCAGAAAGCGCGGCGGCCAGGGTGACCGGCGCCCGATCGCGCGCCAGAACAGATGTGGGATCAGGCAGAGCAGCAGGCTCGCGGCCAGGGCCGCCAGGCGCATGATGCGGCGGAATGCAGCCAAGCTGCCTCAGCTCTTGCGGTCGAGCGCGACGCCGTACAGTTCCATCCGATGGTCGACCAGGCGAAAGCCGAGCTTTTCCGCGATCTGCTTCTGAAGCTGCTCCAGTTCAGGATCGACGAATTCGATGACATTGCCGGTTTCGACATCGATCAGATGGTCGTGATGGGATTCGGGCGCAGCCTCATAGCGGGCGCGGCCATCCCCGAAATCGTGCCGGTCCAATATGCCCGCTTCCTCGAACAGGCGGACGGTGCGATAGACGGTCGCGATGGAGATGCCCGGATCGATCGCTGCGGAGCGCCTGTGCAACTCCTCCACATCCGGATGATCGCTCGCGTCGCTCAGCACCTGGGCAATGACGCGGCGCTGTTCGGTGATGCGCAGGCCCTTTTCATGGCAAAGGGCTTCGACGTCGATCTTGCGGTTCATGCAGGCTCACTTGGCTGGAATTCACGTGGACCGGAAAGAGCCTAGCGGCTTTCCTCCCACTATAAAAGGGGCGCGCCATCGGGCGCTCCCCTTTTTCCTTGGGCTTTACCTGTGTTTGCGCGCTTATTTGGGTGCGCGGACGCGACGGCGCTTGGTGCCGAGGCCGATTTTCTTGGCAAGGCTGCGGCGCTGTTCGGCATAGTTGGGAGCGACCATCGGATAGTCCGCCGGCAGGCTCCATTTCGCGCGATAATCTTCCGGCGTCATTTGATAATGAGTCATCAGGTGGCGCTTCAGCATCTTGAGCTTCTTGCCGTCTTCCAGGCAGATGATGTAGTCGGGCTTGATCGAAGATCGGACCGACACCGCCGGTTCCGGCTTCACTTCAGGCACCGCAGCCGGCGAAGCAAGGCCGGAAAGCGCAGCATGCACATTCTGGATCAGGGTAGATACGTCGGAGACGGCGACGCTGTTGTTCGAGACATGGGCCGCGACAATATCCGACGTCAAAGTAATGAGCAGTTCGCTCTGCGCTGATTCGATTTCCATTTCTTTTCCCTGCGAAGGCTATTGGTTGCGCGACCCGCCCGAGGAAAATCATTTCAGGAGCGGTATGGGTCAGCTATACCGATGATTTACGTTTTGCAAGGGCGGATGAAAATCACCTGAGCATATCGATACGAAAGCTCAGTGCATCATGAAGTTGTCCATCGTTGCCGCGATAGTAACCGGGGCGGCGATGTACATATTCAAATCCGGCTTTTTCATACAGGCTTATTGCCGTATTCGACGCGCGCACTTCCAGATTCATCGACGTAATGCCCCGCTTGCGCGCCGTTCTGAGGCTATCGCGCAGCAGTGCCTCGCCAATGCCTCTTCCGCGCCAGAGCGGGCTGACGGCCAGCAACAATAATTCGCATTCGTCGAGCACCGAGCGCACGAGGGCAAAGCCGACCGGCGCGGCATCGATCCGGGCGATGGTGAGCCATGTTCCGGGCATCGTCATCACCCCGGCGAGTTGCGGCAGTGTCCATGCTTCGCCAAAAGCCGGGTCGAAGGCGCGCGCCATGATTTCCATGGCGTCGCTCATGGCGTTCCGTTCGCCATCCTCATAGGAATGGAGCGTCAGGCCTGGGGTCATGGTGCGGCCCGTTCCGCCATAGGCCGTGCATCGGCCCCACGGCAGTAAATGGGGGAGGGCGGCAGGGGAGCCAATCCTGCCACCAATGGATAGTCGGCGGCATCGGGATAAAGGCTGACCGCCATGCCATGGCCGCGCGCGGTCACCAATGTTTCGGCGCCGGTGCCGTAGACGGTGGAATGCTCCAGTTGGTGCGCCAGTTCGGCAATGGGCGTGGAAGCCGCCTTGCCGAGCGGTTCAAGTCCATCTGCGGAAAAGGTCTGCCAGAACAATTCGCCATGGCCGCCCGTGATGGTGACGGCCACAGGTCCGCTTTGATGATATGCCGCGGCGGCCTTCGCAGCGATGATCCCGAGAGCGCTGTACCCATGCAGCGGAATGCCCCAGGCCAGCGCCAGCGCTCGCGCCGCGGCAACGCCGATCCGCACACCCGTAAAGCTGCCGGGGCCGACATCGACGGCGATCGCATCGGCACGGCCGCCGTCTGGCAAGGCGGCAATGGCGGGCAGCAGGGCCTCCGCGTGCCCGCGTCCGACGATCTCATGAAAATGACCGAGGGGCACATCATCATCGAGCAACGCCACGGACAGCGCCTGTGTCGCGGTGTCGATGACCAATATGCGCAAAGAAAACCCCTGTAGACCGCTCGCCTGATGCGATGCCCGGCTATGCGGTTAATCGATCGGCGCGGCTTTGCCAATCATTCCCGGCAAACTGTTTTTTCGCTCAGACAGCGCGAACTTCCGTCACTTCGGGCACATAATGCTTGAGTAGCTGTTCGATGCCGTTCTTCAACGTCGCTGTGGAGGAAGGGCAGCCCGAACAGGCACCCTGCATGCGCAGATAGACGGTGCCCTTGTCGAACCCGCGATAGATGATGTCACCGCCGTCATTGGCCACTGCTGGACGAACGCGCGTGTCGATCAACTCGCGAATCTGCGCGATGATCTCCTCATCTTCCGGATCGTCGGCGAATTCTTCTTCTTCCGGCACGAAAATCTCGCCGGCGGAGCCGGGCGCGAACAGCGGCATGTTGGCAGTGAAATGTTCGAGCAGGACGGAAAGAATGTCGGGTTTCACGTCGCTCCACTGCGCGCCGGGCGCGATGGTGACGGAAATGAAGTCTCCCCCGAAGAAGACGCCTGTCACGTCGCCCAGCCCGAACAGCGCGTCGGCCAGCGGCGATGCCTCCGCCTCTTCCGGTGTGGCGAAATCACGGGTGCCCATGCCCATGACCACGCGGCCGGGAATGAACTTGACGGTGGCCGGATTGGGCGTCGCTTCTGTCTCGATCAACATGCCCGCTATGTGGAGAGAAGACTGCGCAAGATCAAGCTTTCGTGCTAAATTGCGTCTCGCAAAACGCTTGGCGCCGTCGATTGAGCCCCGCCTGATGTCGAAGGGAGAGAGAAGATGAGCAACGAGACCGATATCCGCCACCGCTTCTGGACGGAATTGTCGCAAAGCCCGTTCCTGATGGTTGGCCTGAGAGGATCACCGGATCACAGCATGCCCATGACGGCGCAGCTCGATCCCGGCGCAAATCATTGCTTCTGGTTCTATACGACGCGGGAGAATCGGTTGGCCAAGGGCGGGCCGGCCATGGCGCAGTTCGCGGGCAAGGGGCATTTCCTGTTCGCCTGCGTCGACGGCACCCTGGTTGAGGAGGCGGACCCGGCGGTAATAGATCGCTATTGGACCAATGATGTCGCGAGCTGGTATCCCGGCGGGAGGCAGGACCCGCATCTGATGATGCTGCGCTTCGATCTTGGCCGCGCGGAAATCTGGCGAGCGGACATGTCGTTGGGCGGCATGTTCCGGCAGATGTTCGGCGGAGACGTGCGCGAGGAGATGCGAAGCAAGCATGTCGAGGTGACGCTTTAGGGGAGGCGAAAGGCGCCGCTTGCTTTTTCCCGACATTCCCGCCATATGCGCTGCAACGCAGCAGCGGGCTTCATGCCCCCATCAGCGATTGGCAGCGTGATCGCTTCGGCCCGGACGGGTATCGGGGCCGGCCAATGAAAGTCTGCGCCAAGCTTTGAGGCTTCCCTTTTCACGCGGGTCGTTTCGTAACCCGCCTTGCGTCCCGGCCCTGCCGGCAGGCGCCGGGGCTCATTTGTGAGTTATCATTCATGCAATTTACCGACCTTGGCCTTGCCGAGCCGATCCTGAAGGCGCTCGCCGCCAAGAAATATGGTTCGCCAACGCCCATCCAGGCGCAAGCCATTCCCGTGTTGCTCAAGGGCAAGGATCTGTGCGGCATCGCGCAGACCGGCACCGGCAAGACCGCCGCCTTCGCGCTGCCCAGCCTTGATCACTTCGCCCGCAATCCCAAGCCGACACCGCTGCAGGGTTGCCGCATGCTCGTATTGTCGCCGACGCGTGAACTGGCGGCGCAGATCGCGCAGAGTTTCCGTGACTATGGCCGCTTCCTGAAGCTGTCCGTGGAGGTCGTGTTTGGCGGCGTGCCGATCAACCGGCAGATCCGGGCGTTGGGACGGGGCGTCGATATCGTCGTCGCGACGCCGGGCCGTTTGCTCGATCTGATCGACCAGCGCGCCTTCACGATCAAGGATACCGAGATTTTCGTCCTCGATGAAGCCGACCAGATGATGGACATGGGCTTCATCCACCCGTTGAAGCGCATCGCCAAACTGCTGCCGAAGGAGCGGCAGAACCTGTTCTTCTCCGCCACCATGCCGGGTGAGATCGAGGCGCTGGCCAGTCAGTTCCTGCACGATCCGGTGAAGGTCAGCGTTGCCCCGCAATCAACGACGGCCGAGCGGGTCCGGCAGCAGGCGACCTTTGTCAATCAGGTGGAGAAGCAGGCGCTGCTCAACCTGACGATCCAGAATGAGGATATTGATCGCGCGCTCATCTTCACCCGGACCAAGCATGGCGCCGACCGGGTCGTGCGCTTTCTGGAAGGCGCAGGCATTCAGGCGGTCGCGATCCATGGCAACAAGAGCCAGGCGCAGCGCACCACCGCGCTCCAGGCCTTCCGCCATGGCCATGTGAAGCTGTTGGTAGCGACCGATATCGCGGCGCGCGGCATCGACGTGTCGGGCGTCAGCCATGTCATCAATTTCGAGCTGCCCAATGTGCCGGAGCAATATGTCCACCGTATCGGCCGCACGGCGCGGGCGGGCGCGGATGGCGTCGCAATCAGCTTCGTGGCGGACGACGAGCGGCCTTATCTGAAGGCCATCGAGCGCACGACCAAGGTGAAGCTGGACGTTGTGCCGCTGCCGGAGAATTTCGTCGAGGCGGTGCGCAATCTTCCCAAGGCCGCGCCGCAGCGCAAGGGGCGCGAGCAGACGCCGGAGCAGAAAGTGCGCCGCGCCGACGGCCAGCGCCGTTATCAGGACCAGCAGAAGCAGCAGCGCGGCAATGCCGAGCGGGCGCATCGGCCGGACGGCGAAGCCGCGAACCCGGCAAAGAAGAATTTCCGGCGGCGTCGCGGGGGCGGCGGTGTCGGCACCCATAAGGGTGCGGTTCAGAAGACCGGCGGGCGGTGAATGGCGGCCCGACTGCGGGTTTAATGATATCCGATGTGCTCCTGCCCAGGTAGGAGCCCGGTTCGCGCGATAGGATTGCAGATCGGCGGCGGGGGACCAGGTGCTCGCCGCCGCAGAACCTCCGGATGCCCAATCCGGAGGGATTTTGCGCAGCAGTCGGCGCGCTTCGTGCTTTGTCAGTGGCCATTCAGGAAAATCTCTTTAGGCTGCGCGGCCATGAGCTTTCCTTTCCGGCGTTCTGCCGCTTCGCTGTCCGTCCTTGCCCTTCTGCTTTCGGGCATTACCGCGCCTCTCTCGGCGAAAAGCGATCCAGCCGCCACGCCGGTCGCGCCGGGTTCCAGCCATGCACAGGTCAGGCCATGGCTCTATGAGAACAGCGACGTGCCCATCGATCCGGCCTGGCGCTTTGGCACATTGTCCAACGGCTTGCGCTACGCTGTCCGCCGCAACGGCGTGCCGCCGGGGCAGGTGTCGGTCAGGCTGCGGATCGACGCCGGCTCTCTGATGGAGCATCCCGATGAACTGGGATACGCCCATTTCATGGAGCATCTGACCTTCCGCGGTTCCCGCCATGTGCCGGACGGCGAATCCAAGCGCATCTGGCAGCGGCTGGGCGTCACCTTCGGCAGCGACAGCAATGCGCAGACGACCGCCACGGGAACGACCTATGCGCTCGACCTGCCGCAGACGACCCCGGCCAGCCTCGGCGAAAGCATGAAGATCCTGGCCGGCATGATGACCGATCCCAATATCGTCGACAGCGCCGTTGATGCAGAACGGGCCGTCGTGCTGGCGGAAAAGCGGGAAAGCGACGGGCCGCAGATGCGGATTTCCGACGCCACCCGGCGGCATTTCTTCGCTGGCCAGCCGCTGGCCGATCATAGCCCGATCGGCACGGTCGCGACGCTGAATGCTGTCACGGCCGCGAAGATGGAGGCTTTCCACCAGCGTTGGTACCGACCGGAAAATGCCGTGATCTCGATTGCCGGCGATATTGATCCGGCCGTGGCGGAGCAATTGATCAAGGATAATTTCGGTCCCTGGACCGTCCCGGGCAAGGGGGCACCGCTACCCGATTTCGGCGAACCCGATCCCAAGGCGCCTGCGACCCGGGTGACGGTGGAGCCGGGCGCGCCGACGGGCCTGACCATGGCCTGGCTGCGTCCCTGGAAGCCGCATGCCGACACCATCGTCTACAATCAGGACAAGCTGACCGACATGCTGGCGCTGCAGATCATCAGCCGCCGTCTGGAACAGGCTGCGCGCAGTGGTGGCAGCTTTCTTCAGGCGAGTGTGGATCAGCAGGATATCAGCCGTTCCGCCGACGGCACCTTCGTCACCATCGTGCCGGCGGGAGAGAATTGGGAAAAGGCGCTGGGCGATGTCCGCGCGATCATAGAGGATGCGAAGGACACCCCGCCGAGCCAGATCGAAATCGACCGTGAATATGCCCAGATGGACACCGCGCTCGCCATTCAGGTCGAAAATGCGGATACGGAGGCCGGTGCCAAGCAGGCGAGCGACCTGGTAAGCGCGGTCGACATCCGCGAAACCACCGTCAGCCCGCAGGCGGCACTGGAAATCTTCCGTTCCGGCAAAGCGGGCATGACGCCGCAGAAGATATTGGATTCCACCCGGCGGCTGTTTTCCGCAGGCGTTTTTCGCGCGCAGTTGATCACCGGCAAGGTGCAGCCGGGGGTCGACGCCCGCCTGGCGGCCGCCGTCGCCGCGCCGGTCAAGGCTGCGACCAACGCCAGACTGGCGGACAAGGTCGTGACCATGGCGGACCTGCCCAAGCTTGGCGCGCCGGGCAGAGTCGTCTCTCGCACGCCCATCGGTCTGCCGGGAATGGAGAGCATCACCTTTTCCAACGGCGTCAAGCTGACCCTGTTCGCCAATGATGCGGAGACGGAGAAGGTGCGGATCAACGTCCGCTTCGGCCATGGCCAGCAGGCCTTTTCTCCTACCAGGCCAG
Source organism: Sphingobium sp. LSP13-1-1.1 (assembly GCF_040676415.1). Taxonomy (NCBI): domain Bacteria; kingdom Pseudomonadati; phylum Pseudomonadota; class Alphaproteobacteria; order Sphingomonadales; family Sphingobiaceae; genus Sphingobium; species Sphingobium sp. LSP13-1-1.1. The sequence continues at coordinate 107,607 of NZ_JBEGHU010000023.1, read as the reverse complement.
TGCCGGGCTGGGCAGCCGACTATGCGCTGGTGGCGAGCGGGATCGGAAAGCTTGGTCAACGGGAACTGGACGATCTGACCAACGGGCGTCGCATGGGCATGGACTTCTCCATCGACGACGACGCCTTTGAAATGCAGGCGGTGACGCGGCCGGCGGATTATAAGGACCAGTTGCTGCTGTTCGCGACCAAATTGTTCGCGCCGGGATGGGATCCGGCGCCCATCGCGCGTGTGAAGACGGGGGCCGGGGTTGCCTATGATGCGATGGAACGGGCACCGGATTCGGTTTTGGCGCGTGACCTCAACTGGTTGCTGCACGACAAGGATGTGCGGTTCCGCACGCCATCACGCAATGAGATCGATGCACTGACGCCACAGGCCTTTCGTGCTACCTGGGAGCCGCTGCTGGCTTCCGGGCCCATCGAGATTCAGATATTCGGACAGGTGAAGGCCGATGACGCCATTGCGGCCGTGGCCGCGACCTTTGGTGCCTTGCCGCAGCGGACCGATGTTCCTGTTCCCGCCGCGAACAAGGTCATGCGCTTTCCCGCGCATGTCGAGGCGCCGGTGGTCCTGCGCCACAAGGGTGACAAGGAGCAGGCGGCGGCTGTCATGGCCTGGCCGACCGCAGGCGGTTTCGCGCTGACCAAGGAAGCGCGGCAGCTGGAAATCCTGACCCAGATTTTCAATGATCGGCTGTTCGACAAGCTGCGCTCTACCGAAGGGGCGGCCTATTCACCCAGTGTCCAGAACAACTGGCCATTTTCCTATGAAAGCGGCGGCTATATTCTGGTGACGAGCCAGGTCCGCCCGGATCGGGTCAATTATTTCTACGGCGTGGTGAAGGATACGGCGGCGGATCTGGCCAAGAATCCGGTAAGCGATGACGAATTGCAACGGGCGGTCGCGCCGATGCGGCAACTGCTGATGCGGGCCGGGACGGGCAATGCCTTCTGGATGAACCAGATGGAGGGGGCGACCCATGATCCGCGTTATGTCCAGGCCATGCAGACCATGGCGCAGGACATGCTGACGGTCACTCCGGCCGATATTCGGGCCCTTGCTGCCAAATATCTGGTACCCGCCAGAAGCTGGTCTGCGGTCGTGTTGCCCGAAGGTGTTGCCGCCAGATGATGGATCAGGCCGGCGGGCGACCCTGTTCCAGCAACTGGCTGTAGAGCCGGACATATTCCATGTGGATCGCGCGAATTTCCGGATTGCGCGAGCCGGCGGCCAGCCGTCGGTTGCGATCCAGCCGCGCTTCGAAATAGCTGCGGTTGAACGTCATATCCATGTTCATCTCATGCCTCCCGGAACGATTTCGAGGCGAGAATGTTCATGGGCTGACAAAGTTGCCGCTTCGCGTGCAGCTATCTGCTGCAATGCGGTAGAAGGAGGGGAACCGAGGGCGGGTCGATTGGTCGTCGGTGCTGGCGCGGACATCAACTTGGTTGAGCCAGATGGCTTTCCTGAAATCCTATAGCCCGCGATTTCTCGACCAGCGATCGGTCCGGTCGTTTGGAAATCCTTCTACTTCATGGCTCGCAGGGCAGCGACGATCATGAATGCCGCGCATCGCGCCGTGCGTTCGTCGTTGATCGAGGGTCTCGACAGGCTGCGATGACCAAGGCCGAAAAGACAGGCAAGGATCATTTCCTCGGCGCTCTTCAACGCTTCCCCTGACAGGCCGGGGTTGGCCAGGCAGGCAAAATCGCTGAGTGATTTGCGCAAGCCGTTGCACATGTCGGCTATCATGTCTGCGACCCGCCCGTTGCGAAAACCTTCAGCCAGAATGTCGAAGGACAGAGCTTCGTGCGGGTTGTCCATGACATCCAGCATCAGCAGTTCGAATGTCTGCTCCACGCTGATATCACCTGCATCAAGCCGATCCTGCAGGTGTTGGATCGTCCTTTCCCGCTCTTGCGCGTCAGCTTGGACGATCGCCTCGATTATATCTTCCTTGCCTTTGAACAGGCGGTAGATCTGGCCGACCGACACTTGGGCCGCGGCGGCCAGTTCGGCCATGGCGGTTTGGTGAAAACCATTGGCGGCGAACAGGTTTCGAGCCGCGCCCAATATGCGGTTTCTCGCATTCTGTTCATGTTGCGGCGCAACCAAAAACTTTCCCCCAGGCTTTTTTACTCTTGAACAAATTGTGGCATGTTCCTACCTGCGCCGCAACCGGAATGAACGTTCATTCCGGTAGAATGCCATTGTTGAAGACGGAGCACGGCCGATGCAAAAGGGGATATTCGTCGGATTGCTGGCCTGTGCATCCGCTCTGGCTCTGGGTGGTTGCGGGGAACAGTCACCGCCTGCGCCGCCGCCTCCCTCCGTGGGCATTGTGGAACTCACGGTGCAGAACGCGCCCCTGATGACCGAACTTCCTGGCCGTATCGCCGCGCTGGAGACGGCCGAAGTTCGCCCGCAAATCAATGGGATAATCCGCCGTCGGTTGTTCGCGGAGGGCGCGCAGGTGCGCGCCGGCCAGATGCTTTACGAGATCGAGGATGCGCCCTATCGAGCCGCTCTGGGTCAGGCTCAGGGCGCGCTGGCGCGGGCGCAGGCATCCATTCGCGCAACCGCCCTTCAGGCGCAGCGCTACCGGGATCTTGTCGGCATCAACGCGGTCAGCAGGCAGGAGGCCGACAATGCCGCGGCATCCGCTCAGCAGGCCCGCGCGGATGTTGCGGCGCAGCAGGCGGCTGTCCAGGCAGCGCGGGTGAACCAGGATTTCACGCGCATCAGGGCTCCGATATCGGGACGTATCGGGCGCTCCCTTTTCACGCCTGGCGCCCTGGTGCAGGCGGGGCAGGCCGATCCCCTGGCCACGATTCAGCGCACCGACATCGTCTATGTCGACGTCACGCAATCGGCCGCGCAGATCATCGACCTCAAGCAGGCGATGAAGGCCGGTGGAGTCGGCGTTGCCGCTGGCGCGCGCGTGCAATTGCTGCTGCCCAATGGCAGCACTTATCCGATCGAGGGGCGTCTGCAATTTTCCGAGGTGACGGTCGATCCCAGCTCGGGCGCCGTGACGTTGCGTGCGACCTTCGCCAATCCGGACGGGCTGTTGTTGCCGGGCATGTATGTCCGCGCCCGGCTGGTCGAAGGAGAGCGGAGCCAAGTGGTCCTGGCGCCGCAGCAGGGCATTTCCCGCGACGCGCGGGGCCGGGCGACCGCCATGGTCGTGGGCACGAACAACAAGGCTGAACTGCGTCAGGTCGAAACCGACCGGGCCGTGGGCGACAAATGGATCGTCACCAAAGGCCTGAAGGCTGGAGACAGGCTGATCGTGGAAGGCCTGGTCAACCTGCGGCCCGGAACGGTCGTGAAACCGGGCCCGGCTCAGCAGGTCACCGTCGCCCAGAAGCAGGCAAATGCTGGCGGGGCGAACTGACCCATGTCCCGCTATTTCATCGACAGGCCCATTTTCGCCTGGGTCATCGCCATCGTCATCATGCTGGCCGGCATGCTGGCCATACGCTCGCTGGCCGTGGCGCAATTTCCGCAGATCGCGCCGCCCGCGGTGACGATCGCCACCAGCTATCCGGGCGCGAATGCCGAAACGCTGGAAAGCACGACCACCCAGATCATCGAGCAGCAGCTGAAGGGCATCGATAACCTTCGCTATTTTTCGTCGAGCAGCGATTCCGCAGGCAATCTGAACATCACCCTGACCTTCGAGCAGGGGACCGATGCCGACATCGCGCAGGTCCAGGTGCAGAACAAATTGGCCCAGGCCACGCCCCTGCTGCCCCAGGAAGTGCAGCAGCAGGGATTGCGCGTGACCAAGTCCGCTTCGACCTTCCTGACGATCATGGCCGTCTATTCCGATGACGGCATTCACGATCAGCAGGATGCTGGCGACTTCATCGCCTCCACGTTGCAGGACCCCATCAGCCGCGTTCCCGGCGTGGGCGATACCCAGTTGATCGGTGCGCAATATGCCATGCGTATCTGGCTGGACCCTTATAAGATGGCCAATCTGGGCGTCACCACCGGCGACGTCAAATCGGCCATCAGGGCCCAGAACGCCCAGGTTTCGGCTGGTCAGATCGGCGGCACGCCATCGCCCAGGGGGCAGGCGCTGAACGCGACCGTCACCGCGCAGTCGCGGCTCAGAACGCCTGAAGAATTTCGGCAGATCCGGCTGCGCAGCAACAGCAACGGATCGGTCGTCTATCTGGCGGACGTCGCCAGGGTCGAACTGGGTGCGGAAAGCTACAGCTTCAGCGCGAAATTCAACGGGCATCCCGCCGCCGGCTTTGGCGTGAGATTGGCGCCGGGTGCCAATGCGCTCGATACCGTCGAAGGCGTGAAGAGCCGGGTCAAGGAATTGTCCAAGACCTTCCCAAGCTGGGTCAAATATGACTTCCCGGTCGACAATTCCACCTTTGTGAAGCTGTCGGTGGAGCAGGTCATCCATACGCTGTTTGAAGCCACGCTGCTTGTCTTCGTGGTGATGTTCCTGTTCCTGCAGAACTGGCGTGCCACGCTGATCCCCACCATCGCCGTCCCGGTCGTGCTGCTGGGATCGCTGGCGGTCCTCTATGCGGCAGGCTTCACCATCAACACCCTGACGCTGTTCGGCATGGTACTGGCGATCGGGCTGCTGGTGGATGATGCGATCGTCGTGGTCGAGAATGTGGAGCGCATCATCCAGGAGGAGGGGCTGAGCCCAAGGGAAGCCGCCAAGAAATCCATGGATGAGATCAGCGGCGCGCTGATCGGCATTGGCCTGGTTCTGTCGGCGGTATTCCTCCCCATGGCGTTTTTTGGCGGCTCGACGGGGGTGATCTTCCGCCAGTTCTCCATCACCATCGTGTCGGCGATGGTATTGTCGGTGTTGGTCGCGCTGATACTGACGCCTGCGCTTTGCGCGACGATTCTGCGGCCCAAGGGACACAGCCATATCTGGACGGGCCCTTTGGGATCGCGGTTCGGCCGGTTTTTCGACTGGTTCAACGGTAGCTTCGACCGCAATGTCGTGCGCTATGGCGCCGCCGTGCAAAAGGTCGAACGGCGCTGGGGCCGGACGATGTTGGTCTATGCGTTGATCGTCGTCGGCATGGGGATCATCTTCCTGCGTCTGCCCGGCGGCTTTCTGCCGGACGAGGATCAGGGGATCATCATTACCCAGGTATCGCTGCCGGCCGGGTCCACGCTGGGGGAAACCGAAAGAACCCTGCTGAAGGTGCGCGATCATTTCGTGAAAGCCGAGGGGAATAATGTCGCGGCCGTGTTCACCATTTCCGGCTTTGGCTTCGTGGGGCAGGGACAGAATGTCGGGCTCGCCTTCGTCCGGATGAAGGATTGGTCGAAGCGGAAGGGCGCCGATAACAAGGTGTCCGCCATCGCTCTGCGCGCCAACGCCGCCTTCCGCAAGTTGACCGCCGGCATGGTGATCGCCTTCGTACCGCCCGCCGTTCAGGAACTGGGCAATGCCACCGGCTTCGACTTCCAGCTCGTCGATCGGGCCGAACTCGGCCATGAGAAGATGCTGGAGGCACGCAACCAGCTGTTGGGCATGGCGATGGCGGACAAGCGGCTGGCGCAGGTCCGGCCAAATGGACTGGAGGATACACCGCAGCTCAAGCTGAATGTCGATCAGGCGGCGGCCGGCGCGTTGGGCATTGCGCAGTCCGACGTCAACGACACCATCAGCACGGCGATGGGCAGCAGCTACGTCAACGACTTCATCGACCGCAACCGGGTGAAACGCGTTTATGTGCAGGCTGACGCACCCTTCCGGACCACGCCGGATGCGATCGGCGTGCTGCACGTGCGCGGCAGCAGCGGCGTGATGGCGCCGATTTCTGCCTTCGCGACCACCGAATGGACCCATGGTCCCGCCAAGCTGGAACGTTACAACGGCGTGCCGTCGATGCAGATCATGGGCGCGCCGGCACCCGGCGTTTCCACCGGCGAGGCCATGAGGGCGATGGAGGAGATGGCAGCAAAGCTGCCGGCTGGCGTGGGCTATGAATGGAACGGGATTTCCTATGAGGAAAAGACATCGGGCGGGCAGGCGCCGGCGCTCTATGCGCTATCCATGCTGATCGTCTTCCTGTGCCTCGCCGCTCTCTATGAAAGCTGGTCGGTGCCGATCGCAGTAATGCTGGTGGTGCCGCTTGGCGTGTTCGGGGCGGTTGTCGCGGCGACCCTGGTGGGCCTCAACAACGACATCTATCTGCAGGTGGGTCTGATCACGACCATTGGCGTGTCGGCCAAGAATGCCATCTTGATCGTCGAGTTTGCCGAGGAAAAGATGCGTGAGGGGCTATCACCCGCGCAGGCGGCGCTGGAAGCCGGCAAGCTGCGCCTGCGGCCGATCCTGATGACCAGCTTTGCCTTCGTCTTCGGCGTGCTGCCGCTGGCGGTGGCGAAGGGCGCGGGCGCCGGTGGTCAGAACGCCATCGGCTGGGCGGTGGTCGGGGGCATGCTGGCCGCCACGATATTGGCGATATTCTTCGTGCCGGTCTTCTTCACGGTCGTGAAGCGGCTGTTCCGCGAACATCATGGCAAGGACGGGGAAGGGCAAGCGGGCAACGCTCTGCCCGGCCCTCAGGAGACACCATGACGATGAACAAGATCAAGCCGTTCTCGGCGGCTGCGCTGGTGCTGACGCTGGCGGCCTGCGACATGGCGCCCAAATATGTGCGTCCCGCCTTGCCTGTGCCGCAGGAAAGCCCGCAGGGGTCGGCCTATCCGGCCGGGCCGGGGCAGGCGATCGTCCCGGCGGATACGGCCTGGAAGGATTTCTTCGTCGATCCGCGGCTGACACGGGTCATCGAGACGTCGCTGGCCAATAATCGCGACCTGCGCATTGCCCTGGCCAATGTCGAGCAGGCGCGGGCGCAATATCGGGTACAGCGCGGAAATATATTCCCCAGGGTGACCGCCAACGGCAGCGCGACCTATCAGGACACGCCTTTCTCTCAGGTCGGGACGGGCCGAATGGACATTTATTCGGCGTCCGTCGGTGTTTCGGCATGGGAAATCGATCTGTTCGGACGACTGCGCAATCTCAGCAAGGCGGCGCAGGAGCAATATTTCGCGTCGGTGGAAAACCGCAATGCCGCGCAGACGGCGCTGATCGCGGAGGTTGCGAATGCTTGGCTTACCATGGCGGCTGATCAGGAGCGGTTGAGGATCGCGCGCGATCTGGAGAAGGCGTTCGGTCAAACGCTGGACCTGACCCGGGCGCGCTTTGCCAAGGGCATAGCGTCCGAACTGGAGGTGCGGCAGGCACAGACCAGCCATGATCAGGCGCGATCCGACATCGCCCAGGCGACCACATTGGTCGCCCAGGATCAGAACGCGCTGAACCTGCTGGCCGGTACGACGGTCGCAGAAGGGGATCTGCCGGCGGCGATGCCTGAAGGCGACGTCACTCTTTCCAACCTGCCGGCCGACCTGCCTTCCGCAGCCTTGTTGCGCCGTCCGGATATCATGGCGGCGGAGCATCAATTGTTGGCGGCGAACGCCAATATCGGCGCGGCACGCGCGGCCTTCTTCCCGAACATCTCGCTCACCGCCGCCTTCGGCACGTTGAGCCTTGGTCTGTCCAACCTGTTCAAGTCGGGCAGCGAGACCTGGTCGGTGGTCCCTTCCGCCAGCCTGCCGATCTTCGATTTCGGCCGTAACCGGGGCAATCTGCGCTATGCGCGAGCAACCTATGACGCCATGGTCGCGACCTATGAGAAGAGCGTGCAGACCGGTTTTCGGGAAGTGGCCGATGCGCTGGCGCGCCGCGGCACGATGACCGAGCAGCTGGAGGCGCAGAGTTCGTTGCGGGACGCGGCGCGGGTCGGCTATCGCCTGTCCGAAGCGCGCTTTCGGGCGGGCGTCGACCCGTTCCTGACCACATTGGACGCACAGCGCACACTCTATAATGCCGAACAGAGCCTGCTCGCGACCCGCCTGACCCGCGCTGTGAACATGATCGAACTTTATCGCGCCATGGGCGGCGGCCTGAAATAATCTTTGGCCGCAAGCAGCGGGAAGGCAGTCCGGCAGGTCATGCCCCATGCAGGTTCGGGCAAGGATTTGGAAGGGAAGGCATGACCTACGCCTGTCGCATGATGACCTCTCCGGTCGGCGAATTGACGCTGGTGGCGAACGAAGCGGGCCTGATGGCGGTGCTGTGGCAGGACGATGATCCCCGCAGGGTCCGCTTGAGCCAGCGGGTTGAGCATCGCGACCATCCGGTGTTGGACGAAGCCGCGCTCCAACTGGCGGAATATTTCGCCGGGCAGCGGGAAGCGTTCGATCTGCCGCTTCATTTCGTCGGAACGGATTTTCAGAAGAGCGTTTGGACTGCGCTGCTGACAATCCCTTTCGGGGAGACGCGAAGCTATGCCGACATTGCCCGCCAGATCGGGAAACCGTCCGCCTGCCGGGCCGTGGGTGCCGCCAATGGCCGTAACCCGCTTTCCATCATTGTCCCGTGCCATAGGGTGGTGGGTGCCAACGGCGCTTTGACAGGCTTTGCAGGTGGTTTGAAGACTAAGAGCCATCTGCTTGGCTTGGAACGGAAATTTATCTGATTTCCATTCGCAAATGGCGCACCCAAGAGGATTCGAACCTCTGGCCTTTGCCTTCGGAGGGCAACGCTCTATCCAGCTGAGCTATGGGTGCGTATTGCTGGTACGAAGGGGCGCTTAGCAAAGCCCAATCGCTCACGCCAGCATCTAAATCGCCTCAGGCCAAAGTTATTTCGTCATTTTCTCCATTGGCTGGAATTTTCCCAGGCCGCAGCTTGGTCCCCGCTGAAGGCCGCCAGTCTGATAGAGCACGGTGATGATGTCCACCGAGCAGAGCTGGGACAGGCTGGTCTTGTACATGAACCGTTTCTCGGAACCCAGGCTTGGGCAGCTCATGGGCAGGGTGTTTCGATAGACCTTGTTGCCGTTCATGATGAAGTCGATGGTCCGGTCGTCGCGAACCTCGGTGGAGCGGATCGCGGTCAGTTGGACGCAGTCGACCGCCTTTCCTGCAGGAACCAGGTTGTCGGGAGCTTTGCGGGCGAGTGCAGGGCCTGCGACGCAGACGAGCGCCGCCGCCAGGGCGAGTTTGCGGATGAGGGGGGCAGACATATCGTCTCTCCTGTTGACTGTCTGGATGACGTCGCGGAAACGCATCATCCGTCCTGTGGCTCCTTCTACCGCGCGGCGCCTGAACCGCACAATAATCAAGGATTGGCGTCGGGCGCGGGCGTCTTGGGCTTGAAACGGCAGAGATCGGCCACGATGCAGCGCCAGCATTCGGGTTTCCGAGCCTTGCAGACATAGCGGCCGTGCAGGATCAACCAGTGGTGGGCATCGCGGCGGAAGGGGCCGGGAACCCGCTTGTCGAGCTTCAGCTCGACGGCGAGCGGCGTCTTGCCCGGTGCCAGACCAGTGCGGTTGCCGACGCGGAAGATATGGGTGTCGACCGCGAATGCCTCCTGCCCGAAGGCGGTGTTGACCACGACATTGGCGGTCTTGCGCCCGACGCCGGGCAGGGTGGTCAGGACGTCGCGGTCGTGCGGCACCTCTCCCCCGAAATCGCGCACCAGGATTTCGGACAGGGCGATGACGTTCTTCGCCTTGGCGTTGAACAGGCCGATCGTCTTGATATGCTGCTTCAGGCCCTTCTCGCCCAGGTCCACCATCTCCTGCGGTGTGTGGACCTGGCGGAAGAGTGCCCGCGTCGCCTTGTTGACGCCCACGTCCGTCGCCTGCGCGGAAAGGACGACAGCGACCAGCAATTGATAGTCATTGCCATATTCCAGCTCCGTTCTGGGCGCTGGATTGGCTTCAGCGAGGCGGCTGAAAAAATCGAAGATCTGCTCCTTCTTCATCAGCGCTTACAAACCCAGCACGCCCTTCATGCCATAGCGTCCCGTGGGCCGGCCGATCAGCCATTGCGCGCCCTTCACCGCGCCCCTGGCGAAGATGGTGCGGCTTTCGGCGCGATGACCGATTTCGATCCGCTCGCCCTCTGTCGCCAGGATGACCTGATGATCACCCGCCACCGAACCGCCGCGTAACGCGGCAAAGCCGATCGCACCCTTTGCCCGTGCTCCCGTGATGCCGTCACGACCGCGCTCGCTATGATCCGCCAGAGCAATGCCGCGCCCTCGCGCCGCAGCCTCGCCCAGAAGCAGGGCAGTGCCGGACGGTGCGTCGACCTTGTGGCGGTGATGCATTTCCACAATTTCTATGTCCCAATCGTCGCCCAGGCGCGCCGCCGCCTGTTCCACCAGCGCCGCCAGCAGATTGACGCCCAGCGAGGTATTGCCGGTCTGGAGGATCGGAATCTGTGCCGATGCGTCGTCGATCAGCGCATGATGCGCAGGTTCCAGCCCGGTGGTACCGATTAGGATCGGCTTCTTCGCCGCGATGCAGGCATTCAGATGGGCCGAAAGCGCGGCGGGCACCGAAAAGTCGATCAGCACGTCGCTTTTTTCAGCCAGCGCGATCGGATCGGTGCCGATGGGGATACCGGGAGCCAGTTCACCTTCGCCGTCGCGGTCCGTGCCTCCTGCAACTTCCAGGCCGGACTCCAGCGCGATCTGCGCGATGGCGCGGCCCATGCGCCCTGCCGCTCCGTAAATGCCGATCCGTGTCATCAGTCTCATCCCCAATCTGGTCGCACGGCCGATGCCAGAACGGGGTGGCCTTGTCATCCCCGTGCCGCAAAAGCGGCTCCATGGAAATCGGCGAATGCGTTGTAGTGGCGGACAGACTGGGCTCGCGAAATATTGCCGGAACAGCGCTCCATGAGGCATAGGCCCTTCACGCCGCCATCGCACGGGACCATGACATGGACGACATTCGCAACATCGTGATCCTGACTGGAGCGGGGATTTCGGCCGAAAGCGGCCTTGCCACCTTTCGCGGACCCGACGGATTGTGGGAAGGGCATCGGGTCGAGGACGTCTGCACCCCTGAAGCCCTCGAGCGGAACGCCGCCCTGGTGCATCGCTTCTATGATGAGCGGCGAGCCAGGCTGGCCGAGGTGGAGCCCAACGCCGCGCATGAGGCGCTGGCGGCGCTTGATGCGGAATGGCCTGGCGAGTTGCTGATCGTTACCCAGAATGTCGACGATCTGCACGAGCGGGCAGGGGCGCAGCGGCTGGTCCACATGCATGGGGAGTTGCTGTCCGCCCTTTGCGCGGCTTGTGGCAAGGCCATGCGATGGACGCATTCCTTGCCGCCGGGATCGATTTGTGATGGGTGCGGTAGTCGAGCGTTGCGGCCCGATATCGTGTTCTTCGGAGAAATGCCGTACCAAATGGATCTGATCGACGACGCACTGCGACAAGCCGACCTGTTCGTTTCGGTCGGCACTTCCGGAGCGGTCTATCCGGCTGCCGGATTCGTGCAGACCGCGCGCCATGTGGGCGCCCGGACGCTCGAGTTGAACCTGGAGCCGTCGGCCGGCAGCTTTTATTTCGAGGAAAGCCGGATGGGCGCTGCGAGCGTCCTGGTGCCTGCGCTGGTGCGCGAACTGCTGGCTTGATCCGGAGCGATTGGGCCGCCGCGCATGGTCCGAAGATTCGCGCCCTTATTTGTTGGCACCATCCGCCGCAATGTCTTCCTCGTCCTGATACAGCAGCATGACGGAGCCGTCCTGACCGTCGACCACGCGGATCGGCAGGCTCGATCGGAGTGCCGAGAGGAATGCCTTGCTGTCGGTGATGCGGAAGCGTCCGCCGACGCGGAGAGAGGAAACCCGCGTGTCGCCTATCAGGATCGGCGCCACGCGGTAGCGGTTGAATTCGTTGGCCGCCTGTTCGATCGTCTCTCCGTCCAGTTCCACCATATGCTCGCGCCAGGCAGTGCGCTGATCGATCAGACGCGGATGCAGATGGGTGAGCGATACGCTGCGCGGCTGGATCACGGCACCGCTTCCGGCGCTGATCTGCTGGCCCGGCGTGTTGCCCGTATAGGCCGTGACAGTGCCTTGCGTGACTGTCAGTTCCACCACCGCCGGACGAAGCCGCACGTTGAAGGCCGTGCCCACGGCTCTGATGACGGCGGAACGGACCTCCACGTCGAAGGGACGGGAACGGTCGTGTGAGACGTCGAAAGAAGCTTCGCCTTTCAATATGCGGACCTTGCGACCACGGTCGGTGAAACGCACTTCGGCGGCGCTGTCGCTGTTGAGGTGCAGGGTAGAGCCATCGTTGAGCGCGATGTCGCTGATCTGCCCTATCCTTGTTTCATAATGGTCCACGCCGCTGAATGTGCGAATAGTGACGATGGCGGCAATGATGAACAGCATCACCGCAATGGCGGCGGCGACCATGATGTTGCGCGAGAGGCGGCGCTGCTGCTCCTCGCTGACAATGGCCTCCAGCGGGGGCAGGTTGACTTCGGCGGCGGCGCTCTTCAGTCGCTCGGCCGCCTCCCAGGCGGCTTCGGCGCGGGCGAATGCCACGGCGTGGCGGGCATCGGCTGCGATCCAGCGGCAGACTTCAATTTCGGTTTCGGTTCCGTGGGCGCTGTTAAGCCTTGCCAGCAGGCGCGCGGCTTCCGCCTCGATCTCGTCCCTGCTTTCGCAGCCCGATTCTGGTCCCGACGCCCGCACGTTCGAAATCCGTTTCCTCACGTTCCGCCCAGGCCCGCATAACTATTGTGATCGCTTTGGCCAGATGTTTTTCAACAGTAGAAACGGACAGGGACATTTCGCCCGCTATTTCCAGCATCGATTTTTCGTGGATGCGGCGGAGAATGAAGACCCGGCGGCATTGCGGGGGAAGCGCGTCGACCATCGCCTCGACCTGGCGCAGGGCTTCACGGGCGTGGAGTTGCGCTTCCACATCATTTTGGCCCTGCAGCAGCTCCAGATCGGCGATGGTTTCGAAACTCACCACCTTGTTCCGCCGGGCCGTATCGATCACCAGATTTCGGGCAATGGTGAAAAGATAGGCGCGACCCGTGGTCACATTTTCCCAGTTGTCGGTAGCGTAGGCGCGGGCAAGAACCTCCGCGACCATGTCCTCCAGTTCCTGATTGGCGGGCAGGATCCTCCTGAGACGCCCCCTGAGAGCAGCTTCCTGTGGCAGGATCACTGCCTTGAACCATTCCAGCTTAGCGCGAACCCCTTGCACGATGACCCCCTTGTTGTCAGCCGCGCCTCTCCCGCATTCATCTGTTTGTCATAGTTCAATCATGGATGCAGGGGCCTGTCCAGCGCCTGCGCAACCATTATTTCCCTTGTCTGTGGAAAACCCGCCCGCTGTGGCCAAAATATCGGTCAGCCGGGAGGAAGTTCGGGGGGCGTCCGGTCAGGCTGGTCGAAATCGGGACTATCGGGCAGGATTTCGGGCGGCTGGCCGGCCGGCGTCTCTTGCGGCGCGTCGGGGGCGGGGGCTTCGGGCGGCGATTGGGGGTTGATCCGGTCGGGGGGCGGCAATATGTCCGGCGCAGTATCGGGTCTGGTGGCCATCGTTTTTCTCCTTGGCATGGCTACGCGCGGGCGTGCAAATGGGTTCCGTTTGGACTTATCCACCGGTTATCCACAGGCTGGACCGCTTGCCCTTGCTTCATGGGCAGCTTTTCTCTATGCCGCGCCGACCGGCGACCGATGCGGGCGTGGCGAAATTGGTAGACGCGCCAGATTTAGGTTCTGGTATCGCAAGATGTGGGGGTTCGAGTCCCTTCGCCCGCACCAGTGCGCCAGACTCATGGATGCGCAGGCGCCAACGAAATTCAGCTGAAGAAAGCGTTTGAGAGAAGAGATGCAGACTGTCGAGACGTTGAACGAGGGCCTGAAGCGCGCCTACACCGTGACCATCACGTCGAAGGATATCGACGCCCGCGTGGAAAAGGAAGTGGCCGCCATCGCGCCGCAGGTGCGCATGCCCGGCTTCCGCCCCGGCAAGGTGCCCGCCAATCTCGTCAAGAAGATGCACGGCGAGTCGTTGCAGCGTGACGCGCTCAACAGCTCCATCCAGGACAGCATCCAGAAGCTGATCGCTGACCAGAAGCTGCGCCCCGCGATGCAGCCTTCGGTCGAGCTGGACGAGAATTTCGAGTTCGGCAAGGACGCCGAGGTCAAGGTCGCTCTGGAAGTGCTGCCTGAAATTACCGCGCCGAGCATCGAAGGTCTGAAGCTGGAGCGTCTGACCGCCGAAGTCGCCGACGCGCAGGTCGATGAGGCCGCCGGCCGCATCGCGACCCAGCAGGGCGCTCTGGAAGAGCATTCCGCCAGCCACAAGGCCAAGGACGGCGACACGCTGACCATCGATTTCGTCGGCAAGATCGGCGACGAAGCCTTTGAAGGCGGTTCGGCCGAGGATGTGAAGCTGAAGATCGGTTCGGGCCAGTTCATCCCGGGCTTCGAGGAGCAGCTGACCGGCGTCAAGAAGGGCGACGAGAAGACGATCACCGTCACCTTCCCCGAAGATTATGGCGCTGCGCACCTTGCGGGCAAGGAAGCGACCTTCGACATCACCGTCAAGGCGATCCTGAACGCTGACAAGCCCAAGCTGGACGATGATTTCGCCAAGTCGCTGGGACTGGAAGGTCTGGACAAGCTCAAGGAGCTGCTGAAGGGCCAGATCGAGCAGGAACATAACGGCCTGACCCGTACCTATATGAAGCGCAAGTTGCTCGACCAGTTGGCCGCTTCGCATGATTTCGACGTGCCGCCCAGCATGGTCGAGGCCGAATTCAACCAGATCTGGGCCCAGCTTCAGCATGAAGCGAGCCATGAGGAAGATCCCGAAGCGGCCCTCAAGGAAATGGAAGCGGAGAAGGAAGACTATCGCGCCATCGCGGTGCGTCGCGTCCGCCTCGGCCTGCTTCTTTCGGAAATCGGCCAGGCGAACGGCGTGGTCGTCAGCGAGCAGGAAATGAATCGCCTGATCATGCAGGCCGCGCAGCAGTACGGCCCACAGGATCGCGAGCGTTTTGTCCAATATGTCCGTCAGGACCCCATGGCCGCCGCGCAGCTTCGCGCGCCGCTCTATGAGGACAAGGTCGTCGATTTCCTCTTCGAAAAGGCTGAAATCACTGATCGTGCCGTCAGCCGCGAGGAACTGGAAGCAGCGATCGAGGCGGAGGATGGCGATCTGAAGCCGCATGTCCATGGTCCGGACTGCGGCCATGATCACGATCATGACGAGAAGCCCAAGGCGAAGAAGGCTGCGCCGAAGAAGAAGGCTGCCGATGCCGAGGCCGCGGCGCCCGTAGAGGCTGCTGCCGAAGAGGCTCCCGCCAAGAAGGCGCCGGCGAAGAAGGCCGCTGCCAAGAAGGATGAGGCCGTCGCTGAAGAGGCCGCAGCCGAGGAAAAGCCCAAGGCCAAGAAGGCTCCGGCCAAGAAGGCCGCCGCCAAGGCTGAGTGAGCTCTGCCGATATGGATGGACAAGCGCCCGGCTTCGCAAGGAAGCCCGGGCGCTTTTCATTTCGGACGCGGCATGGCAGAGGAAATCCCAAGCGGTTCCGCCATCTCCGCGAAGATGGGGCAAGTCGCCTTTGCGAGAGCATGGATCGTCTCTGGGCAATGTGCGGGGCAAGAAGGTTTGTGGGGCGATGAAGGAATTTCCGGCAGCAGGAAGCGAAGCGGGCGTAGCCATGCCGCGGGTCGCGGTCATCCTGCCCTGTTATAACGAGGCCGGCGCCATTGTTCGGACGGTGGAGGATTTCCGCCAGGCGCTCCCTTCTGCCGAGGTTTATGTCTTCGACAACAACAGCACGGACAGCAGTCGCGAACTGGCGGCCGGGGCAGGGGCGATCGTCCGGCGCGTGGCGCAGCAGGGCAAGGGCCATGTGGTCCGGCGCATGTTCGCGGATGTGGACGCCGACATCTACATCATGGCTGATGGCGACGCGACCTATGAAGCGGCTGCCGCGCCGAAGATGGTGGCGGCAATGCTCGAAGACAATCTCGACATGGTCGTGGGAGCAAGGCGCAGCGAGATTGAGGAGGCCTATCGGCGCGGGCACCGCTTCGGCAACTGGGCGCTCACCAGCCTGCTCAAGCGGCTGTTCGGGCGGAGTTTTACCGACATATTGTCCGGATATCGCGTCTTTTCCCGGCGGTTCGTCAAAAGCTTTCCTGTCCTTTCCGCCGGTTTCGAGATCGAGACGGAGATCAGCGTGCACGCGCTGGAACTCGCCATGCCGGTGTCGGAGGTGGTCACGGCCTATGGCGCGCGGCCGGAAGGATCGGTGAGCAAGCTCAGTACATATCGGGACGGCTGGCGCATTTTGCGGACGATCATCACGCTCTATCGCATCGAACGGCCAATCCTCTTCTTTGGCATCATCGCCGCGCTGCTGGCATTGACAGGGCTGGTCCTCGCGGCCCCGCTGATCGTCACCTATATGAAGACGGGGCTTGTGCCGCGCTTCCCGACCGCCATATTGGTGACGGGCCTCATGATCCTCGCCACGCTTTCGGGCATGTGCGGCCTCATATTGGATACGGTGGTGCGCGGCCGTCGAGAGATTCGCCGGCTTGCCTATCTCGCCTTCAAGGCGCCTTCCGACTTCGCCCGGCGCGACTGATTGCGCCCCGTTCAGCCAAGCAATCCGACCGCGTTTCACGCGACCCCTTGAACAGTCCGTCTTTTGTGCCGATGTAGAGCACGGGCAAAAGCAACACACCCTGAAAGAGCAAAATGACCGATATCATGTCCGATCCCATGGCCGCTCTGGTCCCCATCGTCATCGAACAGTCGAACCGGGGCGAGCGCAGCTTCGACATCTATTCGCGCCTCCTCCGCGAGCGGATCATCTTCGTGACCGGGCAGGTCGAGGATCATATGGCCTCGCTGATCGTCGCTCAGTTGCTGTTCCTTGAGTCGGAAAATCCGAAGAAGGACATCTGGATGTACATCAACTCGCCCGGCGGCGTGGTGACGTCCGGCATGGCGATCCACGACACGATGAAATATATCCGTCCCCAGGTCGGTACCGTCTGCATCGGCCAGGCGGCCTCCATGGGCAGTTTCCTGCTTGCCGCTGGCGAGCCGGGCAAGCGCATCGCGCTTAGCAACGCCCGCATCATGGTGCACCAGCCATCGGGCGGCGCCCAGGGCATGGCGTCCGACATCGAGATTCAGGCAAAGGAAATCCTGCGCATCCGCAGCCGTCTCAACAACCTCTACGTCCAATATACGGGGCGTTCGCTAGAGGAAGTGGAGCGCGCCATGGACCGTGACACCTTCCTGGAGGCAGAAGAGGCCAAGGCGTTCGGGCTCGTGGACGAGGTGTTCGACCGCCGCCCGGCGTTGGCGGAAACTGCCGAGGGCTAAACCCATATTTGCCGCACGCGCCCTTTTCTCCCCTTGTGAAACGGGCGCGTCGCGGTCTAGGATGATCCTAGGACCACCATATCCCTCACCACAGGCGGCAGTTCGCCTGGCAGAGGGAAGAGAGAATGGCGAATGACTAAGCTTACGGGCTCCGATTCTAAAAGCACGCTTTACTGCTCCTTCTGCGGCAAGTCGCAGCATGAGGTGCGTAAGCTGATTGCGGGGCCGACCGTGTTCATCTGCGATGAGTGCGTGGAACTGTGCAACGACATCATCCGCGAGGAAACCAAGGGCGGTCTCGTCGGCAAGAAGGATGGCGGCGTGCCGACCCCGCAGGAAATCTGCGATGTGCTGGACGATTATGTGATCGGCCAGAACCGGGCGAAACGCGTCCTCTCCGTCGCTGTTCACAATCATTACAAGCGCCTCAACCACGGCACGAAGCCGGGTGAGGTGGAACTGGCCAAGTCGAATATCCTGCTTGTCGGCCCTACCGGCTGCGGCAAGACGCTGCTGGCCCAGACCCTGGCCAAGACATTTGACGTGCCCTTCACCATGGCTGACGCCACCACGCTGACCGAAGCCGGCTATGTGGGCGAGGATGTGGAGAACATCATCCTCAAGCTGCTCCAGGCATCCGACTATAATGTCGAGAAGGCGCAGCGGGGCATCGTCTATATCGACGAGATCGATAAGATCAGCCGGAAGGCGGAGAACCCCTCGATCACGCGCGACGTGTCGGGCGAAGGTGTGCAGCAGGCGCTGTTGAAGCTGATGGAAGGCACGACTGCCTCGGTTCCGCCGCAGGGCGGCCGCAAGCATCCGCAGCAGGAATTCCTGCAGGTCGACACGACGAACATCCTGTTCATCTGCGGCGGGGCGTTCGCAGGCCTGGAAAAGATCATCGGCGACCGTCTGGAAGCCAAGTCGATCGGCTTCGGTGCCCATGTCGCTGCTCCCGAAGAACGCAAGACCGGGGAATTGCTGCGTCAGAGCGAACCGGAGGATCTGCTGAAATTCGGCCTCATCCCGGAGTTTGTCGGCCGTCTGCCTGTGATCGCGACGCTGGAGGATCTGGATGTGGCCGCGCTGGTCAAGATCCTGGTCGAGCCGAAAAATGCTTTGGTGAAGCAATATGCCAAGCTTTTCGACATGGAGAATGTCGAGCTCAGCTTCACCGACGATGCTTTGACCGCGATCGCCAGAAAGGCGATCGAGCGGAAGACCGGTGCGCGCGGACTGCGGTCCATTCTTGAGGCGATCCTGCTCGACACGATGTTCGACCTGCCCTCGATGGAAGGCGTGGGCGAAGTGGTGGTCGACAAGGATGTGGTCGCCGGCAACAAGGAACCGATTCGCGTATTCAGCGAGAAGGACAAAAGGGCCGAAGACGCGGCCTGAATCCAACCTTCAGGAATTGAAATTTGGGGGTCGGCGATGTTTCGCCGGCCCCTTTTTCATAAACTTCGACGCGGTCGCACAAAAAATCCTGCTGCGTTGCAAAACTGCACCACTGTTAAACAGCGAAATTGGCCGCAATTATAATCATTTGAAAACAATGAGTTATGTAAAAGGCGGAAAGTCCCTTGAACCCGCTTTCTGGCGATACGCGGCTGCGGTCATCCTGATGCTATTATATTGTCGTAAAACTGTAATCAGAGCATCACAGGGCCGTTGCTATCGGCTGCCACAGGCGGCGCCAGCTCCACAGAGCAAAATAAGAGCTGGCACGATACGCCAACTTCCAAAGGGACAAAAATCATATGAAACAGCTTCTTATGTTTAGCGCAGCGCCTGTCGCTGCCGTCTTTGCCGTGGCTGCGCCTGTCGCTGCACTCGCTCAGTCGACCGGATCCATCGACTTCGAAAATGAGATCGTCGTCACGGGCGCGACCGTCGACAAGGGCGTCGCTGGCGTGCTGCTGCCCGACACCAGCAAGGCCAAGGTCGTGCTGGGCGCGGAGTTCATCCAGGCGCAGACGCCGGGCCAGAGCATCAACGAAGTCATCAACCAGCTGCCGGGCGTCAGCTTCCAGAACAACGATCCTTTCGGTTCGGCTGGCGGTACGCTCACCATTCGCGGTTTCGACGACAGCCGCATCTCGCAGACCTTCGACGGCCTGCCGCTGAACGACACCGGTGGCTATGCGCTTTATTCGAACCAGCAGCTCGACCCGGAAATCATCGATCAGGTGAACGTCAATCTGGGGACCACGGACGTCGACAGCCCGACTGCCGCAGCGACAGGTTCGACCGTCAATTATCGTTCGATTAACCCGAGCGAGGAATTCGGCGCAAAGATGGTCGCTTCGGTCGGCGATTTCAGCTTTTTCCGTCTGTTTGGCATGGTTCAGACCGGCAATTTCACCCCATGGGGCACGCGGGCCTTCTTTTCGGCCAGCCGGGCAAGCAACGACGCCATCTATGGTGGCATCGGCGAGATCAACAAGCAGCAATATAACGCCAAGATCTATCAGCCGATCGGTAGCAACGGTGACTTCATATCGCTCGCCGGTCATTTTAATAAGAACCGCAACAATTTCTTTGGCTCGGTGCCGCTGCGTGTCGATGATGGTCGCGTCGTGGGCAGCTCCAGCGCCAACCGCTTCCCGACCAGCAAGGACGAGCGCTTCTACGAAACCGCGCGTTGCACCATTCCGAACCCGGTCGCGGGCGTGGCAGATGTCGCGAGCGCCTGCGGTTCCGACTATGAATATCGCTACAATCCGTCCGACACGGGCAATATCCGTATCAACTCGCGCTTCACCTTGGCTGATGGCCTGATCCTGACGGTGGATCCGAGCTATCAATATACCAAGGCCAATGGCGGCGGTACGAGCATCGCTTCGGAAGGCCGCACTCCGGCCAGTTCGGGGCTGGCAGGGCAGGTCGGCTTCATTCAGGGCTCTTCGAGCGCCACCCAATATTATTTCGGGCGCGATCTCAACGGCGACGGCGACATGCTGGACACCATCCGCCTTGTGACGCCGAGCCAGACCCAGACGCATCGCTATGGCCTGATCGCATCGCTACGTTACGACATCAACGATCATCACACGATCCGCGTGGCCTACAGCTATGATCGCGGCCGTCATCGCCAGACCGGCGAAGCGGCTTATCTGCGCACCGATGGCTTCGGATCGGAATATTTCGCGATCGACGATCCGATCGCGGACGTGAACGGCAATCTGGTCGAGAAGCGCAATCGCCTCTCTTATGCAATCCTGCATCAGGTTTCGGGCGAATATCGCGGCGAATTCGATGCGCTGACCGTGAATCTTGGTCTGCGTGCACCTTTCTTCAAGCGCGACCTCAACAATTATTGCTTTACCGCGACGGCGGGCGGCAATCTGCGGTGCTTTGGCGACGATGCAGCGTCGGTTGCCTATGCGGCGGCCAATCCGACCATTCAGGGGCCGCAGCGGCGCGTCTTCAAATATGACAAGCTGTTGCCGAACGCAGGCATCGTGTTCGATCTGAGCGGGGCTGCCAGCCTGTTCGCCAACTATTCGAAGGGTTTGCAGGTGCCGGGTACGGACAATCTGTACAACAGCTTCTTCTATGCTCTCGATACCGAAGGGGCTAATCCCAGCCCGGAAACCACCGACAATTTCGATCTGGGTGTCCGTTACCGCACCAGCAAATTGCAGGCGCAACTGTCGGGTTGGTACACCATCTACCATAACCGTCTGGCGCAGGCCTATGATCGTGATCTCAACGTCACCATCTACCGCAATCTGGGCCGGGTCGACAAATATGGCGTTGATGGGAGCGTGACCTATCAGCCGATTCCGGAACTGATGTTCTACGCCTTCGGCTCTTACCTCAAGTCCGAGATCAAGGACGATGTCCAGCTGAATGCCACTACGGTCGGCCAGACCGCGGGCAAGCGGGAATCGGGTGCGCCGGTCTATACATTGGGCGGCCGTGTGCAGGGTGAGGTCGAGGGCTTCCGGCTGGGCGTCCAGGCGAAGCGCACCGGTCCGCGTTATGTGAACGACCAGAATCTGCCGGTATATCAGACGATCAACGGGGCCTTGACCCAGGTCTATGGCGCTAAGGCCCCGGCCTATACGGTGGTCGATCTGGACGCACGCTATTCGCTGGAAAAATTCGGGGCACCGGGTGTGGCGATCCAGCTGAACATCACCAACCTGTTCGACAAATTCTATGTCGGTGGTTTTGATGGCACCCTGTCCAACACTAGCATCACCTTCGCGCAGATCGGTGCGCCGCGCACCTTCATTGGGTCTGTGGTCGTCGGTTTTTAAACCAGCGTCACAGTAGGGATATGGGAGGGCGCGGAGTGATCCGCGCCCTCTTCATTTCAGGCAGCTATCCAGCCCGTCACGCTGCACGATGCCGATGCGGGCGGAAATGCTGTTGCCGTAGCGGCGGGTGAAGCCGTGCGGGTCGATGGCTTCGCGCTTCTTGGGAAGCGGCAGGACGGCGGCCAGGCGGGCGGCTTCGGGGCGGGTCAGATGCTGGGCGCCATGGTGGAAATAGCGGATGGCACCCGCCTGCGCGCCATATGTGCCGATGCCGGTTTCCGCGACGTTGAGATAGACTTCCATGATCCGCCGCTTGCCCCAGATCGCTTCGATGAGGAGGGTGAACCAGGCTTCCAGCCCCTTGCGGATGAAACCGCCGCCCTGGAAAAGAAACACATTCTTTGCCGTCTGTTGGCTGATGGTCGAGCCGCCGCGGATGCGCCCGCCGCTGGCATTGTGGCGCATCGCCTGGGCGATGGCGACCGCGTCGAAGCCGTGATGGCTGCAAAAGCGGCTATCCTCTGCGGCGATTGCGGCGCGCGCCATGTTCGGATCCATCTTGTCCAGGCTCATCCAGTCCTTGGTGATGCCGTTGGGGTCCAGCAGCATTGTCCAGGTCACGGGCGGAGGGATGAAGCGATAGACCACCACCATCAGCAGGGAGAGTGCGACGAAACCACCGATGATCTTGAGGATGATCCGGATCCAGCGGGAGCGGCGACGAGGGGAAGCGGATTTGGAGTTCATATTGCCGTGGTAACGCCGTTGCGCGGCGGTGCAAGATGGAGCGGGATGGCTCGCAATTGCACCATGAGGAAAAATTTCGGACGTGAGCGCGCCCTCCACCGGACTGTTTTTGCCGGGGGGACGGCGCGCAGCGAGCAGGCACGAAAAAGCCCCGGATGTTCATCCGGGGCTTTGTCCTTTACCCAATCCGGTCAGATGGTGGCGAGGCGGGAAATCTTGCCCAGCTTGTCGCCTGCAATCCGCATCATGGCCTTTTGCAGTTTCTCGAACGCGCGCACCTCAATCTGGCGAACACGCTCGCGGCTGACGCCATAGACCTGCGAAAGTTCCTCCAGCGTCTTGGGTTCCTCCGCCAGGCGGCGCTCGGCCAGAATATGCTTCTCCCGGTCGTTCAGGTCATCCATCGCTTCGACCAGCATGTCGTGGCGCAGTTCGCTTTCCTGCTGGTCGGCGACCCGTTCGTCCTGAAGCGGATCGGTGTCGGCCAGCCAATCCTGCCACTGGCCCTCGCCATCTTCGCGCATCGGGACGTTGAGCGACGTGTCGCCGCCCATCGCCATGCGACGATTCATGGAGATGACATCCTCCTCCGTCACGCCCAGATCGGTGGCGATCTTCTTGACGTCGTCGGGATGCAGGTCGCCATCCTCGAAGGCTTCGATATTGTTCTTCATCCGGCGCAGGTTGAAGAACAGCTTCTTCTGCGCGGCGGTGGTGCCCATCTTCACCAGGCTCCACGACCGCAGGATGAATTCCTGGATCGAAGCGCGAATCCACCACATGGCGTAGGTCGCCAGACGGAAGCCGCGATCCGGCTCGAATTTCTTCACGCCCTGCATCAGGCCGATATTGCCCTCGCTGATCAGTTCGCTGACGGGCAGGCCATAGCCGCGATAACCCATGGCGATCTTCGCCACGAGGCGCAGATGCGAGGTCACCAGTTGCGCCGCCGCTTCCGAATCAGCATGTTCGGCATAGCGTTTTGCGAGCATATATTCCTGCTCGGGCGTCAGGATCGGAAATTTGCGGATCTCCGACAGATAGCGGTTGAGGCTGGCTTCACCGCCCAGCGCAGGAACCGCGGGGACATTGGTCTTTCCGGCCATGTCGTCACCTTTCCCTTTCATGCGCGGCGGGACCCAGAAGAGGCGTCCAAGGCGCCGTCGCAAACTTGTTCAAATCTATACGTGAAGCTCGCTTAACAGTTCCTGCATATCGACAGGGAGTTTGCTGTCGAAGCTGAGTGCCTCACCCGTTAATGGATGTATGAACCCCAGCCTTTTTGCGTGCAATGCCTGCCTTTTGAAACCCAGCGTTTCCAGTATCGATTTGAAACCTTTTCTTTCTCTACCGTAAACCGGGTCACCGATCAAGGGGTTGCCGATATGCGCCATATGAACGCGCACCTGATGCGTTCTCCCGGTCTCCAGCCTGCATTCCACCAGGGCGGCGGCGCGCAGCTTCTGCAATGTCCGGTAATGGGTCACGGCATGTTTGCCGCGTCCTTCCCGATGAACCGCCATCTTCTTTCGATCGGCGTCGGAACGGCCGATCCATGTGTCGATCGTGCCCGACAATGGTTGAGGTACGCCATAGACGATCGCAGCGTATAGCCGGTCGATCGAATGCGCCTTGAACTGCTGCGCCAGCCCCTCATGAGCGCGATCGGATTTGGCTACGACCAGCAGGCCCGACGTATCCTTGTCGATGCGGTGGACGATGCCTGGGCGCGCCACCCCGCCGATCCCGGACAGCCGACCCTGACAATGATGAAGCAGCGCATTGACCAGGGTTCCGTCCAGGTTGCCCGCAGCCGGATGGACCACCAGGCCGGCAGGCTTGTCGATGACGATCAGATCGGCATCTTCATGGATGATGTCGAGCGGTATGTCCTGTGCAGCGGCCTCAGCCGCGATCGGCGGGGGCAGGACGATGGCGAAGGCCTGTCCGGTTGTGACCTTCATTGATGGGTTTGGCATTGATGGGTTTGGCATTGATGGGTTTGGGAACCGGCCTGCGTTCGCATGCCGACCTTCCGTCACATGGCCCTCCAGGATCAGCGCCTTCAAGCGCTCGCGCGAAAGGTCGGGAACCAGTTCAGCAAGGGCCTTGTCGAGCCGCATGCCATCCTGCGCCTCGCTTATGGTCGCTTCAATGATGGAAACCCCCGAACCCATTGGGTAGAAACGTAGGAATGAAGGTTGCGATTTCAAGGGGTCTGCTGGAACAAATCATGTCCGAAGCGGCGGCGGACAGGCGGGAGGTCTGCGGCTTGCTGCTGGGGACGCGGGCGCGGATCGAGGCAGTTCGGCCCGCGGCCAATGTCGCGGCCGACCCGGAACGCCATTTCGAACTCGATCCCGTGGTGCTGATCGCGGCTCATCGTGCGGCGCGTGCCGGCGGGGCGCGGATTCTGGGGCATTACCATTCGCATCCAGCCGGTCAGGCCGCGCCCTCCCGGACAGATGCAGCCTGCGCGGCGCCCGACGACAGCCTCTGGTTGATCGTGGGAGAGGGGATGGCCCGCCTGTGGGTTGCCGGCGCGGGGCAAGACGGACGGGTGCAATTTGTCGAGGCTTTGCTCGACATCATGTGAGGGAGGGTTGCATCGCGCGGCGGGGCAGCGCATTAGCCGTTCATTCCTTCCTGTTCATTTTTCCGGCGGCAGCGAACCTTCATGACCAATCCGATCGACAGCATCGATTTTGCCAGCCTGCTCTGCTCGCGCCTGTGCCATGATCTGCTGAGTCCGGTCGGTGCGCTCAACAACGGGCTTGAACTGATGGCGGATGAGACGGATCCGGAAATGCGCCAGCGTTGCCTGGACCTGCTGGCTGACAGCGCCAAAACCTCTGCGAACAAGCTGAAATTCTTCCGCCTGGCATTCGGTTCTGCGGGCGGCTTTGGCGATGCCGTGCCGACGCATGAGGCGCGGGTGGCCATAGAGGGCATGTTCGCGGCTTCGGGACGGGTGAAGATCGGCTGGCTGGTCGAGGATGACATGCTGGAAAAGCTGCCCGTGAAGGTGCTGCTGAACCTGGCGCTGATCGCGGGCGATGCGCTGGTGCGCGGCGGTCAGCTCGACATCGGGGCGGAAAAGAGGCCAGGCGTGACAGAGATCGTCGTGCGGGCGGAAGGACCGAAGCTGGTGCTTGATCCCGACCTGCGCGCCGCTCTGGCGGGCACTTTGCCCCCGGAGGGGCTTGCGTCGCGCACATCTGCGGCTTGGATGGTGCGAACTTTGGTGACGAGCGTCGGTGGCGAGATCGCATTGTCGCCCGCCGGCGAGCCGATATTGCTGTTCGGCGCATCCATTCCTGAAGTCCGTTAAGCGCTTTCCCGCATTTCCCTGGCCAGAAGGTCGATAAGATCGGCGGCTGGCATGGCGCGAGCCAGTGGCGCACCCTGGCCTGCCCATTGCGCGCCGAAGCCGCCTTCGCCCCTGGCCCTCGCGGCAGCATTGAGCGCTTTGCCGGCATCATAGGCAATGGGATATGCGGGGGGCTGCGCTGCAGCCTCGGCGCCCCAGGCGGTGAAGCGATTGGCGAGACAGCGGGCCGGGCGACCCGAAATGACGCGGGTCATCACAGTATGATGGGCAGCTGCACTGGCGAGTGCGGCGCGATAGGCTTCGTCGGCGCTGCTTTCGGGGCAGGCGATGAAGGCAGTGCCAAGTTGCGCTGCGACTGCGCCAAGCGCGAGTGCGGCGCGGATGCTCTGTCCGTCCATGATGCCGCCCGCCGCGATCACGGGCAGGCTGCATCGAGTGGCGAGCAGACGGGTGAGGGCGAAGGTGCCGAGCTGGTCGTCAAGGGCTTCCGGATCAAAGGCACCCCTATGGCCGCCAGCTTCATAGCCCTGGGCGACTATGGCGTCGATGCCTGCTTGCTCTGCCGCACGCGCTTCCACCTCATTGGTCGCTGTGGCGAGCAGCAGACATCCTGCCTGTTTGAGCGCGGCGATGGCGACCGGATCGGGCAATCCGAAATGGAAGCTGACAACCGGCGGGGCGAGGTCGATCAACAGCGCAAGCATCGCATCATCTTCGACGAAGCTGCGGTAGATTTCGCGCAGCGCCGCTGGAGGGCGGGCGTCATAGGCCCGGAACATCGGCGTCAGGGCAGTGAGCCAGGCCGCTTCCCTGACGGGGTCATTGCGGGCAGGCGCATGTGCGAAGAGGTTGACGTTGAACGGGCGACCGGTCTGCGCGCGGACAGCCTCTATCATCGAACGGCCGCCTTCGGCGTCGGCCGCACCCACGGCGATGGAACCAAGCGCGCCGGCGTTGGAGACAGCCGCCGCCATGGCAGGCGTCGACACACCGGCCATGGGTGCCTGGATAATCGGATGGGACAGGCCTAGCGACTCGATGAGCGACATGGACCGATTGTCGGATTTCTACTGGAGGCAGGCAATGGGCGGATTCGAGGGTAGATTCGGGCTCAAGCTGAATTTGCCGATAGGCTCATCAGGCGCGCTGCGCCTCTGCCAAGGCGTCTGATGAGATGGGCGGCCTATGAGAGTCCGTCCCGGCTGCGCAATAATCGCAACCTGTGAACTGGGCTCCTGCCTTCGCCTGAGCACGGCTTATCCACAGCGGATATCGGCGTAATTATCCCCGCCCAATCGGAAGGGGCCCGGCCGCTTGCGCGACCGAGCCCCTTTCCTCGACAGTTCCGAACGGATCAGGCCTGAATTGCTCAGGCCTGAACTGATCAGGCGCTGTAATACATGTCGAATTCGACCGGCGAGGGAGCCATTTCCCAGCGGTACACTTCGGGCCACTTGAGTTCGAGATAGGCCTCTATCTGGTCCTTGGTGAACACGTCGCCCTTCAGCAGGAAGTCGTGGTCGGCAGCCAGCGAGTTCAGCGCTTCACGCAGCGAACCGCAAACGGTCGGCACCTGGCTCAGTTCTTCCGGCGGCAGATCGTACAGGTTCTTGTCCATCGCGGCGCCCGGATGGATCTTGTTCTCGATGCCGTCGAGGCCAGCCATCAGCAGCGCCGAATAGCACAGATAGGGGTTGGCCATCGCGTCGGGGAAGCGGAATTCCACGCGCTTCGCCTTGGCGCCCGCGCCGTAGGGAATGCGGCAGGAGGCCGAACGGTTACGAGCCGAATAGGCCAGCAGAACCGGCGCTTCGAAGCCCGGCACCAGACGCTTGTAGCTGTTGGTGGTCGGGTTGGTGAAGGCATTCAGCGCCTTGGCGTGCTTGATGACGCCGCCAATGAAATAGAGGCAGGTGTCTGACAGGCCCGCATAGCCTTCGCCTGCGAAGAGGGGCTTGCCGCCTTCCCAGATCGACATGTGGGTGTGCATGCCCGATCCGTTGTCCTGGGCGATCGGCTTCGGCATGAAGGTCGCGGTCTTGCCATAGGCCTGGGCGACCATCTGCACGACATATTTGTAGATCTGCATGCGGTCGGCGGTCTGGACCAGCGTACCGAAGGTCAGGCCGAGTTCGTGCTGGGCAGCGGCCACCTCGTGGTGGTGCTTGTCGCAGGGCAGGCCCATTTCGAGCATGGTCGAAACCATTTCGGCGCGAATGTCGGTGCAGGGATCGACCGGCGCGACAGGGAAATAGCCGCCCTTGGCGCGCGGACGGTGGGCGAGGTTGCCGCCCTCATATTCCTTGCCAGTGTTGGTCGGCAGTTCGATATCGTCGATCTTGAAGAAGGATTCGCTATAGTCCGAGTTGAAGCGGACGTCGTCGAACATGAAGAATTCGGCTTCCGGACCGACATAGACGGTGTCGCCGAAGCCGGCCGACTTGACGAAGGCTTCCGCGCGCTTCGCGGTCGAACGCGGGTCGCGGCTGTACAGTTCGCCGGTGTCGGGTTCGACGATGTCGCAGAACAGGATCAGCATCGGCGTGGCGCTGAACGGATCGACATAGACGGCGTCCAGGTCGGGCTTCAGGATCATGTCCGACTCGTTGATCGCCTTCCAGCCTTCGATCGACGAACCGTCGAACATCAGGCCCTGGGTCAGTTCATCCTCGCCCAGCACCGAAGACACCATGGTCAGGTGCTGCCACTTGCCCTTGGGATCGGTGAAGCGGACATCGACCCATTCGATCTCCTTTTCCTCGATCATTTTCAGGATGTCTTTAGGCGTGTTAGCCATGTGAACCTTGCCCTTCTTTCATGATACCCCCCCGAAGGGGTAGGTTGATGTGGTCAGCCGCCAGGCCCCTGTAAGCCGGCGAGAAGTCGGTAAAATCAGATGGCGTCGCTGTCGCGCTCACCGGTGCGGATGCGGACCGCGCCTTCGATGTTGGAAATGAAGATCTTGCCATCGCCGATGCGCCCGGTCTGTGCGGCAGCCGAGATCGCTTCCACCACCCGTTCGGCCAGCGAGTCGTCGACGACGACCTCCAACTTCACCTTGGGCAGGAAATCGACCACATATTCGGCGCCGCGATACAGTTCCGTATGGCCTTTCTGGCGGCCAAACCCTTTGGCTTCGGTAACGGTGATGCCCGAAACGCCCACTTCGTGAAGAGCTTCCTTCACTTCGTCGAGCTTGAACGGTTTGATGATCGCTTCGATCTTCTTCATCTCTAGGTATCCCAACTCAAACGCGCGCCAGATGACGGGTTTCATCCCGCCCTTCGTCCTGATCGAGCGACGGTCTTCATGCCCCCCTAAGGCACGCGCCGCCTCTCTTCCTAATCAACTACCGTGCCAATTAGCGAATCGCCGGAAACTGCTTTCCGCGATGCAGCAACTTTTGTCCATATTGCCCGAAATACGGGCAATATCATGACGTCATGCCCATTTTTTAGGCATATCCTGGAGTCAGAGCCGATAGGGCGGCGCGTCGAGACCCGCAGGGCTCTTGGTAAAGATCTCGCAGCCGGTTTCGGTAATGCCGATGCTATGCTCGAACTGCGCGGAAAGCGTGCGATCGCGTGTCACGGCCGTCCACCCGTCCTCCAGCATCTTCACGCCCGGCTTGCCGATGTTGATCATCGGTTCGATGGTGAAGAACATGCCAGGCTTGAGCTCCGGCCCGGTGCCCGGGCGGCCGACATGGACCACCTCCGGACTGTCATGAAACACGCGGCCCAGACCATGGCCGCAGAAATCGCGCACGACGCCATAGCGGTGCTTTTCCGCGTGGCGCTGGATGGCATGACCGATGTCGCCCAGAGTGTTGCCGGGTCGCGCCTGTTCGATCCCCAGCATCAGGCATTCATAGGTAACTTCGACCAACCGCCGCGCCTTGATGGGGGCTTCACCGCAAATGTACATGCGGCTGCTGTCGCCGTGCCAGCCGTCGACCAGCGGTGTCACGTCTATGTTCAGGATATCGCCTTCCTTGAGCTTCTGCTCGCCCGGAATGCCGTGACAGATGACATTGTTGAGCGAGATGCAGCAACTGTGGGTATATCCGCGATAGCCCAGGGTCGCGGGCACGCCGCCGCCATCCAGTGTCATGCGGCGAACAATATCGTCCAGTTCGCCGGTGGTGACGCCCGGCACGACATGGGGGGCCAGCGCGTCCAATATTTCCGCCGCCAATCGCCCCGCCTTGCGCATGCCATCGAAACCGGCCGCGTCGTAGAGCTTGATCGCGGTCGAGCGGGAAATCGGCGCGTCCGCCGTCATCGTCATATATTCGGTCATGGGGTGATTATAGGCGGTGAAGCCGCATAATGCGAGGGGGCGGCTAGGCATGGCGCACGGCAGAGGCTATGGCCTGCCCATGGCCGACCCAACCCGCATATGGACCGCCGCACTGATCGTGATCGGCGACGAGATTCTCTCGGGAAGGACGCAGGACAAGAATGTGTCGCAGATTGCGACATGGCTCAATGTGCAGGGCATTCGCCTGCGCGAAGTCCGCGTCGTCGCGGACGAGAGCGACGCGATCGTCGAGGCTGTGAACACGCTTCGGGCGCGGAACGATTATCTGTTCACGACCGGCGGCATCGGGCCGACCCACGACGATATCACCGTGGATGCCATCGCCGCGGCACTCGGGGTGCCTGTGGAAATCCATCCCGAGGCGCGAGCAATGCTCTCAAACTACTATGAAACGCGCGGCGGCCTGACCGAGGCGCGTCTGCGCATGGCCCGCGCGCCGGCCGGATCGAGCCTGATCGAAAACCGCATGTCCGGCGCTCCGGGCATCCGGCATGGCAACATCTTCATCATGGCCGGCGTTCCGCATATCACGGCGGGGATGCTGGACAGCCTGACGGGAACGCTGGAAGGTGGTTTGCCTGTGCTGTCCACCACCATAGGCTGCTGGGTGGCGGAAAGCGAGATCGCAGACCTCCTCGGCGCTACAGAGCGGGCGCATGAAGGGTGCCAGATCGGCAGCTATCCCTTTTTCCGCGAAGGACGGACAGGCGCGAATTTCGTGATCCGATCTGTCAATGCGGAGGATCTGGGCCAGTGCGTGGCGGATCTGGTTGCCGGGCTGGAACGCGGCGGCTGGCCTGTAGTCGCCGGGGGTATTTAAGCGTCCCTTCGGTTGCTTTCCGAAGGGGAGCATTCCTGGTCTGGGCGGGTCAGGCGCCCGCCCCAGCGGTGATCGATCGAATAATATTCCACATTGGACATGCTTTCGACGCCGCCTGCGATCACCATGTCGGCCGCGCCGGTCCGGATACGCATGGCAGCGTCGATCACCGCCTGGAGGCCGGAACCGCAGCGGCGGTCGAGCTGAACGCCGGGGATGGATTCCGGCAGTCCCGCCGCCAGAGCTGACCAGCGGCTGATGCAGGGCGCCTCGCCATTGCCATAGTCCTGGCCGAACACGACATCGTCGATTCGTTCAGGGTCGATCTTCGTTCGTTCCACCAGCGCCTTGATGATGGCACCCAGATCGCCCGCCGTCATCGACTTGAGGGAACCGCCCATTTGCACGTTGCGGTCCGCCATATCCCGGGCAGTTTCAGATGTATGATATTTTGAGCGGCGCGTTTTCATGTTTCGCTTGCGCCTCGGCTCAGCCCGAATTCCTGAACGATCCGCTTCCAGATCCGCGTCCATATGTGTGCGAAGAGCGGCAAGTCGCGTTGCATCCATGCTGCGCAGCGTTATGCTGCGCTGCGTCAATTGCCGGCTGGATCCGGCCATTGGGCAACAGGCTAGGTCGCCTGACGCTCAGCCTATGATGAGGGATGAAGATCGCCACGTCGGGGTTTCCCGTAATGGCCTCGTGCGTCCTTTCATGATCGGTTGGCGGTTGTTCGAAAGCCGTTTGAAGAAGGAGAATAGTGATGCGGATCGTTATGACCGGCTCGGGCTATGTCGGCCTGGTATCCGGCGCCTGTCTCGCGGACTTCGGCCATGATGTCATCTGTGTGGACAAGGATGTGCGCAAGATCGAGTTATTGCAGGGTGGTGGCGTGCCGATTTATGAGCCAGGCCTTGCCGATCTGATCGCGCGCAATGTGAAGGCGGGTCGCCTGACTTTCACGACTGATCTTGCCGGATCGGTCAGCCAGGCCGACGTGGTGTTCATCGCCGTGGGCACGCCCGCCCGGCGGGGTGATGGTCATGCCGACCTCAGCTATGTTTACGCCGCTGCGCAGGAAATCGCGTCCAATCTGAGCGGCTTTACCGTAATCGTTACCAAGTCCACGGTTCCGGTTGGTACGGGCGATGAGGTTGACCGCATCGTCCGCGAAACCAATCCCGATGCGCAGTTCGCCGTCGCCTCCAATCCCGAATTCTTGCGCGAAGGCGCTGCGATCCAGGATTTCAAGCGCCCCGACCGCATTGTCGTCGGCATAGAGGACGAACGTGCCCGTCCGGTTATGGAGGAGGTCTATCGCCCCCTCTATCTCAATCAGGCGCCGATCCAGTTCACCGGCCGTCGAACGAGCGAACTCATCAAATATGCCGCCAACGCCTTCCTGGCGATGAAGATCACCTATATCAACGAAATCGCCGAACTATGCGAAAATGTCGGCGCGGACGTTCAGCAGGTGGCACGCGGCATCGGTCTGGATAACCGGATTGGTTCGAAATTCCTTCATGCAGGCCCCGGCTATGGCGGCTCCTGCTTCCCGAAGGATACGCTGGCGTTGGTCAAGACGGCGGAGGATGCCGGCGCGCCGATCCGGTTGATCGAGACGACCGTGGCAATCAACGAAAGTCGCAAGCGGGCCATGGCGCGCAAGGTCGTAGCCGTTTGCAACGGATCGGTGCGCGGCAAGACGATCGCGGTACTGGGACTGACCTTCAAGCCCAATACGGATGACATGCGCGACGCGCCGTCGATCGCGATCATCCAGGCCCTGCAGGACGGCGGCGCGCAGGTGCGGGCCTATGATCCTGAGGGGATGGATGCAGCCCGCATGATGATAACGGATGTCGACTTCTGCGATAATCCCTATGTCGCCGCGCAAGGGGCCGCCGCTGTCGTGATCGTTACCGAGTGGGATGCGCTGCGGGCGCTGGATCTGCCGCGTCTCAAGGGCGTCATGAGCGGCGACGGTCTGGTCGACCTGCGGAATATCTATCGTCCCGCCGATGCGGAGGCAGCCGGCTTTGTCTATGTCAGCGTTGGTCGCGGTGCCACTCCCGAAATAGAGGAACTGGTGCAGGCAGCAGAATAGGCTGCGGCGCACATTCCATTCCAGGGAAGCATGGAGAAGAAGCGCTCCCGGCTTTGCGCCGGGGGCGTTATTCGTTTTCGCGAAGTCTCCGCGCAAAAAGATATCATATCGATTCTGAAAATATCGCCGATTTGGGCGATCTTCAGGCATGTTGTTCAACAACTCGTCGCAAATTTCCAAAGGATACGACGAGTCGTCGTTGACCCGAGGTTTTTGTTAACCTTCTTGGGAGACCCTATAGGGGTAACTTTGGGGGTCGCAAACCATGCCTGTCAAAATGACTGGCTCCGTTATCGGAGCCGGAATGCTTTGTATTTTCGCAGCGGGAGCCGCTACGATCATGACAACAACGTCGACATCAACCATGACGTCGACCACAACCACCAGCTCGCAGCTTCTTGCAGCCACGAGTTCGACGACCACAACGTCGACGACGAACAGTGGTTCCACGACGACGAACACTGTTTCGGATTTTTCCACCTTTGATTTCGCCAATGGGACGAGGATGCCGGAAAAGGCGACGCTTTCCCTGGGCGATGCCAGTTTTCGTCCGGGCAGCAGCGTAGCCTATGTTCCAGTGTCGCTCGACCGGCCAACACCCAATACGGTGATTGCGCGGATCACCACCGTCAACGGCTCGGGTACCTATCGCGCACTGTCGGGCTATAATTACCAGACGGTCGACACTGTGGTGATCTTCCGTCCGGGCGATCCGTTGGTGCAGACGGTCGCGGTTCCCATCATCGGCGCCACGGAAGGCCAGCAGTTCCAGGTAAAATTGCGGGAGGCGCCCTGGGGCGGGCTTCAGGGGCAATCGACCGCGACGGTCACGGCCAGCAGCACGGCGACGGTAACGGCCAAGGCGGCGGGAACCTTCCGGGCACCGCGCACCTTCGCGGCGACCGGCACGCTTCAGTTCGAATTGCTCAAGGGCACGCACAAACGATCGCCCGATGGCGGTTGGGATCGCTGGGCGACCTCCCTTGCCAATGGCCGGACCCAGGTCGCCAACGGGGAAACCGGTCTCTATCTCGATTCCAGTATTTTCCCTGGTATCGAGGGGCCAGTCTATTGGAGCGCCTATGGCCTCGTCCTCCACACGCAGAAGCTGAAGACGCCGATCAGCTATGGCGGGCAGAACTGGTATTATGGATCGTCGGTGCTCGATGGCCGCAACTTCCTGGCGACTCAGATCGGCTACGGGCAATATGAATGGGAAGCGAAGATGCCCAACCGGCGCGGATCATGGCCGGCATTCTGGCTCGTATCCACCAGCGGCTGGCCGCCCGAGATCGATATTTACGAGGGGTTCGGCTATCAGAGCTACTGGGATTTCGATCGCCATGTAGCCCACACCCTTCATGTCGGCACCAACAGTACCCGATATGACCAGAGGGGCATCACGATCCAGACGCAGCAGGCCTATGGCCTCAGCGGCTATTCGCAGGGCTTCCATCGTTTCGCCGTGGACATCCAGCGCGACTACATCACCTGGTTCGTGGATGGCGTCGAAACCTATCAGTCGGTCAATCCCTTCCAGGGTTTCCGCTTTTATCCGATCATGGATGTCGCGGTGAAGACCAGCGGCGCCTATGATGACGGATCGGGCGACATGGTCATCAAGAGCTTCAGGATCTACAGCGCGCCATAATGGCCCGCCCCGCGACGGGAGCGCCCGCGGCCCGCGAGGGCATAGAGGCGCCCCCAGCTCTTGACCCACTGCCCGGCGATGTCCACCCGACGCGCGCCGGGCAGCAGCAGGGTGGCCAGACCAGCGGTTCGCAATCCCAATATCGCGATGGATCGGACCAGCAATCTGGCGGTGCCGGTCCAGCCGGGCAGGGCCTTTTGCCGAGCCAGCGTTTCCGTGCAGCCGATGCGCCACATCCGTTTCAGCACCCAGGATAGCCGTGCCCGCTCAACCGGCACCCATTCGCTGACCCGGGCGTCGGGCGACCAGCCGAAGCGCGCTCCAGCCTCATGCAGTCGCGTCAGGAAATCCAGATCCTCTCCGCCGCTGCGGTTGAAGCGCGCATCGAAGAAGGGGCGTGCGATCATCTCGAAAGCCCGGCGGGTTACCAGCAGGTTGTTGCTTGCCCACAGCATGCCGGTCGCGCCCCATGGGCGTTGCTCGGCACGGAAAACCAGTGTTTCCCTGGCCCAGCGCGGCGCTGTCCCAACGAAGCAGCTATCCACCGGTCCGGCGACCACGTCGGCGCCCACCTGCGCCTGACAGATGAGGAGTGCATCAAGCCAGCCCGGCTGGGGCCACTCGTCATCGTCGATCATCGCCAGGAAGCGCATCGCCGGATCCTCCAGGGCGGCGTCGGCGATGGCGTTGCGGACCGCGCAAAGCCCCGGCTGCGCGACCGTCAGGAGCGTCACGGGCAGGCCATATCCATCGGCCAGCAGGGCGCGGACGACGGCGGACCCTTCCTGCCGAACCGGATCATTTTCGGCCACCAGCACCATCACGTCGTGGCGATCGGCCACGCCCGGCAGGGTCTCCAGCAGGTGGCGGAGTTGGTCCGGTCGACGGAAGGTGGGAATGGCGATCCAGATCGACGCCATCAGGCGGCTGCCTCGACCGTGGGCTTGCGGCTGCGCCCGCCACGCTGGAGCCATTTGATGAGTTGATGCCCGCGCACCTCCACAAGCGCATAGCTCGCCCAGCAGAGCAGCCAGGTCGCCACCAGCATGGCGATGATGATCAGCCCGTCGAATTCAGTGATGCCATGCCTGTGTGCGATCCCCATGCCGCGGGCGAAAACGTCACGCACCAGCGGATGCCAGAGGTAGATGGAATAGCTGATGAGGCCCAGATGGAAGCTCACCGGATTGGCCATCACCGCCCGCGCCGCCGTGCCGTTATAATAGCAACTCAGCACCAGGGCCGGCATCAGGCATACCACCAGCAGATCGACTTTCCCCGGCAGCAGCAGCGCCAGCGCGATCAGGCCGCAGATCATGGCGAAGGCGCCGGTTCGGTCGATCAACCGCCTGCACCAGCCCTTCTCCGCACAGCGATAACTCAGCACGCCCAGCGAGAAGCCGGCCAGACAGCGCAGGAGCGTCAGCACCGTGTCGCTGTCATTGACGTCCAGCGGACCGCTGGAACCTCTGCCGGACAGTGCCACCAGGCCCAATATCCCGACGCACAGCAATGCCTGGATCCACGCCGCCCGCGAAAAGGCGATGATCGCGATCAGCGGATAGATGAGGTATGCCGCGACCTCCGTGCTGACGGACCAACTGTTGCCCGCGATCGGTTCTGTTCCCCAACCCCAGCTCTGCACCATCAGCAGGTTGGAAAGAATGTTCGGTGCGTCGAGCGCGATCGCTTGGTTGCCGGAGATGTTCAGGACGATCCGCGCCATGAACACCAGCGTCACGATCAGGTGCAGCGGCCAGACCCGCGCCATGCGATTGACGAGGAAGTCGATATAGCTCGACCATCCAGGATGATTCACCACCCGGTCGTGATAGCCGAAGGAAATGACGAAGCCGCTGAGGATGAAAAAGAGATCGACCGCCAGATAGGCGCGCGAGAATAGCGGCAGGCGAAAGGCCTCGAACGCCGGATTGTGCGGAATATGGTAAAGCAAAACGGATACGGCCGCCACGCCGCGAAGGCCGGTCAGCGAGGAAATCCTCATGCTCCCGCGCTCCTCAGGACGGGGGCCGCGTCGAAAGCGGCGGCAATGGCATCCCACATCGGCTTGCGATGCATCCCTGAATCGAGGGGCAAGCCGCGCGACAATTGGCCGTCGGGCCATTTATAGTCCTTGAAATTCGACAGCCAGCTATAGCGGTCCGACAACCCCCAGCAGAGCACCGAGCGCATCGCTGGATTGTCCAATGCCACATCCAGAAAAGCTTTGGCGAACGAGGCGACTTCCTTGTCCCGCTTGTCCGGATTGGGCGGGCCGCCCTTGTCCGCCACGTCGAATTCCGTGATGGAGAGGACCAGTCCATAGCCGCGAAGCTGATCCAGAAAGCGCGCGAATACCGTCTGGCTGAAGCCTTCCTTATATGGCTTGAGATGCCCCTGAATGCCGATTGCATCCACGGGCACTTTGCGCGCCATCAGTCGGTCGAGCAGCTTCAGCATGGCGGTTCGGCGCCTCTCGCAGCGTGGAGAGTCCTGCTCTAGTCCGAAATCCGTCAGGAACCGCAGGGGCCGGGGATCGATCTCCCGCGCGCGGTGGAAGGCAATGTCGATATACTCTTCGCCCAATGCCTGCATCCACATGCTTTTTGCGCGGATGCCATCAGCGCGGCCATCATTGGGCTCAATGGCTTCATTGACGACGTCCCATTCGTCGATCTTGCCAGCGTAGCGGCGCATGGCCGTGTCGATATAGCTGGTCATCAGGGTCTGTCGCTCGGCCTGGTCGGCGGCTTGCAGAGCAGGCTCCAGCCAAGGCGGCTGCGCCGCGTACCATACCAGTGCGTGGCCCCTGGCCAGCATGCCATGCTGCTGGGCGAATGCGATGATCTGGTCAGCGCCGCTGAAATCATATTGGCCGGGCTTGGGCTCGGTCGTGCCGCGCTTCAGTTCATATTCCTCCACCACCATGTCGCATTCGCGGGCGACGGCGGCGGTGAAGTCCGGGTCTTCCCGCAACTGGCGTGACTTGATCGCGGCGCCGAAATAGCGGCCAGACCTGCGGGCATGGGCGGCAAGCC
This sequence comes from Sphingobium sp. LSP13-1-1.1, assembly GCF_040676415.1. NCBI lineage: Bacteria > Pseudomonadati > Pseudomonadota > Alphaproteobacteria > Sphingomonadales > Sphingobiaceae > Sphingobium > Sphingobium sp. LSP13-1-1.1. The sequence goes on along the minus strand of NZ_JBEGHU010000023.1, from coordinate 70,063 downwards.
CGGCCGTGCCGCCGACTTGCGCGGCGCTCGGTGGAATCGGAGAACAGGCGGAGAGCATTGCTGCGCCAGCGAGGAATTCACGCCTTCTCATAACCTTTGTCCCTTGCCGGCCAATATGTGGGAAAGGTCGATCCAACGATCGGAAATGCGGCGATAGACCGGGTCCGGCATCACGATCTGCAACAGCACCGTCGCGGCCAGCCGAGGCCCGAATGCGCCGCGGCATACAGCACCTAGATAATAGCGCATCGCCTGCCGCCTGCTGGTCGGCCAGATGCTCTTCGCTGCATGCCAGCCCATATAGGCGGAAAAGGCGCGAGGGCTGATATGAGGGCGAAGGTCCCTCAGCCAGGTCAGGCTGCCGATACTGCCGCGGACGTGGGAAAGCCGGTCGTCCGCATGGCGATCCGCCCATATGGTGCCGGGTCGTTCCGTCATCAGAAAACGTGCCCCCGCCAGCGACAGGCGCAAGGCAAAATCTGTATCGTCGCCGAATTTCACATCTTCGCGATAGCGGACCTTCTCCGCGAGCGTTCGGCTGAGCGCCATGCTGCTGGTCTGGATGAAGCCGCGATCGCACATCAGATAGCGATCCATGGTCTCGTCATGGGCGATGGCGCGCGGCGGCTTCAGGAAATTGCGTCCCTGGCCGCGATCGGCGAGCACCTGACCATAGGCGACGACATCCCCGCTTTCCTGCAGCAGCGGCAGGAGGTCGGCCAGATGGTGGGGCAGGAAACGATCGTCGCAATCCAGAAACGCGATGTAGCGCCCGCGGGCATGGTCGATGCCCTTGTTGCGTGCCGCCGCCGCGCCGCGATTTTCCTGCACGATGACCTTGAGGCGCGGATCGTTGATCGCGCCCAGGGCAACCTCTGTCCCGTCGGTGGAACCGTCCACCACCACGATTACCTCGATGATCGCGATGGTCTGTTCCAAAGCGGACATGACGGCGGCGACAGCGGAATCGCGCCGCTGATAAGTGGGGATCACCACGGAAAACAGCGGTGCAGCGATGGCCGCCTTCAGCCTGGATGGAGGTTGCCAGGCGGTCATCACGAACTGGCTCCACTTGCGACGGTCTCAGCCTTGCCAAAGCGCAGGACGAAGCCGTTGACCAGCGAACGATAAAAGGGCTTGGGCAGATAGGATCGCAGCACCTGCCGGGCGATCACGCGGGGAGGGACGCCGCCGGCCACCATGCCGACGGCCAGATCCTTGATTGCCACCACCGGCCTGACTGGCGCCATATGATAGGCGAGCACCGTTGCGCGATAGCCGCGTCGCGCGCGGGTGGTGAGCATGTGGCCGCAGCGATCGAGCCAGTCGAGCGAGGTTTCATAGCCCTTCACATAGGATGTCCGCCCCGCCTCCGTGGCGTCGAGCCAGATCGTCAGCGGCTGGTCGATCATCCGGAAGCGCGCGCCGGCGCCCTGGAGGCGAACGCAGAAATCAAGATCCTGACCCTTTTTCAGCGCAGGGTCGAACAGGACCTGCTGCGCCATGCCGGTTGGCACGACCATGGTGCTGGTCTGCATGAACTGGTTGGCGCAGAACAGATATTCCCCGACATCCTCGCCTTCCCGAATGCCGCGATCGGGCCTGATCCAGTAGCGGTCGACCCCCCGGTCCACCTTCATCCGGGAATAGAGCACCGTTCGCCCGTCATCTCCCGCCAGCGCCTTCGCCATGATGGAAAGCTTGCCGGGAAGGAACAGGTCGTCGGAATCCAGAAACGCGATATAGCGTCCGTCCGATGCCATGATCCCCGCGTTGCGGGCCGCGCCGCCACCCGCATTGTCCTGCCGGATATAGCGGATGCGGGGATCGCCTATGGCATCGATCACGGGACGGGGATTGTCTCTTGAACCGTCGTCGATCACGACGATCTCGAAATCCTGCCAATCCTGCGTCAGCACCGACCGGATGGTGTCACCGACGATCTCCGCACGATTGTAGAGCGGGATCACGACGGAGAAAAAGGGTTGCTTGCCCAGCGCGGCCTTGGTCATGCGCCATGCACCTTTCGATATTCTTCATAATGGATTCCGGCGAGCCCAGCGATCTTGCCCGCCGCGCGATAGAGCTTGCCCAGCCGTTCGACCCGCTTGCCCCGGTCAAGCGTGGCAATGGCGCCCAGCGACCCGACAATGAAACCTGCAACAATGCGTGGCGCTTCGTTCAGCAGCGTGCGCAGCCGCCCCTTGTGGAACCGCTCCACCATCATGTCGGTCATGCCGACCCGATAGCCGCGCATCAGCAGCCATTTGGCGGTGACGCGGCTGGCGGGGATGAGTTCGGTGACGACCGCCTCCTCCGACCAGGCGAAACGGAAGCCGGCGCGCTGCATGCGGGTAAACAGCTGCTTGTCCGATCCCCCGGTGAGCGCCATGCGCTCGTCAAAGGGACGCTTCCCCATGGCGCGCAGGGCCGTGACGGCGATCAGCACATTGGCGGTGCTGTCCACCAATGCGACCGGCCCGGACTGCCCGCGCTGTTTGGGTGCAAGCAGGGGATGGTGGGCGGCCCAGGGCGCGATGGCGCTGTCCATCTCGCGCAGCACCGCGCCGCCCACTACGTCCGCCTCCCAGCGCTGCGCGGTTTCCGCCATGGCGTCGATCCAGCCAGGGGAGGCGGCCTCATCATCGTCCAGCATGGCGATATGGGTCGCGCCTGGCCGGGCCAGCGCTGCGGCGACGAGCGCGTTGCGCACGAGTGGAATGCCGCGTTCGGTAACCAGCAGGGCCTTGATCGGCCAGCGATAGCCCTTGGAGGCAAGCTTCTCGACCATGGCCAGCCCTTCCTGTCGAATGGCGTCATTATCCGCCACAAGCACTTCCAGCTTGTGCCGGGTTTGTTGGGCAGCCAGGGATTCCAGGGTTCGCTGCAATCCCTGGGGTCGGTTGCAGGTGGCGATGCACAGGATGATGTCAGCCATGAACGCGCTCCTGCGGGAGATGATACCGCCGCGTCCATTGCGGACGCGGTTTGGCCTTGAAGGTGGCGTGCGCGGCCGCGATGGCCGCAAGGAAGATCACCCAGACTTGGCGATCCTTGTCGAAAAAGCTGGTTTCCAGAAGATTCTGGTACATGACGAAAACCCAGATGGCGAAGGCTGGCACCATCAGCGCCTGATTCTCCTTGGTCGAGCCGGTGAGAAACCAGTAGACCGGCAAAGCAAGAAAGCTGACCAGCAGCATGGCGAGGCCCAACGGTCCGGTGGTCACCCAGATTTCCAGATAGCCATCATGCGAATGGGCGGTCAGCATCTGGAATTGCTGATTCAAATAATCATGCGCCGGGCTGTTGGTGCCGACCTGCCAGAAGCCGCCGAAACCAGCGCCCAGATAGGGGTGGTCGGCCAGATAATCGAAGACCACCCGCCAGATCGAAACCCGGCCGGTAAAGCTGGTGGGGTCCGCGAACAGCCGTTCGATAGTCGGCTGATAGGCGATGTAGAGGCCAAGAAACCCCACCATGCCGAAGCCCAGCATCAACAGCAATATCGCGCGCTTTTGCGTATTGTCGCTCAGCGCCCGATAGATATTGCTGATGGCCAGCATGCCGACGCACAGCGCCAGCGAGGTCTTGCTCTTGGTCCCGATCACGAAAACGAAGGCCATGACCGCGAACAGTGCATAATACCATTTGCGCCGGTCGATCCATGCATTGCCGCAGACTATGAAGGTCAGAGCCATGACGGCGCCGGCGATATTCTTGTGGAAGAAGAAACCGCGCCATGCACCGATCAGCGCCTTGTCACTTTCGGTCGGAGGATGGACGGCTGCGGGTGTCAGCGGCAGAGATATCCAGCAGATGAGAAGCGAAACGATCAGCGCGGCCCGGAGAGCGTCGAAAAGCCGCTCCGGCCCGATCAGGGACAGCGCGCAGAAGGTGATATATATCACGATGAGCTGCTGCATCGCCCGCTTGAAGGATACGAACGGGTCCACGCCCCAGGTGCAGGAAATGAAGAACCAGGCCAGCATGATCGCCAGCGGCCAGAAGGTGAACCTATATTGAAGAGGATGCTTGCGGATGATCTGCACGCCAGTCAGCAGCAAGGCGAAGCCGATGAACAACAACTGCTTGAACAGGTCCGACCCGTCATTCTCCTGCGCCATCGCCACGAGTTCGTCCTGGGTGCGGGAGGCGAAGGGCTGTTGCCCGATGAAGACCATCATGAGGAAGACGAAATAGAAGATCTGGGTGATCCAGATCATGCGTATACTCTGACCCCCGCCGGTCTGCACGGGCGGGGCGGCTATGCCGCTGCGATGCCAGCTTGTTGCCATGATCAGCCAGCTCCCTGCTGATCACGCCGCCATTTTCGGTCGAGCCGCCAGATGCCGAGCATCATCACAAGCTGCGACAGCACGACGCCGCCGATCGAGAAGACCGGTGCGGTGCCCAGCACGATCAGCGTCACGGCGATCAGCCCGACACCGCAACTGCGCATGCTTTGCGCGGCGAGCGGGCGGAACGCCTTGCGTGCCTGGGTCATCACGCTCATCGGCGTCTGCACGCATTGAACGAGGGACAGGAGCGCGCACAGGCCCACGGCGATCATCACGAGCCGGTGATCCAGCGTCGGTTTCAGGATCAGGCCGGGAAAGGCATAGAGGGCGATGGCCGCCACCGCGCAGGTCGCCAGCCACAGCAGGACCAATGCCGCCATGAAGACCCGTTCCGACCTGATCGCCGCGCCGTGATCGCCGCGCGCCACGGCGCGGGTCAGGCGGGGACGCTCCAATTGGGTGAGGGCGGTGATGCAGACGTTGACAGGCCGGAAGAACAGCATGCCCACGGCGATCGGCGCAAAGGCCGTCGGCCCGGCAAGCAGCGTCACGATATAGCTGTGCGAATTGGAGGTCGCCTCCGTCGAGAGCACCCCGACCAGCGTCCAGGCCGACTGCTCCTTCCATACCGGGCGATAGGCGCCCAGAGCGTGGCCGGGCGCCATGGCGAAATGTCGCCGCAGATAGGCAAGGCCGAAGGGGAGAAGGCCGATGAGGCTGGCCGCCACCAGCATGCCGCCAATGGCCGACATGTCCGCGCCGGTTCGCATCGCAATCAGCAGTCCGGCGAGGATCGTCCCCGCATAGGCGAGATCCGATCGCGCGGCCCGTGCGGGCGTGTGATGCGCATAGGCATTGGAACGCCCGAACCAGCGGATCAGCGAAAGCATGCCCGCAAGGCCGAACAGCAGGGCTGCCGACGGGGAGGCTGTCGCCCATGCGATCGCTGCGCAGATCAGCCCCTGGCTGGCCGCCAGCATCAGGTTGACCGGGAAGAAAAAGTCGAAGCTCCGCGCATCGACATCGTCTCCCTGGTTCACCACGATGGTGTAGGGCGTCGACACCAGTGCATTGGACAAGCCATAGCCGAACTGGATGATCACCAGCAGGAAGGCCAGCGTGCCGATGGCCGCCGTCTCAAGATGATGGATGGAAAAGAGCTGGATCAGCAGGTGACTGACCGAGACGATCGCGGACGACAGGCTGGCCAGACCGAAGCGGCCGAACAGGCTGCCCAGGCGCTGGACGCGCCCTGTCGCAATATTTTCAGCCGCCCGGGCTTCAGCCATGGCGATGTTTCCAGATCAACCAGAGAGCGTGCGGATTCGTCGTGATATAGCGCCAGGCCAGTTCCCTTGGCCGCGTTGCCATGCGGTGCAGCCATTCGAAACCGGCCTTCTGCATCCAGATCGGCGCGCGCGGATAGTCGCCGGTGATGTAGTTGAACAGGCCCCCGCAAGTGATGATCCAGCCCGCCTTGATCCGCTCGCGATTGCGCACGCAAAATGCCTGCTCGCGCGGCTTGCCGGTGCCGACCCAAAGGACGTCGGGCGCAACCGCGTTGATCGCGTCGATTACCGCATCTTCCTCTTCGGCTTTCCAGAAGCCATTGCGTCGCCCGGCGAGGCGAAGGCTCGGCGCCAGTCTGAGGATTTCCTTCGCGCAGGCTGCGTTCACCGTCTCTTCGCCGCCCAGGAGGTAATAGCTGACCTGGGCCTCCGCCGCCGGTTTCAGGCTGTCGATGAACATGTCCGTCGTGCTCGAACGATCCGCGATAGGCGGCCCGCCGAACCAGCGGGAAGCCGCAACGACGATCTGTCCGTCAGCGTGGATCAGGTCCGCCTGCGCCAAGTTCGCCCGAAAATCGGGATCGGTGGCGTTCATCGACAGGCCCTGACCATTGGCGTCGAACACCAGAAGGGGCGATTGCTCCAGACCTTTGCGCAAGGGCGCTTCCACCAGCATCTTGGCGATCAGCGCATCCAGCGACAGGGTGGACACGGGCAATCCGCCGACATGGGCGACGGGGGCCCCAGCTCCTATGCCGGGACCAATGCCGGGGGAGGGAAGGGACTGGCGATGCGCCAGCGCCTGGTCGGCACTCATGCGATCACCGTTCCGGCGATCGGTACGCTATGACGGTCAAGATCGTCGATGACCCGGCGCATGTCGGCGATGGCGGTATCGCCCCGCCGCGCAACGATGACGACAGCGTCAAATCCCGCCAAGATGCTGCCATAGGGGGTCTGATCGCCCTTGCGCTCGGCAAGGTAGAACAGCATCGACGTATCGCGCAGGCCCCAGCCATTGGCCGTTTCCGCCAGGGGGCCGCGCGTCACCAGGCTCGCCGCGCTGCCCGACGCGCGGCCCGCAGTCATCAGCCAGAGGCCCTCTACCGCTGTTTTGGCCGCCGGCAGCAATGCGGCGCTGCCCATCAACTGTTCGGCCAATCCGGCCTTGTTGGCGATGCGGAACAGCCGGTCGAGCGAAGGCCGACCCATGTCGACGTCGATCAACATCGTCTGCCCGTCCATCTGGGCCAGCACGACGGCAAGGTTCGCCGCCATGATGGCCGCTTCGTCGCCGGCATCTATGGCCAGCACGGCCAGCCGGAGCGCGGCGGGATCACCTTCCTTGGCGACGGCGCGGATCTTTGCGCGGACCGTCCGTACCTTGGCGGCATAGGGATCGGCGGGATCGAAGGCCGCGACGACCAGCGGATCGACCCGCTGGTCGTTCTCCGACAGCAGGGCGAAGCCGCCCTGCAAGGCCGCGAGCATGCCGGCGTCGTCCGGATTAAGCAGCCCCAGGTCCACCGCCGCGTCATGCAACGCCAAGCCCTGCGACCGGGCATGGGCCTCAACCTGATGTACCTCGGTCTCTGCGAGGAACCCATGCTCTACCGCCAGCCGGGCGAAATTATGGCTGTCCCGGGCACGGGGACGGAGCGTGGAACCGCTGCCTGCCGGACCGCCCGACGCCAGTTGATGCGGGGCGCCCGCCGTGGAACGCAGTCTCATGCGGCCTCCTGTTGCTTGAAGAATTTGGCCTGGCGCGCAGTGACTGGCACCAATTCGGTGATGACTTCGACCTCGGTCGCGCGGGTCACGCCGCCGGCAGAGCGAACGCGGGGATGAATGATTTCCATCATGATCACGGCAGCCACGCCGCCGATGAGGCCAAGCGCGATCCCGCCGATCAGCCACAGGATGACATTAGGCTTGGCAGGCAGCAGCGGCACTGTCGCCTCGTCCAGCGGACTGGCATTGGGCTGCGAGATCTGGCTCTTGAGCACCGCTTCATTGAAGCGCTGGCGCACCGTATCATAAGTCTGCCGGGCCGCGTCGACGTCCCGCTGGAGCACCATGAGCTGGTCCTGCACGTCCGACATGCGGATCATGCGGTCCTCCTGGCCAGCCATGTTGGACTTGAGGTCGCCCTCCCGCCGACTGGCTGCCACGCTGTTGGCGTTGACCGCGCCAGCCTGGCTGGCGCGGGCTGCGGCCAGCTTTGACTGAAGCTCGGACAATTGTGCCGCCGCCGCCGCCATGGTCGGGTGGTTGGGCCCCAGCGTTTTTTGCAGCTCGGACACCTTGGCGGATTGCTCCGCGACCTGCTCCTGCAAATTCTGGACGATCAGCGATCCTTCGATGTCCGATACGCTGCCCGCGCCAGCCTTGGACCGGGCTGCGGCCGCTTCCGCCTGCGCCTGGGTAAGCTGGTAGGACATGTTCTTGAGCTTCTCGGCCTCAAGGTCCATGCGGTTGATGCCGATGATGTCGTGCGCCCGCTGGAAATCGGACAGCTTCTTTTGCGCGATTTCATAGCGACGGCGCACTTCTTCCGTTTGCTCGTCGAACCATCGGGCCGATCCGCGTGCGGGAGAGGCGCGCAGTTCCACCTGTTCGCGCATGTATATCTTGGCGATCAGGTTCGCGACCTTGGCGGCGACCTGCGGATCGGCGTCCAGATACTGGATCTGGAGCACGTTGCTCTGCCGGCCGGTGGTGATGGTCATTTTCTTCGCGACCAGGTCGGCCGCCGCCTGCACCCGTGCATCTGCGGGCATGTCAGTCGGCATCGCATCGACGAAGCCCGCTTCGCGCGCCACGGCATTCATCACCTTGCCGCTGCGGATGATGTCCGTCTGCGTACCCAGGATGGCATCCGTATCCGGCTTTGGACCCTGCACCGTATTGGTGTCGGTCGGATCGGTTTGCGAAAGGTCCAGCAACAGCGACGCTGTTCCCATATATTGGCGCGGTTGCAGAAAGGCGGCGATCGCGACGAGCAGGAACAATATGCCCCCGATCATCGCCGCCGTGCGCCAGCGCGCCTGAAGCGCCGCCAGCAAGTCCATCGGGTTCATGGTCATAGCCCATCCACTCCCTTGAGCAGTGCGCGCATTTCCTCCGCGGGCGATTGCACGGGCGGTGCGCTCTGCACCGGCTGTTTCGCCATCAGCAGCAGGAATTGCGGCGCCAGCGTGTCTTCGAACATCCAAAGCTCGCCATTGGGCGTCGCCACCAGGGCGGGTTGGAGCCGGATCATGGCATCGCGGGCCTGGCTTTCATTGACCGGCCCGCCGCCCAGCACCTCATGGCCGAGCTTCACGAGCCGCTCATAGCTGATGGCGGACATTTGCGATGCGACCACCGCCGCAAGAGCGATCATCCGGCGGGCCGAACCGGCTTCCCACAGGATGCGCCGGAATAGCGCGTGGGTCTGTCTGCTCATTTCCTCCCAATCTTCCAGGGCGGAAACCAGCCCCTGTTCGACGTCGGAAAGCAGCATCCGCTCGCGCCCCGCTGCCTCCGTCACCAGGGCTGCGGACATTCCGAAGAGCCGTGCATGATAGGGTGACCCCATCGCGGCGCTCGCCAGAGCGTCGAGTGCATCCTCGTCGATGGAAAGCCGGGCATTGCCTGCGCAGGACAGCAGCAGCCGTTCCAGCTCCGGCTTGGGGATTGGCGCAACCCGCTGCGGCACCAGGTGGCGGCGGAGCGAGGGATGGGCAGCGATCAGCCCCTCTATGTCGCTGGCGATGCCGACCAGCACGACCTGGACGGGAGAATGGATGTCGGTCAGCAGCTTCAGCAGCGTCGCGACATCCTGCTTGGCCGTTTCGGACTGCACCCGGTCATATTCGTCGATGATAAGGATGGAACGTTCGCGCACTTCCTCCACCAACAGGGCGGAAAGGCGCGACACGTCCAGCGGCTCGCCCATCATCCTGCGTGCCCGTTCCTGTCCCGCGCCGCTCATCGGCAATTCGGTCAGGAAGGGACGGAAGAGAGAGTCGAAATCCGCTTCTCCATTGGCTGAGGCGTAAAGCGCGACGCATCCGGCTTCATCCGCCAGATCGCCGAACACGCGGGCGAGCGAGGTCTTGCCCGAACCGCGCGTGCCGAAGATCACGGCATGCTTGCGTTGCACGACGATCGCCTCGACCAGCTTTTCCAGTTCGCTGTTGCGCCCCGCCAGCCCATGGCGGTCCGTCACGGGCATGGCGGTGTTGAACGCGGCATAGATGCTGTCGCGGCGCAGACTGATGGGTTTGATGGGCGCAGCCATCGCGCTCATGGAAAGAGGCCTGTGGGTCGGTTCCTCCAATTGCGCTTCCAGCGTGTCATGTCGGAAGCCTGGCAATGCCGGTACGTCCAGGTGCAGCGGCACGTCGTCGGGGATGGTGCGTTCGTTGCGCCTTTCCCCACTTCGGGCGAGCGACAGGAAACGATCGAAAATGCCGGATTTCTGGCCAGGCCGTGTTTGTGCGAAGCCTTGATCGAGGGTCGTCAAAACAGCTTCTCCCGGATGATGAGGACGTCCTCAGGCTTCACCGGATCATCCAGCTTGGCCTGTATTTCCTTCCCCTCCCGCCGGACTTTTATCCTTTTCGTGGAACCTGCCAGTGTCGGTCCGCCGGCGAGCGCCAATGCCTGCCGGAAACTTTGCCCCGGCACGTAGGAAAAGGCTCCGGGCTGCTGGACCTGGCCATAGACATAGATTTTTTCCGCAGGCGGCACGAAGAGCGTGTCGCCGGCCTTCAGCGGCCGCATCGCGCCTGCGCCCATGTCGGCCAGCGAAATGCGCACTGGCCCGCTGCCGTCGGCGGGCGTCAGGATCACGGCATTGGCGCCGTCCTTGGTCGATCCTCCCGCCTTGGCGAGCATCGATGCTACCGTGTAATCCCGGTCAAGCGGGTAATTGCCCGCCTGCGGCACATTGCCGAGCACCGTGACGAACCGGCTCACATAAGTGCTGACATCGACGCTGACGGACGGCTTGGTCAGATAGCCGCCGCTGGCATAGCCGGCCGCAATATCCTGCGCCAGTTGCGAGGTAGTCTTGCCCCTTGCCGGCACCGGGCCGATGAGCGCGAGAAGGACGGTGCCATCCTCCTTGATCCGGGTGGTCGTCGACAGATCCGGCTGGCCGAAGACGGAAATCTTCAGTTCGTCGTTCGGACCGAGTTGATAGCCCGAGCCAACCGCAGACGCCGCCGTGTTTTCGGCAGCGGTCTGGGCAATCGCCGTCATCGGACCCGCAATGATCAGCGGGATTAGTATGGATTTAACGAGAGTATCGGCTTTCACAGCTCATGCTCCCAATATATTGGTGTTCTAGAAATGCAGAGCAGCGCTCAATGTTATTTGCGTGCCGCTATAGTTCGAGACACTGGTGTCTGTTCTGCGAGTATAATGCTGGGCATCCAGCGTAAGATCGAAGCGATCGGAAAGTTTCCTCCTCAACAGGCCGCCAAAACGACGATTACGATCGGCCGTGATTGAATAGGGACGAAGTGCAGCATCCTGCCGGAACTTTCTGCGGTCCCATTCCGCGTACAGACCGCCCGACGTCAGTTCGGAGATCGAAAATTCGCCCTGGATGCGATAACTGCTGTCAATGGTGAAGCCGGCGGCGATCAGGCTGTCGTTTATGATTGCACGCTCCGTCGTCGCCGTCAGCTTCAGGCGGGGAATGGCCTGTGTAGAAAGGCTGACTTTCCACCCCAGACCGTCATAGCTGCCCACGGCCGCGCTATCGCTGCTGACGTCGAGCCAGCGGACATCCGCGTCGATCTGCGTGATCGGCGTCACCGCGCGCTGGAATCTCAAGCCATAGCTGTTGATGCGATTTTCGATGCCCAGCGCGTTGCGCTTGCTGTTCACTCGCTCATAATAGGCGGTCAGCGTACCAAAACTGGGCATGGCATAGCCGACACCGCCCCGGAACGTATCGCTGGTCTGGTCGGCATAGTCGAACTCTGCGGCGTTGCGGGTCGTGTCATGCTCATAGCTTGCCACCGGGAAAAGTCCTGGCCGCTCGCACGTGAAATCCGCACCGATCGTGGAGAATTTCTGAAGATTTTCCGTCACCGCATTGATGTCGCCATAATCGGCGCGCTGCTGGCGATAGGCGGCCCTTGGGGTGATCAGGCAGGTAGCGCCGAAGCGGATATTGGCCTTTGCCTCCGTATCCAGACGCAGCTTGCTCCGCTGCTCTTCGGAAATGAAACGGTCATATCCGATCTTGCCGCGCAGGAGGATGTCGTGTCGTCCGATCGGCATGCCATAGGCCGCCTCCAGAGAGGGCGTGACGATCAGATCGGCGGTGGGCTTTCCGATGTTATCGTTCACGCGATAGATATTGTCGTCATAAAGTAGATCCAGGCCAGCCGTAAGGTGTAGGCCGTAATCACTTATTCTTTTTTCCTCCGCTGCATTTTCAATGCGCTTTGGCTCGGTTGTGTTGTCATTTTCCTGTGCACGCGAAACTGCAGGCGAGGCCGTGAGCATTGCGGCACCACTTATGGCTGCCGCAAAACAGGTGCGCGACCATGAATTCTGTCGATCGCTGGGCGCAAAATTCCGGCCCCGCAATCGCGGATTATTATATTTGTCCAAAACCAATCGACCCTTATTGCATTGCAGCAATCAGGGCATGCTAGAAGTATTTTTGCGTAAAACCACTGCCGGAAAAACAGCTTGTCGCGTCAAAACAACGGCTCGGTTCATCGCAAAGAAGGCGCGTCGGGACCAGTCCCGGCGCGCCCTGCTGCTGTTAATCTGGGAGAAAGCTTGAGCCGGATGAATCCGGTCAGAAGATCAGCCAGGCAATTGCCGATAAAGCACCGACAAAGGTCAGTATGCCGGCCCAGCGCGATAGCAGTTGCACGCCGCTCTCGGCGCGATCGACGAAAGTCGTGCTGCCGGCATGCACCGGAATCTCGCGGCGTACCTCCGCCGTTTCGATCAAAGAGGGTGCCGCTGCAACTGCTGCAAATTCTTCCGCCACGTCGATATTCCGCCGCCCATTGGTGATGACGTTAATATCCGATTTTGCGGTTAACAAATAGTTCGGACGAGGGCGGCTTGGCCATCAGTTCGTCGCATATGGAGGCGAATCAGGTTCGAAATCCTGATCTGGGATAAGATAATTTGCGACGAACCGATTTTATGAGCAGTTCGTCGCAAATCTCGATTTTTCAGAGGAACCTTTTCCGCCGATCTGCGTGTTGGCGCTTCCTCGATTCGCCATCGATGTCAGGGTGCTGAACTGTATCACATCCTAATAGGCGTTTTTGTGAACCAGCACGTTGAGCGTACCGAACAGGATCGCAATATCGCGCATCAGGCTCCAGCCGTGCAGATATTCCAGGTCGGCCTCGACCCTGTTCAATATGTCGCGGCGCGTTTCAGTAGCGCCGCGAAAGCCGCGGATCTGCGCCAGCCCGGTAATTCCCGGCTTCAGCGCATGGCGGTGCCAATATTGCCGGTCTACCTGCCAGAACAGTTGCTCCTCTGCCGTTGATCCCAAGGCGTGGGGGCGTGGCCCCACCAGGCTCATCTCGCCCAGCAGGACGTTGATGAGCTGCGGCAGTTCATCGATGCTGGTCTTGCGGATGAATGCCCCTACACGCGTGATGCGATTATCATCCCGCTGCGTGGAGGTTGCGCCAGCGCCGTCGCACTGCTCCACCTTCATGCTCCGGAACTTGAGTATGTGGAACAGCATGTTGCCGCGCCCGATCCGTTCCTGCTTGAAGAAAATGGGGCCAGGCGAATCCAGTTTGATAAGGATCGCGACCACCGCCATCAGCGGCGCGATCAGGATGAGCACCGGGACCGTCAATGCGATGTCCAGCAGACGCTTCTTCGCGCGGTTGGCAAGGTTCAGCGGACCGCGCGACACAACGAGCGTCGGGCTGCCGCCATAGGATTGAACGGCAAGCGGAGCCATCGGGTCCAGTTCCGGCACGATGATCTCGCCCAATATGTTGCCGCCCTTCAGCATCTGCGCCCAATCCGCCTTGCGGTCGGCGGGGCAGGATATCACCGCGCGATCATAATCGCGGAGCAGGGTGCCCAGGCGGTGCAGCATATATGGATCGTCCAGATCGGCCTTCAGTCCGACGGCTGATGCATCGACGATCACCATGCCGCTGACGTCGTCCGGAATGGTGCCGTCGTCGATGATCAGAAGTTGGGCGAACAGTCCGTCCGCAAAATTGCGGCGGACCATTTGCACGATCATGAACCGTTGCAGCACCAGCAGGCTTCCGCTGCACAATATCCCTGCCGAAACGCCAAGCCGCGACAGATGGCCGGTCGCCTTGAGCGAGAACACGACGAGCAGGAAGATCAGCAAAGTGCCAGCCAAGGCCATTGTTGCGCTGCGGCATGATTGGGTCATGCGCATCAGGCAATGGGGGTTATATGCTTGGTTGTGAAAAGCCAGGACGGCATAAACGATCATGCCGCCCGCCAGCGGTTGCCACTGCCCGTTGGCCAGCCATTGCAGCCCTGCCGCGCGCAGGCCAAGGGCGAAGCCCGTTGCAAGCGCAGCCATGTCGGCAACCAGCAGCAACAAACAAAGCCAGAGCCGCGCATTCCGCTGACCTGCGGCCGTGGCGGGCTGGCGACTGGGGATACCTTTGATCGCCAGATCAATTTTCGACATCTGCAACCCTTTTTTATGTCCTGACGTCAAACCGTGCACCGCCGTGCGGCAGCGTGTTAACCATCAGACATCCGCAGTGTTTTGATTTATGTTGCGCAGCAGCAGGGCATAAATGTTTTGGGCTGACAATCGGGCTTTAGGTGCGCGGACCCGCTTTTCCGATGATCCGTTGGTCCTGAAGGATGCTCTGCCCCAGATTTGCGACGACCCGAAATGCAGGGCGATGCCGTGCCTTGCAGCCGGAGGCGCTCAGCGCATCGCCAAACCCGAATCAGCGGCAGTTTCAAGCTATTGTCCACCACCCCAGCAGAAGCAGAGTAGCAAGCAGTGCCAAAGGGCCGGCCCATCGCGAAATGCGCTGGATCCCGGCTTCCATCCGCTCGTGCGGAAAATGCCAGCGGGAGGGCCTTGCCTCGCCGTTGATGCTTTCCCCGTGCACAGGATCATGCTGAGGCGCGACGGAGGCCTTCTTTCCGTCCTGGCCCTGTTCGTGTGATTTCGATGAAAGGTCGATCATGTCGCTGTCCAACCGTGCATGATGCGGCCTGCCGACAGAATAGCCCGGTTGGCCGAAAAAGAAAGCAGATTCGCATTCTGGGCAACTCGCAAGATCATCTGCGACGCATCTACGCTCTTGGATGAAACCGCTGCGGTGATTATCCTCCCTCTCATGAAACAGGACCGACAAATCGATGCGATCGACCGCAAGATTATCGCGGCGCTGCAGGAGGACGCCACCCTTAGCCATTCCGACCTGGCGGAACGGGTTGGGGCCTCCAGCGCTTCCTGCTGGCGCCGGATCAAGGCGCTGGAGATTGCGGGTGTCTTCGCCGCTACCGTCAGGCTTGTGGATCCTGAAAAGATCGGCCGTGGCGTTAATGTCCTTTGCCACATCCGCATGCGCAGCCACGCGCAGGATGCGCGCCGCGCGTTCGAGCAGTTCGTTGAGAGCCGGCCGGAAATCGTCGAATGTTTTTCGATGTCTGGCGAATGGGATTATTTGATACGCGTCGTCGTGGCGGACGTCGCGGACTATAATCGCTTCCTGATGATGACCCTGTTGGGACATCCATCGGTCGCGGGCGCAGCTTCCCATTTCGCGCTGTCCATGACCAAGTTCACCACAGCATTGCCAGTCTGAAGCGGTTTTCAGTCAGATTGAACGGGATCGATCAATCGGTTGCTTTGCTTTATCGTGAATACTTGACTGGAGCGAGCAACCTGCGCCGCGATTTAACGCGGCGCGCCAAATCGGGCCGTGGTAGGGCGTGGAAATCAAGTTGTGGCAAGGAGGTCTGGTGGACGCACTAGGGCTCGAACCTAGGACCCGCTGATTAAGAGTCAGCTGCTCTACCAACTGAGCTATGCGTCCATGCCCGCGTTCGGCCTAAGCCTTGATCGTCGGGAATTTGGTGGACGCACTAGGGCTCGAACCTAGGACCCGCTGATTAAGAGTCAGCTGCTCTACCAACTGAGCTATGCGTCCACATCCGCTTTCAGCTAGTCCCGGACGGGCCGTCGCTTTGGCGTGGCCGGGCTGGTAGCAGCCGCATGGGACTTTGCAAACAGGAAATCGTGTCCTTCGGCATATTTTTGCGGGAGGGCTGGCTTTCAGCTCCAGCTTCCCGGACGATGAGGGCGCTTACCCGACCGGTCGATCGCCATGATGATGCCGACGCACAGCATGACTGTCAGCATCGATGACCCGCCATAGGACATGAACGGCAGGGGAATGCCCACCACCGGCGCGAGGCCCATCACCATCATCAGGTTGATCGCAACGTAGAAGAAGATCGTCGTGGTCAGCCCGGCCGCCACCAGCCGCGCATATCGGTCCTGCGCGCGCAGCGACACGCCTATGCCCCAGCGGAACAGCAGCATGAACGCGCCTATGAGCAGCACCCCGCCCAGCATTCCCCATTCCTCCGCCATGGTGGCGAAGACGAAATCGGTGTGCCCTTCGGGCAGATAGTCCAGATGGCTTTGCGTACCTTTCAGGAAGCCCTTGCCGAATATCCCGCCCGACCCGATGGCGATCTTCGACTGGCTGATATGATAGCCTGCACCCAGCGGATCGCTTTCGGGGTCAAGAAAGATGAGGACGCGGTTCTTCTGGTAATCGTGCAGGAAACTGAAGGCTATGGGCACGACGGCCGCCAGCGTCAGTCCCGATCCCACGAAAAGGCGCAGAGGCAATCCTGCAAGGAACATCACGGTGACCCCGCCCGCGGCGATCATGGTCGCGGTGCCGAGGTCGGGTTGAATCAGCACCAGCGACCAGGGCAGGCCGATCAACACCAGCGCGGGCCAGATGGCATTCCAGCGCCTTATCTCGCCCACTGGAAGCAGCGCATAGAAACGCGCGACCGCCAGCACGATGATCGGCTTCATGAATTCGGAGGGCTGGAGTTGCATGAAGCCCAGGTTGATCCATCTCTGGCTTCCCCCCGCGACTCCTCCGATCAGTTCGACGAGGAACAGGAAGACCAGAACGGTGCCATAGGCGGGAAAGGCAAGGCGGGCGAAGGTTTCCATGGATATCCGGCTCAACACCAGCGCCATGCCTGAAAAGATGACGAAACGAACACCCTGATTGATCGCCCAAGGGGTGATGCTGCCGCCGGCGGCGCTGTAGAGCACCAATGTCCCAAAGCCGGCGATCGCGAGCAATATGCCCAGCACTCGCCACGGGAATTGGGTCAGGGGCTCAGGTACGATGCTCATGGCGCGCTGTCTGCCGGAGGAGGAACGTCATCCGCGTCGGCTGCCGGCGCCGCCGTTGAAGCCGGGGGGCGGGGAGACGCAGTTGCCGCGCCGTTGCCCTCGGCTGCGTTCATTGCATTGGCTGCTTCGGCGGGGGGGGGCTGCCCCTTCTCGATCGCTTTCGCCAGCTTGTAGGCCGCCATCTGCCGGGCCATCCGTTCGGCCGGCGGACCGCCCCAATCCTTCTCTATGGTTTCCAGCTTCTCCATCGCCTTTGCGGGGTCAAAGAGGAAGGTCATGGTGTCCGCCGCGATCATGGGCGCGTCCTCGATCCGGTTGATGTGTCCGCCATGCTCGATGATGCAGGCGATGGCATAGCGTGGATTGTCGAACGGAGCGAAGCCCTGGAACAGCGCGTGGTCGCGCAGCTTGAAGGGCAGCGAGGCGTTGCTGCGCACGCCGCCGCCGCGTTCAGCCATGGTGATGCGGCGGACCTGCGCCGTTCCGGTCTTGCCTGCCATCATCACGCCGGGCAGGGGGATGCGGGCCGCGCCGCCCGTTCCGCCGCCGTTCACCACCGCGCTCATCGCGTCGCGGATGGTCACCAGATGTTCCTCATTCACGCCCACAGGGGCTGGCGCGGGTCGGTGCGCGCCGAAGATGAAGTTGGGCATCAATTGCCGGCCCGTCGCCAATCGCGCGGCCATCACCGCCATCTGCAACGGATTGATGAGCATGTAGCCCTGACCGATGGTGGCGTTGACCGTGTCGTACACCTGCCATTTCTGATTATATTTTTTGAGCTTCCACGCAGGATCGGGGACCGTGCCGAAACTCTGGCTGGGGAAGGGAAGGTCGAACTTCTGCCCCATGCCGACGCGCCGCGCCATGCTAGCGATCCGGTCCATGCCGATCCGCTGCGCCATCTGGTAGAAATAGATATCGCAGCTTTGCGCGATCGCCCCGCGCATGTTGAGCGAACCGTGCCCGCGACGCTTATGGCAGTGGAACAGCGTGTTGCCGACCCGGATCGCACCGGGGCAGTTCACTGTGTCCATGGGTGAAATCCCCGCCTCCAGCAACGCGAGCGCCACCATCGGCTTGACCGTCGATCCTGGCGGGTAAAGCCCCTGCAGCGTCTTGTTGCGGAGCGGGACATGGTCATCCTTTGACAGCATGTCCCATTCCAGATGGCTGATGCCGTCCGAAAAGCTGTTCGGATCGAAACTCGGCATCGACGCCATCGCCAGCACGTCGCCATTATGGCAGTCGATCACCACCACGGAACCGCTTTGCGTCGCCAGCCGGCGCCCGGCATATTCCTGAAGGCCCGCATCGATGGTGAGCTTGATCGCATTGCCGGGCGTGTCGGGCCGGGTGGTCAGTTCCCGCACGATCTTGCCCCGCGCCGTTACCTCCACGCGCTTGGCGCCCGGCTTGCCCGTCAATTCGCTGTCGAATGCGCGCTCTAGCCCGTCCTTGCCGACCTTGAAACCCGGCGTGATCAACAGCGGGTTCTTGCGCTCTTCATATTCCTTGGCCGACGCCGCGCCGACATAGCCGAGCAGATGCCCCACGGTCGCGCCCGCCGGATAATTGCGGGAAAAGCCCTGGCTTGGCGACACGCCGGGCAGGTCGGGCAGCCGAACGCTGACCGCCGCGAATTGGTCGTAGCTCAGCTTTTCCGCCACCTGGACCGGGCGAAACCCCGCCGATTTGTCGAGTTCCTCCTTGATCCGCTCAACCTCATCATCGCCCAGCGCCAGCAGATGGGCCAGGCTGCGGATCGTATTCTCCGCATCTGTCACCCGTTCCGGGATCAGGTCGACGCGAAAGTCGGTGCGGTTATTGGCGAGGGGGCGTCCATTGCGATCGATGATCCACCCGCGCCGGGGAGGGATCAGCGTCAGGTTGACGCGATTGCTTTCCGACAGGAGGTTGTATTTCTCATTCTCCGCAACGCTTATCCAGCCCATCCGTCCCACAAGCAGCGCGCCGATCGCCCCCTGCAAACCGCCCACCACCATCGCCCGGCGCGTGAAGGTGAAGGACAGGGAGGCTTCGGTAACGGTCTTCTTCTTGAGAAAAGGCAGCTTCATGCCATCACGCGCCAGCGGTCGATCCGGGCGCATTGCCGAACGACGAAGGGAAAGAGCAGGACAGTCCAGACCATTTGCGGTGCGACCAGCAGCAGTTTGATGTCTCCTCCGCCGGTGATCCGCGCGAAGAAGACGCCGCCGGCGATGCAGAAGATAATGGCGATGGCCGCGATTAACCAGTCCTGCCGATAGCTGCGCCAGACCATGCGATGTTCGATGGCGTCGATGCCGATCAGCATTATGGTCCACAGGCACATGGCCGAACCGATGGGTTGGCCGCTGGCGATATCGTCGAACAGGCCGAGCGGGACGCCGATCCAGGTGCGCCACAATTCGGGGCGCAACAACCGCCAGGAAAGCAGCAGCAGCAGACCGAAAGGAGGCATGACGGGCGATTGCGCGATCACCGGCAAAGCCGTCGCCAGCGATCCCAGCATGACCGTGATCACCGGGGTACCCGCCAGCCGAAAACGCGAAGGATGACGGCCAAGGCGCGGCACATGCTGCAAATGGGGATCGATCATGGGGCGGCTGCGTTCTGCGTGGCCTCCGGCACGACCGGAGCAGATGGCTCCCCGCCCTCCGGCCGGGTGACGGCTTCCTCGAAGGAGCGCTCCACCACCACCGCGTCGACCTTGGACGGGTTGGCGAGCGGCACGCCATAAGCGATCTCCCCCGCGATGCGGACGATTACCGCCACGGGAATGTTGGGCTGATAAACTCCGCCCACCCCGGATGTCACGAGCAGGTCACCTGGCTTGAATGGGTTACGCCCCGCAGCCAGCGCGCGAATCTCCAAAGTGCCGTCGCCCAGTCCCGTCGAGATGGCGGGCACGCTGTCATTGGCCCGCCGCACCGGCACGATGTTGCTTGTATCCGTCAGCAGCAGCACTTCGGCCGTATTGGGCGTGGTGGTGTGGATGCGTCCGATCAGCCCCTCCGGCGCGCGCACCGGCATTCCCGGTCGAACGCCCTGCCAGCGTCCGGCGTTGAGCCGCGCCAGCCGCCGCGTGCTGGTGGAGGAAGAGGCGATCAGCCGCGCCGTCAGCAATTCGCTGCCATCATCCTCGACCAGCTTCAGCAGCTTTTTCAGGCGCAGATTTTCCTGCGCCACCGCCTTTGCTTCTATGATGCGGTTGCGATCGTTCTCGACCTGCCGGCGCAGCGCCACATTCTGGGAACCCGCGTGCCAGTAGCTGGCCAGCACCTCGTCGACTGATGAAACGCCGCTCACCATATTCTTGAGCGTGACCGACGCCGGACGAGTGACCTCCGCCGTCGCGATGCGGATCGCGGCGAAGCCCGTCGGATCGAAAATGGCGACAACCACCAGAAGCAGGCCGACGGCGGCGCCCGTCATCGCCACGACATAGGAGGCGAAGAGGCTATATTGCGCCTTCCGGTTATGCCCGGGGCGTCGGCTGGGTGGCCGCGCCATGCTGCCCCCTTCAAGCGGTCTGGAGAACGCCCCGGAAGATCGGGTCCTCCATCGCCCGGCCAGTGCCGATGGCGACGCAGGTCAGCGGATCTTCAGCGATAGTGACCGGCAGGCCGGTTTCGTCACGCAGTTCATCGTCGAGCCCCTTGAGCAGCGCGCCCCCGCCGGTCAGGACGATGCCCTGGTCGACGATATCCGCAGCCAGTTCCGGCGCGGTATTTTCCAGCGCAATGCGGACGCCTTCGACGATGGTGCTGATCGGTTCGGCCAGCGCGTCCGCGATCTGTCCCTGATTGATCGAGATTTCCTTGGGCACGCCGTTCACCAGGTCACGGCCCTTGATATGGATCGTCTCGCCAACACCGTCTTCGGGTGGTTGCGCGACGCCGAACTGCTTCTTGATCCGCTCGGCTGTCGCCTCGCCGATGAGCAGATTATGGTGGCGGCGAACGAAGGAAACGATCGCTTCGTCCATCTTGTCGCCGCCCACGCGAACGGAGGTGGTATAGGCCAGGCCGCGCAGAGAAAGTACGGCGACTTCCGTCGTGCCGCCGCCAATGTCGACCACCATCGAACCAATGGGTTCCGTCACGGGCATGTCGGCACCGATGGCGGCGGCCATAGGTTCCTCGATCAGGAACACCTGGCTGGCGCCGGCATTGCTCGCCGCGTCGCGAATCGCGCGGCGCTCGACGCTGGTCGATCCCGACGGCACGCAGATCACGATCTCGGGGAAGCGCCACGGCCGCGACTTGCCGCCATGCACCTTGGTGATGAAATGCTTGATCATCTGCTCGGCCACGTCAATGTCCGCAATCACGCCGTCGCGCAGGGGGCGGATCGCCTCGATCGAATCGGGTGTCTTGCCCATCATCAGCTTGGCGTCGTCACCGACGGCCTTGACCCGCTTCACGCCGTTCAGCGTCTCTACCGCCACGACGGAGGGTTCATTGAGCACGATGCCGCGCCCCCGCACATAGACCACGGTGTTCGCCGTGCCGAGATCGATGGCCATGTCCTGAGAGGAAAGTTTGAAGAGACGCGAGAAGATCGACATGCCTGTTCCTGTGCAGCCCGCATGCCCCGGCGAAGCGAACCGGGACAGTCGGAAAGTTCGCCCCGCAATTCACATGCCCCGCAGTCGATTTTGGTTGACCAAAATTTATGGGGCTTGCGTCTCGCGGAAAGCGCTCGCTTGGGCTAGTCACTAATCAATGTCAATACGCCGTCTGCCCGAACATCTGGTCAATCGCATCGCCGCGGGCGAAGTGGTCGAAAGGCCTGCCAGCGCGCTCAAGGAAATCGTGGAAAATGCGTTGGATGCGGGATCGCGCCGGATCGCCATTCGCATCTCCAGCGGCGGGCTCGACCGGATAGAGGTAAGCGATGACGGCTGCGGCATGGCTCCCGACGAAATCGCGCTGGCGCTGGAGCGCCATGCGACGTCGAAATTGCCCGACGACGCGATCGAGAATGTCGCGACGCTCGGTTTCCGGGGCGAAGCCTTGCCTTCCATCGCCAGTGTCGCCCGTCTCTCCATCGACAGCCGTCCGCAGGGGCAGGACGGTTGGAACCGCACCGTCGACAATGGCGCTGTTGTGAACGAAGGGCCTGCCGCGCTGCCTCCAGGCACGCGCGTCACGGTCGAGCAGCTTTTCGCCCGCGTTCCCGCCCGCCGCAAGTTCCTGCGTTCGGCCAAGGCGGAATATGCCGCATGCCTCGACGTCGTTCGCCGCCTTGCCATGGCGCATCCGTCCGTCGCCTTCAGCATGGAGCATGACGGACGGCGCGTGCTGGGCGTGCAGGGGGGCGAGGCGCGGGAGGATCGCGTTGCCGCACTCACCGACCGGGCGCTGGCCGACAATCATGTCATCGTCTCGCTGGAAAGGGAGGGGGTGCGCCTGTCCGGCGTGGCCTCGCTGCCGACCTATAATCGCGGGGTGGGCGATCATCAGTTCCTGTTCGTGAATGGCCGTCCGGTGCGCGACCGGCTGCTCGTCGGGGCGGTCAGGGGTGCCTATGCCGACATGCTGGCGCGGGACCGGCATCCTGTCGTCGCGCTTTTCCTGGATGTCCCGCCGCTGGAAGTGGACGTCAACGTTCATCCCGCCAAAACCGAAGTGCGCTTTCGCGACCCGGCGCTGATCCGGGGTATGATCGTGTCCGGATTGCGCAGGGCACTGGATGCGGAGGGCTTTCGCGCCGTCCAGCATGCCGACCCCGCCGCCCTCTCCGCGTGGAAGCCGGAGCCGATCTCGCCCACACCCATCGGCGCGATGCCGATCTTCGAGGCGGTCGGCACGACCACGCCGACCTATTCGGTGGCGGAACGTCGCCCCACTTTCCTGACGCCGCCGCCCCAGGCACGTGCGGAACCCGCCGCCGCGCCAGCGCCGGAAAGCGCGAGTTTCCCTCTCGGCGTCGCTCGTGGACAGGTTGCCCGCACCTATATCGTCGCGGAGGCGGAAGATGGCCTCGTCATCGTTGACCAGCATGCCGCGCACGAAAGGCTCACGCTGGAGCGGATGCGCCGCGCCATGGAGGGGCAGGGCGTCGCCGCGCAGGCGCTGCTGCTGCCCGAAGTGGTCGAACTGGACGAGCCGGCATGCGACCGGCTGGAGGCGCGGATCGAGGAGCTCAAGGAATTCGGGCTGGAGTTGGAGCGGTTCGGTCCCGCGGCCATTCTGGTCCGCGCCACGCCTGCCATGTTGGGGCAGGGGGATGTGCAGGGTCTGGTGTCCGACCTCGCTGATGATCTGGCTGCGTATGACAGCGCCCTTGCCCTGAAGGAAAGGCTGGATCTGGTCGCTGCGACCATGGCCTGTCACGGCTCCGTGCGCGCCGGCCGCATGCTGAGCGTGACCGAAATGAACGCTCTGCTGCGCGAGATGGAGATCACCCCACGCAGCGGCCAATGCAATCACGGCCGCCCGACCTGGGTGAAACTCGGCCATGGCGACATAGAAAAGCTCTTCGGCAGGAAATAGTGCCGATATTCTTCCAGAAGGACTTGCCCTGGCACTCGCCCCTTGCGCCCGCCGCCGGTTGAGGCAAGTTTCAAGCATTGCTTGGCCAGGGACAACGGAAATGAAGCGACTCCTCCTACTCCTGACGGTCCTGCCTCTGAGTGCGCAGGCTGCCCCAGACACCTGCGCCAACCCGCTGCCCCTGGCCGAGCCATGGACAAGCTGGCCGCAAAGCGGCGACGTCATGGCCGGAGCCACGGTTTCCACAGCGCCGCGCATCATCCTCGGCAAGCCGGTGACTGCAACGCTCCGCCCCGGCGCGCAGGTTCAGTTCGCCGTTCGATCCGGCAAGTCCGCTGCGAAAAGCTATGGCGGCCTGTTTACACTGGCGGTCAAGGACGCCGCGCGTATCGGTGTGGCCCTGTCTGCCGCCGGATGGGTGGATGTCGCAACCGGAACGACCGTGCGCGCATCCGTCGGCCACGGCCATGGTCCGGACTGTTCCGGTATCCGCAAGATCGTATGGTTCGACCTTCCGCCTGGCCTGCATATCATCCAGCTAAGCGGCGCGATGGCATCCTCTATCCGCATCATGGCCGCCGACTCCCGCGCCAACCAACCGCGCTAGGTAAAAGATGTTTCCTGCCGATCCGAAACCTGCGAGTGGGGAGAGCCGGGCAATCCAGACCCGGCGGCAATCATTCGGAATCAGCCCGATCGCGTCCGGAACATGGCAATGGGCTTCATCGACAGAACCGGTTCGTCGCGCTGGTTGAACAGGGTGATGTGGGTCTTCACTATTCCCATTTCCGGCCTGCTGCGCGAAGCCTTGAGATCGATCACCTCCGAAACGCCGCGCAGCGTATCGCCTGGCCGAACCGGCTGTAACCAGCGCAACTCGTCCACGCCCAGCGCGCCCAGACTGGCCGCCTGAACGCCGGGATTGCGCTGCCACATCGCCACCATCATCTTCATCGACAGGGCCGTCGTATGCCAGCCGCTGGAGGCGAGGCTGCCGAAGTGGGTTGCTGCCGCAGCTTCATCGGACAGGTGAAAGGGCTGGGGATCGAATTCGCGCGCGAAGGCAATGATCTCCTCCCGGCTGATGGTGACCGGCCCGAACTCGTTTCGGTCGCCCAGCTTCACATCTTCGAAATAGACGATCTCACTCATACCCGTTTCCTTCCGCAACGGGTGTACAGATAGTTTCCGTTTACGAAAACGTCAATTCTTGACGAGCCCGGCCAGAACCGCCGGATCCCCGTCACTCGGACGCACTGAGATGTCCAGCAGGCGCGCCAGAACCGGATAGACATCGACATTGGTGAAGTCGGCGGGCATCCTGAACGCCGTGTCGAAGGCGGGCCCGCTGGCGATGAACAGCGCTTGCATCTCCGGCGCCCGGTCGTCCCAACCATGATCCCCGCCGGTGAAAGGCTTGGCCGGCGCAGTTTGCTGTATGGTCCAACCGGTTTCGGCGAGGCAGAAATAGGGCGGAATGCGCCGATGCGTTCCATAGTGGAAGCGCGTCGGCATCGCGCCCTTGCGCCAGCATTGCATATGCGGCTGTGGCTTCAGCAGTGCAGCTTCCAGCGCTGCTTCATGACCCGGTTGCGCGCTGAGGCTGGCATAAGGTCCGCTTTCCACGATGCGATAGTCCGCCGGGTTCGCAATCTTGTCCAACGCGACGACCCTTTCGCTCGATTTCTGCGCCATGCCATGATCGGAAAGGATGAGAAGATTGGCTGATTGTCCCAGCGTCCTCAACCCGTTCACCAATTGGCCGATCTCGCCATCGACCTCTGCCACCGCCTGCGTCGTCTCCGCCGCATCTGGCCCAGCCGCATGCCCGGCAGTATCTACCGCGTCGAAATAGAGCGTGAGGAAGCGTGGCCGGATCGCAGCGGGACGCCGCAACAGGTCCAGAACGCCATTCACCCGCTGCGTCCCGGAAATGGCCTGGTTGAATTGTGCCCAATCGCTGGGCCGTGTGCCGCCGCTGATCTTGTGCGGCCATTCCGTCGCTTCGGTCCCGCCCCACGCTACATTGGAACCAGGCCAGAACAGTGTCCCTGTCCGAACGCCGGCCTTTTCGGCCGTGACCCAGATCGGTTCGGCTTCGTTCCACCAGAAGGGATCGTCCGTAGCCATCGTGAAGGTTTCACCGGGACGCGAGGCATCCTCCATCTTGTTGGCGACGATGCCGCTGCGGTCGGGCCGGTCCCCGGTCACGATGGCCCAATGGTTCGGAAAGGTCTTGGTCGGAAAGGAAGGCCGCATGGCTGCCGAGACCCCGGCGGCTGCGAGAGCCGACAGATGCGGCGTCACGCTCCGCTTCAGATAATCGGGCCTGAAGCCGTCAATGGACACCAATATCGTCACTGGCTCCCGTTGCTCGACCTGCGCGGCGGCGGATACCGGCCGTTCGCGAGCCGGCGTGCAGCCGGCCAGCGTTGAGAGGATGAGGAGGCTGGCGAGCGAAGAACGGCGTGAAAACATGTCCCGCCTTACCAGACGGACCATGACGGTAAAGTGACGAGCGCCCTATGCGTCCCCAATATGCGGCACCATCGCCATCCATGCGCTCCGCTTCGCTTCCCGCGACATGCTGGCAAAGGCGCCGCTGGAGGAGGGAAGGTCGATCAGCACCAGCCCCGGCCGCAGCCCGATCTGCCGTCGCCCGTGCAGCGCCGCCGTCCTGCCGTTGAACGCCACCACCTCCAGCGCTGGAAGCCTGTCGATGAAAGCCGCCAGGTCACGCAGTTCCGCGCCCCGGATCGCGCTGTCCAGGCTTCCCTCCCGGTCGGCGCTCTCGATCACGTCCCACAGGCCCACGCGCCGGGCCTTCAATCGTTTCAGCCGCATGGCGTAGGGCTGGCCGCGCAGATCCTCGCCCAATACGTCGCCCATCAGCGCCCAGAAGGCATTGCCACGATGAGCATAATATTCGCCCTGCCTGATCGACGCATCGCCCGGCAGGCTTCCCAGTATCAGCAGCCGCGTGCTTTCATCGACGCTGGGCGGAAAGGCCGCCTTGCGCCTGGCGGGCATTTGTCCCGGCCGCAGCATCAGTCGTCAGACATTGAAGCGGAACAGCATGATGTCGCCATCCTGCGTCACATATTCCTTGCCTTCGGAGCGCCACTTGCCCGCTTCCTTTGCCCCGGCCTCCCCGTTGAACTGGACATAGTCCGCATAGGCCATGGTTTCGGCGCGGATGAATCCCTTTTCGAAATCGGTATGGATCGCGCCGGCCGCCTGGGGCGCTTTCGATCCCTTGGCCACAGTCCAGGCGCGTGCCTCCTTGGGGCCCACGGTGAAGAAGGTGATGAGGCCCAGCAGTTCGTAACCCGCGCGGATGATGCGCGCCAGGCCCGCTTCCTCCAGCCCCAGGGCCTCCAGATATTCAGCGCGCTCCTCCACCGGCATGGTGATGAGTTCCGCTTCGATCGCGGCCGATACGATCACCGCCTTCGCGCCTTCGGCGGCAGCCTTCTCGAACACCCGCGCCGAATGGGCATTGCCTGCGGCCGCGCTCTCCTCCTCGACATTGCAGACATAGAGGACGGGCTTGGCGGTCAGCAGTTGCGCCTGGCGAAAGATGCGCTCCTCCTCATCGTCGGCCGGCTGGGTCAGCCGCGCCGGCTTGCCGTCCCGCAGCAGGTCCAGCGCCTTGCCCAGCACGGAAGCCGCCGCCTTTGCCTCCTTGTCGCCCTGCGCAGCCTTCTTGGCGAAATTGGGGACGCGCTTCTCCAGGCTCTCCAGATCAGACAGCATCAACTCGGTCTCGACCGTATCGGCATCGGCGATGGGATCGACCTTCCCCTCGACATGGGTGATGTCGTCATCCTCGAAGCAGCGCAGCACATGGACGATGGCGTCCACCTCGCGGATATTGGCCAGGAACTGGTTGCCCAGCCCTTCGCCCTTGGACGCGCCGCGCACCAGCCCGGCAATATCGACGAAGGCGAGCTGCGTCTCGATGATCTTGGCCGAACCGCCAATCTTCGCGATGGTCTGCAGGCGCTGGTCGGGTACCGCGACCTGACCGACATTGGGCTCGATCGTGCAGAAGGGATAGTTCGCGGCCTGCGCAGCCTGCGTCTCCGTCAGCGCATTGAAGAGGGTGGACTTGCCCACATTGGGAAGCCCGACGATACCGCAACGAAAACCCATGATAATGCCTTCACGTCAAAACCTATGGCGGCGCCGATAGCGCTTTCGCCGCGGCTTGGCCAGAGCGCGTGCAGAGCCTGTGACGATGTCAGCGGCGGAAGAACAGCGTGACGGACGCGACGTGATTGATGCGCCGGTTGCCGCCTCGCTGGTCGATCAACTGGTTGAGATAGCCGATCTCCGCCGTCGATGCGCCGCCCAGTCCAATCTCGGCCCCGGCAAAGCTGCGCAACTGGTCGAACCCGCCCTTAGCGCCCCAGTCCGTGCTGTTGAGCGCCACAAAGCCCTCGCCATAGATGAGCGCGTTGACAGCCGTCCTGCCCAGCGGCTTTTCGTAACGCAGCATCTCCCGCAGGCGCCACCCCATGTCTCCGCCGTCGGAGCGCCAGCGCTGTTCCAGCCGCGTGCGTGATGAAAGTTCCCCGCCCCAGGGCTTGCCGATCGCCCAATTGGCCTGCTGGAAGCTGCGCTCCTCATTCACGTCACGACCGTCCCTTACCGGCAGCACGACATGGGCATAGCCCTGATAAACGGTGACGCTGGACGAGAGCTTCCAGCCCAGGGCGCCGCGCAGGAGGGTCTGATCGGCCCGCGATATGCCGTCCCCGATGCGCGGCTGAATCTCCGCAAAATAGACGAGTTTCCCGGATATCGGCCCCATGGCGGTGAGGTTCAGCCAGAACTGCTCATCCTGAACGGTCCGGGCGTTGGCGGGCATGGCGGTGGCGAACAGGGCCGAGAAGAGAGAAGGGAGCAGGCGCCGCATCAAATCCTCGAAAAAAGGAAACATGCCGCTCCTGGTGGATATTCCCGCAAAGGCAGGGACACGAAGAGCGCCGGTCATTGCCCGCGCTCTAATGGCCCATTATTTCTCCGTGATTTCCAGAAGGTAAGCTTTGGCGGCTGGCCTCAGGTAATGACGCTCGGCCGCTCCATGCCGGTGAAGCCCGATATATCGGCAACCTCCTGTGCTGCCTTCACCAGCGGCGCGAGCGCTTCGCCCGTCTCCAGCGCCAGATCGCCGTCCTTGCCCACAAAGCGTTCGATATAGACGCGCAGGGTGGCGCCCTCGGTCCCCGTTCCGGACAGCCGGAACACCACCCGCGAGCCATCCTCGAACAGGACGCGCACGCCCTGGTTGCGGCTGACGGACTGGTCGGTAGGATCACTATAGGCAAAGTCGTCGGCGCTCATCACCGTGCCGCCGCTGTTCGTCGTACCCGGCAGCGTTCCCAGCCCGTCCCGCAGCGCCACCATCAGGGCGTCGGCATTGTCCTTCGCGATCGCTTCATAATCATGCCGCGCATAATAGTTGCGGCCAAAGGCGGCCCAATGCTCTGCCATGATCTGGGCGACGCTCTGTCGCCGGACGGCCAGGATGTTGAGCCACAGCAGCACCGCCCAGATGCCATCCTTTTCGCGCACATGGTCGGAGCCGGTGCCGGCGCTTTCCTCGCCGCAGATGGTGGCCATGCCGGCATCCAGCAGATTGCCGAAAAATTTCCACCCCGTCGGCGTCTCATAGAGCGGGATACCCAGCTTTTCCGCGACGCGATCGGCCGCGCCACTGGTCGGCATGGACCGTGCAATGCCCTTGAGGCCCGTCGCATAGCCGGGTGCCAGATGCGCATTGGCCGCCAGCACGGCGAGCGAATCCGAAGGCGTGACGTAACAATGTCGCCCGATGATCAGGTTGCGGTCGCCGTCGCCATCCGAAGCTGCGCCGAAATCCGGTGCGTCCGGCGCCATCATCCGGTCGTACAATTCCCTGGCGTGAACCAGATTGGGATCGGGATGATGATGGCCGAAGTCGGGAAGGGGGGTTGCGTTGCGCACCGTGCCCGCTGGCGCGCCGAGCCGCTTCTCGAAAATCTCCACCGCATAGGGGCCCGTCACCGCGCTCATCGAGTCGAAAGAGAGGGTGAAGCCTTCCGCAATCATTGCCCGGATCGCGCCAAAGTCGAACAGCTTTTCCATCAGATCGGCATAGCTGGCGACCGGATCGACCACCTCGACCGTCATGCCGCCCAGGGTGGCGATGCCCAACGTATCGATGTCGACATCGTCCGCCTCCCATATCCGATAGCTGTCTATGGCAAGCGTTCGGGCATGAACGGCGTCGGTCACCTTTTCGGGTGCCGGGCCGCCGTTCGAGACATTATATTTGATCCCGAAATCCTCGTCCGGCCCGCCGGGATTATGGCTGGCCGACAGCACCAATCCGCCAAAAGCGCCCGACGAGCGGATCAGATGCGACGCCGCCGGGGTCGAAAGGATGCCGCCGCGTCCCACCAGCACCCGGCCGAACCCGTTGGCCGCAGCCATCTTCAGGACGATCTGGATGACTTCCCGATTGAGGTAGCGGCCATCGCCGCCGACGATCAGGGCGTGGCCTTCGAAACCTTCCAGGCTATCGAACACCGACTGGACGAAATTTTCCGCATAATGAGGCTGCTGGAAAATCCGCACTTTCTTGCGCAGGCCGGATGTGCCCGGCTTCTGATCGCTGAAAGGCTTCGTCGCGATGGTCTGTATCACCCGGATCCCCTTGGAGAGTGGAAAGTCAGGCTTACTCTATGGCGCGGGAGTGCGACATTCCGCAATCCACTCCGGCCATTTTACCGCGAGGGCGGGGCGGGCGGGCGCGCATCGCTGCCATTCGCCGCTCTGGTTTGGGACTGCGGAAGGGCAGGGCGGCGCCTAATCCGCCAATCGCAGCGCGACTTCATTCATGAACCGCGCATCGTCTCCCTGCGCCAGCCACGCCGCCTCGGCCCCGATCGCGCCGAGCATGTCGGCCAGCGCATCCATTTCGCTCTTGTGATAGTTGCCCAGCACATAGCCGTGCACCCGGTCCTTGTGACCCGGATGGCCAATGCCGATCCGCACGCGCCGAAACTCCGCCCCGATATGCGCGTCGGTCGAGCGCAGGCCATTGTGTCCCGCATTGCCGCCGCCGCGCTTCACCTTGACCTTCATCGGCGCCAGATCGAGTTCGTCGTGAAAGACGGTCACATCCTGCGGCGCCAGCTTGTAGAAGCGCATCGCCTCGCCCACCGATCGCCCGCTCTCGTTCATGAAGGTCGCGGGTTTCAGCAGGATGATCTTCTCCGATCCGATGCGTCCTTCCTGCACCCAGCCCTGGAACTGCTTCTTCGGCGGCGAAAACCGATGCATGTCCGCGATCAGGTCGATCGCCATGAAACCGACATTGTGCCGGTTCATCGCATATTGGGTGCCAGGATTGCCGAGGCCCACCCAGATCTGCATCGCCTGTCTTCTCCCAAGAAAAATCCCGCCCGCCGGTTAGGCGAGCGGGACCGTGATTTCCAGCCCGGAAAGGCTTGACCGTAAAGCGATCAGGCGCCTTCGGCGGGGGTTTCGTTGTCGCCTTCGGCGCTCTTGAGAGCCGATGGCGCAACGATGGTCGCGACGGTGAAGTCGGTTTCGTCATGCGCGGCCTTGGCGCCCTTGGGCAGCTTCACGGCGCTGATGTGGATCGATTCGCCCACGTCGAGACCGGTCAGGTCGACAACGACATCATCGGGAATTTCGGCCGCATCGACGATCAGTTCGATCTCATGCGCGACGATGTTGAGCACGCCGCCCCGCTTCAGGCCCGGCGAAGCCTCTTCATTCTTGAAGATGACCGGCACATTGACGTGAACGGTGGCATGTTCCGAAACGCGCAGGAAGTCGGCGTGCAGCGGACGGTCGGTCACGGGATGGAACGCAACGTCCTTCGGCAGGGTGCGGACGGACTTGCCGCCGACCTCGACCATGACGACCGAATTGAAGAAGTGGCCGGTGCCCAGCAGCTTGTTGAGGAGTTTTTCCTCGACATGAATCGACTGCGGTTCTTCATTGTTACCATAGATGACGGCGGGTACGCGGCCCTCACGGCGGAGAGCGCGGGAGGCTCCCTTGCCTGCCCGATCGCGTGCCTCTGCCGACAGCGTAAGCTGCTCGCTCATTGCGTGTCTCCAAAAGCAAATTGATGTAGGTGCCCGCCACGCCTCCAGGGATGACCATGCCGGGACCGCGGCCCAATAGCAGAAACATGCGGGAAAGCAAGGGCCAGCGCTACTGCACCCGCGTCACCCTGTAGCCATCGGCCTGCAACAGGTCGACCAGATTGTCCTTGCCTGCTAGATGCCCCGCACCCACGGCGATGAAGGGGCAGCCCTTTAATGTGGCTACCGACTTCACCCAGCTGCGGTTGCGATCGACGAGCACGGCTTGTTCGACCACCGGATCGGCTTCCTCGCTCAGCCTGTCGACCTTCGCCAGCGCCGGCACATCACCCATGATCCAGGCATGGAGGATGCGGTCGAAGAGCGGCCGCATCTCCTTCGCCTCCCGAACCGTGTCGACCAGCAGTCGCTGCTGCGCGTCAGCAGGGAGCGTGTCGAAGGCCCGGAATTGCCGCTCGACCGTCTCCAGCCCGCTTATCGGCTTGCCCGCTCCTTCGAACGCCGCAATCAGCACCGGTTCCACGCCATGATCCTGGCTGACATGCAGGGACTGCTGCGCCGCTGCCGACAGGAGCATAGCCGCCGCCCAATTTTCATAGGCCGAGAGGGTCTGGGTGCTGGTGCCGCCATCTTTGACGATTGTCTCCAGCGTGGCCCGGTCCTGTTCTGGAACGCGGCTCTCCAACAGTGGCAGTCCCTGGCTCCGTCCCATCTTCTCGAACTGCGCCAGGGTTCGCGCCCGATCGCGTATCTCGGCTGATTCCAGCACCAGCCTGTCGGCCTGTCCGATGGCGTCCCGGATCCGCTGCGTCTGCCATTCGACACCCGCGGGGAGCACATGGATGGTGCCGAACAGCCAGCCGTCGATGCCTTTGCCCTCCACCCGCCAAAGCGCAGGCCCTCCGCCCGGCGGCGGGGCAGGGGGATTTTCCCCACATGCCGACAACAGGCACAGGGCGGCCAGCCCCAGCCAGCACGCCAGAACGCGGATCATCCTATTGCGTCACCCGCGCCGAAGCGACTCCCAGCGCTTTCAACTGCTCCTGCACGCTGCCCTTGCCCGCTAGATGTCCGGCGCCCACGGCAATGAAGACCGTGCCGGGCTGATCGAGCCGCTGCCTGATCCACCTGACCCAATTGGCATTGCGCTGGATCAACAGCACGCGGGCCAGTTCCGGCGTCGCCTCCAGCGATTCGTTCATTTCTGCCGCCAGCTTGTCCGGCTCCCCGCCCTGCCAGTGCGTGACAAGGCTGGCGAATTCCCGGTCCATGTCCGGCAGGCCCTCGACGGTGGC
Source organism: Sphingobium sp. LSP13-1-1.1 (assembly GCF_040676415.1). Classification (NCBI taxonomy): domain Bacteria; kingdom Pseudomonadati; phylum Pseudomonadota; class Alphaproteobacteria; order Sphingomonadales; family Sphingobiaceae; genus Sphingobium; species Sphingobium sp. LSP13-1-1.1. Next base: position 37,151 of record NZ_JBEGHU010000023.1, on the reverse strand, counting down.
TGTCAGGAACTTGACCTGTTGTTCCATCGGCAGGCCGGCGAAATAGCCCAGTTGCTGCTCCACCGTTTCCAGCGCGCCGACCTTCTTGCCGGACGCATTGGCCGCCGCCGTCAGCACCTTTTCCGCGCCGAGATCAGATTTATAGCCCAGCGTTTCCAGCGGTTTGACCGAAAGGGCCATGCCGGCCATCCAGGGATTGAACATCTCGAACGCCTGCCAGGGAAGCCCGTTCGTGCTCATTGCGGCCTGATAGCTGGCGCGATCCGCGGTGCCCAGTCGATCCGACAGCTTCACGCCATCCCGCGCCAGCGCAGCACCGGCCATGGTGGACGCCAGCCCATTGGGATCTTCCGGCTCGACGATCTCCAGGACCAGTTCGTCCGATCGATCGAAGGCGGATTTGACGCCGCCTTTGAACCAGTCGATGCCCGGCTTCATTACATGAACGGTACCGAACAGATAGATGGTTGTGTCGGCATCCTTCACCTCCCACAAGGCCGGCGTCACATAAGTGGAGCGCGCCGTGGCATCGCGGGCCGAGACGGGCTGTTCGAGCGCGCATCCGCCAAGCAGCATCATGGCGGGCGCCAGCCAACGGAAAGAGAGCCATTTCATCGGAGTTGCGGGTCCGTTTCCTGAAGGGTTTTTACTTCCATGCGTGCCGCCGCCCGCCAGGGCAAGCGGATTTACGGTTAAGGCCGCCCTCTTTTCCTTGACCCTGCGTCCTTGCTGCGCCAAGGCGCGCCGCATCAAACCGTCATTTTTATAGCCATGATTTCTGGGGACCGCCGGTGGCGACAAGCAAAGCGCTTTCCTTTCAGGACCTGATCCTGACCCTGCACGCCTATTGGGGACGGCAGGGCTGCGTGATCCTGCAACCCTATGACATGGAAGTAGGCGCGGGGACTTTTCACCCGGCGACCACGCTGCGCAGCCTTGGCCCCGATGCATGGAACGCCGCCTATGTCCAGCCCAGTCGGCGCCCGACCGACGGCCGCTATGGCGAGAACCCCAACCGGCTCCAGCATTATTACCAGTATCAGGTGATCATGAAGCCGAGCCCGGCCAACCTTCAGGAACTCTATCTGGGATCGCTGGCGGAAATCGGCATCGATCCGCTGGTCCACGACATCCGCTTTGTCGAGGATGATTGGGAAAGCCCCACCTTGGGCGCCTGGGGTCTTGGCTGGGAGGTGTGGTGCGACGGCATGGAAGTCACCCAGTTTACCTATTTCCAGCAGATGGGCGGTTTCGACTGCAAGCCGGTGGCGGGCGAGCTGACCTATGGTCTTGAACGTCTGGCCATGTACATTCAGGGCGTCGACAGTGTGTACGACCTGCGCTTCAACGACGCGGGCGTCACCTATGGCGACGTGTTCCTCGCCAATGAGCAGCAGATGTCGAAATGGAATTTCGAGATCGCCGATACGGAAAAGCTGTTCCGCTGGTTCAAGGATGCAGAGGCCGAGTGCAAGGCGTCGCTGGAGGCTGGCGTTCCGCTCGCCGCCTATGACCAGGCGATCAAGGCGAGCCACGTCTTCAACCTGCTTCAGGCGCGCGGCGTCATCTCGGTGCAGGAACGCGCCAGCTATATCGGCCGCGTGCGCGATCTTGCGAAGGGCGCCTGCGAAAAGTGGATGGAAGTGAACGGGTGGGCCGCGTGATGACCGATTTCCTGCTCGAACTGCGTTGCGAGGAAATTCCGGCGCGGATGCAGTTGAAGGCGTCGGACGACCTCGCCCGCCTCTTCACCGAGGAACTGGCGAAGGCCGGGTTGAAGCCCGAAAGTATCGACAGCTTCGTCACGCCGCGCCGCCTTGCACTGATCGCTCGCAACCTGCCGCTGGAAACGGCGGCTGTCAGCGAGGAGTTCAAAGGGCCGCGCACCGCTGCTCCGGCACAGGCGCTGGAAGGTTTCCTCCGCAAGACCGGCCTGACCCAGGACCAGCTTGAGGACCGCGACGGCGTGTGGTTCGCAACCGTCAACAAAGCCGGCCGCGCAACAGCAGAGGTGCTGGCCGAAGCGATTCCCACCATCATCCGCGCCTTTCCCTGGCCCAAGTCCATGCGCTGGGGCACCGCCTCGCAGACCACCGAAAGCCTGCGCTGGGTCCGCCCGCTGCAAGGCATCGTCGCGATCCTTGGCGAGGATCTTGTGAATATGGAGATAGAAGGCGTCCGCAGCGGCTACGCCACGCTCGGCCATCGCTTCCATCATCCTGGTGAGATCACCATAGGCAGCGCGCATGACTATGTCGAAAAGCTGCGCGCCTGCCATGTGATCGTCAGCCACCAGGAACGCCAGTTGATCATCGAGGCGAAGGCCGCCGACGCCGCTGCCGCCCATGGCTATAGCGTGATCGAGGACAAAGGCCTCGTTGCCGAAAATGCAGGGCTCACCGAATGGCCGGTGCCGCTGCTGGGCGATTTCGACCCGGCTTTCCTTGAGGTTCCACCTGAAGTCATTCAGCTAACCCTTCGTATCAACCAGAAATATTTTGTCCTGCGTGATGCGTCGGGTCAGCTCGCACCTGCCTTCATCTGCACCGCCAATATCGAGGCGAAGGATGGCGGCGCGGCGATCATCGCGGGTAATCGCAAGGTCCTTGCCGCGCGTCTGTCAGACGCCCGCTTCTTCTGGGACCAGGATCGCAAGACGAAGCTGGAGGATCACGCCAGGAAGCTGGAACGCATCACCTTTCACGAAAAGCTCGGCACTGTGGCCGACAAGGTGGAACGGGTCGCAAAGCTTGCCCGCTGGCTGGTGGAAGAGGGGATCGTCAAGGGCGCGGACGCCGATCTGGCCGAGCAGGCGGCGCGCCTTGCAAAAGCAGACCTTGTCACCGAGATGGTGGGCGAATTCCCTGAACTGCAGGGCGTGATGGGCGGCTATTACGCGCGGGCCGAAGGGTTGCCTGATGCGGTGGCGGATGCCATCCGCGATCATTACAAGCCGATCGGGCAGGGCGATGAAATCCCCTGTGCGGCTACGACGGTCGCGGTTTCCCTTGCCGACAAGCTGGATACGCTGGTCGCCTTCTTCGCGGCCGGCATGTTCCCGACAGGGTCGAAGGATCCTTTCGCCCTGCGCCGCTCGGCGCTCGCGATCCTCAGCCTGCTGACGGAAAACGGCCTGCGCATGCCGCTGGCGTCGGCCATCTCCTACAGCTTCGATCTCATTCGCCGCTCCTTTCTGAACACGCAGTTGATGACCGAACTTTCCAAGCTTCGGGGCAAGGATATTGCGGGGAATCAGGAGCATCTGGACCGCCTGATGGTCAGCATCATGGCCGGCTTCAATCCAGATCGGGCCTGGACGGATATGGAACGTGACGCGGCGACGGCACTTGTCGGCGAACTGCTCGACTTTTTCGCCGATCGGCTCAAGGTGCAGCAGCGCGAGGCCGGCGTCCGTCATGATCTGATCGATGCGGTGTTTGCCTTGGGCGGCGAGGATGATCTTGTCCGCCTGCTGGCCCGCGTTACCGCTCTCCAATCGTTGGTTGCCACTGATGACGGCATCAATTTGCTCGCGGGATATAAGCGCGCCGCGAATATCCTGAAAAAGGAAGGCGTCAAAACCGCCGCTAAGGTCGAACTCACCTATGTCCCCGAGCAGGCGGAGGCGGGCCTGATCGCCGCGCTTGATATCGCCGAACCGCGTGCCACGGCCGCGGTCAGGGCTGAGGATTTCGAAGGGGCCATGGCCGCACTTGCAACATTGCGAGCGCCAATCGACGCATTTTTCGAGGCCGTTACGGTCAATGACGCCGATCCGGCCAAGCGCTCTGCGCGCCTGGCGCTGCTTGCAAGAGTGCGCGAGGCGGTTCATGCGGTCGCGGACTTTTCGAAAATTACGGGCTGAAACCGAAAGATACCCGGACAACCGGGAAAATCAGTGAAGTAAGAGAGCAATTATCGTAAAAGCAGGTGCGTTTGTCGCCTGCTTGTTGTTTAAATTTTGTTGCATCGCACAAATACACGGCAATCAGTGCAGGAGAGCCGCGATTATGTTGACAATGGAAGAGGCCAGCATGAGCACGACCGCTACCCGTTATGTTTATCGTTTCGGCGGTGGCGTCGATGACGGCGGCAAAGGTGACAAGAACCTTCTTGGTGGCAAGGGCGCAAATCTGGACGGCATGGCCGCCATTGGCCTGCCGGTGCCTCCAGGCTTCACCATCACGACCGAAATGTGCACCCGCTATTATCAGGACGGCGGCGTCTATCCTGAAAGCCTGAAGGCCGAAGTCGCCAACGGAATTGTGCATATCGAGGGCATCACCGGCAAGAAATTTGGCGACAAGGCCGACCCGCTGCTCGTGTCCGTCCGCTCCGGCGCGCGCATTTCGATGCCCGGCATGATGGACACGGTGCTGAACCTTGGTCTCAATGATGAAACTGTGCTTGGTCTGGCTGCTACCTCGGGCGACGAGCGGTTCGCCTGGGACAGCTACCGACGGTTCATCCAGATGTATTCCGACGTGGTCCTGGAACTCGACCATGGCGCCTTCGAAGAGGCGCTGGAGATCGCCAAGGAAGACCAGGGATACACGCTCGACACCGAAATGACCGCCGTCGATTGGAAGGCGCTCGTTGCGGAATATAAGGGGCTTGTTTCAAAGCTTTGGAACAAGCCTTTCCCGCAGGATGTCAATGACCAGCTATGGGGCGCGATCAGCGCCGTGTTCGGATCGTGGCAGGCTGATCGCGCCAAGGTCTATCGCCGCCTGAACTCGATCCCGCATGATTGGGGCACCGCCGTCAATGTGCAGGCGATGGTGTTCGGCAATATGGGCGATAGCTCGGCCACCGGCGTGGCCTTCACCCGCGACCCGGCCACTGGTGAGAATGCCTATTATGGCGAATATCTGATCAACGCCCAGGGCGAGGACGTGGTGGCGGGCATCCGCACGCCGCAATATCTCACCAAGCAGGCGCGCGAACGGGCAGGGGCCAAGCCGCTGTCGATGGAAGAGGCGATGCCGGAAACCTATGTCGAGCTGGCGCGGGTGTTCCATATCCTCGAAACCCATTATCGCGACATGCAGGACATCGAATTCACGGTGCAGCAGGGCAAGCTCTGGATGCTCCAGACCCGGTCGGGCAAGCGCACTGCCAAGGCTGCGCTCAAGATCGCGGTGGACATGGCGAGTGAGGGCTTGATCACGGAGGAAGAAGCCGTGGCCCGCGTTGATCCCGCCGCGCTCGACCAGCTCCTGCACCCGACGCTCGACCCCAAGGCGCCTCGCGATGTGCTGACCAAGGGCCTGCCTGCTTCTCCGGGCGCGGCTTCGGGCGCGATCGTGTTTGACGCCGATACCGCCGAGCGCCGGAATGAACTGGGTGATTCCGTCATCCTCGTCCGCGTCGAAACCAGCCCTGAGGACATTCATGGCATGCATGCGGCCAAGGGCATCCTGACCGCGCGAGGCGGCATGACCAGCCACGCCGCCGTGGTCGCGCGCGGCATGGGCCGTCCCTGCGTCTCCGGGGCGGGCAGCCTGTCGATCGACAATGCCGCCAGGACTTTGCGCATCGATGGCCGGACGCTGAAGGAAGGCGACATCCTCACCATCGATGGTTCGACAGGCGAAGTGATGGCCGGTGAGGTCCCGACCGTGCAGCCCGAACTGGCAGGTGATTTCGGCACGCTGATGGGCTGGGCCGACAAGGTTCGTCGCCTCAAGGTCCGCGCCAATGCCGAAACTCCGCTGGATTGTCAGACAGCCCGGGATTTTGGCGCGGAAGGCGTCGGTCTCTGCCGCACCGAGCATATGTTCTTCGACGCCGCCCGCATCACCGCGGTCCGCGAGATGATCCTCGCCGACACGGAAAAGGGACGCCGGATTGCGCTGGAAAAGCTGTTGCCGGAACAGCGCGACGATTTCGCGCAGATTTTCATGGTGATGGCCGGTCTGCCCGTTACCATCCGCCTGCTCGACCCGCCGTTGCATGAATTCCTGCCGCATGGCGAAGCTGAGTTCGAGGAAGTGGCGAAGGCGGCTGGCGTGGGTGTGGAAGCGCTGAAACGCCGTGCCGCAGAATTGCATGAATTCAACCCGATGCTGGGCCATCGTGGTTGCCGTCTGGGCGTCACTTATCCCGAAATTTATGAGATGCAGGCCCGCGCCATCTTCGAAGCCGCGCTGATCATCAAGCAGCGTAGCGGCGACGCCCCGATCCCGGAGATCATGATCCCGCTCGTGGCCACGAAGAAGGAACTGGAATTGATGAAGGCGATCGTCGACAGCGTCGCCAAGCAGGTTTTCGAGGAACAGGGCGCCAGCGTCGAATATCTGGTCGGCACCATGATCGAGCTGCCCCGCGCTGCACTCAAGGCCGGCGAGATCGCTGAAGTCGGCGAATTCTTCTCCTTCGGCACCAACGACCTGACGCAGACCACGATCGGCATCAGCCGCGATGACGCCGGGCGTTTCCTGACGCAATATGTCGACAAGGGCATATTCGCCCGCGACCCCTTCGTCAGCATCGACGTGGAGGGCGTGGGCGAATTGATCGAGCTTGCCGCCGAGCGCGGCCGCGCCACCCGCGACGGCATCAAGCTCGGCATCTGCGGCGAACATGGCGGCGATCCGGCGTCTATCGCCTTTTGCGAAAAGACGGGTCTCGATTACGTATCGGCCTCGCCTTATCGTGTGCCGATTGCCCGCCTTGCTGCCGCTCAGGCAGCGCTGGCGAATCGGAAGTGACAGGAAAGGGGGCGATTTTCCGCCCCCTTTCCTTTTAAACTGGCGTGGCGCGATGATCATGGTCCCGTGCACGGCTATGTTCGGTGCGTCCATCTAATAATCGGGCCTGTTCCCGCCATTCCTCACGGGAAATAACGCCGGGTTTGAGGCCGAGGCGTGTTTCCAGCGCGGCTTCTTGCTCTGCGCTGATTGCCGCGATCTGGTCATAGCGGTGGTAGCCGGCTTTATTGAGCGCGATTTCGTCCTGTGGCGTAATGCCGCTTATGCGGCTGAAATCGTCCCGGTCATGTGCGCGCTCAATGGTACCGACGGCAGCGCTGCCAAGAACGGGAACGGATTGCCGTTCCAGTTCCGCAATCCTCTCCTGCGCAGCGGTCAGCCGTACATCCCGGTCCTTGGTCGTCTGGGCATGGGCAAGCTGTTCATCGCGCCACCAGCGCTTGTACTTGCCACGCCCGCTCATGATAAGGCCCAGCAGGAGGCCGATCAGCAGCGCAATCGCCAGCAGCGCGATTTCGTTGGGGGTAAAGGTCATTTCAGCATCCTTTCCTGCCCGTCGAACGACCGGCGCCGAACAAGGTTGCGGTTGGACATCTCCAATCGGGCAGCCTGTCAAAAAAGTGCAAAAAGAGCTTGCCCAAATGTCTGGTCGCTTCTATCTGCGCCACTCCAACGCACCCGTAGCTCAGCTGGATAGAGCATCAGACTACGAATCTGAGGGTCGGACGTTCGAATCGTTCCGGGTGCGCCATTTCCCTTGAAATCATCATTATCGCCAGCGTCCGGCATGAGTTCGCCGGCGCTATGCGTGCTCTGTTGCGGCATCATTTTTTTAATTGGGGACGGGCGCGTTTTGGGGTTGCCAGACTGTCCGGCCCCTTCTATCTGCCCATCCACAACGCACCCGTAGCTCAGCTGGATAGAGCATCAGACTACGAATCTGAGGGTCGGACGTTCGAATCGTTCCGGGTGCGCCATTTCCCTTGAAACGTTAAAGCAGGCGCATTCCCGTCAGGTGTTTGCGATCCGGATCATGCCTTCCAAGTCGGCATGATCTTCCAGCTGCATTGCAATCTGGTCCAGGGCATCATTTACAGATGCCTGATAATCGCCGGACGCAGCCTTGTGACCCAATCGCGCGAGAAAGGCGGAGCGCAGCGCGGTGCTGGCGAACAGGCCGTGGATATAGCTCCCCATCACCGTGCCATCGTCGTTTGATGCGCCGTCCGGACGATCGCCCTCCAGCAGCGCGAACGGGCGCAAGCAATCGGGGCCGTCGGTGCGTCCGACATGCATCTCATAGCCAGAAAAGGCCTGCCCCAGCGCAACTCCGTTCGTTCTTTCCAATATCTTGATCGCTGTGAGCCGGGTTTCCACGTTCAGCAGGCCAAGCCCTTCGACGCTGCCGGGCGATCCCTCGATCCCGTCCGGGTCTTCAATCCTGCGGCCCAGCATCTGGTAACCCCCGCAAATCCCCAATATCGGTCGCCCGCGCCGATGATGGGCGCGAATGTCGATGTCCCATCCCTGATCGCGAACCGCCTGCAGATCGGCGATCGTCGCCTTGGAACCCGGCAGGATGATGAGCGTGGCCTCAGCCGGAATGGGCTGTCCCGGCGGCACCATCATGACCTCCACCCCCGGCTCCAGTTTCAGGGGATCCAGATCGTCGAAGTTGGCGATCCGCGGCAGGATGGGGCAAGCGATCAGCAGCTTTTCGTCCAGTCCCCCCCGCCGGCGTTCGAGCACCACCGCATCCTCGCTGGGCAGGCGGCTGGCCTCGCCAAGCCAGGGAATGACGCCAAAGCCCTGCCAGCCGGTCAAATGCTCGATATGGCGATAGCCATCCTCGAACAGCGCCGGATCGCCCCGGAACTTGTTTATCAGAAAACCTCGGATCATAGCCGCATCGGCGGGATCGATCACGGCCTTGGTTCCGGCGATGGCGGCGATCACGCCGCCGCGGTCGATGTCCCCGACCAGGATCACCGGCACATCGGCTGCCCGGGCGAAGCCCATATTGGCGATGTCGCCCGCCCGCAGGTTCACTTCAGCCGGTGATCCGGCGCCCTCCACGACGACGACGTCGCATTGCGCCTGCAACCGATGATAGCTGGCGAGCACGGCCTCCAGCAATTCTCCGCGCGCCGACCGGAAATTCCTGCTGCCGAGCTTGCCGCGAACCTGGCCGTGGACGACAAGCTGCGACGTCCGGTCGGCCTGAGGCTTCAACAGTACCGGGTTCATGTCCGTATGCGGCTCGACGCCCGCGGCCATGGCCTGAAGCGCCTGCGCGCGCCCGATCTCTCCGCCATCACTGGTGACGGCAGCATTGTTGGACATGTTTTGCGGCTTGAAAGGCCGGACGCTATATCCACGCCGAACCAGTGCCCGGCAAAGGCCGGCCACCAGCAAGGATTTGCCGACGTCCGAGCCTGTTCCCTGAAGCATGATTGCAGCCATGGAGCCGCTCCTGCATGGAGCAGGCAGCAGATACAAGTCTGCAGAGAGTTAAAGGGCGCTGCGTCGCAGTTCTACCGCATCCAATATCATGCCGCCGGCCATGAACACGCTGCCGGTGCAGGCCAGGGCAAGCAGATGTCCACCCGTGCCCGGATATTGCTGCATATAGACGAATCCGCGTTCGGTCGCGCCCAGAGCCAGGGCGTAGATCACCAGAAACGCCTCGAACTTCGTCTTGATCGTGAAGAGGCGCTTGATCCGTTCCATTTGGTCCCACCCGGCCTGCTTGCCGTCAGGGAACTAGATCGCCCGAAAGTTGCAAATGGTCAACAAGGGTTAACCATGATTGTTCGATGCGGGCGATCAAACGGGTATCGACCAGATCGTCGGGCGCAATGGCTTCGGGCCAGTAATTTCGGACGATGTCGGCAATGCCGTCCAGCTTTGCCTCATCGACCAGGAAGCGGGGATCGATATTCGCCGGATCGGCCACCACGCGCAGGCGAAGGCAGGCGGGACCGCCGCCATTGGCCATGGACTGCCGCACGTCGACGGGTACGAGCCTGCGGATCGGACCGTTGCCCGCCACCATCTGTTCCAGCCATGCCCAGATGGCCGGCATGTCTCGCGCCTCGGTCGGCAGGATCAGCGCCATGCCTGCCCCGGGCGAAGACGAGCCGCCGTCATCGGGCAGGGTCACGAGCTGCGCATTGAAGATATAGCTGCGGATTGCGTCGGAGAGGCTTATGGCACTGGCTGGAACCTCGACTATTTCGACCGAGGGCAGCCGGGTGCGGAGATCTGCATAGAAACGCTCCTTGTCGGTAAAGGCGTGCTCATGGGTGAAAAGCACGCGCTCGTTGGCGACTGCGACGACATCATTGTGGAACGCGCCCGCCGCGATCGCTTCTTCCGACTGCATGACGAACAGGGTGCGATCCGGATCCAGCCGATGCAGCCGGGCGACAGCCTTGCTTGCCTCTATATGCTGGCGAGCGGGAAAGGGGCCGCCCGATTGGCCATAGACGAATATTTCCACTCCCGCTTCGCCATGGCTGTTACACAGGCGCATATGATTGGCCGCGCCCTCGTCGCCAAAGGGGGCGGGGACGGGGCCATGGACGGCAAAGGCCCGGCGGTCGGAAAAGACGAGTCGCAACTGAGCGAGCGTTTGCGGCCATTCATGGCTGCGATGTGGCATGGTGACGAGATTGGCGACGGTCAGATGCGTGCGCCCATCCGCCGTATCGGGAGCGGGTGAGACGGTCGCGGCATTGGCCGCCCACATGGAGGATGCCGACATCGCGGCCGCCCGGATATGCGCCTCCGCATTGCCGACATCAGTTCCCAGCGCCGACAGCCAGGCGCCATCCGGGCGCCATTGGGGCAGGAATAGGCCCTGCGTCAGTCCAAGCTGCAGGTTGGACCGCATCTTTTCTATGCCCTGCAACGCCGCCGCCCTGGGATAGGAGATCGCTCCCGCATTGCGCGCCGACGCCAGATTGCCTGGGCTGAGGCCGGCATAATTGTGGCTGGGACCGACCATGCCGTCGAAATTGATCTCTCTTGCCCTCATGCCCGTTCCGCCATGGTGAATGACTGGCCCGGCTCCAGCCCCAGCAGTTCCGCAGACGCCCGGTCGAGCGAGATGCCGCCATCGTCGCACTCCATCACGAAGGCGTAGGTGCAGCGGAAATCCGCGAGCCGTCCGGTGGTCACTAGCATCTTTTCTCCGCCCTTCTCATGCACGGCCCCCAATCGCGCATCAGAGGCGTGGGCTATGGTGCGCAGCGCGTTGATCTGCCCCACCATCGTCGGGCCGCCATCGAATATGTCGACATAACCGGGATTGGTGAAACCTTCCGTCTCCAGCATGCGCATGGCCGCGCGGCCATTGGGATGGGGCATACCGATGACGCCGCGGGCACTGTCGGTCAGCATGGCGGTGTAGATCGGCGTCTTGGGCATCAGGTCGGCAATGAACTGGTTACCGTTCACTGCATTGAACTCGTCCGCTTCCTGAAAGCTCATGCCGAAAAAGCGACCCGCGAGACCATCCCAGAAGGGGGAACCGCCCGCCTCGTCGATGACCCCCCGCAGTTCCGCGATGATCCGTTCCCCAAAGCGCGCCCGATGGTTGCGGATGTAGAGATAGCGGCTGCGCGCCAGCAGCAGGCCAAGGCCCTCGGCGCGCTCGCGGGGGTGCAGGAAGAGGCCGCCAACCTCCGTCGACCCTTCCAGATCGGTGACGAGCGAGAGCATTTCCGCCCTGAAGGTGCGCGACAGTTCCCGGCTATGTTGGGTCAAAACGCCCAGCCGATAGGAATAGAAGGGCCAGCTTTGCCCTACCTTGCTGAAAATCTGGCAAGTGCCGCGGACCTGCCCCGTCTGGCCGTTTTCCAGCACCATGACGATCAGTTCGTCCTCAACCCCCTCGCTTTGCCGGGCCAGCGCCTGTTCCGTACGCTCCAGCTTCGCGACCAGCGACTTTCGGTCGGGCGGCAGATTGGTGAAGCCGCCGCCGGTCAGCTTCGCCATTTCATAGAGGGTCTGCAGATCGTCGGCGCGCGCCGTACGCATGAAAAAACTCACGCCTTCACCCCCGTCCTGAAATGCCCTTGTGCAATACGCAGCAACGTCAGCGCCGATAATTGCGCCCGTTCGGCCAGGCTGTCGACGATCAGATATTCCTTATCGCTGTGAATATCGCCGCCGCGTACACCCATGGTGTCGACCACGGGCACGCCGCAGGCCGCAATATTATTCCCATCGCACACCCCGCCGGTATCGCGCCAGGCAATGGAAATACCCAGATCGGCACCGCATTGCCGGACCAGTCCGAAAAGGGCTTCCGCCTGCGCATCCATCGGCTTGGGCGGCCGGCCGAAGCCGCCATGCAGGTGGAGCATGACTTCGTGCTCCCGCGCGATCATCGCCATGACGTCTTTCAGCAGCAGGTCGGCAGCCTGTTGGTCCGCGAAGGTCTTTGGCCGGAAATTGACGTGCAGAACCGCATGATCGGGCACGACATTATTGGGACTGCCACCCTCGATCCGTGCGGGATTGCAGGAAAAGCCGGCACCGCTCGCCGCCTTCAGCCGCAGCGCCAGGTCGGCCGCGGCGACGATGGCGTTGCGGCCCTCCTGTGGATTGCGGCCAGCGTGCGCGCTGCGCCCGGTGATGACAATGGCAAAATTGCCGCTACCGGCGCGTGCCCCCGCCAGCGTGCCGTCAGGCAATGCCGGTTCATAGGTGAGGGCGGCGAGCTTGCCCGTTGCAACCTGCTGCAACAACGCCGCCGATGAAGGGCTGCCGACCTCCTCATCGCTGTTGATGATGACGTCATAGCCCAACTGCATTGCATCCGGTGCGGTTTCCACGGCACGCAAGGCTGCCAGCATGACGGCCAGCCCGCCCTTCATATCCGCCACGCCCGGTCCATTCAGCGTGACCGGATCGATCCATCGCAACGCCTGAAAGCTGTGGTCGGCGGGAAACACCGTATCCATATGGCCGGTGAGCAGGATCTGCACCGGGGCTTCAGGCCTCACCGCCAGGCGCAGGTGGCTGCCATGCGCGACCATGGCCAGAGCGCCGTCGGGCCGGACTGTCTCCACCGGCGCTGGATCGACAAGGGAAATGGAGCCAGGAAGGCTGGCAAAGGCGTCGGCGAGCATGGTTGCCATGGCGGCAAGCCCGGGAAGATTGCGCGACCCGCTGTTTACCGCCGCCCATTTTTCAGTCTGGGCGAGCATGGGCGCATCTGCCGCGCTTTCCATGACGCTCTGTTCGAACGACGAAAGACCTCTCATCCTGCGAACCCTATCAGAGCGGAGGGCGCCCCTCCACCCCGCTTCTAAAAGTCGTAGGTAAGGGTCAGGCGGCTCATCGTGTCGGAATCCCGAGCCGACAGCAGCGTTTCCGATTCATATTGCACATTGTAGGAAAAGGCGGCCGACCAGCGTGTTCCGACCTTCGTCACCAGCGAAGTCAGCGAATTGAGCGTGTAGACGTCACTTTCCGCATAGCCGGACGCTGTCTGCTTGAATGTCAGCACCGGCGTCAGTCGCCAGGCGACATCCATCGATGCACGGGCGCCCAACTTGGTTTCCTGTTCACCTGCCACATATCGCGCATGCCGAATCGACGGGCCGGCATCCAGCGCCAGATCGACCGGATCGCTGACAATCAGCTTGTAACCGATACCCGCCGACGCGGTGTATCGCGCGTCATAGCCGATCGACGTGTCCCGTTCGAATTGAGTCAAGCCATAGGCAAAGCCTCTGGGATCGAACTCATAACGCGGCTCATAGCTGGCGGTGTAGCGTTCGCGCGACGTAATCCCGTTGGCGCGACGGTAATCGACGCTGGCGGCCAGCTTGTGCGACCACTGGATTCCGTTGCGTTTGACTGCGGCACTGGCGCTGATGCCGATCTCTCTTGTGGAGCCGGTGGAACGGAATCCGCCCGCTTCGAACTTGCCGGTCCACAAATCGGTAAAGCGCGCTTCTCGGATCACGGCTTCGTGCGTGGCCTTGGTCCGCGCCTTCCAACTGTTGACCATTCGCTGGATTTCGTCGGCGGAGCCGGGATTGGTTTGCTTGGCGATCTTGGCGACGGTTGCGATTTCGGTCTCATTGCCATTGGCAATCGCCGCTTCCATCATTTCCCGGACCGACGGAGGCAGCAGCACGGGATAATCGGCCAGCGCCGGGGTGGAGAGAAGGAGAGGGAGAGGGGCCAGCCAATAACGCATGCGCCCCTTCATACCGAGACGGCAGAGGATTTTAATCCCTGTTTTCAGATCAGATCCCTGAATTCCTGAAGAATATCCCGATACAGCTTGCGCTTGAAGGGCACGATCAGGTCCGGCAGGCTGTCCGGCTCGGTCCATTTCCATTCGCGAAATTCCGGATGCGCCGTCTGGATATCGATATCCTCGTCCGAACCCAGGAAGCGGGCGAGAAACCAATATTGCCGCTGGCCACGATATTTGCCGCCCCACAGCTTGCCGACCAATTCGGGCGGAAGGTCATAAAAATGCTCTTCGCGCGCCTTGGCTATGATCTCGACATGATCGCGGACGATGCCGGTTTCTTCGTTCAGTTCGCGAAGGGCAGCGGTCTTCATGTCTTCACCGTCATCGATGCCACCCTGCGGCATCTGCCAGGCCTCCACCGCATTGTCGATTCGCTGGCCGACGAACACCTTGCCCTCCATGTTGACGAGCATGATACCCACACATGGCCGATAGGCGAGTTCTGATTCATTTGGCATCGACGCCATCATAGTCCCTGGTCGTTAATCCCGAAAAGCCGGATCCGGCTCGTTGATTGTGCAGTGCAAGAATAGGCGGCAAGCGGCCGCACGTCCATGCCGGAAAAAACCCGACGCGGCGATTTGTGCTTTGCTTCGCTTCAAATGGGCGGGGGCTTGGAACAGCAGGCGGGTCATGGCATGGCCGCGTGCATGTCGGATCCCGTCATCCTCTGGTTTCGCCAGGACCTGCGTCTTGCCGATCAGGCCGCACTGGCGGCCGCCGTGCGCGATGGGCCGGTGATTCCCGTCTATGTGCTGGACGATCACGCGCCGCACCATTGGAAGATGGGCGGCGCATCGCGCTGGTGGCTGCATCACAGCCTGGAAAGCCTGGACAATGATCTTCGGGAAAAGGGATCGCGCCTGATCCTGAGGCAGGGCAGAAGCATCGATCAGATTATCCAGATCGCAGAAGAAACGGGCGCCCGCCGTGTCCACGCACTGCATCATTATGAGCCTTGGTGGCGCAATGCGGAGAAGGCGATCGCCAAAAAGCTGGACCTCTGCCTGCATGACGGCGCATTGCTGCTTCCGCCCGGCGCTGTGCGGACCGGCACGGGGACCAGTTACCGCATCTACACGCCGTTTGCCCGCGCCGTGATGGAGCATATGCCGCCGGCCGGGCCGGTTCGGGCACCTTCGCGGATTGATGGGCCACGACATTGGCCCCAGGGTGAGTCGCTGGAGCAGTGGGCGCTTCTACCCACGAAGCCTGACTGGGCTGCCGCCTTTTCGCAGGATTGGACGCCGGGGGAGGCTGGCGCGCGGGCCAATGTCGCCGCATTCCTTGATGAGGTGGCCCAATATGACCATGCCAGAAACCTGCCGTCGCGGGAGGGAAGCTCGCGCCTGTCGCCTCATCTTCATTTCGGGGAAGTCTCACCCGCCCATGTCTGGCACCGGGTTGCCGAAGCGCCCGGCGATGCGACGACTTTCCTCAAGGAACTGATCTGGCGCGACTATGCCCATAACCAGATCTGGGCCATGCCCACCTATGGTTCGGAAAATGCGAGGCCAGCTTTCAATCACCTGCCCTGGCGCGATCTCCGCGAGGCGGGAGGCGACTTCAGCGCCTGGAAGACCGGGCGCACCGGCTATCCCATCGTCGATGCGGGCATGCGGCAGCTTTGGGCCACCGGCTGGATGCATAATCGCGTCCGCATGATCACGGCCAGCTTTCTGATCAAGCATCTGTTGATCGACTGGCGGCATGGCGCGCGCTGGTTCTGGGACACGCTGGTCGATGCGAGCTACGCCAACAACAGCGTCAATTGGCAGTGGGTTGCAGGCAGCGGCGTGGATGCCAATATATTTTCCCGGATCATGGCGCCCTTGACCCAGTCGGAGAAGTTCGATGCCGCGGCCTATATCAGGACCTGGGTGCCGGAACTGGCGCATCTGGAAGATGACATCATTCACGATCCCGACGCCCATGATGCCAGACCGCCCGATTATCCGGCCAAGTGCATCGGTCATCGGGAGGGGCGCGAAAGGGCGCTCGCCGCCTGGCGCGGGATCAAGCCATGATTGCGACGCAGTAGACCATTGGGCAGAGTGAAGGCATGAACGTCATGGAACCCCGCCGCGGCCGGGCGGCAGTGCCGATCAAGCGGCCGCTGGAGCGCCGTGCTCACGGCTGGCCGGATCATCTCGTCGCGCGGCAGTTTCACAAACTGCTCGACCGCATTGATTTGGGGCTGGAGCAGGGGGCTCTGCATGCCATTCTGCCCGACGGCAGCCAGCGCCTGCTGGGTGGTCGTGCGCCGGGACCGGAATGCGAGGTCCATCTTCGGCTCTGGCGTGCGTTGCTTCGTCTGGCCGCGGGAGGATCGGCGGGCTGGTACCGTGCCTGGGCGCGAGGGGAGTGGACCAGCCCCGACCCGGTTCCGCTGTTCGCCCTGTTCATGGCCAACGCCGCCAGTCTGGGCAATGTCGCCCGGCCGCATGGACCAGCGCGCTGGATCGGCCGATCGCTCCATTGGGCAAGGCGCAACAGCCGCAAGGGATCGCGGCGCAACATCGCCTATCATTATGATCTGGGGAATGACTTTTACCAGCTATGGCTGGACAAGGGCATGCATTATTCCAGCGCCCTTTTTCGCGACCCTGATGATCGGATCGAAAGCCTGGAACGTGCGCAACATCGAAAGGTTGATGCCATTCTCGACAGGCTCGACCTTCGTGAAGGTGATGCGCTGCTGGAAATCGGCTGTGGCTGGGGTGGCTTGGCCGAACAGGTGATGGCGCGTTGTCCGATCCGCTATGATGGCCTCACCCTTTCGGTTGAGCAGGCCGATTTCGCGCGTGACCGCCTGGGGTCGGGCGCGAATATCATATTGCGCGACTATCGCGATGCCCAGGGCCAATATGACGCCATCGCCAGCGTGGAAATGGTGGAGGCGGTAGGGCAACGCTACTGGCCTGCCTATGTTGAGGCGATCGAGCGGCTGCTCAAACCGGGCGGCCGGGCGGCGATCCAGTATATATTGATCGATGATGCGATATTCGAAGGCTATGCCAGAGGCGCGGATTTCATCCAGACCTATATTTTCCCCGGCGGCATGCTCATGTCGGAAAGCCGGTTTCGGGCGCTGGCCGAAGCGAAAGGCCTGGTGTGGCGCGATGTACGCCGTTTTGGCCTGCATTATGCTGAAACGCTGCGGCGCTGGCGCGAACGCTTTGATCGAGCTGTGGACAAAGGCTGGTTGCCGCCCGGTTTCGACCAGCATTTCGTCGACCTCTGGCGCTATTATCTGATGTATTGCGAGGGCGGCTTTCGCGGTGGAACTATCGACGTGGCGCAGGTTACGCTGGTGAAACCGGATGGTGAAACCGGATGAGGTGAGGATTGGCGGATAGCCGGTGCTGTCCGCCGGACATGGCGCGTTACGGCAGAACCATGGCCCAATCCTGCCGGCCCGCCCTCAATCCATGCGGGTCCGAAAACCGCCCGGTGTATCGGCAATCACCAGATCGACGATAGCCTGTCCCACCAGTTCAGGCGCCTTGAGCGCCGACGGATCTTCGCCGGGGAACGCACGTGCCCGCATGGCGGTGCGGGTGGCGCCAGGATCCACGATATGGGTGCGAATGGCAGAGATGTTCTTCACCTCCTCGCCATAGGCTCCCACCAGCGTTTCGAGCGCCGCCTTCGAAGCACCATAGGCGCCCCAATAAGCCCGCGGTTGTGCCCCTACCGAAGAGGTGATCGCCACCACGCGTGCATCGCCGCTCGCCCTCAGCATGCCGTCGAAAGCAGCGATCAAGGCCTGAGGCGCCGCGACGTTGAGGGTGAGCAACCGGGCAAATTCCTTGGCGTCGATGGCCGGGACCGAAGCCAGGCTGCCCAGCGTCGCGGCATTCAGCACCAATATGTCGAGCGCCTGCCACCGGCCGGAAATCGCTTGCGCCAGCCGCCCGATGCTTTCGCCGTCGATCAGGTCGAGGGGCGCGATCGTCGCGCTGCCCCCCGCCCGATGAATGCGCTCCTCCACCTCTTCCAGTCCGCCCGTGGTGCGCGCGGTCAGGATGACATGGGCGCCCGCGGCGGCAAGCGCCTCCGCAGTGGCGGCGCCGATGCCGCGGCTTGCGCCCGTGATGAGGGCGAGCTTACCGGAAAGGGACTGGGAGGACATGAATATCCCTCTTGGAATCAGGAAGAAGCGAGCCCCGGAGTGGTAAAGCGCCGGGTCATCGGTATCGAGGTGGGAAAGACGATCAGACCACGCGCTCGGCCAGCAGTTCGAGCTGGTTCTGCACCACAGCTTCATCCTGGTCGGTCAGCGTCGTGGGATAGTCGCCGGTGAAGCAGGCATCGCAATATTGCGGCCGGATGTCGGCGCGCTTCGCTTCACCCAGCGCCTTGTACAAACCATCGATGGATATGAACGACAGGCTGTCGGCATGGATGAAGTCCTGCATCCCGCCGATATCCAGGCGATGCGCCAGCAACTTGGTGCGCTCTGGCGTATCGACGCCATAGAAGCAGCTATGCTTCGTCGGCGGGCTGGCGATGCGCATGTGCACTTCCTTGGCGCCTGCTTCACGCATCATTTGAACGATTTTCAGCGAGGTAGTTCCGCGCACGATGGAATCATCGATCAGGACGATGCGCTTGCCCTCGATCAGCGCGCGATTGGCATTATGCTTCAGCTTTACGCCAAGGTGCCGGACCTTGTCGCCCGGCTGGATGAAGGTGCGGCCGATATAATGTGAACGGATGATGCCCAGCTCGAAAGGAATGCTCGATTGCTGGGCATAGCCGATCGCCGCCGGCACACCGCTGTCGGGCACGGGAATGACGAAGTCCGCCTCGACCGGGTTTTCGATGGCGAGCTGCGCGCCGATGGCCTTGCGGACTGAATAGACGCTGGACCCGTCGACGACGGAATCGGGGCGGCTGAAATAGACATGTTCGAATATGCAGGGGCGTGCATGCGTGTCGCCAAAGGGACGATGACTGCGTACTTCGCCGTCATGGGTGACGATGACGAGTTCGCCTGGGTCGATCGAACGGACATGTTCCGCGCCCACGACGTCGAACGCCACGGTTTCCGAAGCGAAGATGATCGACTCGCCCAGCTTGCCCATGACCAGCGGACGGATGCCCAGCGGGTCACGGCAGGCGACCATGCCTTCGGGCGTCATCACGATCAGCGAATAGGCGCCCTCGACCTGCTTCAGCGCGTCGATGAACTTGTCGAGCAGCGTCCGGTAAGTGGACGTCGCCACCAGATGGATGATGACCTCCGTATCGGAGGTGGACTGAAAGATGGAACCTCGGCGGATCAATTCGCGACGCAGTTTCATGGCATTGGAGATATTGCCGTTGTGCGCGACGGCGAAACCCCCTGAACTCAATTCCGCGTAAAGCGGCTGGACATTGCGGAGCGATGTCTCGCCTGTAGTGGAATAGCGGACATGGCCGCAGGCGGCGGTACCGGGAAGGGCCCGAATCACTTCGTCCCGATCGAAATTGCCGGCCACATGTCCCATTGCCCGATGGGTATGGAAATCATGGCCGTCCCAGCTGGTTATGCCTGCGGCTTCCTGACCACGATGCTGGAGGGCATGAAGGCCAAGGGCGACCATGGCAGAAGCGGTTTCAGCGTTGAAGACGCCGAAAATGCCGCATTCCTCACGCAGTTTGTCGTCGTCGAACGGGTTGGTCGTAAACATGGGTTCTTGATGGTCCACTGCCGATCCTGTCCGCACCTGTCGGGCGGCTTTCGCGCGCATATAGTGCGTCAGGGACAGTTTGTCGCCTGCCTGTCACAAAAAAGGGGGGAGGTGGTTCCGGCCGGCCGCCGTTTTCGGGCGATGAAATTGGGAAAAAGGCCTACTGGCCTTGAGCCCACGGGGAAGCTAATAGCCTCGTCTCATGCATCGTTTCGCCAATCCTGCACGCTTCCTCAAAATTGCCCGGCCGTTGACCGCCTGGCTGTTCTGGCCGGGGCTTATCCTGTTGCTGACAGGCGCGGCATGCGGCCTGTTCGTGACGCCCGCGGACTATCTGCAGGGCGATACGGTGCGCATTCTCTATATTCATGTGCCTGCAGCATGGCTGGGGATGGGTGGATGGACCGGGATCGCCATCGCGGCCCTCATGCAACTCGTCTGGCGTCATCCTCTGGCGTCGATCGCGGGCCGCGCCATCGCCATGCCCGGCGCATTCTTCACGGCGATCTGTCTCATCACCGGATCGATCTGGGGGCGGCCGACCTGGGGAACCTGGTGGGAATGGGACGGGCGGATGACATCCATGCTCGTGCTGTTGTTCCTTTATCTGGGCTATATCGCGCTCGCCAACGCCAGCGCGCGACAGGGCAACGGCGGAGTGAGCCCGGTGACCGCCATTTTCGGGCTCGTCGGCGCGATCAATATCCCGATCATCAACCGCTCGGTCGTGTGGTGGAACAGCCTGCATCAGGGGCCCAGCATCACGTTGCGGGGATCAAGCATCGATGGAGCGCTTCTCTGGCCGCTCGGCTTTACCTTGATCGGATTCACCTTGCTTTTCGCCGCGATCGTGTTGATGCGCATGCGCGCCATATTGGCGCAGAACAAGATCGAAGCGCGCATGCAAAGGCTGGCGCGGGGGTGAGGATATGAACCAGTGGGCTTTCGTGATCGGCGCCTATGCGCTCACCTTTCTGGGTACGGGCTTAATCAGCCTGCTCAGCTGGCGGGCGATGCAGGGCGCTGAAAGCAGGGCATCGGCGGACAGGCCATGAAGGCAAAGCATCAAAGGCTGGTCCTTGCCGTGGTGGCGCTCGTCGCGCTCATTGGTGCGGGTCTGCTCGCCGCTTCCGCGCTGAAGGATGAGGCGGCCTATTTCTACGCGCCCTACGACGTGAAGACGAAGGGTGTCGAGCCGGGCAAGGCGATCAGGCTGGGCGGAATGGTGGTGAAGGGGAGCCTGAAGCGCGCCAGCGACGGCGTCACCATCCGTTTCAACGTCACCGATGGCAAGTCCACCGTTCCCGCGAGCTTCAAGGGAATCACCCCCGACCTTTTCCGCGAAGGATCCGGCGTCGTCGCTGAAGGAGCGTTCGATGCCGCCGGCACTTTCCAGGCGACAAACCTGCTGGCCAAGCATGACGAACGTTACATGCCTCGTGAGCTGGAAGGCATGAGCTATGATGAGAAGACCCACAAGATGAAGGTGGATCGGTGAAGCGAGGCGCACATGATCGCTGAATCCGGCCTGGCCGCATTATGGTTGGCCGCATCGTTGGCGCTGCTGCAACTGGCTCTCGCGGCGATCGGCCTGGCAGGGGGCAAGAGCGATCTGCTCGGCGCGGTCCGTCCCGTGGCGGTGGCGCAGGGCGTGCTGACGGCACTGGCGTTCGCCCTGCTGATAACCCTGTTCCTGCGGTCCGACATGTCGGTCCTGCTGGTCGCCAGCAACAGTCATTCCATGAAACCATGGCTGTACAAATTCGCCGGGACCTGGGGCAATCATGAAGGGTCGATGCTGCTGTGGGTCACGGTGATGGGCGTCGCTGGTTCGGCCGTCGCCCTGTTTGAGCGCGCCTTGCGACGCGACACGCATATGGCGACGTTGGGCGGGCAGGCTGCGATCAGCCTCGGCTTCTATGCATTTCTGCTTTTCGCCTCCAATCCCTTTGCGCGGATCGATCCGCCTGCCCCGGATGGGCAGGGGTTGAACCCGCTGTTGCAGGACCCCGGCCTGGCGTTTCACCCACCGACGCTTTATCTCGGCTATGTCGGCTTGTCCGTCGCCTTCTCCTTTGCGGTCGGCGCCTTGTTGACCCGGCAGGTCGACGCGGCCTTTGCGCGCGCAATGCGGCCTTGGGTGCTGGGCGCATGGATATTGCTGACGCTTGGTATCACGGCAGGCAGCTATTGGGCCTATTATGAGCTGGGTTGGGGTGGCTGGTGGTTCTGGGATCCCGTGGAAAACGCCTCGCTCATGCCGTGGCTGGCGGCGACAGCGCTACTGCATAGCGTAACGGTGCTGGCAACTCGGGACGCGCTACGGGCCTGGACAGTGATGCTGGCGGTGATCGCCTTCTCCATGTCGATGGTGGGCACGTTCCTCGTCCGGTCGGGCATTTTGACCAGCGTTCATGCCTTTGCCGTCGATCCGGAGCGCGGAACCTTCATCCTGGCGCTTTTGGGCATCTACATTGGTGGTGCGCTGGCGCTGTTCGGCTGGCGCGTGGGCGCAGTCCGCGAGGGTGCGCCGTTCGAACTGGTCAGCCGGGAAACCATGCTGGTCGTCAACAACCTGCTGCTGTCCGTGATTTTAGGGCTGGTGCTGGTCGGCACGCTCTATCCGCTGCTGACTGAGGCCTTTGGGCACAAGGTGTCGGTGGGCGCACCCTATTTCGACCGTATCGCCGGACCCGTGGCGTTGGTGCTGATGATCGCCATGGTGCTGGGGCCGCTGACTCGCTGGCGGCGTGACCGGATGCGGGAGGTGACCCGCCGCATTACCGTTCCAATGGTGGCGGCCGGGCTGGTGTTCCTCGCCCTGGCGGTATTTGCCTGGGGCCGGATCGGCATATTGCCCTTTCTTGGTCTGGTGATCGCTCTGGCCGTCGCGGTGGGCAGCGTCGCACCGCTTTGGAAGCGCAATCTGTGGCGGACGCCACTTTTCACCTGGGGCATGGTGATCGCGCATCTGGGCTGCGCGGTCAGCCTTGCCGGCATGGCTTGCGATTCGGCGTTCACCTTGGAAAAGCTGGTCGCTGCCCGGCCGGGCGATCGGGTGGAGATCGCGGGCTGGACGCTTCGCTTCAGGCAGATCCTGCCGATCGCGGGCGATAACTGGACCGCGCTCCAGGCGGATATGGAAGCCAGTCGAGGCGGTGGGGAGCCGGTCCTTATCCATCCGCAGTCGCGCTTCTTTGCTTCGCCACCGACCACCACGACGGAGGCGGCTCTGCTCACGCGCTGGGACGGGCAGCTTTATGTCGTATTGGGGCAGGAGGCGGACGAAGGCCGCTGGCAGCTTCGCGTCTGGTGGAAGCCGTTCGTGACGCTGATCTGGTTCGGTGGCTTCCTGATCGCCCTTGGCGGAGCGCTGGCGCTGGTCGGACGCGAACGACGCGGATGGCTGCTCAAATGGCGCGCGCGCAAGGCTGCGGAGAATGCCGCATGAAAAAGCTGCTGATCTGGCTGCCGCTGGCGCTGTTTCTTGGATTTTTCGGGCTGTTTGCAAGCGGGCTGCTGCGCCCGGACGATCGGATCATCAGCTCGAAACTGGTGGGCAAGCCATTGCCGGCCTTCGTCCTGCCTGCCGCCGCGAGCGACCGCCCACCGCTGCAAAGCGGGGAATTTGCGACCGGTAAACCGCGCCTGCTCAACATCTTCGCGAGCTGGTGCGTGCCTTGCGCCGCCGAAGCGCCGCAGTTGCTGGCGCTCAAGCGGGCTGGTGTGGAAATAGACGCCATCGCCATCCGCGACGCCCGGCCTGATGTCGATGCCTTCCTCAACCGTTACGGCAATCCCTATTCCCGCATTGGGCTGGATGCACGCAGCGAGGTGCAGATCGCCATGGGATCGTCCGGCGTTCCCGAAAGCTTCATCATCGATGGCAAAGGGCGCATCGCATATCAGCATGTCGGCGACATTCGCGAGGATGACGTTCCGATGATCCTCGACCGACTGAGGAATGCCCAATGAGGATGCTGATCGTCCTCCTGGCGCTGCTGCTGAATGCGCCTGCGCTTGCGCAGTCGGCGCTGCCGCCCGCGCCCTATGCCGACCGGCAGATCGAGGATCCGGCGCTGGAAAGAAAGGCGCGGACGCTGATGGAAACGATTCGCTGCCTTACCTGTCAGAGCCAGTCCATAGCCGACAGTAACGCCAGCATGGCCGGTGACATGCGTTCCCAGATTCGCGAACGCATCATGGCCGGCGAGGCGCCGGAACATATCCGCGCCTGGCTGATCGAACGCTATGGCGACTGGGTGAGCTATGAGCCGACGGCCGATCCGATCCTCTGGCCGCTCTGGGCCGCGCCGCTGATTCTCCTGGGATTGGGGCTGCTGCTGCTGCGCGGGCGGATCAGGCGGAGACGCCGGTCATGATCGGCTGGATCATCGCCATTGGGTTGTTGGCCCTGGTCAGCATCGCGCTGGTCGCAATCGGCCGCATACCGCGGACAGCTTGGGAAATTACGGCCGCTGCGCTGTTGTTGGGACTGGCCGGCTATGCCTGGCAGGGGCGTCCGGGGCTGGCGGGTTCGCCCCGGCAGCCGGCAGCAGAGGGCGCTGTCGCCTTCGACGAAAGACTCGCCGAGCAGCGCCGCGGCCTTGCCGAGCGCTATGGCAAGGCAGGCCCGTGGCTCATGGTCTCGGACGGTCTCGGGCGGCAGGGGAAAACGAAGGAAGCGGCCAATGTGTTGCTGTCCGGCCTGCGCGAGGCGCCAGACGACCCCAATCTTTGGCTGGGATTTGGTAATGCGCTGGTCGCGCATGCGGGCGGCGTGCTCTCTCCCGCTGCCGATTTTGCCTATCGCCGGTCGATGGCGATTGATCCTGAAGGGCCAGCGCCGCGTTATTTCTACGGATTGGCGCTGGCCCGCGCGGGCCAGCTCAAGGAAGCCCGGGCGCTTTGGGCGCCACTTGCCGCCAGCGCGCCTGAAGACAGCGAGGTCAAGAAGGAACTCGAAGCCAATATTGCGCGTATCGATGCCATGCTGGCGTCTGGAAGCCAGTAGCCGGTTGCGGCGTCTGCGGCATCATTGCCACCATCCCGCAGCCGTGATAGGGCGCGGCGGTTTGCGGGGGCTTATGGAATGACAAGACGGGCCGCTTCCCCGTTCGGGTATCCAAAGATCATGACAATTCGGCATTTTCTTCATGGCTGACGAGATCGCGGGCGCCGCGCGCGCCGATGACGAAAGCGCCCAGGATCACGGCCATGCCGGGCAAAAAGCGACAATGAAGCTGGTCGTCGGCGCGATCGGCATCGTGTTCGGCGACATCGGCACCAGTCCGCTCTACGCATTCCGGGAAACCTTTGCCGGGCATCATCATCTGGATCTCGATCCAGACCATATATTGGGCGTCATCAGCCTCATGTTCTGGTCGATGATGCTGGTTGTGACGCTCAAATATGTGACCGTCATCATGCGTGCCGACAACAAGGGGGAAGGGGGCAGTCTGGCCCTGCTTGCCCTCATCAACGGTCAAACCAGGACTCAGCGATGGTCCCGCGGTATCGTCCTGCTGGGCGTCTTTGCGACGTCACTGTTCTACGGCGATTCGATGATAACACCGGCGGTGTCGGTGCTGTCCGCGGTCGAAGGGCTGGCGGTTTACAACAGCAACCTTGCACCCCTCATTCTGCCGGCCGCGATCATCATCCTTCTCGGCCTGTTCTGGATACAGGGATTGGGGACCAACCGCGTGGCATCGCTGTTCGGGCCGATCATGATGTTCTATTTCGTCACCATCGCGGTCTTGGGCATCATCAGCATCGTCAGGACACCGGGCATTCTTTATGCCTTCAATCCCTATTGGGCGGTCATGTTCTTCGTCACCGACCCGCTGCCCGCATTCCTGGCATTGGGTGCTGTCGTGCTGGCGGTTACGGGCGCCGAAGCACTTTACGCAGATATGGGCCATTTCGGGCGCAGCCCGATCCGCGTGTCGTGGCTGGCCTTCGTGCTCCCGGCGCTGATGATGAACTATATGGGGCAGGGCGCGCTGTTGTTCCGCGAGGGTACGGCAGCTCTTCATAGCCCCTTCTATTATCTGGCGCCGCAATGGGCGCAATTGCCGCTGGTCGGTCTGGCGACGCTTGCGGCGATCATCGCCAGCCAGGCGGTGATCTCCGGCGCTTTTTCAGTCACGCAGCAGGCGATCCAGCTTGGTTTCATGCCGCGTCTGCGGATCGCGCACACCAATGCCTCGACCGCCGGGCAGATCTACATACCCCTGATCAATTGGGGGCTGATGGTCATGGTGATCCTGCTGGTACTGGTGTTCCAGACCTCGTCCAATCTCACCGCAGCCTATGGCATCGCGGTGACGGGTGCGATGTTCATCGACAATGTTCTGCTGACGGTGCTGCTCTATCGCCTGTGGAAATGGCCGTGGTATTATTCTGCGCCGCTGTTGACCGTGCTGTTCCTGGTGGACGGCGCCTATCTTGCGGCCAATTTCACGAAGGTGCCGGCCGGCGGCTGGTTCCCGTTGTTAATTGGTTTCGTGATCTTCACCCTGCTCACCACCTGGTCGCGCGGGCGCCGGCTGGTGCAGGATCGTTTGCGCGAAGCCGCCATGCCTATCCCGGTCTTCGTCGCTTCCGCTGCGAACAGCGCGGTTCGCGTGCCCGGGACGGCGGTGTTCATGACCTCCACGCCCGATGGCGTGCCCCACGCCCTGTTGCATAATCTCAAGCACAACAAGGTGCTGCATGAGCGCGTCATCCTTCTGACCGTCAAGATCAGGGACGTGCCGGCCGTCGAGGATGACGGACGCTGCAAGCTGGAGGATCTGGGTCGCGGATTCTTCCGGCTGGTCCTGCAATATGGCTTCATGCAGGAACCCGACGTTCCCGCCGCGCTCAAGAATGTCACGGGCTGCGGTCAGGCGTTCAG
Source organism: Sphingobium sp. LSP13-1-1.1 (assembly GCF_040676415.1). NCBI lineage: Bacteria > Pseudomonadati > Pseudomonadota > Alphaproteobacteria > Sphingomonadales > Sphingobiaceae > Sphingobium > Sphingobium sp. LSP13-1-1.1. The sequence continues at coordinate 10,577 of NZ_JBEGHU010000023.1, read as the reverse complement.
GATGATGGACACCAGCTTCTTCCTGGCCCGCCAGACTCTGCTGCCGTCCGCCAAGCCCGGCATGCCGCTATGGCGTGAGAAGATTTTCGCGTGGATGCTGCGCAATGCGGAAAGTGCGATGGAATTTTTCCGCCTGCCGACCAATCGCGTGGTCGAATTGGGTAGTCAGGTCGAAATCTGAGAAAAGGCGCGGCAAGAGCTGCCGCGCCCCATCGTTCAAAGCGGCGTATCAGGCCGCGTCGCGGTCGGCATTGATTTCAACTAGCTGACCGCCGTTGATCGCAATCTTCTTCGGCTTCATGGCCTCTGGCACTTCGCGGACGAGTTCGATCGTCAGCAGACCATCAGCCAGATCGGCCTTTTCGACCCGCACGAAATCAGCGAGTTCAAAGCGGCGCTCGAAGCTGCGATTGGCGATGCCGACATGTAGGAAACGCGAGCGGTCGCCGCCCTGCGAATCTTCCTTGCGCCCGGTGACCTGAAGCAGGTTCTGCTGGGCAGTGATGTCGATCTCGTCCGTACGGAAGCCTGCGACGGCCAGCGTAACGCGATAGCGATCTTCGGAAATCCGTTCGATGTTGAACGGGGGATAATTGTCGCCCTGGCTCAACCTGGCGTTGTTTTCGATAAGGTCGAAAAGACGGTCGAAGCCGACGGTCGAGCGACGATAGGGGGTAAGGTCAAAACCACGCATTGTCATAATCTCCCAAAGAGCAAAATGAACATGCCGGACCCAGAACAAGGCATCCGGCGGTACCATGTCCAACCCCATGTGGCGGCCGGACGGATGGGATATGGTTTGGGAGAAAAGGGTTTCAAGTGGTCGGATAACGGGATTTTCGATGGCAGGACGAAGGTCATGTCAGGACGCAATACTCGTTATGCCTGCGTCAGAAAGCGTCCGGATGGCGGGCTGTTCAGGTTTGAAAATAAAAGTACCCGGGCCGCGCTGCCACGACCCGGGTACTGATGGACGATTTCTCGTCTCCCCCTTGGCCTGCCTCAACCACTTCTCAGCCCCCTAAGCTTGAAGCGGGATGCAGTATCCCTGAACCACGGCCATTTACCTGTGCTTCGCAGCATGTGCTATGGATAGAGCAGGCCGCTGTCACGGGCTATTTCCGGGCGCCGATATTTTCCCTGAGAGGCTGTGGCCCCATTGCAACAATTCGGCAATGCTTGCCGTCGGTCGAGAGCATGCTAGACGGGCTGCCTGTCCCTATCGAGAGGCCATTCGCGCCATCATGATTCTGACCCGATACGAACGCATGATTGCAAAGCGATATCTGCTGCCCGGAAAGGGGGAGGGTTTCATCTTCCTCGTCGCCGGCATCAGCCTGGTCGCGGTGATGCTGGGCGTTGCGGCGCTGATCATTGTGATGAGCGTGATGAACGGTTTTCGCGCGGAACTTTTCGACAAGATTGTCGGCCTCAACGGCCATGCCGTCGTCCAGGGCTATGGCGGGCGGTTGCCTGACTGGAAGGCCATATTGAAGGAAGCGAAGGCGACGCCCGGCGTCACCAGCGCCACGCCCCTGATCGAGCAGCCGCTGCTCGGCAGCTTTCAGGGGCGGGTCGAAGCGGTGCTGGTGCGGGGCATGACCGTGAACGACATCCGCAATAATGCAACACTCAAGGCAAAGGTCGTCGCGGGCAGCCTGAGCGCGCTCACGCCCAATAGCGGCAAGGTGGCGATTGGATCGCGCCTAGCCGAAAATCTTGGCATCCAGTTGGGCGACAATATCACCATCATCAATCCGGCTGGCCGTTCGACGCCCTTCGGCACCGTACCGCGACAGGTTTCCTATCAGGTGGCCGCCATTTTCGAGGTCGGCATCTACGATTATGACAAGGCCTTCGTCGTCATGCCGGTGGAGGATGCGCAGACATTGCTGCTGCTGGGTGACGTTGTCAGCATGATCGAGGTCGAGACGGTGAACGCCGATCAGGTGGCCGCCATATTGGAGCCGCTGGCAGGAAAGGTCGCCGGTCGCGCAATCATCACCGACTGGCGGCAGATGAATGCGTCCCTGTTCGAAGCGCTTGCGGTGGAGCGCGTCGCGATGTTCGTCGTGCTTTCCATCATCGTGCTGGTGGCCGTGTTCAACATCCTCTCCTCCTTGATCATGCTGGTGCGCGCCAAGACGCGCGATATCGCGATCCTGCGTACGATGGGTGCCAGCCGCGGAGGCCTGGTGAAGATCTTCATGACCGTCGGCGTGACGATCGGCGCGCTGGGCATGGCGGCCGGGATGGTGCTGGGATTCACTTTCCTGTTCTTCCGTCAGAGCGTGGTGAACGCCATCCAGTTCCTTACGGGACAGAATCTCTGGGATCCCTCGATCCGCTTTCTCACCGAATTGCCTGCCAAGCCCGATCCTGTGGAGATTGCCACCATCTGTCTAATGGCGCTGATCTTCAGCTTCCTGGCAACGCTTTATCCAGCGTTCAAGGCGGCCAACACCGATCCTGTGCAGGTACTGCGTTATGAATGAAATATTGCAGGTCGCCGGCCTGAAGCGCAGCTTCACCCAGGGCGGCGTTACGATTGAAGTGCTGCGGGGCGTCAACCTGTCTGTAGGGCAGGGTGAGATCGTCGCGCTGCTCGGCCCGTCGGGATCGGGAAAGTCGACGCTGCTCCAGGCGGTCGGACTGTTGGAGGGCGGATTTGACGGGTCGATCCGCATTGCGGGTGAGGAAGCGGCGAAGCTGGACAATGACGGGCGGACGCGGCTGCGGAGGGATGCGCTTGGTTTCGTTTACCAGTTCCACCATCTGCTGCCGGACTTCAACGCAGTGGAGAATGTCATATTGCCGCAGGTGATCCGCGATGCGGAGATGGCGGTAGCCCGCGTCCGCGCAGAATCGCTGCTCGGCTCATTGGGGCTGGGCCATCGGCTGGAGCATCGCCCGAGCCAACTTTCGGGCGGGGAGCAGCAGCGAGTGGCCGTGGCGCGGGCGCTGGCAAATCGGCCGGCACTGGTCCTGGCGGATGAGCCCACCGGCAACCTGGACGAGCGGACCGCCGATGTCGTGCTTGCCGAATTCCTGCGGCTGGTGCGCGAGGAAGGCTCCGCAGCGCTGGTGGCAACGCATAATGAAAGACTGGCGGAGAAAATGGACCGGGTCGTGCGTCTTCACGAAGGGCAGCTGGAGGAAAGCTCAGGCGTGATGTGACGCCGCATCGCGGATCGTCGCGATGACGATCTGATCGCGTCCCTGGTTCTTGGCGCGAAGCAATGCTGCATCCGCCGTCCGGACCAGCGTTTCCGCACGGCCATGTTCGGGGAAGACCGCAAGGCCGAAGGAGGCGGTGACCGGCCCCAGTTCTTCGCCCTCATGATGGACGCGCAGCGCCTGCAATTTCTGCTGCACCTGCAGGGCGCGGTCGATGGCCTGATCCTGCGCGAAGCCGGGCATCAGCAGCACAAACTCCTCTCCACCCAGGCGGAAGGCGCAATCCTTCTCCCGCAAGGCGTCGTTCAGCACGCCGCCCACGGCGCGAAGTACAGCGTCGCCCGCATCATGGCCATGCGCATCGTTGAACCGCTTGAAATGGTCTATGTCCACCATCAGGCAGGCCAGCGGTGACAGGGAATTTTCGGCGTGGGCCACCTGCTCCTTGAACACCGCATCGAACCGGCGGCGGTTCGCAAGGCCGGTCAACGGATCCGCCATCGCCATCTGCCGCAATGCATCGCGAAGCCGCAGATTGGCGAGTGCCAGGCCGATATTTTCCGCCAGCATTTCCAGATATTTTTCGGTGCGCCCGATCTGTTCGGCTGTCCGATCCTCGGGTTCCTCGACATAGAGTAGCCCGATGCTTTCACCCTGCGCCGACAGCGGGATGCAGATTGTGCGTATCTGCGGAGCCGCGTCGAAATGTTCGCAGGGAATGTCGATCAGCTCGCCGGTCGGTTTGTGTATCTGCCCGCGCCGCAGCGCCCAGCAGGTCGTCGGCGCGAATTCCTGGCCCGACTCACGGGGCGTCAACCAGTCGCACGCCTGCACCATCATGTTGCGTCGCGCGTCGTGAATGTAGAGCCGTCCGGCGAAACCGGGGGCGATCTCCGGGGCGAAACGCCGGACAACCTCGACCAGGTCGCCGGTGCAGTCACAGCCCTGGAGGCGTTGGGTCATGCGTGAGAGCTGGTCGCGCGTGATCCGGTCGGCATCCCGTTCCTGCTCCAGTCTTTGCCTTTCCAGGCCGTTTTCGCGAAAGATGCGGATGGCCTGGGCCATGTCGCCGATCTCGTCCACCTGAGGAAAGTCCGGCGGAACGGCGGCATAATCCTGCGCGGCGAGGCGCGTGACGACATCGCTCAACCGCACCACCGGCCGCAATATGCGCTGTTTCAGGATGAAGTAGAGCACGCACAGGAACAGCAGGGCTGTTGCACCCATCATGATTTCCGACACGAACCGCCATCGGCGGGCCGCTTCGGTAGCCTGACTGACGATATTCTCTGTCCGCTGGTCCAGCATATACTGGAACTTGCCAATCTGGGCGGCAATCCGATCCAGCTCGCGGCCATATTCGTCACCGAAGAGGATGGTGCGCGCGGTTTCCCCGTCGCCCCTCTGGGCAGCGCTGATCGCCGCTTCCTGCTCAGCCGTCAGCGCATCGGCCCAATGCAGTCCCTGCTGCAATGCTGCGAGTTCGCTGACGCTGGCCCCGCGATCGCGCAGATGGGCGATTCGTTGCTCGACAGAACGGAGCATCGCCTTCTCCCGTTGATAGGCGATGATATGCGACGGATCGCCCGTAATCACATAGGCACGGGCCTGTTCGGTTTGCCTGTAGGCGTCTTCCGCCAGCGTGGCGGTCAACTGGTCGAAAATAGCGCGCTGTTCGACGGCAGCCCGTTCCTTCTCCTCCGCGCTGGACGCCATCAGCATGACCGCACCCGAAGCCAGGGTGAGGGCCACGGTGGCGCCATAAGCATAATTGGTGATGGTAGACAGGCGCATGATCATCCCGAGCGATAGCGTTTGCCGGGCGGATGAGATCACCGGCCGGCTCGGACGATCTTGCGACTCAAAAGTTGGAGATATGTTAACCATCGGGCCAGGGCGGCGTGATTTACCCACGACTTTCTGCATCTGGGGGCTGGTGCCGAATCGACGGCAATGCCTAAATGAGCGCATGCCTCATGCCGGTTTCGTTCCCCTTCGCGTCTTTTCATCTTTCACCATGCTGGAAGGGGCGATCGATCCCAAGAAGATCGCCAAACAGGCAAAGGCACTGGGCTTTCCGGCCGCCGCGATCACGGACCGCAACGGCCTTTATGGCTCCATGGCCTTTTCCGACGCCTGCAAGGACGAAGGGGTGCAACCGATCATCGGCGCCATGGTCGGCATTTCGCGGCCCGATCGACCGGCCAATGCGGCGCCGGTTCACGACTGGATCGCGCTTTATGCGCAGGATACGGCCGGCTATGACAATCTCTGCGCGCTTGTGTCGATGGCGCATCTTGACCGTCCGGTTGAGGAAGTGCCGCATATCAGCCTCGACATGCTGGCGGGGCGTACCGACGGCCTGATCGCCCTGACGGCTGGAGCGGAAGGCGCGCTGGCGCAGCTCTTTGCCGAGGATCAACCGGTTGCGGCGCTCGCCTATGCCAAGCGGTTGGAAGCGCTGTTCCCGGACCGGCTCTATATCGAGATATGTCGCCGCTTCGACCCGGTCGAGGGAAAGGCGGAACATGAACTGCTCGACCTTGCCTATGCCCGCAACCTGCCGCTGGTCGCGACCAACCCGACCTGCTTTGCCGAGCCGCACTTCCATGAAGCGCATGATGTGATGCTTTGCATCGCCGACAGCGCCTATGTCGAGACGTCCGACCGACGGACCAGTTCGCCCGACGCCTGGATGAAGCCGGCGGCGGAAATGAAGCGGCTGTTCGAGGACCTGCCCGAAGCACTCGCCAACACCCTGGTGGTCGCACAGCGCTGCGCCGTCGCGGCACCCAAGCGCAAGCCCATATTGCCCAGCCTGGCCGGAGACATAGAAGGCGAAGCGAAGATGCTGCGCGAGCAGGCGACGGCGGGGCTGGAGGCGCGGCTTGCCAAGGCCGGCATCATCGGGGAGGAAGCGCGAAAGCCCTATTTCGACCGGCTTCAGTTCGAAACCGACATCATCATCCAGATGGGCTTCCCCGGCTATTTCCTGATCGTGGCCGACTTCATCAAATGGGCGAAAGATCATGACATTCCGGTGGGGCCGGGACGTGGTTCGGGTGCGGGATCGGTCGTCGCCTGGGCGCTGACGATCACGGATCTCGATCCGCTGCAACTGGGGTTGCTGTTCGAACGCTTCCTGAACCCCGAACGCGTTTCCATGCCGGACTTCGACATCGACTTCTGCGAAACGCGGCGGGGCGAGGTAATCCGCTACGTCCAGCAGAAATATGGCGCGGACCATGTCGCACAGATCATCACCTTCGGAAAGCTGAAGGCGCGCGCCGTTCTGAAGGATACCGGGCGCGTCCTGCAGATGAGCTACGGCCAGGTCGACCGTCTGGCCAAGCTGGTGCCCAACCATCCGACCGACCCCTGGACGCTGGAGCGCTCCCTGAACGGCGTTGCGGAGTTCAGGGCGGAATATGACAATGACGCACAGGTCAAACGGCTGATCGATTACGCAATGAAGCTGGAGGGGTTCCCCCGCCACAGTTCGACCCATGCGGCCGGTGTGGTGATCGGCGACAGGCCATTGTCCCAGCTTGTGCCGCTTTACCGAGATCCCCGATCGGACATGCCGGTGACGCAGTTCGACATGAAATATGTCGAGGGCGCGGGGCTGGTGAAATTCGACTTTCTGGGCCTCAAGACGCTGTCCGTACTGCAGAAGGCGGTACAACTGCTCGCGGGCCGAGGTGTGGCGATCGACCTTGATGCGCTCGGCTGGGATGATCCCGCCGTCTATGAACTGCTTCAGCGGGGCGACACGGTCGGCGTGTTCCAGTTGGAATCAGAGGGCATGCGCAAGACGCTGGCCGCTGTGCGCCCGACCAATTTCGGTGACATCATCGCGCTTGTTTCGCTCTACCGCCCTGGGCCGATGGACAATATCCCTATGTTCGGCCGTCGCAAGAACGGGCAGGAACAGATTGAATATCCCCACATCCTGCTGAAACCGATTCTCGAAGAAACCTATGGCATCTTCGTCTATCAGGAGCAGGTGATGCAGGCCGCGCAGATCCTGGCAGGCTATTCGCTGGGCGACGCCGACCTTCTCCGCCGCGCCATGGGCAAGAAGATCAAGGCGGAGATGGACGCGCAGCGCGCGCGCTTCGTCGAAGGATGCGCACAGAGCGACATCGCGGCCGCGAAGGCAAATGAGCTTTTCGACCTGATCGACAAGTTTGCGGGCTATGGTTTCAACAAGTCGCATGCGGCCGCCTATGCGCTGCTCGCCTATCAGACGGCCTGGCTGAAGGCGCATTTTCCGGCGGAATTCTACGCCGCCTCCATGGCCTTCGACATCCATCTGACGGATAAGCTGACCGTTTTCGTCGATGACATGCGGCGCATGAGGCTGAACTGTCTTGCGCCGGACATCAACCGCAGCCTTGCGGATTTCTCGGTCGAAGCGGTGGAATATGACGGCGACGATCCGCGCCTGGGCTTTGCCGTGCGTTATGCGCTCGGCGGCCTGAAAGGCGTAGGTGAGAAGGCGATGGAGCAACTCGTGGCGGAGCGGGACGCTGGCGGACCGTTCAAGTCCCTGGACGATTTTGCCGATCGGATCGAACCGCGGCTGCTCAATCGACGACAGTTGGAAAGTCTGGCGGCCGCGGGCGCATTTGATGGCGTGCATGCCGACAGGGCGGGTGTCCATGCAGCGGCGGAGACTATCCTCAGTGTTGCCTCCAGCGCTGCAGAGGCGAGGGAAAGCGGGCAGGGCGGCCTGTTTGGAGATGTCGAAACGCCGCATGCCGACGTCCGCATTCCGCCGCATCAGACCTGGTCAACGGCGGATCGCATGGCGCAGGAAAAGGAGGCATTCGGCTTTTATTTCTCCGCGCATCCGGTCGACCGCTACCGGCATCTGGCGGAAGCCCGTGGCGCGAAAAGCTATGGCGCCATATGCACCGAACCTGTGGCGGAGGGCGGGCGCGCCAATGGCGTGATGGCGGCGATGGTCGAGGATGTCCGCTGGCGCGAAACCAAGCGGGGCGCACGCTATGCTTCCGCCACATTTTCCGACAGCAGCGGTCAGTTTCAGGCAAGCTGCTTCGATGAAGATGCGTGCAGGGCGATCGAGGATATGGCGCGCGAAGGCGATTGCGCGCTGTTGATGGTGGAATTGGACCGTATGCCGGGCGAAGAAACGCCGCGCGTTACGATCCGGGGGGTCGAGCCCTTCCGCCAACTGGCCAACAGTTCGCGGATGGAACTGGTGGTCGACGTGAGCGATGCAGCGGCGATCGACACGCTCGCCCAGCTGCTCGGACGGACCAAGGGAGGGCGGAGCGAAGTCTTTCTGCGAGCGCCCGTGGGCGGGGGCAGAGCGGTGCGACTGTTCCTGGGCGACGATTATCTGATCGGCGCCGATCAGGTCGACAGCATCGCGACAATAGCAGGTTTGCGCATCGGATCGTTCGAACGCATGGAGCCCAAGGCCGATGGTTATCGCGCCCGCAACCGCCGTTCGGGTTTGCGACTGGTCGCTGGATAGGTGCCCGTCCGCCGCGGCGTCCCGCAGTGAAATCTGGCGGTTGTCAAAAGAGGCTCATCTGATCGCCCTCCGGTCGTCGGAACAGGTCGGTACGCAACGTCACCCGCTCGCCGGTAAAGCCCGCTCTTCGGCGCGCTTTCTGGAAACGGGCGCGGATCAGGTCGGCCCACACACCGCGTCCGCGCATTCGGCTGCCAAAGTTCGGGTCATTGTCCCGGCCGCCCCTTATGTCGCGAATGATCGCCATCACCTTGGCGGCGCGATCGGGATAATGTTCCTCCAGCCAGGCGCGGAATAGAGGTGCGACTTCATGCGGCAGACGGACGGGAATATAGGTGGCGTCCAGTGCACCGGCTGAGGCGACGCGCTCGATAATATCCTCTATTTCATGATCGGTGATCGCAGGGATGATCGGGGATATGCTGGCCACGACCGGAACGCCCGACTGCGCCAGCGTCCGGATAGCCTCCACGCGCCGGAGCGGATGCGGCGCTCGCGGCTCCAATGTTCGGGCCGTGAGCGGGTTCAGCGAGGTCACCGAAATCATCACCGCGACCAGCCGCTCCTGCGCCAACCGGGTCAACAGATCCAGATCGCGCACTATGCGGTCGGATTTGGTAGTGATATAGACTGGGTGTCGACATTCCCATAATATTTCAAGGCATTGCCTGGTAATCTTCCAATCTCGTTCGATCGGCTGATAAGGATCTGTGTTGGTGCCCATCGCGATCGGGCTGACCAGATGAGACTTTCTGGAAAGCTCCTTGCGGAGAAGTGCCGCAGCATCGGGTTTGGCAAACAGGCGGGTTTCGAAATCGAGGCCCGGGGACAGGTCGTGATAGGCATGGGTCGGACGGGCAAAGCAGTAGATGCAACCATGTTCGCATCCCTGCACGGTATTGATGGACTGCGTGAATCCAAGGTCAGGGCTTTGATTTTTGGAAATAATTGTCTTGGGATGGATGATCTGAACCGTTGTTTTTGGGCGCGGAATGTCCCCGTCGATCTGCTCAACAGCGTCCAACCAATCCCCATCAGCAACGCGCTCAGGCAGCTTAAAGCGTTTGCTTGCTGCGTTGAGCGTAGCGCCCCGGCCCTTGATCGCGTTCGTCATTTCTTGCGCTTCCGAAACAAAAATCCGCGCGATGTCGGATTTATACAATAGGCAGGATTCAGGAGAACATAACAAGTCCGTGCGACCCGGAAGCCCTTCTTTTAGCGGCCCTGAACTAAGCCCGCTTTGCCCCATAGCGAAGCGGGCTCTTTTTGCGGCTACTCGGCTGCACGGTAGGCAATCTGCGTGATGGGCCGATCTTGCCCGCTGGTGTTCCGCACTTACGACAGACCAGCTTCCCGTAAAGCCCCGACACTCCTGTGTTCCAGCCTCGCTCCCTGAAAAACGCAGCTAGGTTGTGGCTGGAGAAAACAGCAGTGTGATTGCACATGAAGCAATGCGCGTAGAGGTTCGCGTCACGCTTCGTGAAGTCGTCTAACGTGTCCCATCTGAGGTTATGTCCCACGTCACAAGGGCAGGGCCATTTGCCGGGAGTCGTGGATCGTCGGTGGGCGTTCCATGGCTGTGATAAGGCTCTGCGCCAGTTCTACGGCTGCTTGCTCGCGTAGGCGTTCGTTAGGCGCTGTAAGGGCTACTCTCGCCCATCCGGGCGCATTGAGGAGGTTCTGGGCGAGCCAAAGAGAATCAGGCTGGGTCATGTGGGCATTAGAACAAATGGGGAACGATTCGGCAAGGCTGTTGCGTTCAGCTGTTCATGGGGAAGCCCGCCGGGTGATCGACGGGCTTTTTCGTCTTGTTTTCGGTTATACTTTTGGTCGGTTCACCGAAAACAACCCTTAAACCAATGGATATATTCGACCTTTCTGGTTTCCAGCCCTT
>NZ_JBEGHU010000022.1:0-16266 GCF_040676415.1 Sphingobium sp. LSP13-1-1.1 | reverse complement strand
GAATACACGGATGATTGGGCTGCTCCCGATGTGGCGAAGTGCAACAGCGAGCTTTCGGAGAAGGGCTTACCAACGCTGACCGAGGTGAGAGCGCGCTTTTCGAAGGTCGTGCAGCGGGTGGTTCGCCGGGGCCGGATAAAGACCGATGACGAATTTTATGCTCTTCGAAATGCGGTCGAACAACAGGGTATAAACGCAGAGATTTTGTGGCCGCTGCTTGAGGCATATGAAATACAAAGCATGAGCAACTGACCGCTTTCGGGGCGCGCGAACAGGACACTAATGACGGAAATTGGTCGGCGGCCGACCGGCAGCTTTTCCGCTGTCAGATCGACTGCTCATCCCTGGAGGAATGACCGCTTCCTGGAAATGAGAATGAGCCTCCGAACGGCGAAAAGTGGCCCATCGCTGCCACCTTCGACCCTTTTTTGCCATTCAGCTGCCCTTTTTTTTATTTCTAGGGCCGGACTGTCCGGTTTTTCCATTCTACGTGCCAGATCTTATCGACTGCGGAAGAGGGTGCTCGCCGCTGCGGCGACCCGCACTATTTTTGGCCATGCACTCGCTCCAACCAAGTTATTCTTTTCTCAGCCATCCGACAGATGCCCAATGAGCAGAACTTCTCCACTATTTTGAGCTTCATACGTTCTTCAAAAAGTGCCGCTGCGTTTCCTCTCGATGCTTCCGTAGATATGCCATGAATGGCGTGCCTCCAGTCCCCACCGCGCTACTGTTGCCCAAGGCGTCTTTCGCCTGCCGGTGGATATAGTTTGCTGCATATTCGAGGTGGCGGGTACGGAAACGGCCGAGACCGGCAACGCAGCGGTTATAGGCTTCGCGCAGATCGGGCCGCTCTGACGCGGCGACAAAATCACGCAGCCCACTCGCCTTTCGCACACGATCGATGAAGGCGCGGTGCAGCGGCGGGCGATAGGCGTGCAATTCGTCCAGGAAAGAGCGGAGCGGATCCTGCGCATGCTGAATGCCGAGCAGGGCGTCCATGGCAGGCACGATCGAACTTTGGGCTCCCGTCTGGCCGCGAAACAGCTGCGGCACGCCGCCAGCTTCGGCAACGCCCTCATAGATCAGGCCGCCGCCAAGGGCCGGATTGTCTTGCCAGCCGTGAATATAGGGCCGGACACGATGGAAGTAGATGTATGGATCGCACCGCTCCGGCATGCGATCGAATATCCTGTTGATATCATCCCAGCCTGCACTGATCATTGTCAGGCCGCGCTCAGCCGCTCCTGCATCGCCCTGGGCCGCCGCTTCCATGAGAGCGGGGATTTCTGCAAGCATCGCGCCTGCACGCGCCTCGATCGCGACATGAACCATCACGAACCACGCTTCGTCCTGGCCGCCAAGAAAATGCTGGACCATATAAAGATTGCCCAACGCGATGGGGCCTGATCGGTCCAGCCGGTCCCAATTGTCCAACACATAGGCCGAATAAGTGAGCAGTGGCTTCTGTTCGAGCCGCCGGGCGAGCGCCCATATGGGCACCGCCAGCGACGCGGGAAGCGAGGCGGGGGCCACCTCTTCGCCCCACACATAAGCCTGAACCAGAAAGGCATAGCGCACGAAGGCGGTGCGGATCTGATGTTCCGGCGCGTCCGCGCAGAAGGACGTCAGTTCCAGCAGGGGAAGTTGCTCAAGATGAGACCGGATGCGGCCGGTGGGCAACAGGCGTGGCAGATCATGCGCCGCTTCGGCAATCGGAGCCAGATCGCCTGACAGCGAAACGTCAGCCATATCATAGGCACACAAGAAGCCGCGCTGTCTGCTGATGGCGTGATCGGCGATGTCGAGGCTCGGCGTCATAGACTGCCTCCCTCCGTTCGGCGGCCCACACCCTATCTGGGCACGAAATGGGACAAGACAAGGGCCATGGCGGGCAGCAGCACCGCCGTCCGCCTCCGCCTCACCGATCGATCCCGCTGCTTTCGCCGCGGGTTCGTGCTATAAGGAAAACCTGCCGTCTCGCCAGGCATCAAGCCATTGGCGAAGGGATGGTAAGGTGGGATGCCCGTGAGGCATTGGACGATCCTCTTCCGGTGCGGCATCAGCCGCCTTCTTGCCCAATTGGGCAGCGTCATCCTGCTGTGCCTTTGCGTCACGCAATCCGGGCCATCGGGCGCCGCTGCGCCTGCGCCTGCGCCTGTCATCATCCTCAATCTCGACGGCGTGGTGGGCCCGGCGACGGCCGATTATGTCCGCAAGGGTCTCCGGACCGCTGCCGCGCGCAAGGCGCCGCTTGTCATCCTGAGAATGGATACGCCCGGCGGCCTTGACACATCCATGCGCCTCATCATCCGGGCGATCCTCGCCTCGCCCGTTCCCGTCGCTTCCTACGTCTCCCCTAGCGGAGCGAGGGCAGCGAGCGCCGGGACGTTCATCCTCTATGCCAGCCATGTTGCGGCGATGGCGCCCGGCACCAACATGGGTGCCGCCACCCCCGTTCATATCGGCGGCATTGCGCCGGCACGGGACAACGATCAAAAGAACAACCCTCCCAATCCCATGGAAACAAAGGTGGTCAACGACGCCGCTGCCTTCATCAGGTCCCTGGCGGAGCTTCGCGGCCGTAATGCCAGCTGGGCGGAAAAGGCCGTCCGCGAAGCCGCCAGCCTTCCGGCTTCGGCCGCCTTGAGCACGCATGTCATCGATATGGAGGCACGAGATGTAGCCGACCTGCTGCGCAAGCTGGATGGCAGGATCGTCAAGGTCAGCGCTGGTGCCGTGAAGATCGACGTCGCCCACCGCACTATCGAGGAGATCGCACCGGACTGGCGAACGCGACTGCTGGCGACGATCACCGATCCCAACGTCGCGCTGATCCTGATGACCCTAGGCGTTTACGGATTGGTCTTCGAATTCATGAATCCGGGGTCCTTCCTGCCCGGAACGCTGGGCGCAATCTGCCTGCTCACCGGACTTTACGCCTTCGCCGCCCTGCCGGTGAATTTTGCGGGCGTTGCCCTGATTGTCCTTGGTATCGGCCTGGTGGTTGCGGAAGGCTATCTCTTTTCCCACGGCGTTCTGGGCATTGGCGGATGCGTGGCCTTTGCGCTCGGCGCGGCGATGCTAATCGACACCGACACACCGGCTTTTCGTATCTCCTGGCCGTTGATCGCGGGACTGTCCCTGGCGACTGCCACTTTCGTCCTTCTGGTTGTCCGCACGGCGCTGCGCGCGCGAAAAAGCAGGATCGTAAGCGGCGCGGAAGAGATGACCGGCGCCATCGGCGTCGTACAGGATTGGAGCGGCGGCAAGGGCCATGTGTTCGTCCATGGCGAGCGTTGGGCAGCGGCCGGCCAGGAGGCGTACTCTCAGGGCCAACTGGTCCGGATCGTCAGAATTGCGGGGCTCACGGTCGAAGTGACCAGCGACGCGGCCAAGGAGGTTTAAATGCTCACGGATCTCGCCTTCTATCTCCCGCCGATCATTGTGCTGTTGCTGTTCCTGTCGGCAGCGATACGGATACTGCGCGAATATGAGCGCGGCGTCATATTCACGCTGGGCCGCTTTACCGGCATCAAGGGACCGGGGCTGATCCTCCTCATACCATTCATCCAGCAGATGGTCCGCACCGATCTGCGCATGACTGTGCTCGACGTACCCCCGCAGGACGTGATTTCCCGCGACAATGTTTCGGTTCGGGTCAACGCCGTGATCTACTTTCGCATCATCGACCCGGAACGCGCGATCATCCAGGTGGAGGACTTCCTCACCGCCACGAGCCAGCTTGCCCAGACGACCTTGCGATCGGTCCTCGGTAAGCATGAGCTCGACGAGATGCTCGCCGAACGGGACAAGCTCAACAATGACGTTCAGGAAATTCTCGACAGCCAGATCGCGGCCTGGGGCATCAAGGTCGCCAATGTCGAGATCAAGCAGGTCGATATCACCGAAACCATGATCCGCGCCATTGCGCGGCAGGCCGAAGCGGAGCGCGAGCGACGAGCCAAGATCATCAATGCCGAAGGCGAACGCCAGGCCGCGCAGCAACTGCTGGAGGCGGCCACCATCCTTGGGCAACGGCCGGAAGCGATGCAGTTACGCTATCTCGGTTCGCTCAACTTCATCGCCGGTGACAAGAACTCGACCATTGTTTTTCCATTTCCCATAGAATTCGTTCAATGGCTTAAGGACGTGCCCAATTCTGAAATTGGCAGATCCAGTCGCCACAATGAGCGCTAGAGAGGCTAATGACCCCGCAGCTACTGCCATATTGTCCTATCGTCGATTATCTCGTCCAGATGCACTGACATTCTGTGTGGCGCCTACAAGCACTCGCGAATTTTGCTCTCAAAATGGGAACCCGATGCAATCGACCCTTGTCGGACTCTCAGCACTCTATTTTTTCGTCCCAGGTGCGGAAGGTCCGCTATCCGGCAGGTGTCGACCAAATTGAGATACTTGGATCAGTCAATGTAACCGACGGCTTTTTCTCAAACCGGTCAGTCAACCATAACGGAACCAGCCGCTGCGAGCACACTGTTTGTGAATGCGCTATGAGCTGTATCGGTCAAGCGCACGGTTGCTGAGGCCGCCTTGGCGCGGGTTCATCGCAGCCAGGATCAGCCCTGAGGCCGTACCTTTCCCGTATAGCACCATGAGCCAAATGACACAAGATGCGATTGACTCGCATTATACAGTTTGCTTAAGCGAACCTCGTTTACGGGGGGCTCATGAAGCATCACTATTTTTTATCCGCGTCGCTGTTTGCTGCCTTGCTAGTATCTTCGGCTGGAGCAGCCGATGAAGTGCCATCTTCGGGCGAGCAGAACGAGATCATCGTCACCGGCGAAAAGGCGGCCCGGAGCCTGCAGAAGACGACCGCTTCGGTAAGTGTGACCACCGAAAGGAAGCTGGCCGAAGAAAATATCCTGACCATCCAGGACGTCTACAACCGCACGGCCAATGTGTCCGAAACCTATGGTCCCTCGGGTTTCTCGATCCGTGGCATCGACCAGCGGGGCGTTTCGGGGGGTGGTGACGCGGCGACAGCGACGGTGTTCGTCGATGGTGCGCCGGTGCCGCAGGATGTGCTGTCGAACGGGCCCACCGACATGTGGGATGTGGCGCAGGTGGAGATTTTCCGCGGGCCGCAATCGACCATCCAGGGTCTCAATGCGCTGGCTGGCGCGGTGCATATCCGCACGCAGGATCCGACCTTCAACTGGAGCGTGAAAGGCCGGGCGCTGGTCTCCTCTTTCGACACCACGCAGTTCGCTGTCGCTGGCGGCGGCCCCCTGGTGCCGGGCGAACTCGCCTTCCGCGTTTCGGCCGAGAAGCGGGATTCTGACGGCTATATCCGCAACATCACTCGTAATGAGCCAGAGAGCAGAGTGGACTCAACCTCTATCCGCGTTCGGCTGCTGTGGACGCCCTCCGCCGTGTCGGGGTTTGAGGCGCGCCTGAGCTACCATCATTTCGAAACGAAGGGTGGCTATCTCTTCACCTATGTCGATGCGACGGTGCCCGACTATTTTGATAATCGCACCAATCCCTCGGATTATCCCAACAGCAGCGATGTCGACAACGATCAGGTGACGCTGGACCTGCGCTATGATCTGGGCGGCGGCCTGTCGCTCAGCACGCTCGGCACCTGGACCGATACCGACTTCACCCGAAAATATGATGGCGACTCATCAGCCGCCAGCATCGCCTACAGCGACATCGCGGGCGGGGCGGAAATATTCACGCAAGAAGTGCGGCTCAATTATGAGGGCGACCGGCTGAGCGGTCTGGCCGGGCTGTTCTACTATAATCGCGACCAATATCGCCGTTCGCATCAGGTGACCTTGGTGCCGACGCCCGGCCCGACGATCGCCAGCCTGTTGACGCCTGCGCTCGGCGCGCAGACGGCGACGCAGGTCGCGGCCCTCTACACCACCGCGCTGCCCAACATTCCGGTGGATTACACGTCCGACTTTCCGACCAAGGTCGAGACGATGGCCCTGTTCGCCGACGCGCGCTATCGGCTGACCGACCGGCTCTCGCTGCTCGGCGGCTTCCGCTACGATCGCGAACGCAACAAAATCGGTGGCGAGGCAATCGCGCGCTTCGTAGGCTCTTTGCCGAACCCGGCGGCATATGGCCCGCTGGCACCAGCCTTCGCCGGTGTCAATGCTGCCGTGCTTGGCCTGGTGGACGATGCGAGCGGTTCGGCACCGACGGGTACGCGAACCTTCAACGCCTTCCTGCCCAAGGCAGGCATGGAAATGGCGTGGACTCCTGATCTTGCGACGGCCTTCGTCGCACAGCGCGGCTATCGCTCCGGGGGAAGCGGGTTCAATACCGCCCGTTCGCAGCTCTTTCCCTATGATCCGGAATTCACCTGGAACTATGAACTGTCTCTGCGTTCGACCTGGCTCGATGGTCGCCTGACCGTCAATGCCAACGCCTTCTACATCGACTGGAAGGACCAGCAGACCACCGCGAATTTCGGTAACGGTCTCTATGACACCCATACCGTCAACGCCGGCAAGTCGCATCTCTACGGTTTCGAGCTGGAACTGGCGCATCGCATTTCGCCCGCGTTCGACTGGTATGCGAGCGTCGGGCATACGCGCACGAAGTTCGACAGCTTCGTGACCGATGTGGGATCCATCACAGATCTGTCGGGCCTGGAATTCCCTTACGCCCCGAGATGGACCTTGGCGGGCGGTGCCAATATGCGGTTCGGCGGCGGCTTCAACGGCAATGTCAACGCGAGCTATCGCAGCGCGGTTTATACGGACGTATCCATCCCGCAGGCAGATGACCGGGTCGGCGCGCGTACGCTGGTCAACGCCCGCATCGGCTACGAGGCCAAGCATTGGAGCCTGTCGCTGTTTGCGAACAACCTGTTCGATGAGAAGTACGATCAGTATCTCAACAGCTTCACGAACTTCGCCGTCATCGGTGCGCCACGCAGCGTGGGCGTCATCCTGGAAGCCGGCTTTTGAGCCCCGAAGCGCCTCTTGCCGCGATGGCGCTCATTCTCGGCAGCTCTGCCGCCGGCGCCTGGATGCTGCGCCGCGCCTGGAGCCGCAAGGGCGGTAAGGCGCCGTGGCGCTGGGCAGGGCTGTGCATGCTCTTGCTCGCGATCCTCCTTGCCGCCTCCATGCTGGGCAAAGGACGCGGAATATTCACGGCCCTCACGCTGATGGGGGTCGCCGGACTCAGCGTGGTCGCTTCTGGCTACACCATGAAGCCAGCCAAGGCAGGTCGCGCGGCGCGGGAGGGCCTGGCGCCCGAACCGGCGGAGCAGGCGCCAAGCGCAGGGCGCACCACGTTGCGTTGGTCACTGGCCGGGCCGATTGGCATGGTGGCAGCGATCAGCCTCGGCATCAGCTATGCCGTCTGGGCGCCGGGCGAGGCGCAGACGCGGCTCCTGATCGGCGGGCTGATCGTGCCGCTGGCCTGGGGCGGTGCCATGGCCTGGACCCTGGCCGACAGCCGAATTCTGCGCGCGACCGCCGTTTTGGTGGGAACTGCCATTGCAGGCTTCGGCGCAGCCATGCTCAGGGGATTTGCATGACGAAGGGAACAAAGGGCGCTGGCTTTCCATCGGCTGATCTCGTGCGCGCCGTGCTCAAGGGACATAGCGGCCTCGGCCTTGCCTTTGCCGCGCTGCTGTATCTCATATGCCTGACCGGAACGATCGCGGTTTTCGCTAATGAATTCCAGCGCTGGGAGAACCCGGCAGCGGAGCATATGGAAACGATGTCCGGGGAGGCTGTCCAGGCGGCCTATCGCGCCGCGCTGGGCCGCGCGGAAGGGCCGGTCGAGCATGTGCTCATCATCATGCCGAGCGAGGATCGCCCCTGGCCGACCATTCGGGTCGATGCCAAGGATGGGACCCAGACAAGCTGGGTTGCTGACAACGCCGGGCGCATCACGGGCAAGGTCCGCGACGGTTGGACCCAATTCCTGACGCGCCTGCACATCAATCTCCACCTGCCGCGAAGCTGGGGCGGCTTCATCGTCGGCTTGACCGGGGTTGCCCTGCTCTCTTCGCTCATCTCGGGCGTGCTGGCACATCCGCGCATCTTTCGCGATGCGTTTCACCTCCGGCTCGGCGGTTCGCGGCGGTTGCAGGAGGCCGACATTCACAACCGCATCGGCGTGTGGGGGCTGCCCTTCCACCTCATCGTATCTCTAACCGGCGCGCTGCTTGGTCTCAGCACCATCATCATCGGTGCGCTCGGAATGGCGGTGTTCCAGGGCGACACGGCCAAGGTCTATGCCATCTTCACGCCCCCTCATCCGGCGGAGGATGCGCGGCCCGCCCCGCCGCTCGACCTGCGTCCGATGTTCGCACAGATAGCCGCGCGCGCACCGAGCGGGCGCATCAGTTATCTCGCGCTCGAGCATCCCACCGAAGTGGGTGGCTCTGCCATGTTCGAGGTGGAAGATGGATCGTCCCGGCTCGCCAATGCGGACAGCTATGCTTTCGATCGCCAGGGCAGGCTCTATCATGAACAGAAGGCAGCTGAAAACAATGTGGGCCAGCAGATCCTGGGTTCGCTTGGTCCCTTGCACTTCGGCTGGTTCGGCGGCGGCACCATCAAGATCGCTTATTCTCTGCTGGGCCTCGGGCTCACCTATCTCGCGGCCGGCGGCGTTACCATCTGGCTGGCGCGCAGGCGGGACAAGGGACGGCCCGCACCCGGGTGGGAGCGGGTGTGGACCGCACTCGTCTGGGGACAGCCAGTCGCGCTGACCGGCGCCGCGTTCACGGCACTGTTCACGTCGTCGGTCACGCCCTTGATTTGGGTGTGGGCCGCCATAAGCATCGGCGCTCTTGCTGCCGCCGCTCTGTTTCCCTCCGCCACCTTATCGCAGACCGGTCGCGCCATCACGGGCACGTTGTTGATAGTCCTGGCCACGGCTCATCCCGCTTTCTTGGGGACGGGCGACAACATGGCCCTGATCGTCGATGGCGCTCTCGGACTGATTGGATTCATTCTGCTGGCAATCCTTATCCTTAGGATCCCGGTGCTCAAAAAGATGTCCCGGCTGAACGCCGACGAGCCCGATCGTGCAGGCTTGGCGGCCCGTGGTTGATGAAAGGAGATATTCCATGCGGCGCTTTGCTTCAGTTCTTCCGTTGTTGATGCCGTCCGCGGTGATTGCGCAGACCGGCGAGGATGCGCGCCCCCGGATTATCGTCTCCAGCGCCGCGACGATCCCCAGCCCTCCTGATCGCGCGGTCGTCAGCTTCTCCGTTCATGGTGAGGGCACGACCAGTGACGAGGCCGTGCGCGTCATGGTGGCGAAGCGGGACGCGATCGAGAAGGGACTGGCAAGTATCTCAGCGGGTTCCGACGTACGCGCCGCGCAGATCGGGATAGCCGAGGTGCGAGGGCGCGACTGCAATCGCAACACTTACGGCAACCCGCGCCTGTCGACCGGCGAATGCGCCATCGTTGGCTATACGGCAGATATCCAGATGGAGGTTCGCACGGCGGCGGTGAACGAGGCCGGCACGATGGTGTCGCTCGCCGGCCGTCTCGGCGCGACCAATCCCCGCATCGACCGCTTCTTTCTCGCCGAGGACAAGGAGATCCGCCGGCGCGGTGTCGCGCAGGCGCTGGCCGAAGCCAAGTTGCAGGCGGAAGCTATCGCTCGCGCCTCGGGCGTCAGGCTGGGCGGCGTCCTCAGCGTGTCCAATCTTAGCTTCAATGGCCCCGGCCCGTATGACGATATAGTTGTCACGGCGCAGCATGCCAGCGCGCCGCCACCGCCGCCACTACCGCCGCCCGTTGCGGTCGGACTGAAGCCCCGCGCGATCGAAACGCAGGTGAAGGTACAGGTCGTCTACGCGATTCAACCCTGAGGGTCGGATATCCTTAACGCGATTGTCGGCATTCAAGGAGCCGTCGCCACTTCTTAGCCGAAAAATTTGCAGGCCAGACGGTGGCGGCGGCAGGCGACCAGACCCGGTCTTTCGTGACCAGTCGGCTTCTGATAAATCAGATGCCCTTGAATTAATCCATATATCCGCTAACGTGGATATATGGACAACGACGCAGCCATCTTGGCGCGCTCGCGCAGGGCACGCGCCTCGATGCATTCCGCCTGCTGGTCCGCCACGAGCCTGCAGGCTTGGCCGCCGACGAAGTCGCCAAGGCCCTCAATGTGCCGCAGAACACCATGTCAGTGCATCTCGCGACCCTTGCCCGCGCGGGCTTGATCCGCTCCGAGCGGCGCAGCCGCGTCATCAACTACCGCGCCGACCTCGACCAGTTGAGGGCGCTCACCCTGTTTCTCGTGAAGGACTGCTGCGGCGGGAAGGCGGAGCTTTGCGAGCCGCTGATCGCCGAGCTCAACCCCTGCTGCTGAAGGCTGCCATGACCGTGGATATCATCATTTATCACAACCCCGAGTGCGGGACGTCGCGCAATACGCTAGCGATGATCCAGAACGCCGGCATCGAACCGCACGTCATCGAATACCTCAAGACGCCGCCGAACCGCTCGCGCCTCGTATCGCTGATCGGCCGCATGGGCATCACTCCACGCGCCCTGCTGCGCGAGAAGGGCACGCCCTATGCCGAGCTTGGCCTCGCCGACCCAGCGCTCACGGACGACCAGCTCATCGATAGGATGATCGAGCATCCGATCCTCATCAACCGTCCGATCGTCGTATCGCCGCTCGGCGTGAAGCTCTGCCGACCGTCAGAGGAGGTGCTCGATCTGCTGCCCGTGCGGCAGCGCGGGGCGTTCACCAAGGAAGATGGCGAGAGGGTCATCGACGACGCAGGCGACAGGATCGGGGCATGACCGCCACTGCGCCGGCCAAGCCGGCGATCAGCACGTTCGAACGCTATCTCAGCCTCTGGGTGGCGCTCTGCATCGTTGTCGGGATCGTGCTCGGCTACGCGCTGCCGGTATTGTTCGCCGCGATCGCGTCGGCCGAGGTCGCGCGCGTCAACCTCGTGGTGGCGGTGCTCATCTGGCTGATGATTATCCCGATGCTGCTCAAGATCGACTTGCGCGCGCTCGGCTCAGTCCGCCAGCATTGGAGGGGTGTTGGCATCACCCTCTTCATAAACTGGGCGGTAAAGCCGTTCTCGATGGCGCTGCTGGGCACGCTGTTCCTGGGCTGGCTATTTCGTCCGCTGCTGCCGGAGGGCGAGCTCAGCTCCTACATCGCCGGCCTGATCCTGCTCGCCGCCGCGCCTTGCACGGCAATGGTGTTCGTGTGGTCCAACCTCTGCGATGGCGAGCCGACCTACACGCTGAGCCAGGTCGCGCTGAACGACGTGATCATGGTGTTTGCGTTCGCGCCCTTGGTCGGCCTGCTGCTCGGGGTCGCGTCGATCACGGCGCCGTGGGACACGCTGCTCATCTCGGTCATGCTCTACATAGTCGTGCCGGTGATCGTCGCGCAGGTCGCGCGACGTGTCGTGATCGGTTCGGGCGGTCAACCAGCGCTCGATCGGCTGCTCGCCAGGCTTGGACCTATGTCATTGTTTGCCCTGCTCACCACGCTGGCGCTGCTGTTCGGGTTTCAGGGTGAGGCGATCGTCGCCCATCCGCTTGTCATCGTGCTGATCGCGGTACCGATCCTGATCCAGGTCTATTTCAACGCCGGCCTTGCCTATTAGCTGAGCCGCCGCCTCGGCGTGGCATGGTGTGTGGCCGCACCCGCTGCCCTGATCGGCGCCTCCAACTTCTTCGAGCTGGCGGTTGCCGCTGCGATCAGTCTGTTCGGCCTCAACTCGGGCGCAGCGCTGGCGACGGTCGTTGGCGTGCTGGTGGAGGTGCTGGTGATGCTGTCCGTGGTCACGATCGTGAAGCGGACCCGACCTTGGTACGAAGCGGGAGCCGTGGCATGACTCAGATCTATTTTTCTGAGGCACGCTACGCCGATGATGTCCTGCGTCTCGCCCTTAGCGCCGCCGGGCTCCCGACCGACGATATTGGTGGTCCCGACCAGATGTTCTTCAGCCTGTCCGACGACGTCGGGCTGATCGGGTTCATCGGGCTGGAGGGTGATGGCGCCGATCGGCTGCTTCGCTCGCTGGTCGTGCTGCCGACCCGCCGCGGTCAGGGCTATGGCGCATGCTGGTCGAACGGCTCGAAGGCATCGCCGATGAGGCGATAGACCGGCTGCACCTCCTGACCAATGGCAAGGCCGAGTTCTTCCGCGCGCTCGGCTATGCCGATGCCGATCGCGACCGCGCACCGGACTTCATCGCCGCGACTGCGCAGTTCGCTTCGCTGTGCGGGCCGCGCGCGACCTATCTCGTCAAGGATCTTGGATGACCCGTCTCCGAACGCTGCGCGATCCTGACGATCTGCCTGCTCTCGATCGCGGCATCGTGATTGACCACCCTGGCGCTGGCATAGGCGACGATCAGCCGCCGCCGCGTATCCTCCTGCTCTATGGGTCGCTTCGCGAGCGGTCGTTCAGCCGGCTCGCGGTCGAGGAAGCGGCACGCCTCCTGATCCTGTTCGGCGCCGAGGTGCGGATATTCGACCCCAGCGACCTGCCGTTACCGGATCAGGTGGCGGGGGACGATCATCCCGCTGTGCATGAGTTTCGCCAGCACGCGCTATGGTCCGAGGGCATGGTCTGGTGCAGTCCCGAGCGGCATGGCCAGGTCACCGGGATCATGAAGGCCCAGATCGACCATCTGCCACTTGACTTCGGTGGTATGCGACCGACCCAGGGCCGGACCCTCGCGGTCATGCAAGTGTCAGGCGGTTCGCAGTCATTCAACGCCGTGAACACGCTGCGTCTGCTCGGCCGCTGGATGCGGATGATCACCATCCCCAACCAGTCGAGCGTGGCGATGGCGTTCGAGGAGTTCGACGAGGCCGGTCGCATGCGACCGTCGAGCTACTACGATCGGATCGTCGACGTGATGGAAGAGCTGGTCTGGTTCACGGTCCTGACCCGGTCCCACGCCGGGCAACTGGTTGACCGCTATTCCGAGCGCAAGGCTGCTCAAGCGAAGCGTGACGCTGCCGTCGATCTCGCCTCACAGGCTCTCGAATGACAGCTTAGCTGGAAAGCCGTCATTCCGACGGATTGGCGTCAACGGCAGCTAACGTCCCAGGTGCCGCCTACCGCCATCGACCCATCCTTGCCATTCAGCCGCCCACTTCTCCTTCCCGATTTCGGCCAATGCGGTTTTCTCTCCGCGACGGCCAAGCGGCCAGATGGTTTGCCACCCGAGGCGACAAGCCATCCGGCCTTCGAGCCTAGTGATCAGATCTGCACCTGGCCGCCATCGACAAAGAGTTCGACGCCGTTGACGAAGCTCGCGTCATCAGAGGCGAGGAACAGCACGGCCCTGGCGATTTCCTCGGGCTGACCGATCCGACCCACGGGGATCAGGCTGGCGAGATAGGCCTTGGTGCCCGCCGCCTGCTCGCTGCCGCCGAAGAGATGGTCGAGCCCGGCGGTCTCGGTCACGCCAGGGCTGACGGCGTTGACACGGATGCGGCGATCCTTGAGGTCGAGGATCCAATTGCGCGCGAAGCTCCGCACCGCCGCCTTGGTCGCCGAGTACACGCTGAAGGCAGGCGTGCCCGAAATGCTCGTGGTCGAACTCGTCAGGATCACCGAGGCCCCGTCCTTCAGCAGCGGCAGCGCCTTCTGGACAGTGAACAGCACGCCCTTCATGTTGGTGTCGAAAGTGCTCTGGTAGTGCTCTTCGGTGATTGCGCCGAGCGGCATCATCTCGCCGCCGCCGGCGTTGGCGAAGACCACGTCGATCTGCGCATGCTGCTGCTGGACCGCGTCGTAGAGCCGGTCGATGTCTGCGAGCTTGGTCATGTCGCCCTGGACGCCGGTGACGCGCCCACCGATCGCCTTCACCACGGCATCGAGCGTTTCCTGCCGCCGCCCGGTGATGAATACCGATGCGCCCCCATCGGCGAAGGCCTTGGCCGTCGCGAGACCGATCCCGCTGGTGCCACCGGTCACTACCACCACCTTGTCGTTGAACTTGTTCGTCATCGTCTTTCTCCTTCGTGTTCCGGCGAAGCGCCGTTGCCCGAATGAGATGAGCTGAGAACGTGATGCGTGTAGACGGCAGATGTGGCACTCAGCGTTCCATTGGAGGAACGATGATGCGGATCGACCTAAACGACTATGCCTATTTTGCCGAAGTGGTGGCGCACCGCGGCTTCGCTGCTGCGGGGCGCGCGCTCCGGGAACCCAAGTCCAAGCTGAGCCGCCGCATCGCCGGGCTCGAGGAGCGCCTCGGCCTTCGCCTCATTGAACGATCCAGCCGCCGCTTCCGCGTGACCGACACCGGCCTTGCCTTCTATGAACGGTGCCGCGCCATCCTGGCCGAGGCCGAGCAGGCTGAGACGCTGGTGCTCGAGGCACAGGCCGAACCCCATGGCCGCATCCGCTTCAGCTGTCCCACCGGCATGGTCGAGCCTATCTCGGGCCTGATATCCGCGTTCCTTACTCGCTATCCCAAGGTGCGCCTGCAGTTCGTCGCGACAGACCGCGCGGTAGACCTGATCGAGGAACGGATCGATCTTGCCTTGCGGGTGCGCACCGCGTTGACCAGCGATGCCGCGCTCACAATGCGTTCGCTAGGCAGGTCGACGCGTATCCTCGTCGCCTGCCCCGGACTGGCAGGCCAGATCAAGCAGGTGGAGCAGCTCGCAAACCTGCCGATGCTCGCCACCGATGACGCCGCAGACGATCTCGAATGGCACCTGGAGACCGAGGATGGCCACAAACATGCCATCCGCACCGCGCCGCGCATGGGCTGCACTGACATGGCCGCCGTGCGCAACGCCGCCATCGACGGCCTGGGCATCGCGATCCTGCCCGACCACGTCTGCCGCGAGGCGCTGCTTACCGGCAAGCTGGTCCACGTGCTGCCCGCCTGGCGCGGCCTTCAGGGCATCGTGCACCTCGTGTTCACCACCCGCCGCGGCTTGCCGCCAGCTGTGCGAGCGTTGATCGATCATCTCGCGGCAGGGTTTCCCCGAGAGGTCGTGGCGCGGATGCCATGAGTTCAAGTTCGGGCAGACCGCGAGACCGTGGCCGACCAGAGCCGGTCGTTTATCCGGCTTCTTGTCGTGCTTGGAACCGGACGCTGACGGAAAACACCTGTTTTCCGTTTGGCCGATCGAGCACGATTGGGAAGCAGCCGGGCGGCACGCGCCCTCAACATTGCCGTTCGATCGATCGCCACGGCTTCCCGAAACCGGCCGCCTGAAGAATGTGCGACCGTCCCGTTTCTCCATCTCCGATGCGGCATTTCGGGAAAACACAATCGGGAACAGGTTTCGGGAAAGCCAGCCTCCCATCCGGTGCCTGTGCGCACCGTTACCGGCCGTCCCGCGACACGTTCGTTTGTGGGAAGGCGTTGACGCCATTCCGAAAGGCGAACGCCTGCGGCAAAACTGTCCAGTGTTAGTCCAATTGGCCGTTTCGGTAATATAATCTCAGCGTTATCGAGGGGGGTCTAGGCATAAATGACGCGAGAGTGTTGATGACAGTTAAGTTAATTGCACTTCTGACGAAGCGTCATGACCTATCCCGATCTGATTTCATGGCTTGGTATGAAGAAAACCATGTCCCTACCATTATCGAGGTGATGCCGGGGATAGTTGAATATAAGAGAAATTATCTTCCTGAAAGCGTTAAAAGAGTTGACGTGGTGACCGAGATATATTTCTCGGATAAGTCGTCGTACGACGCCGCTATGGCCACCGCCTTCGTACCGTCCGCCTTGGCGAGAATCGAGCACGATCAACAAATGCTTTTTGACCCAGAGGGCATCCATATCACTCTCGTCGACGAACGGGCTTGCTCGCTTTCGGATTAGGCCATTACTGAATCTAATCTCTTTTATCGGGTTCCGCTGGAAAAGCGTCTGTTATCCTACGTCGATAGTGCACCAAGCGACGCTTCGCTGGTCAAAGACCTGCACTGTGGGTTGAGGAAACTCGGCTGACGCGAATGCGCCTGCCGGCACAGAAATCATGCCGGGACGCATCTCAACGTCATAGAAGACGGTCGAACCGCAGGTCGGGCAAAAGTTGTAGACATTGGTTCTGCCGGAGTCTGTCGCACGCGCGAAGATGTGCCGTTTGCCCGCGATCTTGACCGCATCGGCAGGGAAGCTCGCATTCCACGCAAAGGCGCTGCCCGTTCGACGTTTGCTGAGGTGGTGTCGGCAATTCGGACAGGGTGATAAGCTCATCCCGACCTGAAGGAATGGACGGGAATGAAGACGACGAGAAAGCGCTACAGCGCCGAGTTCAAGGCGAAGGTGGCGATGGAAGCGAT
>NZ_JBEGHU010000021.1:0-17553 GCF_040676415.1 Sphingobium sp. LSP13-1-1.1 | reverse complement strand
CCAGCGACTTCCCGTCGCGGCGCATGGAGATGAAGAGGACCATGAAGTCCTGCACCGCGCCCGCCAGCACCACGCCCGCGATGATCCACAGCGTGCCGGGCAGATAACCCATCTGTGCCGCCAGCACCGGTCCCACCAGTGGCCCGGCGCCGGCGATGGCGGCGAAATGATGGCCGAACAGCACGGTGCGGTCGGTCGCGACATAATCCAGCCCGTCGGCGCGCCGGATCGCGGGCGTCGGCCGCGCCGGATCGAGCCGCATCACATGGCGGGCGATGTAGAGCGCATAATAGCGATAGGCGACGAGGAAGCTGCTGACCGCCGCCACCACGATCCACAGGGCATTGACCGGCTCACCCCGCGACACTGCCACCACCGACAGCGCCACCGCGCCCACAATCGCTATCACTATCCAGGGAAGATGACGGGTCACTCCCATTCTCCTAATGGTTTATGGCTTTGTTTGGAGGAGCTTCGTTGCCAATGACGATATAGCGTGGCGACCCGGAAAGCGCCCTCTGGCTCGGACCGACCGGCACGAGCGGGCACAGTGCCGTCATCCCATGGGAATGCAATTGACCTTCGTGCACAACTATATGCTTGATTGTTATGCCGTGCCGGCTTTCGTTGCGGACATGTCCGGTCCGGCTGTGGACATATTCCAGACATGTCAGGGAAAGACGGGCCGAATCGACCTATAACATTTGCGCATGAAGCTCCAACATGTCGATAATTGAGATCATTGGAGAGACGTTCCATTGTCCTTCTGCATATGAGGAAGGCTATGAAGGATCTGACAAAAGTCGTTCATCATCCGCAGGTGGATCAAAAAGGCTTCGTCAGTCTTGCCGTGCCGACCTATCGTGCTTCCACCATCGTCTTCGATACGGCGCGGGACTACGCAGAACGCAAGCAGCGGGGACCGGACGGCTATACCTATGGGTTGAACGGCACACCCACCACGAAGACGCTGGAAGCGCAGCTCAGCGATCTGGAGCAGGCCGAGCGCACGCTCATCCTTCCTTCGGGCCAGGCCGCGATAGCGATCCTTTTCCTCGCCGTGCTCAATCCGGGCGACACGGTCCTCATTCCCGACAATATCTATCCGCCCGTCCGGGCGCTGTGCGCCGACTTCCTGGCGGCCCGCGGAATTGGCCACCGCATCTATCCACCGATGGCGGGAAGCGCGATCGAGGATTTCATCGATGACAGCGTCAAGCTGATCTGGACCGAGTCCCCCGGTTCGGCGACGATGGAGGTGGGCGATCTGCCTGCGATCGTTGCCGTGGCGCAGGCGCGCGGCATCTTCACCGGCTGCGACAATACCTGGGCGACGCCGCTGCTGTTCAAGCCGCTCGCCATCGGCATGGATTTCGTGATGGAGGCGCTCACCAAATATGTCGGCGGCCATTCCGACATATTGCTGGGTTCGCTCAGCATGCGCGACCTGCACTGGCACCAGCGCTTGCGCGACTGCGCGAACATGTTGGGAATCGGTGTGTCGCCCGACGATTGCGCGCTCGCCCTGCGCGGGATCGAGACATTGGGCGTGAGGATCGCCCATATAGGCAAGGTGTCTACCGACTTCGCCTGGCGAATGCGCGATCATGCGGCGGTCGCCCAAGTGCTTCACCCGGCCTTGCCCGACTGCCCCGGCCATGCGCACTGGCTGCGCGATTTTCGCGGAGCCAGCGGGGTGTTCAGTATCGCGCTTCAGCCGGCGCTGGACGATCATGTCGACGACACGCTGGCGGAGCTGCGCATCTTCGCCATTGGGGCGTCCTGGGGAGGGACCCGCAGCCTGATCGCCCCGATGGCGATCCAGGAGCGGCTTGGTCCGCCAGACGGTAGGCAAGGGCGCTTGTTGCGTATTAGTATCGGGCTGGAAGACCCCGACGAACTGTGGGAGGATTTGGTGCATGTGCTCGACAGCCTCCTCGACCGCGGACCTGTTTGAGGAATAGGAATGCACGCAGCGTCCGCCGCCTTTGCTTTGCTGTTCGTCTTGCTTGCTGGATGCGGGGGGCAATCCAGTGCGCTCCGTCAAACCGGCATGGGTGAAACGCTGCGCGAAGTGCGCGCGCGCGGCTATGTGAGGTGCGGCGCAGGCAAGGACACGCTCGGCTTCAGTGCCCCCGACGCCGGCGGGCAATGGAGGGGGCTTGACGTCGACACATGCCGCGCGGTGGCGGTCGCCGCGCTGGGTAATCGGGACAAGGTCAGGTTCGTGCCGTTGACCGGGCAGCAGCGGATCACCGCCTTGCTAACGGGGGAAATCGATGTGCTGCCCCGCACGACCACATGGACGCTACAAAGAGATGCCGGCGGGGTCAACTTCACCATTCCCAACTATTATGACTATACTGCCTTCATGCTTCGCCGGGGTAGCGGGGCCAGGGAGCTGCGTGATTTGGTTGGTGCCTCGATCTGCATGCAGACGGGGTCGCTGACGGAGATCGTCTTTGCCGACCTGTCCCGCAGCCATGAGCTCCAATTGCGGCCCGTGATCTTCGACAATGTGCAAAGCACGCGACAGGCCTTTCTGGCGCGCCGCTGCGATGCGCTGATGACTGACGCGTCGGCTCTGGTTGCCTTGCGTGCGACCAACGCCTCCGAAGACTATATCATCATTCCCGCCAGTGCCGACATCTCGCCGCTGACGCCGGCTGTGCGCCATGGCGACGACCAATGGTTCGACATCGTGAAATTCGCCATCGAGGCGACGATCGTCGCCGAGCATCTGGGCATTGGGCGCGCCAATGTGGACAGCATGTTGGGGTCGCGCGACCCGGCCATCAAGCGCTTTCTGGGGGTGGAGCCGGGCAATGGCCGAGCATTGGGGATAAGCGACGATTTCGCCTATCAGATCGTCAGGCAGATCGGCAATTACGGCGAGATCTATGACGACAATCTGGGGCGGAGTAGCGGCCTCAACATCCCGCGCGGCGTCAATCGCCTGCGCCGGGACGGCGGCCTGATGCTGCCGATCGGATTTTATTGATGAAGCGCGGGCCAAGGCAGAGCTGGCGCTGGTGGCTGCCGCAGCTGCTGTTGATGGTTGCCCTGGTCGCCTTCGCCGCGGGGCTGGGATTGATGCTGGCCGCGAACATGGCCGAGCGCGGAATGACGGCCGATTTCGCTTTCCTGGGCAACACAGCTCGCTTTCCGATCGCGGAATCGCTCCTGCCCTATTCGCCGCTGGACAGCTTCGCCTGGGCGTTCGTCGTCGGGCTAGGCAACACATTGTTCCTGACGCTGCTCGTCATTCTGCTCTCGACGCTGGTGGGCGTGCCCGTCGCGCTGGGCCGGCGGTCGCACCACATGCTTGCCCACAACCTGGCGGGCGCCTTCATCAACCTGCTGCGCAACACGCCGCTCGTGGTGCAACTGCTCTTCTGGTACGGCGTCCTGACGATCGGCCTACCGCCCTCACAGGAGGCGCTTCAGCCATTACCGGGCGTTTTTCTGACCGATCGGGGGCTGTATTTCACGAGCTTCGGCATCACCGGAACCGCTCTGCCGATGGTGGCCACGGTCATCGGCGGGCTGCTGCTGACGGCGATATTGGCTTGGCGGGGGCGGCTGCACCAGGCCAGTCTCGCGACATTGAGCACCGTGCTGGTCGCCACCGCGATCTGGTTCGCGCTCGATCTGGGGATCGAACGGGACATGCCCCGGCTTGGTCGCTACAATGTAGAGGGCGGCTTGACCCTGACGCCGGAATTCATGGCTGTGCTGGTGGGGTCGGTGCTCTATGCCAGCGCCTTTGCCGCCGAGATCGTCCGCGGCGGCATAGAGGCCGTCCCGGCGGGCCAGTGGGCGGCCTGTCGCGCCATGGGCCTGACGGATCGGCAGAGCCTGCGCACCGTCATCGTGCCGCAGGCGCTCAGGATCATGGTCCCGCCGATGACCAGCCAGTTCATCAACATCCTCAAAAATTCCACCCTGGCACTGGTCGTGGGCTACCCAGAGCTCAACTTCATCGCGAACACCAGCATGAACCATACCGGCCAGGCGTTGGAAAGCGTGGGCTTGCTGATGCTAGTCTTCCTCGTCCTTGCTGCCACGATTTCCCTGCTCATGAACCGGCTCAACCGCCACGCGGCGAGGTGGGCGCAATGAATTATCTCCAGATCGAGCCGGAAGCCGTTCGCCTCGCTCCCGTCCGTGCGAAGGGCGATCCGTGGCGATCGATGGTCGGCAGCGTCGCCCATCTGCTGACCACGCTGGTCATCATTGTCGTTGCGATGCGCGCCATACCCCCCCTGCTGGCCTGGGGCTTTACCCAGGGCATTTGGGAGGGGGATGGAGAGGCCTGCCGCAACGCGGGCGCCTGCTGGGCCTTTCTGCGCGTGAAGATGCCGTTCATCCTGTTCGGCATCTACCCGGAGGCGGAACAATGGCGGCCGATGCTGGTGGTCAGCCTGTTTATCGGCCTGACGCTCTGGACGATGCCCCGGACACACTGGGCGCGGGGGACGCTGCTGGGCTGGGCGATCGGTCTGGTTCTGGCGCTGCTCCTCATGGCCGGCGGCCTTCCGGGACTGACGCCGGTGCCGACCTCCTCCTGGGGCGGGCTTCCGATCACCCTGCTGCTCACGATCCTTTCGCTGGCGATGGGTTTCCCGCTGGGCGTGGCGCTGGCCTTGGCGCGGCGGTCGAACATGCCCGTCTTCCGCTGGGCCGCAACCGCCCTTATCGAAGTCGCGCGCGGCCTTCCGCTCCTGACGTTGCTGTTCATCGCCGCCGTCATGACCCCGTTGCTTCTGCCGGCTGGGCTCGCGCTCGACCATCTGCTGCGGGCATTGATCGTCTTCACCTTCTCGTCTGCCGCCTATATCGCAGAGGTCGTCCGCGGTGGGCTTCAGGGGCTTCCGCACGGCCAGGCTGAGGCGGCTCATGCTCTGGGCCTGCGCCGGCACGACATCCTGCTGACGGTTATCATTCCGCAGGCCGTGCGGAAGGCGCTGCCCCCGCTCACCAGCACGATCATCGTCATTATCAAGAATACCAGCCTTGTCATGGTGGTCGGTCTGTTCGACCTGCTCAGCGCCGGCCGACTGGTGCTAAGCGATCCGGCTTGGCCCATGCCCTACGCGGAAACCTATCTGATCATCGCGCTCATCTATTTCGCGATCTGCTACGGTTTTGCCCGCTACGCCCTTCACCTGGAACGGACGGTCGGGGAGGGCAAGCCATGAGCCTCATCACGCTGTCGGGCGTTCATAAATGGTATGGCCCCTATCATGCCCTGCGCAACGTCTCGTTGAACGTCGCTTCGGGCGAAAAGATCGTGATCTGCGGGCCGTCGGGGTCGGGCAAGTCGACCTTCATCCGCTGCATCAACGGGCTGGAGCAGCCTGATGAGGGGCGGATCGTTATCGGCGAGGATGTGCTTTGCGATGATCCCCGCACATTGCGCCGCATCCGCACGCGCGTCGGTATGGTGTTTCAGGATTTCAATCTCTTCCCCCATCTTTCGATCCTGCAAAATTGCATGCTGGCGCCGATGAAGGTGAAGCATATGGATGCGCGTGAGGCAGAAGTGCTCGCCCGTGACCTGCTCGCCCGCGTTCACATCGCCGATCAGGCGAACAAATTTCCGCGCCAACTGTCGGGTGGGCAGCAGCAGCGGGCGGCGATCGCGCGTGCCCTGTGCATGCAGCCCAAAGCCATGTTGTTCGACGAACCGACCTCCGCCCTAGATGCCGAGATGGTCAAGGAAGTTCTGGATATCATGAAGACTTTGGCGTCCGATGGAATGACAATGCTCTGCGTGACGCACGAAATGGGTTTCGCGCGCGAAGTCGCCGATCGGATTGTCTTCATGGATGAAGGCCAGATCATCGAAATCGCCGAACCGACCCGATTTTTCAACAATCCGGGGCACGTGCGCACGCGCGCCTTTCTGGGACAAATTCTTCGATGAGGAGATATTATGCTTCGTATAGCCAATAGGTTGGCTGAACTGGGAATCGTGCTGCCTGAACAGTCGGCGCCGGTTGCCAACTATATTCCCTACACGCTTTCGGGCCGGGTCGTTCATGTGTCCGGGCAATTGTCGAAAGGCCCAGGTCGCGAAGTGAAAGGGACGGTCGGCGTCGATGTCGACAGGGCGCAGGCCGTGCAGGGCGCGCGCCTGTGTGCCATCAACCTTGTGGCGCAATTCCGTGCGGCCTGCGGCGGCGACCTTGACCGGGTGGTGCGCGTGCTACGGTTGGGCGGCTATATCCAGGCCGGCCCGACATTCGATGCCATCTCCACGGTGATGAACGGCGCATCGGACCTGATGGTGGAGATTTTTGGCGATCGTGGACGCCATGCCCGATCTGCGATCGGCGTGTACCGTTTGCCGCTGAATTACGCAGTCGAGGTCGATGCGGTCATTGAAATCCGCGTCTGATTTCACCCTTTTCCCGACGTGAGGTTACCTGACCAACGTCATCGATATTTCTTAGGAGTCCATGAAATGACCAATCGACGGCAGTTTCTTGCCGGGGCTGGCCTAGCTTCCTTCGCCAGCCTGCTCACCTCCCCCATGGCCCTCGCCCAAGGCGCAGAGGCGCCATTGCCGCCGCCGGCCGACTTCGGCGATATGCAGAAATGGCTCTCATCCTTTTACGATGTCGATAGGTCGATCGTGAATTTCGATGCCGCCTATTATGGCGCGATGACCAAGTCGGTTCATTCGGCCTATCTGGAAAAGGTCGCCTGGGTTAATCATTATAACTCCACCTTCCTGCGTAGCGGCGTGCCCCGCATTCCGCGCGACCGCGAACTCGACAAGTCCCGCGAAGCGGTGGCCACGATGATCGGCGCCACAGCGGAGGAGGTGGCCCTCAGCGCCGGCGGCACGGAAGGCCTCTATGCCCTGATCACGAACTATGCCCTACTCAAGGCCGGCGACGCGGTGATCTATTGCGACGTTGATTATGACGAAATGCAATATGCCATGGACTATCTGGAGCAGAGCCGCAGCGTCCGTGTCGTGCGCTTCTCACTGCCCGAACCCCACAGCCGTGCCAATATTTTGGCAGCCTATGAAAAGATACTCAAGGACACGCCCCGCGCCAAGCTGCTGCTGCTGACGCATGTCTCTAATCGCAACGGGCTGATCCCGCCCGTCCGCGAAATCGTCGCCATGGCGAAGGCGCGCGGCGTCGACGTCATTCTCGACAGCGCGCAGGCGGTGGGCCAGATGCCCTTCGACATAAAGGCGACCGGCGCCGACTTTATCGGCTTTTCGCTCCACAAATGGCTTGCCGCGCCGCTCGGAACCGGTGGCATCTATATTCGCAAGGACCGGTTGAAAGACATCCACCCTTGGCTGGGCAATCGGATTCATGCGGCCGATGACATCCGGTCGCGCATTCCGACCGGCACTGTAGACTTTGCTGCGCGGCTGGCCATTCCCGCCGCCGTCGACGTGCAAAATCGCATCGGCATCGAGCGAAAATTCACCCATCTGCGCGCGTTGCGCGATTATTGGACCAGCCGGGTTCGGGACATTCCAGGCGTCACGTTGATGTTGCCGGAAGATCGGGACAATTATGGAGCGATCGGCGCCTTCCGCCTGCCGGGCACGAACAGCATCGAGAAGGCCAGGGCCGCGCAGGCGCTGTTCGTTGAGAAGCATAAGCTGCTGGTCGTCGCTAAGGCCGGGCTGACATCGGGTGCAGTACTTCGCGTGACGCCTGCGCTTTTCAACACGTCGGGCGAACTGGATCGACTTGTAGGTGCAATCCGCCAGGAAGTCCGCACCTTTGCCTGAAGCCAGATCGCGGACCTTTTTGAATTTGGAGATGCTGATGATTTCTTTCCTTCAGCGGGGCAGTGTCTTGCCCGCCCTCGCTTTTGCGCTGTTCCCAGCTTCGGCGGTCGCCCAGGATGGCGGCACGCTGTTCAAGAGCCGCTGCGCCATCTGCCATTCGGTCGAGCCGGGCGGGAAATCCACCCTTGGGCCGAATTTGTCGGGCATTGCGGGCCGCGCCGCGGCAAGCGGTTCCTACACCTATTCCTCTGCGCTGAAGAAGGCGAACATCCGATGGGATGCACGTAGTCTCGAACTGTGGCTGGCTGGTCCCAGCAAGATGGTGCCGGGATCGAAGATGGTGATGGCCGTTGCCAATGCGGGCGAACGCAAGAAGATAGTGTCATACCTCGCCACCCTCAAATAACGATCTCGTGCGGGGTAGGGCGATGGCAGCCGAACGCGGCCGCCATCGCCCCTTTTTTATGATCGCGCGATCCAGCTGTGCCATCCACCCATAATTTCTATGCATAGACTCGTTCCAAGAGGTCACTTGTTCTGCGCATCCAGAGGATCAAGATAAGCACAGCAGAACGACATGAGAAAGCCTTCAGCATCTTAGCGAATGCTGGCGTTCTGCTGCAGGAGGCACGCAGCCCATTGGAGGTATCATGCTGAGACGATGATGTTTCAGGACCGATGTGGGTATTTTGCTGTGCCATGGCCCGGATTGCGTGAGCCATCGTTGGCTCAGGCATTCGCGCGCAAGCTGATCGTCAAAAGCCGATCGCATCGGGCCATCTGAAAATGACGCTGCCGCATCCGCTGCCTCGGCGGGACGGCACGCTATGACGGCAGGCGGTGAAAGCCTATCGTCAGTCGTCTCGCGTAGACCGGGGATCAGGGAGAAAATATACAATGATACGATATACCCGCCATCTAGCTTTGACGACAACTGCGCTGCTCGCGACGGCTAGCCTCCTGCCCTTCCAGGCAGCCCAGGCGCAGGAGTCCGTTGCGCAGGATGATCAGGGCGGTCAGGAAATCGTGGTCACGGGGTCGCGCTTCGGCAGCCGTTCGACGGCCGAATCCGTCGCGCCGGTCGACTTCATCGGCGCAGAGGAACTCAGCCGCGGCGGTCGCCCCGAAGTGCAGGAAATGCTCAAGGCGTCGGTCCCCAGCTTCAGCACGCCGCGCCCCAGTGCATCGGGCGTTGGCGATTTCACTACGCCGCCGACCTTGCGCGGCCTCTCGACTGGCCAGCTGCTGGTCCTCGTCAACGGCAAGCGTCGTCACTCCTCCGGCGATCTCAGCACCAGTAACGGCATCGGCCGTGGCGATGTAGCCTATGACTTCAACTCCATTCCCAGCATGGCGCTCAGTCATGTGGAAATCCTGCGCGACGGTGCTTCGGCCCAATATGGTTCCGATGCGATTGCAGGCGTCATTAACCTGACGCTCGACAAAACGGCGGGCGTAAAGGGCAAGATTTCGTCCGGTATCACCAAGGAGGGTGACGGCGAATATATCGATGTGGGGGCCAGCGTCGGTCTGCCGGTTTGGAACGGCGGCGTCATTCGCGCGACTTTCCAGTATCAGAACCATGCCGGCACCAACAGGGCCGTCACCGATACCCGTCAGCAATATTTCGGCCGGAATGCCAATGGCACGCTGGTGCTGCCCTCCAATTTCTACGGCTCGGGCGTTGGCTTGACCCCGTCGGCGGGCACGCTCGACCCGCGCGAGGCGACGACTGACCGCGACACCTCGCGGGAAGGGAACTCCTCATATGAGATGAAGTCGATCTTCCTCAATGCGGAGATCCCGACCAACGAAGGCGGCGCGACTTTCTACGGTTTTGGCGGATATAGCGATCTGGACGGCAGGACGCCCTTCTTCTTCCGTCGCCCGGGCCAGGACCAGACGGTCCGTGCCCTCCATCCCGACGGTTATATCCCCTATGGCAATATCCGCCTGCGCAACGTGTCAGCAACCGGCGGGCTGCGCGGCGACGACATTGCCGGCTTCACCTGGGATATTTCGACCAGCTATGGCAAGAGTCTGATCGACTCCACGAACAGCAACACCAACAATGTCTCCTTCGGTGCGAATGGCCCGACCACCATTTATCTGGGGTCGATGCGCTATGATCAGTGGACCAACAACCTCGACCTGACCCGTCAGTTCGACATGGGCGATGGCAGCCCGCTGAAGCTGGCCGTGGGCGCGGAATATCGCGAGGAAACCTATCGCCTGATCGCCGGTGAGCCGGCGAGCTACGCCAATGGCGGCGCGCCGATCCTAGACGGTCCCAATGCCGGACGGGTCGCCCCGGTCGGTGTGCAGCCGACGCCGGGCATCAGCCCGCTCGATGAGACCTTCGGCAAACGGAACAGCAAGGCGATCTATGCCGAACTGGAAAAGGAATTCTTCGGCCGGCTGACGCTCGATGGCGCTGTCCGGCATGAGAATTTCTCCGACTTCGGCAGCACCACGAACTACAAGATTTCAGGCCGCTTCGAACTGCTCGAGCCGCTTGCCATCCGTGGCTCGTTCAGCACCGGCTTCCGCGCCCCGCATCTTGCGCAGAGCTTCTTCAACTCCTCGACCACCAACTTCATCAATGGCGCGCCGGTCCTGATCCGAAACCTGCCGACGCAGAGCCAGGCCGCGCGGCTGATCGGCGCATCGGACCTAAAGCCTGAAAAGTCGAAGAACCTGTCTGCGGGTGTCGTGTTCAAGCAGGGCGGAATGACGATCACGGCCGATGCCTATCAGATCAAGCTGAAGGACCGCATCGTCCAGTCGTCCGTGTTCCAGGATGTGCGCGTGACGAACCTTCTGGCCGGGAATGGCATCACCGGCATCGGTGCCGCCAGCTACCTGACCAACGCGATCGATACCACCACACGGGGTATCGACGTGACGCTGACCGACAAGTTCGATCTGGGCAATCTGGGCACCCTGTCCGTCCTGCTGGCAGGCAATTATAACAAGACCAGCTTCGACCATATCGCAGGCACGCCGCCCGCACTGGCTGCGCTGGGCATCACCACGCCCTTGCTCGATTTGACACAGCAGGTCCGCATCTCGGACAGCCAGCCACGGTCGAAGATCGTCATGAACTTGAATTGGACGTCGGGAGATTTCTCCTTCGGTGTGACGAACACCTATTATGGCAAGGTGTCGGCCGTGGCCTTTACGACGCTGACTCCGGCTCAGATCGCCGCGGTGACGCCGGGCTATGACGTCACATTGGTTCCGGTGTCGCCCACCAGCGCCAATTCCCAGGTGATCCAGCATTTCAAGGGCAAACTGATTACGGATATCCAGGCATCCTATGACATCACGCCCGCCATCAACGTGACCGCCGGCGTCAACAATCTGTTCGACATCTATCCGACGGAAAATCTGCGTTCGACCATCGCCAGCGTCGCGGCGGGCACCAACGGGTCGGACAATGGCGGAACCTTCCCCTATAATGCGATCTCGCCCTTCGGGTTCAACGGAATGTCCTTCTTCGCCTCCCTTGGCTTCCGTTTCTAAAGGACGGCGGGTTTCCCGATGCGTGTCACGGTGAGGGGCAGCTACCCCTGTTTGCTCCTCATGGTTGCGACGTCGGTCGGGCAACCCACCTCCGCACTGCCGGCCGCATCGTCGCAAGGCGGTGCGGCCGATGGTGACATTGTCTTGATTGGGGCGGAACTGAAACGGGGCGGGACCAACTGCCGCCAACTGGTCGAAACCTATCTCGACCGCATAGCACGCACAGACGATCGTCTGCACAGCATCGTCGCAGTCAACCGCAAGGCGAGGGCGGAGGCGGGGCGGATCGACCGGCTCTCCTCGCATGAGCGTCAAGCCCTCCCGCTCCCTTGCGTGCCCCTTCTGGTCAAGGACAATATCGACGTCGAAGGCATGCCGACCACGGCGGGATCGGTTGCGCTGCGGCGGAACGTGGCGCCGCGCGATGCCGCTGCCGTCGCCACGCTCCGGCGAGCGGGGGCGATCATTCTGGCGAAGACAAACATGTCGGAATTCGCCTTCAACTATCGCGGCCGCTCCTCCGTGCGGGGGCAGACGCTCAGTCCTTTTTCTCCTGAAGAAAGCGCAGGCGGTTCCTCCTCCGGTAATGCGTCGGCGCTGGCGGCGGGATTGGGCGTGGTGGCGCTGGGAACGGACACGTCCGGTTCCCTGCGCGTGCCCGCCGCGCTGACCGGGACGATCGGCCTGCGTCCAACCTTCGGAACCATGCCCATGGACGGGGTGGCGCCGCTCAGCCCCTCGCAGGACATTATCGGCCCCATGTGCCGCCATGTGGCGGATTGCCGACGGGTGTTGGACGTACTGCGGCCGGACATGGCGCAACCGGGCGCGGCGGACCCCTTGCGCGGGCTGCGGGTCGGCATTCTTTCAACATTGATGCGCCCCGACGGCGCGCCTGAGCGCGGTGCACTCGCCGCGCTGCGCGACGCGGGCGCGCAAGTGCGCGATATGGCGCTTCGCGACCAACTCGTGCTCGTCGGGCTAGAGGCCCCGGCGGGCGAGGAAGCGCGCTTCGCTAGCCGTTCGGTCTTCGACTTCCCCGCGGTCATGGACGCCTATCTGCCCGCGCGCCGTCATGTTCCGGGAGGTGCGGACAGCCTGCTCCTGCGACTGAAACAACTGGAAGCGCAGGGCCGCACCGATCCGAAGGTGGTGGAGGATGTCGCCAAGTTCGCAGCCAACCGGGAGGGGGCGGCCGGCGACCCCCGCTATCGCATCAATGGGGAGCGGTTTCGCGATCCCTATGTCGCGGGCCGCATCGACGAAGCTTTCGCCTGCGATGAAGGCGGTTCCTGTTCCGACATCCTCGTCTATGCCTCGGTCCAGCATGTCGCCGCGGCGGCGGCAGATGGCCCGGACACTGGAGGCACGCACCGCCTGGCCGCTTATTCGGGGCGGCCCGCCATTGCCTTCCCCGTCGGCAGCGAGATGACGGTGGCGGGACCGCGGCCCGTCTCTCTTGAAATCATGGGCCGTCCGGGTAGCGAGCGGCAGCTGCTGGCGATTGTGCAGGCCTGGCAGGCACTCTTGCCTCTGCCGCACCCGCGCCCTTGTGCGAGCGGCGATGCGGTCCTGTGCCTAACCCCGTAAAGCGTCAGCGGCACGAACTGATGCGCAGGGCGTCGTTGAGCGCCGTCGTGAACTCTCGCACCAGCCTGGCGCGCTGGGCGTCGGGACGGAAAAGGATATAGGATTTGAAATAGACGGCCGGTTCATAAGGCTTGATCACAAGCCCGCGTTTCTCGAACCCGTCGGCCGCCGCAGGATTGACCAGCCCCATGCCCACGCCCTCCAGCGCCAGCGCGCAGACGGTCAGGGATGCCGGCGTCTCGACCACGATGTTGGGGTGCGCGCCGACCGCGTCGAAGCTGTCGGTCATGCGCGCGCGCGCCCGATCCTCCGGGGCCAGCGCAATGAACGCCATATTATGGACGTCTTGCGCGCGGATGATGTCGCGGTCTGCCAGCGGGTGATCTGGCGGCATGACGCACACGGCGCGAACGCTCTGGAAAATACTGTGATCGACGCCCGACAGGTCGACTTCATCCGCTGCAAGCCCGATATCGAACTGCTGATTGGCGACATGGTCGCGCACGGCGGCCGAGGACAGGATCTGGAGCGTGATGGAGACCTGGGGGTTGGCTTCCCTGAACCGCTGCACGGCGCGCGGCACAAGGGTGGAACCGAGCGCGGCCAGGCTGGCGACGCGCAGGCTGCCTGAACCGAAATCCCTGATCCGCGCTGCCGACGCGCGCAGGCTGTCCAGCCCGGTGAAGGCGTTGGTGACGTCGCGGAAGAACAACTGGCCTTCGGGCGTGGGGATGAGCCGCCCCTTGACCCGGTCGAACAGGGCAAAGCCGATGCGATGCTCCAGTTCCGATACGGCGCGGCTGACGGCCGGCTGGGTGATACTGAGCAACTCGGCGGCGCGCGATGCCGATCCGCCGACCATCAAAGCCCTGTAGATTTCAAGCTGGCGGAAATTCATGGGCCGTTTGCAGCCTTATGCGATAGGAATGACCGTCATAGACGCCATCGGTCCGCCGATGCAACCGGGCCGTGCCCCCCCTTTGCGCTGCAAGGCCGGGCATAGCCATCCAGCGCATGCAGGAAATCAGGCCTTGATATAGCGGGTCGGCCGATAGGGAGCCAGGATCGGCGTCTGCGACCCTGTCATGATTTCCTGCGCGGCATAACGGCCCAGGATGGGCGCCAGCGTGATGCCACTATGAGTCACGACGACATAGACGCCGCCAGCGCCGGGGACCGGTCCGATAATCGGGCGATTGTCGAGCGGATAGGGGCGGAAACCGAGCAATATTTTGGTGGGCTTCGCCTCAGCGATCGCCGGCATGTATTCGGCGGTGCGGGCGATCAGCATCTCACCATGGTGCTGCTTCAGGAAGTCGCTGGGATAATCCATCTGTCGCTGCAGGATTTCGGCATGTTGGGGCAGGTCGGGCGGGCCGCTGGTGAAGCTGGTCAGGAAGCGGCCATCGGCATATTGCTTGAACTCGATGATGCTGGACGCCTCGAACACCTGCTTGGTGATGACGGAGCGCGGAGTGGTATGCACGACCAGGCCGGGCTTGTGCGCCAGCTTGAGCTCGCGTCCGACCAGCGCCATGATCTGCGGCGTATCCGTACCGGTCGCGCTGACCAGCTGGTCGAGCGCAAAGTCTCCCTTGGTCGTCTTGACGCCGACTACCCGGCCTTCCCGCATCGTGACGGCGGTGACCTGGCAGGGATAGACGATCTTCGCGCCATGGCGCTTGGCCGCGGCGAGATACCGCTGCGTGGCAAAGACCGGATCGACATGGCCGTCCTTGAAGGTCTGGAAGGCTAGCTTGACATTGTCCCCGGGGACGACGCCCGGCGTCACCTTGGTGATTTCCGGCCCGGTCAGATAGCGCGGCGGATCGTCCGTCGCCTGCAGCAATGTGGCCTTTTCCTGGAGCGAGGCCCTCTTGTTTTCATAGGCCCAGCTGGTGGAGCCTCCCCAGATCGCCCTCATGCCCCATTGCCGATCATCCTCCAGCCAGGCCTTCATGCTTTCCAGCCGCAGCTTCATATAATGCGCGTCATTGACGACCGGATTGATCCAGGCGACCGAGTTTCGGGTCGCCCCGCTGGCCGGTGCCTCCTTTTCAAAAACTATGACATCGGCGCCGGAGTGGGCCAGTTGCGCTGCGATCGAGGCGCCGATGATGCCGCCGCCGATCACGCCGATCCGCGGCTTGCGCCCGTGGGCGAGCAACCCCGTGGAATGGAGGGCCGCTGTGGCCGCTAGTCCCCCCAGAAATGTCCGGCGCCGAAAGGTCATGATATCATCTCCAATGCGATTGGACTGATGCTATTTTCGCGGAACATTAAAGTCAGCTAATGATTTTGCCTAGCTCCATGCAATTTTCTTATAGGGTGTGCGCCCTCCTCCCGTCACGGTGGCACTATTATTCAATATGATCGATCGATGCCTTGCATTTATAGTGGCAATTGTTTCCTTGTATTGGCTCTATTTATCCAAATAATCGCGCTGAAATATAAATGGTGCGGAGTGGGTGGATGTTTCGTCAATTGATCACTCCGGTGGCCGACAGCTTACCGGCATCATTCCTGATCGCGACCATCCCCATCGCAACCGTTCTGGTGTTTCTAGGAATAATGCGACGTCCTGCATGGCAAGCCTCAGCGGCAGGATTGGTGGTCGCGCTGTTGCTGGCGACAACCATTTGGGAACTGCCCTTGGGCATCGCGCTGAACAGCATCGCGGCCGGCGCGACCTTTGCCGCCTGGCCGGTGATGTGGATCGTCGTCAATGCGCTGTTCCTCTACAATATCACTGTCGCCTCCGGTCATTTCGCGGCGTTCCGCAACTGGATGATCGCGCATCTTCCCGATGACCGCCGTGTGGTGCTGGTCGTCGTCGGCTTCTCCTTCGGTTGTCTGCTGGAGGGTATTGCCGGCTTCGGGGCGCCGATCGCGATCACCAGTGCCCTGCTGATCATGCTCGGCTTCGGTGCGCTGGAGGCGGTGACCTTCACCCTGATCTTCAATACCGCGCCAGTGGCCTTCGGCGCGCTGGGATCGCCGGTGATCACGTTGAGCGCGGTCACCCAGTTGAGCGATGTTGCGCTGGGCGCCATGATCGGCAGGCAACTTCCCTTTATCGCCTTCATCCTGCCCTTTTACGTCATGATCGCCTATTGCGGCGTGCGCGGATTGAAGGCTGTTTGGCCCGTTCTGGCGGTATCGGGCGGCTCCTTTGCGCTGATGCAGTTCATATCCTCGAACATGCTAGGCTATGCCCTAACGGATGTCCTCTCTTCCCTGACCTCCCTGGCGCTGACATTGGCCTTCGTCAAGATTTGGAGACCGGCACCCGACCCGGAATTCATCCTTACCTACCGCCAGAAAACGACGGAAAACAGTGGGGAAGCATCCCGTTCCCCATGGCAAGGCTGGGTGCCTTGGAGCATCCTGTCGGTTGTCGTTATCCTTTGGGTCCATTTCGAGGTAAATCTGTTCGGTCAAGTGCAATTGTCCTGGCCTGGCCTTCATGACCAAGTCTTCATCACCACTTACGATCGCCCCTATGCGGCGGTCTGGACGTTCCAACCGCTGGCGACCGGTACAGCGATAATGGCGGCGACGTCCCTGTTCATGCTGCTGTGCCGCCTTTCGCCGCGGCAGATCTGCGTGGCCTTACTGTCCACGGTGGTTCAGGTCCGCTTCTCCTTTCTGACGACAGTGTTGATCGTTGGCCTTGCCTATCTGATGAATTATTCTGGCATCACCTATACGCTCGGCATCGGCGTCGCGTCCGTGGGGTTGTTCTTTCCGCTGATCTCGCCCTTTCTCGGCTGGCTCGCGGTCTTCCTTTCGGGTAGTGACACGTCGGGTAACGCGTTGTTCGGCAATCTTCAGGTGGTCGCCGCGCGCAAGCTAGATCTGGACCCTGTTCTCATGGCGGCAACCAACGCTTCAGGCGGCGTCATGGGAAAAATGATTTCGCCGCAGAATATTTCAACCGGAACCTCGACGACAGAATTGCGCGGACAGGAAGGAAATGTTCTTTCCAAAACATTTTGGCACAGCGTATTCCTGACCTTCCTGCTGGGTCTGATCGTCGTCGTTCAGCAGTTCCTGACGCCATGGATTATTCCCCACTAAATGTCACAGCCTGCCGTATTCCCCTGCCGGCTTGGAAAGAGGCGAAAACAGGGACAGTTGGAGCATCATGCAGTCGGACCAGACTCGAGAATTTTACCGCTTAGGAAGGACTGGTGATGGCCACTGTATCGGCGTTGTCCTCTCTGTTGATTCGG
The DNA here is from genome assembly GCF_040676415.1 of Sphingobium sp. LSP13-1-1.1. NCBI lineage: Bacteria > Pseudomonadati > Pseudomonadota > Alphaproteobacteria > Sphingomonadales > Sphingobiaceae > Sphingobium > Sphingobium sp. LSP13-1-1.1. Next base: position 432 of record NZ_JBEGHU010000021.1, on the reverse strand, counting down.
CTGTCCCCTCATGCAATTTGCGAAATGTGCATTGCAGACCGGCTGGAACTCAGTTTTCCCGGGCAAGCGAACGCCATCGTCGGACGACTCAATCCCGATGACGGCTATGAACGGTTCAAGGGCCCCTGCGCTCTTTGCGGTATGACATGGCTCGTCACCCGTTTCTTGCAAAGAGATTGCCATAGGGGTCCGGCATGAAGGGGCGCCCCTCCAGCTTTCAAACCGGCGAACATGCCTAGCACTACTTTGGCAGAAGTGCGGACGGAGGTCTGGTGAGGCTACATCGGGGATCGCACTACGACCTGTGAACCGCCCCGGGATTGCCGGAGGCCCTAACTCCTGAGAGGTAGGGTCTAAGATGAGCAAGACAACGAACAAGTTTGCACCGGAGGTGCGCGAGCGGGCAGTCCGCCTGGTGCTGGACCAAGAAGC
>NZ_JBEGHU010000020.1:20592-22454 GCF_040676415.1 Sphingobium sp. LSP13-1-1.1 | reverse complement strand
TTGCGCTTTAGATCGCTGTAGGGAATCTGAGGAACAGGGATATTCTGTTCAACCCAAGCATACTTGCCAGCAACGTGCAGAGTAGCTGTTACACTGTAGAGGCCATCGCCCTTGTCTTCGATGTTCGTAATGCGCGCCACGCGAGGCTGAGCGCCGCCAGCTTCGACAATGCCGAACGGAGTGCCATAGTCCATTCCGGTTGCATCACATGGAATGAAGTCGCTCGTCGTATCTACGAACACAACAGGAATGGGACGCAGAACAAGCTGATTGTTCACAACAGCATGAATGGTGTAGGACTTGTTCGCCTTCTGCGTCCAAGGGTAATCTAGGTAGATGCCATTTGCATCGGCAGCAGCAACGCGACCAGTGAACGGCTTATGTGAGACAAGAATGTCGTCAATTTCGATTAGCTGACCGGGCTGATAACCAGCTGCACCAATCAGAGTGTCGAATGAAACTGTCTCGTTCTCGTGCTGACTGACATAGCAGAGCATCCTAGCGAAGTCGTATGCTTCCTGCTTGTTCGTGCAGCCGATCTTCTCGAATGTGGCACGAATGACGCCGCCAGCAGCTAGACCGGCATTGCGGTTACGAGTGATGCTTGCTTCATCACGATAGCGAACGGTCTTCTTGTTGAAGAAGTCGTTTGGATCATACCACTCAACAAGGACTTCATTGTATTGCTTCGATAGCTCTGTGTTCTGCCAATCGAAGAAGCCATTCGCCGTCTGTGTGTTGTTAACGTAGTGGGCAACGGTCTGAGCTGGGTTGTCCTGAACGAGAATGACGCGCTGGCCGTCGAAGTATGGGAAGGCGCGGAAAGTGGTCGCTAATTCAACCAAGAATGGCCATGCGTTTTGCGCCTGACGGAACTGGTGGTTCAGGGTGTAGCGTGGGCGTCCATTGACATTCTCGTCATTGAACTTCGCAATCTGATACAGGTCATACTTGAGGAAATAATCGTCAGGGAAGCCTAAGCCCTGCTTCTGATCCGTTGCAATATGCAGCCAGTGCCAGACAGGATTCTGCGTTGCTGCTTCCTTCCACGATCCGTTCCAAACGCCGGAATAGGTGCGGGTTTTAGGATCATAATTGACCGGGACGCGGACCTTGCGGCCACGAACGCGGGCCATGACCTCAGGATAATTGCCGCCCTGCTGGAACTGCTCAAGATCGAGGGCCAGGCCGAGCAGCGCAGTAGGCGCGCTCGTGTCGCTACCATCATAGGGCAGGTCGATGGACTGGATTTCCACATGGCCGTTGAACGCAGTTTCGTTCTGTAGCTTGTCGCTGCCGCTGTCTTCGGTGATCCTGTAAATTCGGAACTGCCAGTGATCGCCCTCACTCTGCTTGGGCTGGTCAGGCTCGTTTACGACGCGCTCAAGGACGATTGGCTGGCTGCTCTTGCCCTTGTAGCTGTAGGTGCCTGCTGCAATCCAAACGGCAGAGCTTTGACGCTTAACGTCGATACCCCAAGCAATTGAGGTTTTCTTCTGGTTGCCCTTCTTGTTGTTCGTATCAACAAGACCCTTCACCATTAGACGAACGCGGGCTTTGTCAGCTTTGAGGTTGTTTACCGTGACCTCGTGATAGTGCTGGCTTCCGCCTTCGCTTAGTCGCTGTGGCAGGTCCACATTCGCATCGACGTTGTTTGTGATGCCGGGGACTAGCTTCATTAGAGCCTGTCCCTCTTCGCCAAAACGCTCGTCCCAGCCCACGCCCTGAAATGTCAGGTTGTTTGTTCCGTGGTCGCGGAGAGGCTGATTGTTGATGTAGATGTTCTTTTCTTTTTCCTCAGTCGTGTTGCCTACGATGCCGCCGATTGGGCCGTCGCCTAGTGCAACAAGAGCGAGCAAGTT
>NZ_JBEGHU010000020.1:0-20492 GCF_040676415.1 Sphingobium sp. LSP13-1-1.1 | reverse complement strand
TCAAGCTGCGCGATGTCACAGCAGATGTCTTTCTTCATCGACTTAGGACGCAAAAACTCAATCGACTTACGTTCGATGAACTTCTCTTCGTAGTCGGTCACGTAGATTTCTGAGGCTTGGTCAATCGACTGTGTAAGGAAACGACCATCGCCCAAATAGACAGCGCAGTGGTCATATCGGCCCTTGTTGTTGATCCAGATGGACAGATCACCGGGCCTGCGTTCGTGGCGCTGAATGTCCTTCAAGCCAAGACGCTTTGGTTCAGACCTAAACGGGTCATTCCCTATGTGGCCTTTCGGATATTCATGCGGTTTGCGGTAGCGAGGTATGCGAGGCATATGGACGCCATTCAGGGTGTAGAAGTCCTGAGCGAGCGTCATGCAATCGCGGACGCCCCAAAGGAACTGGCGGCCAAGCAGCGCAGGGATAGGTAAACCGGCGCCCCAGCACTCAGGATAATGGATCGCGTAAATGTGCCCGGTGACAGGGTTAGCGTCGATAGGCACGACGCCCCACGGAACGCCCATAGCAAGCTGAGTGAGCGTATCCTTGTCGCTGGGTTCCTTAAAGCCGTTAGGGTGGCTGTGGAGCAGAGCAAGCGGCTTGCGGGTAAGGACTTCTAAGCGATCTTCGTCACTCAGAGTGAAGCCCTTCATCGGCTCTGCCGCTACATTGTCCAACTGACGCCATTCGTCAGGCCAGATCGCCACGACCGCTTCGCAGGGCCACGCCTTGCCAAATACGGGCACCATCTGCTGCCATAGCTCGTCAGGGAGGAACGGCAGCGCCATTAGAAATTCAGAGTGCTGTTGAGGGCCGGGTAGTCCTCTGTGGTCATCACCACGCCGGGGAACTTCCTCATCGCAAAGTCGATGTGGGTTGCTAGTTCCAAGTCCAGCACATAGCCCTTTTTGCTGACGCGGTTCAGGACATATTTGTATGTCTTGATGATCCCGTTGACGTTGTTGGTCAGAATGTCTTCCTTGAGGATGAGCATTCGCGTCACAGGTGCGCCGGGTGCGAAATTCATATCGCGCAGCATTTCGTAGAGCGCGCCGGAAAAGTCGCCTATCTGGAATGACGGCCTGACCATGTTCTCTCCACCGGACGCGAAGCCACCGGACTGAAAGGGCAGGGGAGTATATTCAAGCCCACGATACACAACGGGGCTGGTTTCAGACGTTGCGCCCTCATAGGTCGTCGTATCCGTGTAACGGGCAATGCCGCCACCGAAGGCCGAGAAATCGATAGTGAGCAGCTGAATGAGGTTTTCGACGTTCAGCGCATGTAAGTTGGGCATTACGAAACCCTCCTCACGCTGATCGAAAGCGAGTGCAGCTTCTTGCCGCCTTCCTCAGTGAACATGGCAGGGCCGTTCAGCTGTATGCGAATCGCACCATTCACCTTGCAAGTGTAGTCGAAAACGCCGTTGAAATTCGTTGACCTGAATAGATCAAGCATCGTCTTGACTTCGTCAGCAGTGAGGTTGCTCCATGCCAGTGTCGCTGTGTCTGTCCACGACCTCCAACCCTTCGTAACTGATGGACGGTAGCCCGCAGCTTGAATTTCAGTTTTCTCAACTTCTGTGTTCCACTGGATAGGAACTGTAAGCATCCCCTGATTAGGTAGTGCGACCATTATTGCCACCCCCTCTTATTTTGTTGGGCTTTGATCTGCCTGTTCTGTTCTGCTTGTATGGACTTGATCGCAGCCAGCGTCATATTGTCCTGAGACTGATTGCCACTCAGGGTGATGTTGTAGGTCGGGTTGAGCGAGACATTGCTTCCACCCATTGCGCGACGGGTCGCAGCATTATTGAAGACCTGACCAGCTGCGCCGAAGCTGACGAGTTCAGGGCCGTTCTCACCGACCATGCGAATGTCGCCGCGACCAACAGAACCGCCAGTTGCGCGGCCGCCGCCGATGCCGAGCGCGCCGCCGATTGCGCCCTTTAACAGTCCGCCGATGCCGCCACCGCCGCCTAGCTTTTCGCCAAGAATGATGGACTTCAAGATCGCTTCGATGAGGCGCTTCATCAGGTCTTGGAAGAACTTACGCATCGCCTGCTTTGGGTTCTCCCAAAGGTCTTGCAGGAAGTTCGATAGCTTCTGAACCTGCTGGTTCTGCCTCTGTAGTCGGACATTCTGCTCGTCTATCTTTGCGATGTTCTCTTCGTTGAGGATCAGTTCTTGACGCTTCGCCTCATTGATGCCCTCAAGCTGCCTGATCTTCTCTATGTTCGCATCGCGGTCGCGGTGTATCTGCTGAATTGCGCGCTCGTCCTCTGCCTTCTCAGGATTGTCGATTGCGAGACGACCATTCTGCGCGTCTTCCAGACGATACTTCTGATCTTGCTCAACGTCCTTCACTGCCTTCTTTGCAGCTTCGGACTTGGCTAGATTGTAGTTAGCAGCGGCCTGCTTATCGATTGCAGCCGTCTGAGCATTTGTAATTGCCAAATCCAGTGGAAGACCTGCACGACGACGAGCCTCGACCATAGCCAGCTGTTCGCCGCTCATGGTCAATTCCTTCTGTGCCTGCTCAAGTTCCTTGAGTGTATCGGCGACCTGCTTGGCGTTCTTGCCCTCCTGTAGCTGCTTCACAAGGTCAGCGATGGACTTCACCTGTTCGTTGGTGAGATCGATTTTGCGAGGCAGACCGGCAGACTCAAGCGCGTCGAGGATTGCTTTCTCTTCCTGCGACACGTTCAGTTCGTTGTATTCGTCCTTGAGCTTCTGAACGGCCTCTGCGTAACGCTTTGCTGCGCGCTCTGCGTCGGTCATGCCCTTGGAAGTCTTCTTGTCTGGATCGGATGCTCCGGAAGCGCGAGGACCGGACCTGCTATTGCTGCGGGCAATATCCTTTTCTACAATCGCTTGTTGCTTTGCTAACTCTGCCTGTCGCTTCTCAGCATCCCTCAGGTTTCGTTCGGCCTGCTGCTGTTGCTGGCGCTGCTTCTGTGTGTCGCGCTCATATGCCTTACCAGCGCCATAGACCGCACCGGCTGCGCCTTCACCGGCCAGACCAGACCATTTGACCGACTCTTCATACTTCCTGCGAGCAATAGAATCTGCCAGTTGCAGTTCTGCCTTTGCGCGAGACAATGCGTTGTTGGCGCAAATCACGTCCCAATCTGCTGAGACTTTCGACGCTTGGATTTTCTTGAGAGTTTCTTCCTTCGCAGCCTTGGTCATTTCGGCCACTTGCATCTCAAACTCAGTCAGCTTCTGAGCCTGCTTTGCCTGCTCCTCCTGTGCCTGAGCATGGGCCTGTGCTGCGCGGGTCGCCTCATCGGTATTGTCGGCCAGTAGGACGAACATCGAAACGAGGGTCGAAATGCCCACAGCGATCGCGGTCAGCGGGTTAGCCAGCAATGCAGCCGTGAATGCGCGAACGCCGACCGTTGCCACGTTAGTAGCGCCTGCGAACGCAACCTGAGCAGCAGCGCCCACGCCGACATTGCGGGCCGTCGCCAGCACGATGCTGCCATTCATCAAGACAGCCTGGCCGAAGGCGCTAGTCCTGATTGCCGCTGCGGCAGCGCCTAGACCGTAAATCGAGAAACCGACTGCCGCGCCGATGGCTACGGCCTTGAGGACGCCGAAATTGTTCTGAATGAACTGAATGGATGAGGAAATGACGCTGTATGCGTTCCTCGCTGCCTCGGCCATCGAAGCAAACACCTCGCGGGCCTGTTGGCCGATCTGTCGGAATGTCGCCTCATTCTCGACTGCGAAGTTCTGGACGTTGACCAGTGCCTCTGCGAGACTGTCACCTAGACCGAAGCCCTTTGCGAACGCGCCGGCCATCGTGACAGCCGTGTTTTTCGCCGCGGTGTTGATGTCTGCGAACGTGACCGGGATCTTGGCAAATTCAGCCTTCAACCCCTGAGTTAGCTTTGGATCAGTCAGCGCCTTAGCGATCACCTCCGAAGTGATCTTACCTTCCTTCGCCAGCTGCTTCAGCTTGCCGCGTGGAACGTCCATCGCGTCTGCGAATAGCTGCATAAGGCGAGGGGCATTTTCGTTGATGGACGAGAATTCGTCACCGGCCAGCTTGCCTGCTGCCATTGCCTGCGAAAGCTGAAGAATTGCCGCCGCGTTCTGACTTGCGCCCTGACCACCGATTTTGAGCGCCATGCCTACGGCGGTCGTGCCAAGCGCAATCTGCTTCTGAGACAGGTTGAGCGTGTCAGCGTTGCGCGCCATTGTGGAATAGAGGTCAGTGACAGCGCCGATGTCTGTTCGCGTCTGACGGGCGATCAATCCAACGTCACGCTGCGCGACGGCGAGATTGCCGGTCTTTGCTGTTGCGAGCGTCAGCTTGGCTTCCATGCTGGATGCCTGATCGCTGAACGACATTGCTTCGCGGGAAACGTCTTTGAGTGCGCCTGCAACGGCAGAAATGCCGCCAACAGCTAGGCCACCAAATGCACCAGCAAGTGCAGCCTTCGCAAAATCACCCGAACGCTTGACGCGCTCCATGTCGGCAACAATCGCTCTGGAAGTAGTGGCGCTTGCTGAACGAGCGCGGGAAAGCTGGCCATCAAGTCCATCCATGAACTTGGAGCGCAACTTGGCATCACCGATGCTCTCTAGGGAACGCTTGATTGTCGCAGTGCTGGTATTGGCGCTACGCTCAAATACCTTGAGCTTACCGACAATAGAATCAATGCCCTTAGAGACGGCTTCTTTGTTGAACTCCGCTGTTAACTCGAAGCCAGTTTGATCGACCATGCTAGTCACCTCCTCGGATATTTAGCGAGAGGATGCAGAACCGAAGGTGGCTTCGCGGCGCTGTCTGATACGACGCGCTGCTTCTGCCGGAGTTACACTCTCACCAGCTTTGTTTTCGGAGGGGTGCATTTGCTGCCAGCTGATGACAGCAAGGAGATATTCAGGCCAACTGGTGCGCCAGATTGACTCTGGCGCAATATGGTTGTTGAACAGATTAGTGTAAGCAACCAAGTGCAGTGGCAAGTCGGTTACTTTTTTTGGGTGTCCTCAGCTGGTTCTAGCTTTTCAACCAGTTCGGTGCCGATGCAGTCGGCAAGGCACTTTGCCAACTTCATCTGAAACTCTTCGCTCAGGAAGTCGTCTAGGCGAGCAAACAGACCGGCATAAATCTCTTCACGAGTGTAAGCAGTGTCGTACTGTAGGTGGAAGAATAGCTCTGCCATTTCCATCTGAGAAGTTGCAGTCTGTAGAAGTGTCAGCGGGTCTTTGCCAGTTGCCTGAAAGAGTGCGTCCAGTGCGCCAAGTTCGCTCCTGATCTTGATGCTGTTACCCTTCCAGTTGAACACGCCGGTTCCAAGTAGGTTCTTCATTGCCATTGTTATGTTCTCCTTGTTGGCAATGACGGGGCCGAAGCCCCGTCACACATTGATTAAGCAGCGCCGTATGGCTCGCCGGTTTCTGGATCGTTCTCGGTAACTGGACCGGAGTTCTTGAGGGTGTAGCTGCCCTCGATAACGCCCTGCGAACCTGCCTTGTTTTCAACGCCGGTCAGAATGAAGCGACCTTCATACCAATCGTTCGCGCCGCTCTTGACCTTGTATGGCCACGACTTGTTCTTCGCAGCAGCAAGATACTGTAGCGAAGGATCAGTTAGAGCGAGGTTGAGAGTGAACTTGAACTCGTAGGACTCGTCGCCGGGTAGCGAGACCTTGCCGTTTTCCTTAGTGGAAACGTCCTGTTCGTCCACAGAGTAGGACATAGTCACTTCGTTTTCGTTGACGATCTTAACGAAATCGATGTCGGAAGTCGCTGAGGCAGTCTTACCGATGTAAACACGGACTTCCTTACCCAGCTTTAGATTTTCAGTAGCTGCCATCGGCAATACCTCACAGTTGTAGTTAATACTGTGGATATTTATGCGTCAGTGCTGAGTTGTGGCTTTTAGAGCCAAGTCTGGCAGTCAAACATAGCGCGATGGATTGTCTCTTCTGAACGATCCAGCCAGCTGCCGCCGATAATAGATTGGCTGCCGTTCAGTGCTGCTTTTAGTCGTCCAGCTAGATCAAAGAATGTGGCTGCTTCCGCGATGCCATTTTTCTCATGCGTGAGATTGATGGTGAACCTGACCAGACTTGCGCCTTTGCTGTCATCAAGATCATACAAGCCATCGACATAGACCGCTGGATGCTGCTTAGGGATGCCAAAGACAATGCGCGCCTCGATAGCCTCTGCTAGAACAGGGTCGCTATCGACGGCAGCTTTCACTCGATCAGACAAATCAATCAGGTTCATTTCAGGCGCTTCCTAAGCGCATCACGAGTGCGCTTGCTTAGTTTTCTACGGGTCTTCTCAAATGCTGGCCTCATGTAAGGCTGGGCCGGTATGTTCTTCTCAACAGAGCCTTCCTCAGTCACTCGCGCATGAGGTGCATCAGCAAACACTCTGACCTGTTGAGGGTTTGCGTTGCCGCCGATACTGTCGTGAAGTTCACCCGTGTCGTAGGGAACAAGCTGCCTAGCTACAGGTAGAAAGTCTTCTTTCACCCAAGTAGTGGCTGCTTCCTCAAATACCTCATGTTCAACAGCATGTTTGATGCTGCCGAGATAGCGAAGCACTGCATCCATGTTCTTTACGCTCATTTCAGCACCACTTCCTGCATAGCTACATTGCCGCCAGCGTATGTCTTCTCGTAAACGCTGACAGTGAACTTCTCGCCAGTGTTCTTGCGGGTCAACTGCGCGCCATTGAGTTCAATGCCGAGCGCGGGAAGAGTAGCAACTAGCTTGCGATCCCACTTGCCTTCACCGGCTGACACATTCTGGCTGTCAATGATTGCATAGGTATCTACTGGACCAGACGCATTGGCATAGAATGAATCAGAAGGGTGCTGTATGGTAACTGGCTCACCAAGTCTCTTGAGAGTGCGTTCAACGCTTGCAGGTATCTTCTTCATTAGACACCCGTCAGCAAGCCACCCTTAAAGCGGCCATACTGTCCAGTTCGCTTGTGAATGTCTGCGCTCTCGCGGATTGCGTTCACGTAGCTGAGTTTGATCTTACCAATCTGAGTGCCCTGCATGTCGCCCTGATTATCACCAACGAGATTACCGCCTTGTTTCTTCAACAAAGCGAGAAGTGCCTGAGCCTCTTTGATGTGCAGAGGAACAACAGTCTCTCCGATGAACTGGTCTGCTGTAGTCGCGCCGTAGAGGTATGGCTTGAAAGCAATCCAGTCCGCATAATCGAAAGGGATGCTCCAACCGGGTTCGCTAGGTGCGCGATAGCCGGGCTTTGGAACGAAACGGCGCGGCCATGCGAGGGTTTGTGCGTCGTCTGTTGGCTCACCGGACCAGTCCCACAGGAAGTTCAGATCGGCAGCAGATTCGATCAAATAGCGTTCGTCTGCTTCTGCCAGCTGGTTCTCTTCGCTCTCACCAGACATGAAGCTAGCCGCCATCGTCAGAAGCAGCGCATTCGCCTCACTCAGAGTGATGTATGAATTCTGGCTCTCGCCTGTTGTAACGATCATTGGCGACCTCTTATTGTTTTAGGTATTTAGTCGCTGCTCATGGTGATAGGGCGAGTTGCCTCGCCCTATCTTGAACCAATTAAGCTGCTGGCTTCTTGTAGAGGCCGCGCAGACCGTTGTAGTTCACGATGGACGAAGAAGTCCTACGCGAAGCACGGGTCTTGACGAAACGCTTGTCGGTGTATGGATCGCTCAGGAACATAGTGCCCTGTGCGTCTGCGATAACAACCGAAGAGCGGAAGTCGCCTGCGACTGCAATTGGAGCGTCCACAGCGTCAGCGAACTTAGCGAAGTGATCGCTAGTGCGTAGGCCAGTGTTCCAGATGCGAGCAGCGAAGCCATCCTGAACCGAACCGACCGAAAGCAGGTAACGGCCTTCTTCGTCCTTGAGGGTCAGAATGCGCTTAACGAGGTCACGCGAGGTTAGGACAACAGCGTTATCAGCGTAACGGTCGTGAAGCGAGGTCAGCAGGTCGATGATGTCGTCTGCGGTAACAGCGGTAGCCGAAGCAGTTTCAACACCTGCCAGCGAACCAACGACGTTGGTGTATTCGTCAACGCCAGCAACTAGCTTGGTCTGCTTTAGGATACCGTTCTTAACGGTCGAAACACCGCCGATGGTCTGACCAAGTGCGTTCTGGAATTCACCGTTCAAGAACACATCACTTTCCTTCTCGTCCAGCGATGCGAGAATGTCCTGCACAATGCCTTCCATCAGGTTCACGTTCTCGGCACCGTTTGCTGCCCAGACAGTGATTAGCTCTTCTGCGTCGATTTCAGTGAAAGTGTGCTGGATGGTGTTATACTGAGGAGCAGGGCTGGTGTTGATCGCGCCCATTTCAGTACGAGTGCCAGCAGTGCCCTGAGTGGTCTTGAATGGAGTCACGAAGCCCATGCCAGTAGCAGCGCGCACGGAAGCAAGCTGACGAACTGGCGAACCCTTACGGTTCAGCGGGTTGACCATGTTGCCGAAGACCTTAGGCAGAAGGATACCACCTTCGGAAAGAACGCCAAGCGATGCCTGATCGCCAACAGCCTTCACATATTCACGACCGTCAGTGCCAGTGGTCAGAGCCTTGGAACCAGCGCGGAGATATTCTGCGAATGCTTCCTTGGTCAGTTCAGCAGCGTCAGCAGTCGAAGTTGCGACAGCTGGGGTAGCAGCAGATGCTACAGCGTCTTCAAGTGACTTGAAACGAGCATCAAACTCAGTTTCCATTCGGGTAATCTGTTCAGTGCGAACTACGTCCTGCACATTCTCAGCAACAACTTCACGAATATCGTGAAGCAACTTGTCCATATTTTCTACAGCCATTATCGGCACCTCATTATTATTATTGTTCTCGGTGGCCGTTGAATGCTGTTTGCGGTTCAAGTAGCCGAGGGGCGGTCTAGTCGTTGCTAGATGCCCGTTTTGTTGTTCTATTTATTTCTTGAGCGACCTACGAAGGCCATCTTTGAGGAAAGCGAACTGAATAGCTTCCTTGACCTGTTCAGCGTCAATTGCAGCTTCTTGCTCAGTAATTACATCTGCGACCCACTCTTCTAGAGCTTCACTTGCTGATTCTGCTGCGTCCGCAACAGCCTTAATTACGTCAGCAACGCCCTCAGGCTCCTCAGAAAGGCCCTCGTCGGCATCAGCAGTGCGCTGGGCTAGCAAGTTGCTCTTGAACTCCTCAATGAGCGCCATTTCCTCATCGCTGAACTCAGGTGCATCAACACTCTTCACTCCGAGTGGTAGTGCTTCCTCATTGCAGGGCTGGCTCACAGCGGAAATCTCAGTCAAGCGCAGTTGCTTCAAGCGAGTAATAGGGCGACCGTTGCTTAGTCGCTCCTGAGATTCTTGTAGGACGTTGAAGCCGAACGAGAAGCCACCTAAAGCGCCCATCTTGAGCAGTTCTCGAGCCTCTTGGCCGCGTGGAGTAGGGGCGAACTGTGCGCGGAAAAATAGACCCTTCTGGTCCTCGCGTAGTTCTACGATCTTGCCGATGATCTCGTGCTTGTTATGCTGCCAGCAGAACAGCACCTTGTCGCCGCGTTCAGCGATAGTCTTTGTGAATGCGCCGCGTTCAACAATCTCGCCGTGCTGATCGATATTGCCAAAGATACTCGCGTAACCCTCGACCTCACCGTTTCCATTCTCAGAAACGGACTTAACAGCATGTTCAAAAGATAGTGCCTTTGTGCGTGGCAGGTTCTTATTGTTCATTCTTATCACCTCGATTGCCAGCATCGGCATTGAAAGCTACTGGTCCCTTTGGCTTCTCCTCAGGCTGTCCCATATTTACGTCCGCGCCTACGAACTCAGCGTCTTCTGCTGCTGCTTCGTAACCAAGAGCGGCCCTGATCTCGTCGGCGGTAAAGCACTTCATCTGTGCCATCTTAGAAGCGCGCTCTAAGCGGTCTTCTTCCAAGTGTGGTGCGCTGGCTTCATCGACTGTGATTTCTGCATTTGGGTCAATGTAGAGTTGCAGACCAACTTCTAGCTGGCCGATTAGCCAGTGGGCTTCTGGACCTATGAAGTTGCGGTAGAATATCTTGTCCATGCCACGCGCATTTGCGTAGGTGGACTGGCTTGCGTTGATTAGTTCAGCGGGAACTTGGAAAGCCGCGCAGATGTCCTGCTTCATCTCAGCGCGGGCTTCGAGAATTTCCATTTCAGCTAGGGTCAGCTGCGCCGCATTGAATTCGACGCCAGCTGGCAGAACATGCGCCTGTCCATCGGGGTTGAGCGCAGTCATTTGCGTCTTCAACTTCGCAATATCTGCGTCGGTAGGGTCGCCCTTGACCTGAAAATAGCCTGCTTTGGTGCCGCCAGCCCGGAATTTGCCCGCCATTGCGCGGTCGATCGCGTTCATGACGTCGATAGCAGCAAGGGCGCTTTCACCGGCCCCCACGCCCTTTGTGGCCGTCAGAGGGTCGAAATAGCGGATATGCTGCAATCCGCCCCTGACGATGCTCTCACTGGCGCCATTTCGCTTTAGTACGCGGGTAGTCTTGCCCGTTCTGTCATATTCAAATGTGAAATCGGGCTTTTCGGTCTGCGATGGTTTGTAGAGATAGCGGCTATTCTGAACGTCATTAGTGACAAGATCAGGGCGCAAAGTGTGGAGTTTAGGGCTGTTTGGAACGGTGTTGTCCCAAAAGAAGTAAACATCGCCGCCGATAGATAGGTGGATTTCAGCATCATTGAGCAGAACTTGAATGGTTCCGTCACGATGGTTAGGGCGCTTGAGTAGCTCCTTGACGGCTTTGTTCCCCCCGACATACTTGATGTCGATATTTGCGATGGCCTGAGCGCGCTTTAGAACACATGCCTTCGCAGTGGCGTTCTTATAGATCGCTTTGACACGCTTGCTGTAGTCAGCAGGGTCGGTCCATGTGATTTCAAGGGGAGACAAGCTGAAACCACCGGCATACTGATTGCGGGGTTCATACTTGCCGTAGTCTAGTTCCTTTTGCCGCTCGAAGGCCGCTGTCACGCTACCGCGAACAAGCTCTTCTAGATCAGCAGTCTTATTTTTTCCAAAGATACCCATGCGGCCCTCTCAGCTTTATGGGTATTTATTGGTTAGTAGTGGAACACAGGTGCATTCACGGACCAGAGTTCAAAGCTGCGCTTCTTGTTGTCCTGATACCAGTTTAAGCCATTCACTAGAGCGTCAACACGGTCAGGAGATTCATTCTTGCTTGCTTCCACTTCGTAGAATGCGTCCATCTGCTGATGAAGGTCGGGCATTGATCGGAAGTGGACGACTTGCTTGTCCTCATAGAGCAGCTGAGCGCGCTGAGCGCGGGCGATCTTGCCACCAGTGTGCTGGTTCTGCTGCTTTGGCTCGACATAGACACCGGGGCAAACGGCTTGAATGTCCTGATCTGCGTCCTGATGCACGTTGGTTTCGACCAGAATACGGTCGCCGTCGCGCATATATTCGCGCTTGATTTCGGCAACGCGAGCAAGCCACTGCGCCTTTCGTTCGGGCGCTTTGTTAGTGAAATCAGCTAGAATCCAGTAGCGATCACCCCGTTTGCCGATCAGAATGATGCCGGTGAGGTCGCGCTTGCCGCCGGGGTCGATGGACAGCAGTAAGCTGTCCATCTGTGCGATGATGTCACTCAGAGTGGTCGTGCCTTTGCGATCCTGAACCAGAAGATCGAGTTCATCGACCGTCCAGAGCTTGTCCGTTTCCTCGATCCATTCGCCTAGATACTCTTCACGCGAGCGTTGACTGCCCTGATCCACATCGCGCTGCCATGTCTGCAATGCGCGTTCGTCCAGGCCGAGGGTATTGGAAAAGGATGTTGCAACGCTGGTGATCGTTTCCGGCTTCGCCTCAATGGCTCGAACCCATTTCTGCGAGGAAATAGGCGAGGTCGTTAGAATCATACGGTTGCCGCATGGGTGTCTGTTACGCAGCGTGGAATCGAGGTTCTTGAAGCTCTCTTCTGACTTCCACTTCGCCAGCTCGTCGCCCCAAGCCCAATAAAGGGAAGGGCCACGGATGCTCTGCGGATCATCTGAGGTGTAAATGAGCGCCTTGCTACCGTTGGGCCAAACGACCGTAGCGGTTCCGCTGTAATAGCGTGGCTTGAAGTCAGCTGGCGCTGTGTTGAGGATGCCGCTCTCGCCTTCAATCATAACGGCGCGAACGTGCTGTGACGTTGGGCCAATCAACATGCCATCCAGACCCGGATAGACGTAGCGGGCAAGCAAATTGACGTTTGTGCTGGCCGCGTGTGTCTTACCAGCGCCACGGCCCATACGCAGGAACCAGTAGCGCCACATCAGCCCGGCTTCGGTCAAATCGTCCAAGCGCGGCATGAACTGGTGCGGCTGTAACGCGAACGCCGGATCGGTCATGGTCGCGATGACTTGCTCGCGATCCTCGTCAGGAAGAGTGTTTACCCACTCCCAATAGCGATCGATGCCCAGCGTTAGGGTCTGATCGTGTAGAAAGTCGATTAAGTCCTGATACTCAGACAGTGCCTTACTCACCGTCCACCTTGGGCTTGCCGCCCTTCATGGCTTCGCGCTTGGCTTTGTTCTGAAGCATTTGCTCCTGAAGAGCGCGACCCTTCAGCAGTTGGTCAGTCTTCTTCGCTTCTAGCTGGCGTTCGCGGTGAACCAGTTCGTCAATGCGCTTCTGTTCCTCGTGGAGCAGTTTTGCGAGCGCGACGAGGTTCTTTGCCCTCTGGTTGCTCGTCTGGTCGCCAAACGCAATTTCATAGAGCAAGTAGTCCTGAACTGTGTCGATGTTCTCTTTGAAGCTCTCAGGGGCAATCCGACCGGCATGAATGGAGCGGATTTTGCGCTGCATGTCGGCAGCAGGATCGGGGAAGGTCGTAGCCGGATTGCGTGTCTTGTATGTGGCAACCTGATTACCGGCGAGTTCAGACGCGATAAGCGCCTTAGCTTCCTTGGGGTCGTTCAGGATCGTCACACCGGGATCGCGACTGCCCGGCTTGCGGAAAACGGAGCGGTCCTGAGCATCGAAATGGCGCTTGGCCTGCTCAGGCGTGGGAAAGTCATTATCATCCATGCCGATATTTAGCGGACGGCTGGAAATTCCCTGTTTTCAGGTTATGTGAGGGAAATGACGATACCTGCCAAGCTCTATAAATACTGCCCTGTTGGCCCCTATTCGCTTCGCGCTATTGTACACGCGGAAGTAAACCATTGCGCGCCATCGCTGTTCAATGATCCCTTGGACTGCAACCCTACGCTGCAAATCGACAATGGCCCGGATGAGCTTATAAATCTGCTTCGGGTGATGCGATCGCATGAGGACACCCCATCTTTTGAAAATCGGATCAGCGCACTCTATTTCTTGGCCGGTAGTGCAGACCTTCCTGAGCAGCGCGAGCAGAACTTCTGCCGCCTGATAAGCCGGGAAATACTGCAAGGCTTGCAGGAGGACTTAGGCCAGCGAGGCGTCCTATCGCTTTCCAAGAATTGGGATAAACCGCTTATGTGGAGCCATTATGCAGATCAGCATAAAGGCATCTGCATCGAGTATAGTACGAAGAACCACAACTTCCCCAATCTGGGCAAGGTGAACTACAACAGCCGACGCTCGATCAGCGCCAACGATCTCTATCGATGGAAGGTCAGGGGGGACAAGGCCGCTGCGAAGCGCGTTTACAACACCTACTTCTTCTCAAAAGCGCCTGAGTGGGGCTATGAGGAGGAATGGCGGGACATTGCGGACAAAGCTGGTGTCCACCACCGGGAGTTCGAGATTACAGCAATCTACTTTGGTATCCGCACTGATCCAGTTTGGGAGAGTGCAATCGTCAAGATGCTGAACAAGGATCGAGACATAAAGCTGTTCAAGGTAAGCCCGGGTGAAGAACACTTCGAGTTGCTAGCTGATGAAGTCGACCGGCAAAAGATCGAAGAGCAAGGTATCGCTCAGCCCAACAGGGCTATCATAGACATGCTCAACAAAAAGCCTTCTCGCGTGGTCGAATTGGACAAGCAGCAAAGTGCCGCAGGCAGTGTTCTCGCTGGTCTCGCAAGGCTGGGCGATCCTATGTTCACTATTCCCGATCCCTTGCTGACAGGAAGCGCAAGTGGAGCAGCATCAAGGGCGATAACGCAGGCTCTGGCAGGAAGTACGGTTATAAGGCCGGATGGCATCGAGAGCCATGCCGCGAAGGCGATTAGGCAAGCGGTGGAGGGCTTCGGTACTCAGATGAAACACGAGGACAATGCAAGCCGGATACTCCGGGAAGCAGTTGAGGGCCACGCTGCGAAACTCAAAACCGAAACGACGGCTGAGCGGTTGTTGCGTGAAGCTGTTGGGGACGTTGCGAAGGGAAAGAAGGGTAAAGCGCAGTTCTAACTTGGCAGAACTGTTTGCCTGGGGCGCAATCTCAACTACGAGAGCAATGTCGCTTGACAGTTTTTCTGGCGTCGGTAAAATCGGAGAGTAGCGACGTTATACGTTCGACTGCCTGAGGGCTAAAGGCCGCAAGTCGGTTATTGAGTTCTTGGGAAGGCGGCCTTTAGCCCTCAGGCAGTCGAAGGCTGCGGTGCTCATTTTCTCGGCGGCATTCGAGATTGCGTGGCGCGCCCGCTGGGCGATTTTCGATGCACTCAATTTCATTTTGCCGGACCTCCTCAAGACCTTTTTGATAGAAGTTATTTTATACTTCTTGAAGTAATTAGTCCAGTAAAACAGAGTAGTTCATAGCACTAAAGCAAATGTCAGCTTGAACAAGGTGGCGTTGTGATCGTCCGCTATAAGGATTTCATCGCGGCCATGTCTCATCCAGCCATTCCCTTGATGGCCGATGTTTTCGAGCAGCCATTCCAGAACCCCCTGAGTGACGCCGAACATGGGCTGAAACGCATATGGGTAGCTGCTGTTGGTCATGCGCTCCCGTAACCGACTAATGGAAGAGTGCAAGCGGTTCAGGGTGTTTTCCTACAGAAAAATATGGAAAGCACTAAGCACCCTTCAAACACCGCTCTCCAAGGCTATGTTCGGCGTTCCCACAGTCACCCTTGGTGTCAACAGTTATCTCACCATGGTATGATATTGCTACATTATTCACACCTAGAAATGCGACGAGTTGTTGAGATAGTGGCTGACTTTGCTCTTATTCCTTGTATGTTGATAGAGTAGTAGAGTATGTCACATCACTAGCGCGACTAACTACCTCCACAACCACTCCTGCTGTTGTCCTACAACAACACCTCCACACCAGAGTAGAAATAATTGTGGCATTGTCGCTTTTCTACTCGCTTTGACAATAGACGATGCTACTATCTAAGTGTGGGAGTATGAGTATCTAGAAGCCGCTAGGCATAGCCTTTATCAGAAGAGTTAATGACGCTGGCACACACTCAATACAGTGGCAGTTAGCGTCTATACTCTAGTGGCTGACTACGATAGTAGTCCAGCAGAGTGATAGTAGAATACACTCAGAGTGATACTGGACTCTAAAGACATTCTCACTAACTCTGAGTTGCGGCTGAAAAGCGATTATCTTCCACAATTGAATAAAAAGAATGTGGAAATATGAGAAAAAGGTGTTGACAGGGTAGGATCTAGGGGAGGCGAAACGTCTTGGGTAGAGCCTCTATATCTAGTGCCTACATCTATAACTCACAACAAATGCCATACTGCTACTGTATCAACCCACATTAAAGGGTTCTTCCAGTTCTCTTCCATAACTGGTTACGCAGCTTAGTGAGTTCCTGTCTCTGGCTTCTGCTTGTGCGTTCAGCTTTCTCTCTTCCGATACGGCTTCTTGCTGCTGCTTTCTTTGTTTGCCTGACCTCAGTCTGTAAGTCGCTTACTCGGCTTTCCAGCTTTGCTACAATGTCAACTAGCACGTTGATTGCTTCTTCCATCTTCTGGTTATGCGCTGCAACTTCCACTGTGTATGCCATTAGAGCAATCGCGTTGGCTACAGCTGGTTCCTTTAGATAGTTTGTTAGTCTCACTAGGCTGACACCCAACTCACTAGCTATTGCTCTCTTTGTATATCCCTTGCTCGCTAGCTCATTGATGTTTGCTTTGTCTTCCTCTGTGAGTTCAGCTGTAACGGGATGGCCGAACTTATTGAGTATCACATTGCCTTTGTCGTCCAGAAGTAGCTTTGGCTTTTTTGGAGGAGGAGTCTGGGGCATAGGCGTTATCGCTTTAATGTCTTGGCTAGTTCGCGCAGGTCACATAGGGCTTTCAAGCGGCTCTGAGTTTGAATGAGATTGACTTCGGTCTCTTTGATTGCACTCTTGAGTCCGTCTGGAATGCGGATGCCATTCTCGCGGAAGTCTTCTTCTTGACTCTTTAGTTCGTTTGTGTCCGTGCGTAGTTGTGCGAGGGCTTCTGCTGCGGTCTCTATCTCACGATTTAACGCTAGTTGCCCGTGTGGGAAGTGAATTAAGTTGCTCATGTTTGTTCTCCCGGTTTGTCTGCATATTTACCGGGATCAGCGATTGAGGCGTTTAATCAGCGCAGTCAGCTTATCGCTTTGTTCATTCAGCTTTGCGGAGGTTTGTTTCGCGGCTGCTTCTTCCTTAGGCGACCTTCTGCCGAGATTACATTTCTGACAGCTGGTTACGAGGTTATCTGAGCGATTGTTTGTGCGGGTCCAGTCCAAATGATCTACTTCAACAGCAGACCATTCGAGTTCCACATTGCACCAGTTGCAAGTCTGAGTGCCTGCGCCATATTTGTTGTATGCAACGCGGCGATGTTCAAGGACTAAACCGTTTGACATAGCCAGCGGGTGTTCAGGTGCCCAGCCCATTATGTAGCCATCGCCGTTTGTAGTGAGTTTTCTTGGGATAAGAATAGGCGCGAGTTTTCCATCTGCTATCTTCGCGTTTCGTCGTGTTCGGAATTGTGTGCGGTAGCATGTCGTGCAGAGTGTGCCATAAGTGCGAGTGTTGCTGCACCCATGTTCGCTACATGGGCGGGTCCGATATTCCACATTATAATGCTTCAAGCACTTGCCAAGGGATCGTGCTTCATCTTCGCAGCCGGGCACTTTGCAGGGGGAGGAGTTCTTTTTCTTGCTCACCCCGTACTTAGTTGGTGAGATATCCTGTTCTGCGTGTCACTCTTTGGATGACGTCATGGAGATGTGATTTTACATAGTTGGGGAAGGAGACAGTGAACTATGAAAGCCCCGATCCTCACTGATGCACAATGGAACAAGATCGCTCTTCACGTAGAGACGATGAAGCGTCCAGAGCATTACCGACTGCTGCTTGTTTTGGTTCGGAAACTCGGATTGCGCCCCATGGAACTAGCAGGGCTTGAGAGCAGCTGGTTTCGCGGAGGAGAGTTGCGTATCCCGCTAGGGCATTCAAAAGGCGGCTCAGGTCGCTCTCTGCCTGTCTCTGCTGACATTCTCGACGCGGTTTACCTGCATATGGGAGAACGCAAGGGCAGGGTGTTTCTGAACCGCGAGGGCTATCCATTCTCTGCACATCAAATGTCCGCTAGCGTTCGGCGCTTGATGGGAATGGCGGGCGTTGAGGGTTCTGCTTATTCGGGTCGCCGGGGCATGGCTACGAGGATGGTGGAGCAGGGCGCCAGCATGAGGGTGCTGCAAAAGGCATTGGGCCACCGACATCTACAGACGACGATGGCCTATGCAGAGGTTTCAGATTCGATGCTGCGTCAGGCCCTTTTCGGGTAAACTGCTATTTCAGCAGCAAGGCGACCAGCAGGCCAGCGATCACCCACAAAACAGTCTGCGATTTTTTCACCTTCTCGCCCAAGGCCGTGACCTGCTTTATCAGCAGATCAGATTGGTTGCGCTGATGCGCCTCAGGGTCAAACGCTTGGTAGTCGTCGTCTGGCGCGTCAACATCAGGTTCAGCCTGAGGCTGAGCAATCTCGGTTTTCCGCCGCGACAGAAGGGTGAGGTCAAATTCATTCACGTTGCCGAGTTGTGGCAACTTGATGTCCAGCCCTTCTGGCAGCTGGACTTTGTGATCTTTGGCGCTGCTTAGGATTTTGACGGAATCCGTCGATATGCTGGGCGACCAATCCGAATAGAAGCCATCAACGCCGCCGATCCGCACGGTGGCAATGTCAAAATCACGACTCTTGATCCGTTCAACCAAGCGGTCGAACCGGGCCTTCGAAACCGTCATATAGACCTGAAGGCTATCGTCAGGTGTCTCATCACGAAAATCGATTTCCATGGTGTAGCTGAGACTACCCCAAACACGACAGGTTTCCTTCTCGTCATCTGAGCATTGGATATACAGCCCGAACGATGTGACATGCCGCTTCGTGCCCAACATGGAGTAGCTGGGCGCCCATCGCGGGTCTTCATTGTGGTAGCCGGGGCGAAGCTCAGCGCGAATGAATTCGCGCTCAATAAATTGAGACGGCTGCTCTGGCGGTTCATCGTTTCCTCGCCAGTGCCGTTCACCCAATAATGTGCTGTGGGAATGGGTGAACTCCGTTGCGGTGAAATTGAGCGACCAGTCCCAAGGGATGAGATCCCGTCCGACCTTCTTCCCATCCTCGTCAATTTCTTGAAGAGACCACTTGTATAGGTTCTTGAATTCGGAATCGTCGGAATACCGGACGCTGTAATCTAAGTGGTAATCCAACGCCATGCTCTATCCCCCAATCGATTTCCGTTGCGTATCAGGGGCCTACGGGTCTGCCAAGAGGAAGTCATGAGCAAGGACCGAGTTTCCCCGGTCCTTGGGCTATTTCTCAGCTTCACCACCAATTACCCATAAGTGCGATGCGGCAGCGTTAACTCGTATGGGGGCGGCTTCAATGTGTTTGGGCGGGCGCCCTCAACCCCTAGCAGCTAAGACCTTTCAGGACCGTGATCCACCGGACCCCTTTAAGGATGCATCACACTTAGCCCTTAGGCTTATTCTTTGCTTCGGCTTCCTCTGCTGCTTTCAGCGCGGCAGCTTCCAGTTCAGCTGTAGCTTTGCTGACTTCTACGACGCGCTGCCAAACAGCCCCAACGGTTGGAAGGTCTGGACCCTCGAACGCGCCCTTCTTAGACGCAGCAGCGATGATCTGTAGGATGGCATCTAGTTCATTCAGGCTGAAACGATTAGACATTTGCTTCACCGCCCTTCTTAGCAGCTGGCTTTGCAGCCTTAACGGCAGCAGCCCTCATATTGGTGATGTCTGCGAGTGTGGCGTTCAGCTGAGCAGCGAGGCGGTCAACTGTCGCCCTCAGGTCATTAATCTGATCTTGTAAGTCTTGCTTGGACATTGTCTGTCTCTCCTTATAGTTTGTTTCGTCTATTTACCGCTTATCACCGCCGCGATTGTCTCAATAGCTTTGTAGAACACGGCAGAGTATCGTGGATCGTTGGTGATCTTCTGCACATGGTAGCGTGACAAATCCAGTTCATCGCTGATCGTCTGATTGGAAATGCCGATTGCTTTGCGGGCTGCAACCTCCTGAATGAGATCGTCCGTTACGAGCTTGTATTGCTTGCGGGCTTTGCGGGCTTTGCGGGTCATGCAGCTTTGTTCTCCTTGTTTGTGTGTCTCCTTATTTATGCAGAGTTGCAGATTAAGAGGGCCGAGCCACACCAGAAAACCTGATTGTCAACGTCACTCTTCGGTAGGAATGGAGAACAACTGGTAACATACGATTGAAGCAGGGCAACAAGGCGCTGCGTAGATCGGAGATACGAAATGGCTAACTTCAACCCCAACATGATCGTCCCTGCTGCTAAGTCGGCTGAATTTGCCGGAGTAGGGGAACAGGGTCGGACTGCTAAGGCGATCCTCATTGACGGCATCAACAAGCAAATCGAGTTGTTCAAAAACCCCAAGGAAGCCGGTCGTCGCTGGTTTCAGATCGGCCAAAGTGAGGTCTGCCTGACACTCCGAGTGAACAACAAGCCGCTGCCCATCGTGGGCAATGAAACAAAGGTCGTTGTTCCGCTTGACCACTTTGAGGACGCGATGAAGCACCTCAAGGGCTTGGTCGAGAAGGGTGATCTTGATGCGGCTTTGAAGACCGCTGACGAGGGCATTGCTATTCGGCGTGAGAAGCTGCGGACAACGCGAGCATCGAAGAAGGCTGAGAAGACCAAGTAAGCAGCTTCAACCTCACACATACAAGGGCGGCCATTGTGTCGCCCTTTTTATTGACTTGTTAATCTGAGTAGGTCAGGAAGTGCGCCACACAGTTGGGAGCAGTTCTATGGCCGTCGATCTTTCACGCTTCATCGACAACAATCTCAAGTCCGAGTTCCAAGCCAAGGCGTATGATGTCTCAAAGGATCGTGCGAAGCTGGTTGCTCGGTTCAGCAAAGCAGCTGAGCAGTTCCCCAACGGCAGGGGGCCGAACAAAATCTGGAAGCTACAAAATGGCATCGTTGAAGTGCGTGTGCCTTTGGGTTCTGGTGCGCTGAACATCGGCGGGTCCACGACCAACTATGTGCCAGAAGGCCAGTTCAAGGGTTTTGTCTCTGCACTGATCGAAGCCGCAGAGGCCGGTGAGTTCGATGGGGCACTCAAAGCAATCCAGACAGCCCCTCAGGCT
>NZ_JBEGHU010000019.1:0-24875 GCF_040676415.1 Sphingobium sp. LSP13-1-1.1 | reverse complement strand
GACCAGCGCATGCGCAGTGCTGGCATCCGCCTGCATTATACTCCCCGCAACACTCTGCCGGAGGGCGTCAAGGACGGGATTTTGCTGGAGGCTGGTTTCGATCAGGTGGCCCCCAATCGGCCATGCCTGATCAGTTCGTGGGCCTATGACAAGGCGGCGGCAAGTGGCCTTCCTGATCTGACTGACAACCGGGCGTTCGACGTGCCCTGCTAATCTGGCTATACGCTGGTCGAGAAGCTCCAGACGATTTCGACGAAGTTCCGGCGGCACCTTGAGGATGGCAGCATGCCGCAGAACTTCCTCCGCCACTATTACGACGTCTACTGCCTCCTCGGCGATCCCGACGTTCAGGCGTTCATCGGCACCGAAGCCTACTTCGCCCATAAGGACGCACGCTTCCCGGCTGCGGACAACAAAGTGATCGGCGAAAATCTCGCGTTCGATCTTTCGGACCAGACCACGCGGGATCGCTTCGCCCGCGCCTACGCCGCCACGTCTGCGCTCTATTATCGTGGCCAGCCCAACCTCGACGATATCCTCGGACGCATCCAGGAGTATGCGCATCGGCTGTGAGAGATCAGCGCCGGCCTATATCAAACGGACGAAGCGAAAGCGGTCGGAGCTGGTGCGGATGCGCGACACCCGAATCACCATGCAACGGAACAGCCGACAGCTAAAAGCGAGGCAAAGGGACTCGAACCTCATCAACAAAAAGTCGTAGGGTATCGACGAGGGTATCGGCTGATGATGTCATGAAAAAATGATTATTTCTCAACTTACTAGCGCGATTTTCGAGTCCTCTTCTGGCACCACATCCACTTAAAAAACAAGGATTTTTCAAGGGGTTTGGCACAAATTGGCACACTGCTCCTTTTGGCGAATGCCATGCGCCGTTTCAAAATTGCGATGAACGGAGGCAAAGACAACGCTGATCGGCTTGGCGGATTTTGGTACGTGAGGCTGTCTCGCCGCCCTGGAGGATATGGGCTGGTCATCCCCGGACGCATGTCTATTAACCCCTTCCTACAGTGGCCCACTCTCAACTGGGGTGCAGTCGCGAGCCCTCGTGGATCAGACCCCGAACAGGCTGAAGTCGACCAACTCTCGTCGTTCGGTGTCGATGCGTGAACGACCGAATGTGGCGGACGCTGACATAGCGGCTTTTACCTATTTGCCGCGCATAATTGGAAAGGCTGGTAGGCAAAATGTTGTTCCGTCAGGTCACGGAGATGGAAATCAGACTGGCCCAGCCCGGCGAATACGAAACTATCGCTGCCATTTGGTATGAAAGCGCTCGCCAGATGGATGGAGGCGCGCCCGCCCTTGATGACCCGAGCACTTTGCCTGCCCGGATCATCGCGAGCATCGAAAATGGCTGGTGCCTGAAAGTTGCCGTGGTGGACGATCATATCGTTGGCCTACTTGCGACCATCCCTGCGCAACGCATTCTCGATCAGCTTTTTGTCGCGCCAGACGCCCAACGCAAAGGCATTGGCGCTGCGCTGCTCGATGAAGCTAAGCAGCAACTTACGACAGGGTTCACGCTTCGGACTCCCCTCACCAATGCAGCGGGCATCGCTTCTATGAACGCCAAGGTCTACGAGCGGTGAAGGATACAGCCCACCCAACCACTGGAGCGCTAGTTCGCTGCTTCGAATGGAAGCAATAGCCATCCGCCCCTCCCGGGAATCACATGAATCTCAGGCAGTCACCGCGTAATTCCGTCGAGTATCCGTCGCGCATGGAATTGCGCGGTGCTGCTATTCCTTAGAATGTCCGGAAATCACTGTCGGATTGAGGAAGTGTCCGACAACGCCCGTGGTGGGGTTTTCCGTCATGCTCTCTCCACAACGTGTCAGAAGCTGAAACGGGCCGTCCCGATGACCGAGCGCGGGGCACCGGGAAGGTTCAGGATCGGCGACGTCCCATGTCCTGCGATGATGTAACGCTTGTTGGTCAGGTTATAGGCGTTGAGCTGAAGCCGGACGGGACCGAACTGCGCCCATGCAAGGGCGTCGAACGTAACATAGGATGGCAGCACCGTCGTATTGACGGGGTCGGCCCAGCGGTCGCCGACATAATTGACCCCGCCACCCAAGCCATAGCGGGTGGCGATCGTCTTGGTGAAGAAGAGGCTGGCGCTATTGAGCGGGGTGAGCGTGGCGCGCTTGCCGATCAGGCTGGGTGTCGCCGATTCCGTAATGCGCGTATCGAGATGGGCATAACCCGCGATCGCGCGAAAGCTCTCCGGCAGATCTAACGCGGCGGACAGTTCGACACCGCGCGTCCGCTGCGTGCCGATCGGGACGATGCGCTGCGTGACCGGATCGGTACCCTTGATCCCGGTTCGCCGCAGGATGAAGGCGGCCGCCTGCACCGACAGCCGACCTCCGAACAGCGTGTATTTCGCACCGACTTCCTTGTTGGTGGTCTGTTCCGGTTCGATATCGCTATTGTTGGCGGCCAGCGCGAAGGTCTCAGCGGAAGGCTGGAAGCTACGGCTCCACGATACATAATAGGATTGAGCCGCATCGGGCTGGAAGAGCAATCCGGCGCGAGGACTCCAGTTGCGATCGGTCCGGGCCAGGTCTGTCTGGCCCGGCAGACGGCGGTCGGTCTTCTGGATGAACCAGTCATGCCGCAGGCCCAGCATCGCTTTGATGCCATGCCCGAAGTCGATCAGATCCTGCACATAGAGGCCGCGCGTATCGAGGCGCGTGACGCTATTGTCGGTAAACGTGTTGAAGCTGTCGTTGTCGACCACTGGCAGGACAGGATCGAAAATGGACGTGACCGCGACCGTGCGGCCCGCGAAACGCTGGCTGCCCTTGCTCTGATGCGCGATCTCGAAGCCATAGAGGATGGTGTGCGCGGTCCCGAGCAGGTTCAGCTTTTGCGTAAGCTCGGTCTGGTTGGACCAGCCTTCCTCATCCCGGTCGAAGCGGCTGTGTTCGAGCGTCACAGTTTGAGCTATCGCGTTTACCGCTGAAGGGATCGTGCTCTGGCGATCCAGAGTATAGCGATAATGGTTGAATCCGTTGCGCAGGCTGAGCCTGTCGGAGAAGCGGTGTGTCACGGCCACCCGCTGCGACAGCACTTCTGAATGCGCCAGGTCAGCGTCGCGGGCGTTGGCAGCGCCGTAGTAAGTGGAACGCGGCACATCGACAGGTCGGCCGTTCAGGGCCGGTATTCCCAGGTCCATCAAGCGCCGGTCATTGATATAATCGGCCTGGAGCAGAATGGTCGTATCCTGTCCGGCGCCGATCAACAGCGACGGGGCCAAGGCGAAACGCTTGAGGAACTGTTGCTCGCGGAAACTGTCATTGTCCTCGATGGCGCCGGTCAGCCGGAACCCAACATGCGACGTTTGATCGAGCCGCCCGATATCCAGCTCGCCCCGATAGCTGTCGAAGGAGCCTGCCGAAAGGACGAGGGCGGTGATGTCGCCATCGGGCTTCTTGGTCACGCGATTGACGAGGCCCCCCGACGATCCCCGGCCATACAGCACCGCGGCCGGTCCCTTGATGACCTCGACCCGATCCACGTTCGACAGGTCGCGATAATAGAGGGCATCGTCCCGGAAGCCGTCGACGAATTGGTCGGCGATCGCCGTGAAGCCGCGTATCCGGAACTCGTCACGCTGTCCGTCGCCCGACGCAAGGGTAACGCCGGGAACATTCCTGACGGCATCCTGTAGCGAGAGTGCCCGCTGGTCGCGCAGCACCTCGGCAGGCACCACCGCAACGGACTGGGGGATATCACGGAGCGGGAGCGCCACCTTCGCGGCGGAGCTGTCCTGCGGCACGTAGCCGTCCCGCAGCCCTGTAACGATAATGTCGGTGCGCTGCTGGTCTTCGCCGGATTCGTTGGCACGTGCGGCCGTCCCTAGCGTCAATGCCATGAGCGCGCACGATATGCGCAAACCTTTCCGAAACTTCATATGAACCCCGCACTTGCCCAACCTATATTAGCCCGCCACTAGTGCTAATGATTACCAAAAGCAAGTAAGCGGGCGGCAAGATCAGCATGGACGGTCGGGGACGCTGGATGGACAATGTCTTCATCGAACGGCTCTGGCGGTCTGTGAAGTACGAATGCGTCTATCTGCACGCCTTCGAAACCGGATTTGAACTGCGCGCCGGCCTTGGCCGATGGTTCCAAAGCGTGAATCACATCTACGCCAAAATGGGAATCCTAAATCCCTACAGGTCTTAATCCAGATTAACTCGTAAGGTACGTCAATGAAACACTCGATTGAACCGCCTTTATTGGGACATTCCCGCCCTTCAAGCGGGCGATGGCGAACGACAGCTGTTGGCAGGAAGTGGGCATTCGCGAAGTTATTGGCGTTGCCCGCTTGAACGAGCAAGGCTGGCCAGTTTTCTGCCCATCGCGTTTCAGAGGTGGTTTTGCAGGTCACTGCCGTTCGTGTCGATCAGGTACATTCGAAGAAGCCGCCGATCGCCTTTCCGCCAATCTTCCCGGGCCAGAGCCATGCTCAGCGACGCGCGAGATCAACGACTGTCGGTTTAACCCTCTGATTTCTTGAGACTGCCTTGAGGCGAATGTTCCCGGTGCCCCAGTGGCATTAAAAATTTTGTAACCTCGCCGGAATTTCTGGACACCTTATCCCTTTGTGCCACAGGATTGAAATCTGGCGGATACACAGTGTTCAAAAGCGGGGGAATTTTTTCAATGTCTGACCGACAGATGGCGCGGGCGCGTCACTGGTTCTTTGCGCTCGGTTCGAGCATTGCAACTGTAGCAGTTGCATCGGCATCTCCGGCATGGGCGCAATGCAGCCCTGACCCGACGGTGGCAGATAGCACCACGGATTGCACAGGCACAGATACCGATGGCCTACACGTAACCACCAGCGGCAGCACGGTGCAGGTTGCTTCCTTGGCCAGCGTCGTTGGCGATGGCGGTGCGGCGATAACGGTGGATATCGCGCAAGTCCCTGGATCTTATGAGGCGCGCACGGCCGCGATCAACGTGGGCGGCAGCGTGGACGGCGGCACGCAGAGCGGCATCGCGGTCCTGTCCGGACCGGTGGCAGCGAATAGCTACGACTTCTATGGCACAACAGCGAACGTCACAGTTGAGGCGGGCGCTACCGTGTCGGGAGCCACGGGCATCACCGCCGGGCCTTCGTCCGGGAACGATTATGCCCCCGCGCTCGTTAGCGTGACGAATGTCGGCACCATTACGGGGACTTCCGGTGTCGCCCTGCTGGCAACCGATCCTGCGCGCGGCGCTTTCGAGGTCATCGACAACGCTCAGAGCGGCACGATCGGCGCGATCGTCGGCACGATCGGGGAGTTGAACAACGCCGGGATCATCGATGGAGGATCGCTCAGCGCGGTCGACCAGACCACCACCTACAATTCGCACCCCTATCCTACTGGTTGGACTAACACCGGCACCATCCGCTCCACCTCCTCCGCGGCGACGATTGCGAACCTGTCCACCGTGTTCAACCCGCTGACCAACAGCGGTACGATCACCAATGCTGGCACCGGCGCAGCCATTCAGGGGCAGGGAATCTCGATCGTCAATCTGGCCGGGGGGGCCATTTCCACCGCGGGCAGCAAAGCGATCGTCGCCACCTCGCTGACGCTCACCAACAGCGGCACGGTCACCGGGGATATCGTGACACAACCTGCTTTCGGCACTTACTTCTACAGCATCATCGATTCCACCCAGGGAACGATCGCAGGCGACGTCTCGCTGGGCAGCGGCAACGACCTCATTTACGGCCTCTATGATGGCACGGCGACGCTGGTGACCGGGATAACTGGTAAGATCGATGCTGGCGACGGCACCAATTCCCTAGTGCTCGCGCCCGACGCGGACCTGGCTGTATCCACCGCTATCGCATTGCCGACCAGCTTTCAGTACCTGCGGCTTGCCCCTGCGGCCGATACGACGCTCACGCTTGGTCAGGGCTTCGTGGCTCCCGGTACCATTGAGTTGGGCGGCTCCGGCACTGTCGTCAACGCGGCGGCGATCACGACGCAGGGGCAGGCTTTCGTCGTGCCGTACCATGTGTCCGGAAATCCTAGCCTCACCAACACCGGCTCCATTGATGCAACAGTGACCCAAGGTTACTACGCAGTAGACATGGGCTTCTATGGCACGCTGACCAACAGCGGGACGATCACGTCCAGCGGCAACGGCGTGAGTACATATGGTGACGTTGTCAATTCCGGCACCATCACCGCCGTCAATACCGCGCTCTCGATGTTCAACGGCGCGCTGGACAACAGCGGTATGATCCGATCGACCGGAGGCATCGGCGTCTATCTCAGCGGCAACACCGACAATACGCCGGCCGTCAACAGCGGCACGATCGAGGGCGCGACCTACGGCGCCGTCACCGGCTATGTTCTGACCAACAGCGGCACGATCTCCACCAGCGAATACGGCACCGCAGTGGGCCTTGGAAACTACGGCGTGCTCAACAACCTTGCCGGCGGAGTGATCAAAGGCGGGGCCTGGGCCATCACCGGACGCGATCCCTACGGATCAACCAGCACGGACAATGCCTATGTCTTCAATGCGGGAACGATCAACGGAGATGTGACCTTCGTCTCTCCACGCGATAGCTCCTATTACAGCAATCACAACACCTATGTCGCGCTCACCGGCGGTGTCCTCAACGGTAACCTGACGCTGGGCAAGGGCGATACGCTGGTGACCGATCTCGTCAATACCGGCACGAGCCAGTTCGCCGGCATCAACGGAACTGTGACCGCCACGGACGGCCTGCTGCGCTACCGCGTCTCCGGAGATGCGAGCGCCGTAATCGGCGCGGTGGGACCGTTCGCCACTACTGGCTATGAACTAGTTGAAGGCGCGCATCTGACCCTCACCGCAGACATGGCCCAGAGCTTGCCGCTGGTGCTCGCTGGCAGCGGCACGGTGGACCTGAACGCCGACATCTCGACCACCAACCAGGAAGCGATCGAAGTTACTGCGGCCGCCCTGGTTCCGGGATCTTTACAAGATGGCACGCTGACCATCATCAGCCGCGGCACTCTGACCGGCACGATTGACAATTACTTCGCGGGCGCCTTTGGCGTAGTCAGCCCGGGATCGGCCGACACTCTCCAGAATGAAGGCACGATCAGGGCCGCTTACACCGCGACCAACGGCGGTGACTCCTTTAACGCTGCCGTTGTCTGGGCTAACACCCTGATCAACAAAGGGCGGATTGAACTGGACGGCAGCTATGGAGCTTATCGCGTCGCCACGGTGGTGAACACCGGCACGATCGAGCAGACGGGCACGCGTACTTCCTACGGAATCTATGATGCCTACAGTGTGACTAACAGCGGCACCATCCAAACTGCAGGCAGCGCGATCTCGGGTGGTTACGGCACCGTGGTCGTCAATTCCGGCACGATCGCCAGCACCGCGTCCACCGCGATCGCGTTTGCCCGACAAGTCACCAATCTCGCCGGAGGTACCATTACCGGCGGTAACGGCACGGCCATCACCATGGACGGCGGAGCCGTGACGAACGCGGGCGCCATCATTGGCGATGTGGACCTCGGATATTGGTATAGCAGCGGCAGCGCCTATTACGCCAACGGTGGGACCCTCACGGGCAACCTGAGGCTGGGCAACGGCGACGATGTGTTCCTCCAGAGTGGAAACGCCACTGGGGTGAGCGGCACTATCGACGCGGGTGAAGGCCGTGACGCATACGGTATCGCGCTGATGAGCAGTGGCACTGTTTCGGTCGGTGCAGCTCCGGGCAGCGGCTTCGAAGATGGGATAGTCGCCGCCTTCGGTGCGGATACGGTCGCGACACTGACTGGGCTTGATGCCTCTCTCACCAATTTCCATGCTGCGGGGGATGGCACTGTCGTCAACAAAATCGCGTTCTTGGGCAACGTGGTGTTGGGCAGCCCTTCTTACTCCGGACAAGCTGCCACCCTCGGTGAGACGCTGGGCGGCTTCATCAACGACAGCTCAATCGCGGGTAACGTGAGCGGTTCGGTCACGCGCCTTGTCAACACCGGGACAATCGGATCGGCCGACTTTACCGGTCCCGCTGTCGCGGTCTGGAACAGTGGTGCGCTCTCGTTCGAAAACAGCGGTGTTGTGACGGCAAGCCAGACTGAAGGCCTAGCGTCGACTCTGTATGCATACGCCATCGACATAGCCAATACCGGTACGTTCGAAGATGGCCTGCTAGCCTATGCGGCTAATTCGCAGGACGGCCTGCCCGGCACGGTAAGCGTCGCCAACAGTGGTACGATCACCAATGGAGATGCCGGTACCGCCCTGCAGCTAGTGGCTGGATCATATGACGCCAGCATACCCGGCACCGTGTCACTCTCCAACAGCGGCGAGATCAGTGCCATTGCGCCTGCGAATGGTGAAGCCGCAATCGCGGTGAGTCTGGACCTTGCCGTTCCTCAAATATACGGCCAGCAAAGCCCGACATATGGTCTCGTAAATGGCACGATCACCAATGCCGAGACGGGGACGATCGTCGCTACCGGCGCCGGCGCCGCGGCGATCCAGACGCAAGGCACTTCGTTCACCCTCGAGAATGCCGGCCGCATAGAGGCCAGCGGGGATGGCGCGCTGGCCATTCATGTGTCGGGGGCGCTTCCCGCCATCATTTCCAACACGGGGGCCATCCTGGGCGGAATGGTGCTTGGCGAAGGCAACGATCTGATTGAGAACAGCGGCACGATGGGTTCCGTTGCCTTCGGTGGCGGTGACGACCTCCTGCGCCTCGCCGGCGGCACATTTGCCGGCTCCATCGACGGCGGAGAAGGCACCGACACCGTGGAAATCACCGGAGGCGAAGCTGCCTTCTCGGCGATTTCCGATGTGGAGGCGCTGCGCATCAGCGCGGGGCTCGCCAAAATAACCGGTGACGCCTCGCTTGGCAGCATAGTGCTCACCGGCGGTCGAGTAGTCGGGCTTGCGGGCTCGACGATCACGGCGCCGACAATCACCGTCGGGCAAGGGGCAACCTTCGGTTCGGCAGGCACTATCACCGGTAGCATAACCGTCGCAGGCACGCTTAGCCCCGGCGCGTCGCCCGGCACGATGACCGTGAATGGCAACGTCGCACTGGCCGGTACTTCAGTCTCCATCTTCGAGATTACGCCTACTGTCTTCGACAAGCTGATCGTCAATGGCAATCTGTCGATCGCTCAGGGCGCTACACTTCAGATCGAGGCGAGCGGGATCGTGACCGCCGGCCAGTCTCTAGATCTGATCGACGCCGACAGCATCACCGGAAGCTTTACGAACATCCTCAGGTCGGGTTCGATTTTCGGCGTCATCGCCCAAACCGGCGGCACCATTTTGTTACTGGGTCAGTTTGAAAACGATCCGACCTTTACGCCGCAGGTCCAAAGCTCCATCAACTACGTCAACGGCCTTTTGGTCAGCGGCCAAGCCTCGTCGGCGTTCATGGCTGCGGTTCCAGGATTGATCGCCAACGCCAGCACCTCAAACCAAGTCGTCTTCGCGCAATTGACGCCGGAGGCCTATGCGGCAGCCGGTCAGGTTACGGTGGAGCAGGGGCTGGAACTGGCGGATGTCGGGCGCAGCGTTGCATTCGCGCCGCGTCGCGACACGCCCGGAGCGTTTACGTTCGCAAGCACACTAGGCAACATCCGCACGCTCGATAGCAGTTTGCAAGGCACAGCGCGGACCCGGATCAGCGGTTACGGCTTCCTTGGCGGAATTGGCTGGGGAAGCAATGACTGGTCAATCGGCGGCTTCGTCGGTTACCTTAACAGCCAACAGACCCTGTCGTCGCTGGGCTCCAAGACCTCGGTCGATGCGGTGGTTGCGGGTGTCCATGGCCGCTGGACCAGTGGCAGCCTCGCCATCATGGCAACGGTGGCTTACGACGGCAGCAACGCCGAGACCCATCGCAGCGTGCTTGGTGGCTCGGCGAAGGGGGGCTATGACCTGACTGGCTGGACCGGCGACCTCAGCATCGGCTACACTATGTCGCTCAACGGTAATTTGATCGTACAGCCAGGCATCGGGGTAACGGCCATTCGCACAGGCCGAGATCCGGTTACAGAGACGGGTGGCAATCCCTACGCGCTCCAAGTGGCCCGCAATCGCGGCAGCGCCGTATTTGTCGATGGCGCCCTGACGTTCAAGGGCGGCATGAAGGAGGCCGCCACACGGCCTTACCTTTCGCTCGGGGTGCGTTACCAGGTCGATGGCCGGTCTCCGTTCGCAATCGCTGCCATGGGCGGAGGAGATTTCGGCCTTGCTGCAGCTGGCGCCCGGCGCGCGCCCGTCTTGGCCACCGCCACTTTGGGAGCGGACGTCGCTCTAAGCGCAAGCCTGACGCTGTTCGGCGCGGTTAGCGGGGAAACGGGTAACGCAGACAGACGCGGCAGCGCACGCGCGGGCCTGCGTTTGGCCTTCTGATAAATTGGTCGTCGGGGCCGATTTTCATCGATCCCGGCGACTCTCATAGACCAGATGCCGCGTATGAACTGTGCGTCTGCGATCAGACCATGGGCCAACTGCGGTCAGGCCGTTCAGGGCGGCTGGGCGGTGGGCCACCACGGAATTCCGCTTTCGAGTCTTCGCGCATCAGCGGAGAATGACGGAGATGAAGCGCGAGGATGCTGGCCTGCTCGGAAAAAAGCGAATGACGGCTTCCGTTTTGAGCTGCCGTTCGGTGTTGGGCTCGGGATCGTCCGGACGTGGTCGGCACGAGCCCAAAGCCACTCCTTCGCATCCTCTTCGGCAAGCGTTTTGCAGATGGCCGATGTGGCCATGGGAGAACGATCATGGAGATGGCTGAAACAGAACTCACCGCCACCATGCGCCCGGTTTGGAATGCCGGAAGGACCGTGGGTGCAAAGCGGGCTCTGAAA
Source organism: Sphingobium sp. LSP13-1-1.1 (assembly GCF_040676415.1). NCBI lineage: Bacteria > Pseudomonadati > Pseudomonadota > Alphaproteobacteria > Sphingomonadales > Sphingobiaceae > Sphingobium > Sphingobium sp. LSP13-1-1.1. The sequence continues at coordinate 13,992 of NZ_JBEGHU010000019.1, read as the reverse complement.
CCCAAGCAGATTTGGGAAATCCGTTTCTACCTCAATCAGCGCCGCCGCCTGCGAGATCGGGCATTGTTCGATCTGGCGATCGAAAGCAAGCTTCGCTGCCATTGGCGGACCTTCATTCAGCTAGCGGTGGTGGCGACCGAAAGGAGGAGGGAAGACAAAGGCTTCCCTCCCAGTCGCCGTCAGAAGCGCAACGTGGCTTCGACCCCGAAGGTGCGTGGCAGCGCGCGCACGAGGTAGCCCGCGCCGGTGATCCCCTCGTTAGGATAGCCTGCCGGGAAGTAGAGCTTGTCGGAGAGGTTCTTTCCCCAGACAGACAAGGTGTAGCGGTCCGTCACATAGCTGATGCGGCCATTGAACACCCAGTAATCGCCTTCTCCTTGCGTATACCGCCCGCTCGCTAGATTGGGCAGGACACCGCGGCTGTAATCCTTGAAAGTGTCATAGTAGAAACGTCCGGTATAAGCGGTGTCGCCATGCACCTTGATCTTGCCCTCGCCGATATCCACCGCGTCCCAGTCGAACGCGAGGTTGACCGAGGTCTTGGGCGCATAGGGGAAGGGATTGCCGCCGACGCTGACATTGCCGGCTCCCGATTGCACGCAGGACCCGTCCTGTGCAGGGAAAAGGCCGCTTAGATTGAGAGCGACGCAGGCGGCCTGATCATAGCTCTTATATTTGCTGTCGAGGATACCGAGCGACGCGCTCAACGTCAGGCGATTCGTCGCAGCGAACTCAACATCGAGTTCGAGGCCCTTCATCGTTCCGTCGAGAGTGATGATGTTCGCGGTCACGCTCGGGTCGACGACCTGGCTCTGCTGGTCCTTATAATCATAGTAGAAGAAACTGCCGTTGATCTGCAAGCGGTTGTCGAGGAAGCGGGTCTTGAAGCCGACTTCGAAGGCATTCACCTCCTCGGGCTTGACGAAATAGACCTGCGGCGAGCTGATATAGGCGAGGCCGTTGAAGGTGCCGGCGCGATAGCCGCGGCTGTAGCTGCCATAAAGCATAACACCGTCTACCGGCTTCCAGTCGAGGATCGCGCGGCCCGAGACGCGGCTCGTCTTGCCGCTCTTGTTGATGCCACCAGGATTTGGGGCCGCAGTCGCGGGGATGACCACGTTCCCGCTTTCGTTATAGACAGGCGCCAGGAAATAAGGCGCGCCGTAGGCCGACACGGCCAGCATGCGCGGATTGCCGGCATCGTCATAATAGGTGGTGAGGCCATCCTTATAGTCGGTCGTGTCGGTGGTATATCGCAGGCCCGCCGTCAGTTTGAGCCTAGGCGTGATCTCGTAGCTGCCCTCGCTATAAACGGCCCAGCTTTCCCGGTTCTGCTTGAAATGCTGCTTGCCGCGAACGCCGGTGGGAACCGAGCCGGCCGACAGTGCCGTCCCGTTGAAGCCGCCCGCGGGATTGAACCAGGTTGCGGGCAGGCCCACGGCTGCACGCACATCGCTCAGCAAATTGAAGATATCGATGTCGTTGTCGGAGGTTACACTGTCCCAGCCATAATAGGCACCGACGATCATCTTGAAAGGCCCGCTGCTATAATCGAGGCGCAGGTCCTGATTGAACGCCTCGAAGGACGAACGATAGCCGTTCGAGCACAGGCGCAGTGGGCCGCTGTCACAATCGGTTGCTGTCTGGAGATAAAGGCCGGAATCATAGCCTGTGATCGAGGTCAGGTTGAGCTTGTCGGCAAGCTCGGTCTTCACGGTCAGGACGACGCCTTCGGCGCGCGTCACTGCGCGGCCAATCGTATCCTGCTCGATCTGCTTGTCGGACAGACCAACCCGGCTATAGCTGCTGGGCAGCAACCCGGCACCATTGTCACCGAGCGCCTGGAATAGAGGTGCCAGGGGGAAAGCTGGGTTCTCATAATTGATCACCCCAGGGTTGGTGCGCGAGGGCCCCGCGCCCAGCGACGCGGCGACGCCGCCGGTCGATTTAGCCGCATAGCCCTTCAAGGTGACATCAAGTGTATCGGACGGCGCGAAGCGCAGTGTTCCGCGGATGCCGTAGCTTTCGTCGCCATTGGGATCACGCCCCGTTGCATAATTGAGACCGGACGCACCGCCGGCAGCCGTGGTGTTGAGCCCGGCGGGCATCAGATTATGGATATAGGGATCGGATTTGACATAGGTGCCCGCGATGCGGATGCCGAGTTGGCCTTCCACGGGCGTCAGCTCGATCGCACCTTCAGCGCTCTTCCGGTCGTAATTGCCGTAGCCGAGCGTAAGGTAGCCGTTGGCGCCCTTCATCTGCGGCTTGCGAGTGATGAAGTTGATCGCCCCGCCGGTCGTGTTGCGGCCATAAAGCGTGCCTTGGGGACCGCGCACCACCTCGACCTGCTCCAGATCGTAGAGCTGCTGCCCCTGGCTCGCCCTGAACGTCTGGTAGACCTCGTCCACGTAAACGCCAACCGGCGAAGCCGCGCTCGCGCTCAGTTCCGTCCCCACACCCACGCCGCGCAGCGTGAAATTGGGCTGCTGCGTGCCATAAGCCGACGACACCTGGAGATTGGGCATCGAGGCATTGAGGTCCGAAGTATCGAATACGCCCTTGGCGGTGAGCGCCGAGGCGGAAATGGCCGATACCGCGACCGGCACATCCTGCAGATTTTCGGAGCGCTTGGTTGCCGTGACGACGATCTCTTCCAGCCCCCCAGATTGCGCCTGCTGCTCGTCGGGCTGCTGGGCGAGCGCTGGCGCGCCAAGGCACGCTGCGATCGCAAAAACGCTTATGGATCCAACCCTTTTCATACGGACCTCCCTGTTCGGACCACTGCATCCCAGTGCATTTCGTGGTCCAGTTTCGCCTGGACGCCGGCTTTTCGAGGGTGGGCGCTTGCCTATGCCCTCGACTCCGTTGTCAAAGGCCAAGGTGCCGGAGAACTGATACTCTCCTTAGAGCCTCTTCCTCGCTGATTGATGGTGCCAGATGATGTGAGCGGGCTTGAGGCACCGGCCTTTGTTCGCGGGCGTGCAATAGCGCGCAGCGCAGGCCGCTCTGCCCCGCTCATCGCTCTATCGCGGCAGTGCGAACGCTTGGGCACACGCTTTGAAGTGCCAGGTCGGACCTGCCGCCTGGCGCACCATCATTCCGGCAGGCTTGCGTTCGCAATCAGCCAGAATTTCTTGGCAAATGGACCCTTTGACGACCAGGACAGCCTCGTGCCGCGTGGCATGGCGAGGACGTCGCCGCCTCGCAGATTGTGGGTCTCGCCGGTATCTTCGTTGACGACATGATAGACGCCTTCGAGCAGCAGCTCGATCTCGTCGCCCAAGGGAGAGGTGTAGGGAATGGCCGTCGAACCATCCGGTGCGCAGCCTGCAATGCCGACGCCTGCCCGCCACAGGCCGCAGAGCAGGGTTCCGGTGCTTCCCGTCGAGCGCAGCTTGAACAGTTCGCCGCAAACCATCGAGCCATGGTCGGGCTCGTCCCAGGTGAAGGGTTCCCATGCTTCGGGATTGTCGCTGATATGGCCGACATAGACGTCATCGTCCTTGACCGAGGGCGCCGGCGAATCCCAAAGGATCCAGAATTTCTTGAGGAAGGGCGCATCAATGTCCCAGCTCAGCGCTACGTCCTTGGGATGGCTGATGATCGTACCGGCCTCAAGTCGGTACTGCTTGCCCGTCGCGGCGACCGTGACGGTAGCTGTGCCTTCGAGGATGACCATGGTTTCATCGCCAAGGGGCGCGGAATAGTCGACATGGCATGAACCGTCCTCGTTGCAGCCGGGGATACCCTTACCGGTTCGCCAGAAACCGAGCTGCAGCGACCCGCTGGTGTGGTCGAAGGCCACCGGCGCCACCTCGCCTTTCACCTGAGGGCCGAAATGCGGATCGTCCCAGGTGAAGGGCGCCCACTGCGCGGGATTGTCATTGCGGTTGCCAATGCCCACGGAGCGGGGTGCGGCCGCATGGGAATTGCCCTGGATGTTCGGATCGCTCGCCATAGAAAAACTCCTCGCTCGCTGCTGCCTCCCGGCTCCCCGTCAACGCGGCGCATGTGCGCCCTTGGGGATGGCTGGGAACGACGATCGGAAGCCTATGGACCAGGTGCATCTCGCCCTAGAGCCTGATCGGGCGTTTGCGATGGTGCCAGTGTTCTCAAACGGGCCATGAGGCATCCCGGCACGTCTGCGTGAAGCCCACCACGGGGTTTCCTACAGGGTGCGCAGGATGAAGCGCTGGATCTTGCCGCTGGGTGTCTTGGGCAGTTCGCTTACGAACACGACAAGCCGGGGATAGGCATGAGCCGACAGCCGACTCTTCACGTGACGTTTGAGATTCTCCGCCAGATCTGGCGAGGCTTCATAACCCTGATTGAGAACGATGAACGCCTTGACCAACTCGGTTCGCTCCGGGTCCGGTACCCCGATGACCGCCGTTTCCATCACAGCGGGATGTTCGATCAGGGCGCTTTCCACATCGAAAGGACCGATCCGGTAGCCCGAAGAGGTGATGACATCGTCAGCGCGGCCGATGAAGCTGATGCTGCCGTCGGTTTCCCATTCTACCGTGTCACCGGTTCGGTAATAGCCGTCTGCAATAGCCCGCTTTTCCTGTTGCCAGTAGCCATCGAACCAGAGAAGAGGCGAGCGGGCGATATCGATCGCCAACTCGCCGGGTTGGTTTGGTCCCAGTTCGCAGCCCGTCTCGTCGAGCACTGCGACGCGGTACCCCGGCATGGGGAGGCCTGCCGATCCCATGCGTATGCGGTGGGCCAGCCCATGATGATTGTTCACCACCATGCCCATTTCGGTCTGGCCGTAATGATCGTGGATAGGAACGGCCAGATGCCTGTCGAACCAGCGAATAATTTCGGGGTTGAGCGGTTCGCCCGCGCTGCTCACCACGCGCAGACTGCCTTTTGCCTGCGCGGCCGCCTCCGGCCCTGCGGCGATCAGCAGCCGGTATGCGGTCGGCGCCCCGGCGAGGTTAGTGATCCCGAGCCGGTCGATCACCTCATAAGCCGCCTTCGCCGTAAACCCGCCATCATAGAGCGTTGTCGCATGACCAAGCAGAAGCGGCCCGGTGATACCGTAATAGAGACCATAGGCCCAGCCCGGGTCGGCGATGTTCCAAAAGCGGTCCTGTGGCCGTAGGTCGACTGCCCAGCGCATATAGGCGCCGATGGCCAGGAGGCCACGCAGCGGCACCCCGACCCCCTTGGCAAGGCCCGTGGTGCCCGACGTCGACATCATCAGGAAGAGGTCGTCGGGGCTGCGCAGAACCGGTTGGAACACGGCGCTGCGCGCATCGAGTTCGGCGCAGAAGTCAAGATCGCCTTCCCGCAGCATGTCGCCGGGCGCAAGGACGGTCGCGACTTTCGGACAATCGGCTATTTCGTCCAGCTTGAACCGATTGGCGCTGTCCGTGATGATAAGTTTCGCGCCGCTGATGCCCAATCGGTGCTGGATGGCCTTGGGGCCAAAGGCGGTGAAGAGCGGCTGATAAACCGCTCCCGCGCGCCAGACGCCCAAGATGGTCGCAAGAAGTTCCGGAATGCGGGGAAGAAGTCCGGCCACGCAATCGCCGGGGCGGACGCCATGTTCGACCAGCATGTTGGCCATCTGTGCGGACAGATCGCGCATCTGGGCGAAGCCATAGTCTTCCCGTTGCCCATTTGCCGATACCCAGACGAGCGCGGTCCGATCATCGTCGGCATATCGATCGCAACACTCCACACATGCGTTGAAACCCGCCTGGATGCTACCCGAAAGCCGCCCGCATTCGGTCTGGATGGCGAAATTGTCACGCGCAGCCCGATAGGATTGCGGGGTGATGGATGCCGGTGTGCCGGTCATGCCTTCATGGTCCTCTTCCGTGCTCGCGATTCTTGCGCGAAGCGTTGTCTGCTGGTTGAGAGCCGGTCACGGGGCGTTCGGCGATCAACCAAAAAGCGCATCATGACCATGGCGGGTCAGACATGGTCCTAATGGATAGGATGGCGAAGCGGCACCTGCTGGAAAACGGCCCGCTCCGCCCGCGTTCGCGTGCCTATTCAGGCAATGTGTCGCGCGTGATGACCCAGAGCTTCTTGCTGAAAGGCCCCTTGGACGTCCACGTGACGTGCATGCCCGAGGAAAGACCTATCACGTCTCCAGCCCTGAAATTATGCACGTTGCCGCTCTCGGTTTCGGTGACTTCGACCTCGCCTTCGAGAAGCAGGATGGTCTCGTCGCCTAGCACCCCGGTATAGGGTGTGGACATGGTGCCCTTGTCGTCGACATCGCTTCCGGCAATGCCCTTGCCAGAGCGCCATACGCCGCTCAGCATCGTGCCGGTCGAACCGCCGGTGCGGATGAAATAGAGTTCGCCGGCAACGAGAGGCCCCTCGGCCGGCTCGGTGAAATGATATTCCTGCCATTCCTCCGGATTGTCGCTCACATGCGTGATGAGCAGATCTTGTGGCGGATTGGCAGTGGGTTCGCTGCCGTTCCAGATACACCAGTATTTCTTGAAGGCAGGACCCTCAATGTCCCATTGGACTTCGAGCCCCTTGGGCGAACTGATGACAGAGCCGGGCCCGACTTGATAGCGCTTGCCGGTGGAAATGACCGTAAGGACAGCGGTTCCGTCGATCACGCAGGCGGTTTCATCGCCGAGCGGCGAAGAATATAGTAGCGTATGCGACCCGTCGGATGCTGCTCCGGGCGCGGTCGGCCCCGTCCGCCACAAACCCGCGGAAAGCGATCCGGAGACGCCCTCGGGCCGGATCACGACATATTCGCCATGCACCTGCGCGCCAAAGCGCGGCTCGATCCATTCGAAGGGAACCCACTTCTCATTGGGTTCATTCTGCACTCCGCCATGTACGGCGCTACGGACGAGAACTTCCGACGTCATCCCCATTTCTCCTTTTCCCTGCCCGTTGCCGCGCCCGCTGGCTGAAGGCAGCTCGGGCGAGACTATCGGCGATATGCTCAAATCTGCGGCAGAACTGTCCCGGTCGCTAGCGCCATTAATCCTCTTTTTGATGGTACCAGATCCCCGTTCGGGTCGCGCCGCTATCGTTTGTTTATGGGATGTCCCTCCTGCGGGACCGCTAACGACGCTCCGCCCACCTTTGCAGCGTTTGAGTGCTGGCACGCCGTTCGTGACCGGACGATCAGGTCGGTGACGGCAAATCCGTCTCAGCGCCTGGTTGCTGCTGAAGCTTGGGCACGTCCTTGAAGACGGCGAAGCTGCTTGGCGTATTGGGCATCACCGGGAAGTGGAATTCGCATTTTGGGCAGGGCTCAGCGAGAACCTTCTGCTCTTCCTGGAGGTCGAACGCCTTGTCCTCGACCACGCCGCAATTTGGGCAGACGCGCAACAGGCGCGTGTTGGTCAGTTCGAAATTGGTGATGATGTCTTCCATGATGGCGCCGCGCGCAGCCCATTCCTTGGCATATTTATGATAGACATTCATGTGCCAGTCCTTCAGCGACTCGCGGTCGACCCAGAAGCTGACTTCGTTGAACCAGCCCGGGTCTTCGGGATGCACCCACCAGGTGAGATGCAGGAAGCCCGGCATTTTCATGAGATGGTTGCGGGTGTCGGCAAAGATCACCTTGAACTTTTCGTAGCCGTCCGGACTGGAAAAGCGCACGCGCTGCATGCTGAGATAGACGGACATTTCTTGTACTCCCCTCGATGAGTCCAGCCCTGAGAGCTGTCCTGAAAGGATTAGGTACGGCGTGGCCGTCCGGTAGGACCACAGCCCGGAAACTTTATGGTGCCAGAGTGCGGAAGCCCTATCATTGAGCCGAGCAGGCGATAGGATAAGTTGATCCGTTTCCGAGAGGCATCCTGGTCATGATGTCAATGAACCTCATCATCACCGTAGATCGAAATGACGAACGGTCGTTGCAAGTGCAGCTTTACGAGGCGCTGCGCGACCAGATCCTCAAGGGAAGTCTGCCGGCCGGCAAGCGTTTGCCTTCCACCCGCAGCATGTCCGAGCAACTCGGCATCGCCCGCAACACCGTCATGCTCGCCTATGAACGCTTGGCCGCTGAAGATTATATCACCTCACGTGCCAAGGCCGGGATATTCGTCAACGATAAACTACCTGACGCAACGGTATTGCTGCGCAACGGTCACGGTGCCGCGCAGCCTCCCCCCAAACGGCTTCGTCTCGGCAAGAACCCCTCATTCACGGGCCGCTCCCCCCAGCTGTGGCATGAGAAGCGCGCACGGCCGCAATTCGATCTTTTTGTGGGTCGCCCGCATCCTTCTGGATTCCCGACGACGTTCTGGCAGCGCGCCGTCACCCGCCACCTGACCTATGCGCGCGGTGCCCAGACCGAATATGGCGATCCCCAGGGCTTGGCGTCGCTTCGTGAGGCGATTGCGGCCCATCTGGCCGAGACCCGCGGCATTAGCCCTGGCGCAGATCAGATCGTGATCACATCGGGGATCCAGGGCGCGCTCAATCTGCTGGCGCGGATATTTCTCGCCGGTGCGTCCAAGGCAAGCGTGGCAGTCGAAAATCCCTGCTATCAGGGCGCCGCCTATCTCTTTGGCAGCTATGGCGCCAGCATTCGCCCGATCGACGTTGACGAACAGGGGATCATTGTCTCGCAACTCGACGGGTTCATGGGGAACCTCGTCTATGTGACGCCATCACATCAGTTCCCGACCGGTTGCACGCTGAGCCTCGACCGGCGTCTGCATCTTCTGGACTGGGCCTATCAGACCGGTAGCTATATCATCGAGGACGATTACGACAGCGACTTCCGCTATGACGGGCCGCCGCTAACTGCGCTGGCCGGGCTCGACCGCAATGGTCACGTCATCTATCTAGGCACCTTCTCCAAATCGATCGGGGCTGGTCTGCGGATCGGCTACGCGGTGCTCCCGCGCCACCTGATCGATCCGGCGAGGATCGTGAAGACCCTGACGGATAATGGCGCGCCCTGGCTAGAACAGGCCGTGATCGCCGATTTCCTGAAAGAAGGTGCCTTCCTGCGTCATCTGCGGCGCATCCGCCGATCCTATATGGGCGCAAGAGATGCTGTGGTTGAAGCGATCGCCAAGCATTTCCCAGGCGGCGAGCTTCTTGGCCAGGAGTGCGGCATGCACATGATGTGGACACTTCCGCCCGACTTACCATCTGCCAATGAGATGCATCGCCTAGCCCTGAACTGCGGTGTTGGCCTCTACCCTTTTGCTGGAGCCGCCGTGCACGAATATGGGATGCCAGGGCGTTTTCAAGAGCGATCATTGGTGCTCGGTTATACAGGCCTTGGCGAGCACGACATCCAGGAAGCCTTTGGTCGCGTCGCCGACCTGCTTGCCCGCACTTCCTGAGTTGAAGCCTTTCGACTGGCACCATCAATAAGGTCTGGAATGGTCCTATGTCCCTGACAGGGCGGGGCTTAGGATTCTACGCCAACACCAGATGACTGGTGCCGGTCGCTGCCTTTTACCCACATGGGCGAGCGATTGGCCAATAGCCCGGGGAGGATGACAATGGCGGAATATAAGCTTCTGATCGATGGCAGGCTGGTTGACGGCGCAGCCGTCATGGACGTACTCAATCCGGCAACCGAGGAGGTGTTGGCGCGCTGTCCCCGGGGGTCCGCCGAGCAACTCGATGAGGCGGTTGCAGCCGCGCAGGCGGCCTTTCCGGCCTGGATGCGGACGTCTATCGCCGAGCGGCGCGCGCTCATTCTCAAATTTGCCGACAGCATCGAAGTTCAGGCTGAGGATCTCGCGCGGCTACTGACGCAGGAACAGGGCAAGCCCTTGAGCGAGGCGAGCGCCGAAATCGCCTACAGTGTTGCCTTCATTCGTCAACTTGCCAGCTATGACTTGCCGGTGCAGCTTCTTGAGGACAATGACGCTCGGCGCGTGGAACTGCACCGGCGCCCCCTGGGCGTTGTTGGCGCGATCATCCCCTGGAACTTCCCCGTCCTGATCGTCGCTTTCAAGCTGCCGTTTGCGTTGCTGGCCGGCAATACGCTTGTAATCAAGCCCGCGCCTACCACGCCACTCTCCACCTTGCGCCTTGGTCAATTGATGGCCGGGATCTTTCCTGCAGGAGTCGTGAACATCGTCACCGATCAGAACGACCTTGGTGGCCATCTCACGACTCATCCCGGGATCGCCAAGATCAGCTTTACCGGCTCTACCGCGACGGGACGCAAGGTGATGGCAAGCGCGGCGGCCTCGATCAAGCGCCTCACTCTGGAATTGGGCGGTAATGACGCAGCGATCGTTCTTGCCGACGCCGATCCCGTCAAAGTGGCGCCGGACATCTTCAATGGCGCCTTCATGAACGCCGGCCAGATCTGCCTCGCGATCAAGCGCGTCTATGCTCATTCCGATATCTATGACGCACTTTGCGCCGAACTGGCGCGATTGGCGGAAGAGGCCGTGGTCGACGATGGGCTCAAGCAAGGTGCCCAGATCGGCCCGCTACAGAACAAAGCCCAATATGAAAAGGTCAAGGCGCTGCTTGAGAACGTGCGCACCGATGGGACCATCATCGCTGGCGGCGAGGTTCTTGATCGACCCGGCTATTTCGTCCGTCCGACCATCGTGCGCGATATCAGCGACGGGGCACGTCTGGTAGATGAGGAACAGTTCGGCCCCATCCTCCCTATTATCCGCTTCGACGACCCTGAAGATGCACTGGCGCGCGCCAATGCCTCAGACATGGGGTTGGGTGGCTCCATTTGGTCTCCCGACCGTCAAAAGGCGTACGATCTTGCCACGCGTATGGAAGCAGGCACCGTGTGGATCAACAAGCATCTCGATTTTGGTCCGACCATGCCGTTCGGAGGCGCTAAACAATCAGGGCTTGGCGTCGAATTCGCGCAGGATGGTTTGCACGAGTTCACCCAGGCCCACGTGATTAACGAGGCAAAACGGGTGCCATGATCAATTCGCCTCCCTGGCAAAAGAACGTTCATTTTTGCATGCGCAATGGCCGCTTTCGACCGGAGCGGCCGTCCGCAATCCGATGAGGAACGGCAAAAGTTGGTCGGTTCGGGCCACAAGCGGAGGGGGCCAGGCAAGGCCAAATCACTACATCGCGAAATTCGTGATCATGCACTCATTCGCGCAAACTGGCCCGGTGGGCATCCCAAGCGCTTGCGAAAGGCGGTGCTGAATGCGCTGGCCGACTCGTAGCCGATCTCAGCAGCAATCCGATCGAGCGTTTTGACGCCGCTTGCCAACGCATCTTTGGCGAGCGCCATTCTCCAGCGCGCCAGATATTCGATCGGCGCGCATCCGATCGTTTCGCCAAACCGGGCTGAGAATGCCGACCGCGACATGCCGGCGATGCTGGCAAGGCCGGCGACCGTCCAATTGGCACGGACGTCAGAATGGATCGCCTGGATCGCACGCGTGAGGGAGGGATCCTTCATGCCATTGAGCAATCCTGCAGTGACTCCTTGGCCTTCAATGCTGTGCCAGCGAAGCGCCTCTACGAGGAGTGCCTCCAGCATGCGCTGGATGATAAGCTCTTTCCCCGGATAGTCTGTTGCGCACTCCTCCGCCAGCAACTCAATCAAGCGACCAAATCGGGTCGCACGTCCCTGCGACGCGGGAATGTAGATTTGCTTGGGCAGCAAACTGAGCAGCAGCGGCGCGTTGACGCGTTCAAACGTGAAACTGCCCCCCAGAGCAACGAAGTCTGGCTCGCCCTCTTGTTCGCCATGTCGCACCGCTTCATTGCGCGGTGCAACCGAAACGCAAGACATCCCCTTCTCACTGCTAAGAGAGAAGGCCGGCGTCGTCGGAAGTAGCAGAAAATCACCCCGACCTAGCTGCAGTGGTTCATGGCCATTCAGGGTCAACCACACTTCGCCAGTAAGGATGATCGAGAAGCCAGGGGCGTCATGCGCCGCATACTCTACGCCCCACCGACCTCTACCCGAGATTGGCTTGGATAGGGCCGCACTGGGGCGAAGCAGGGCGATGACGTCGCTCAAAGGGTCCATCTGGACGATCCATAACTAATATTGGACTAAGGATTATATATCGTCCGGTTGGCCTCGTCTATCAAATCGTCATCCACCACGCGGAGACAGGCTATGACCAAGACAATTCTCATCACCGGCACCTCTTCCGGCTACGGCAAGGCCATCGCAGAGCACTTCCTGTCCCATGGCTGGAACGTTATCGCCACGATGCGGCGCCCCGACAATGCGTCTTTCAGTGGCGATACCACTCGGCTCCGCGTGCTGCCGCTGGACGTCACCAGCGACACAAGTATCGCTGCGTTGATCGAAGTCGCTGGCCCGATCGACGTGCTCGTTAACAATGCCGGCGTCGGCGCCGTCGGGGCGTTTGAGGTGACTCCGATGTCGCTGGTGCGGCAGCTCATCGAGACCAACACGATCGGCGTAATGGCCATGTGCCAGGCGGTCATACCACAAATGCGCGAGCGTCGTTCGGGCACGATCGTCAACGTCACGTCGAGCGTCACGCTTGGCGCGTTCCCCTTGGCGGCTGCCTACACGGCCAGCAAGCAGGCGATCGAAGGGTTCACGGGCTCGCTCGCACATGAGCTCGCGCATTTTGGTATCCGCACGAAGCTGGTCGAACCCGGTTACGCGCCGACCACGAATTTCGGTGCCAATGCGATCATTCCTTTCGATCAGCTCATTCCCGCCGACTACGCCGACTTCGCTGGCCCCATTATCGAGGCGTTCGGAAAGCCCGCGCTGACGACCAAGGAAAGTGACGTGGCTGAGGGCGTCTGGAACGCCATCCATGATACCGGAAACCAGCTCCACTTCCCCGCGGGTCCGGACGCCGTCGCGCTCTCCCGCGCGCGTTGAGGGTAGCCCCGTGCCACCGGCACGGCGTAACGTCAGTCTGACTTGCGCGTCTTCGCTCCATGGGTGCAGAAGGGGCTATTCCAGATGTCGGCCGCGGTTCACGATGAGGGACGATACCCCATGTCGGTTCATGAGAAATCCCAAGGCTACCGTTCGGGTGCCCGGGATTATGTCGCCGGCCGGCCAGGATATCCGCCGGAAGCGATCGAGTGGTTGCGCGACGTCCTGGGCGCCGCTCCGGGCAGGAAGATCGTCGAGATCGGAGCAGGAACCGGCAAGTTCATCCCGACGCTGCAAGAAGTGGGCGGGACCATCATTGCGGTTGAACCGATCACCGAGATGCGGGAGCAACTGGTCCAGTCTTTTCCGGATGTGACAGCTTTGGCGGGGTCGGCTGACGCCATCCCCCTCCCGGACGCCTCGGTAGATGCGGTCGTCTGCGCGCAGGCATTTCACTGGTTTGCGACCGTCGAAGCGGTCGCAGAGATGCGTCGCGTGCTGGTGCCGGGCGGGAGGCTCGGTCTCATCTGGAATGGACGGGACGAGGGCGTTCCGTGGGTTGCTGCGCTCTCCCAGATCACCGATCGCCGTGAAGGCGATACGCCGCGATACCGCACCGGTGCTTGGCGGAAGGCGTTCCCCGCTCCGGGCTTCGAGTTCATCGGTGATCGGCACGTGCGCAACCACCACATTGGTACGGCTGAACAGGTCGTTCTCAAACGCACAATGTCGGTGAGCTTCATCGCCGGTCTGCCCGCGATCGAACGGCATGCGGTCGAGCGGGAAGTACGGGACTTGATTGACGGAACTCCGGAACTGGGCGGAGGCCGGGAGGTCGCCTTCCCTTATGTGACCAGCATGTTCGCTTACCGAGCAATCTGACAGCCGAACGGCGGCTTTCGTCAGATCTGCACGTTTGCGGCGCCGCAGTTGAACGACCTGACTTGGTCGGAAGTTGCCGATTTTCTACCCAGCTAGCGGGATCGCCACTTCACAGCCTACTGGCGAGTGTTGGTTGGTCACTTTGCGCCGGTCCTTTTGAATGGAGAGAGTGAAAGCGCCATCTCAATTCGGATCATCTGCATGAGTTTTTAATGAGAATCGTTGCATCACATACTCCAAGCGCTTATCTGGGGCGCAGGAGATATGACATGTCGGCTCTCAGCGAACTCAAGCGCCACCTGCGCCCCGGACAGGTTTAC
>NZ_JBEGHU010000018.1:0-29636 GCF_040676415.1 Sphingobium sp. LSP13-1-1.1 | reverse complement strand
ATCCCACGCTGACAACATTGAGGAGCCAAGACAACAGGCAGCTATTACGGTGCCACATATGGAAATCGGCCAGTCCGCTGTCCACCCGCATCGTCATTCCAGCCCTGCGAATCGCCTCGCGTCACCGCTAACCTGTCGGTCCGGTTCGCTTTGGGGAAGCGGCCGGCGGCACGCGACCATTCTCGGTCATCCAAGGTTGGCTGTACGCTCGCTCTAAGCGGTTATCAGACAATCTGTCCGGTCGGAGACATTCTTGGGACGTGAAGGGTAGGATCGGGGTCTTGTCGCCAGCGCAGCAGAAAGTCCCATGTGAACCGGTCATGAGGATGGGCAAGCCAACCGAGAGGTTCGCGGTTGCGGCGATATTGGTCAATGAGGTCATCCAGCCGCGAAGGAAGCTGGTCTAGCTGATCCATTACTAACCCGGCCCACAAATCGGCGGGCACGGGAGTGTCGATTAGCGATCTGAACTCGCCAAGCACGCTATCGTTGGCGATATTGTAGCCAACGAAGCAACCTTGGAAAATGCCGCTTTCTTGGTTGGGCTTGTGCTGCTCAAGCCACGTCCGAAGCTCCGGGATTTCAATCCCGAGGATACCCGAGAGGAGAAAACCCCAAGGTCGCCTATATGCGAGGGGTTGGAAGAACCGGATCACCTCCGCATCAGGCAACGACCAAACCTTCTGGCCTACTAGCCTCCGCTCGACAAAACCCTGAGCGCGAAAAGCCACGTCTGTTAAGGCTCGAAACTCACGGATGTTCATACCCGACCTGACTCCATTGTTTGGACCAGATAGCATGGCTGGAAAGGTCAGCTATCCTCAAAGTCGAGCCTGAAACCCGACTGTCGGAAAACCACCCATTAGCGCCGTTCTGGCGTTGGATTGCATGCGGATACAAACCGGACCGGCAGCACTGGCGCGACCCGCCACGCCTTTGACCCGGCCAAATCGCCGGGATGGGTGGAGAGCGGGGCCGCGGCTTTTGGATAGGATCGCGCGAAAGCGGACTGACCTATTTACTCAGCGTCGAGGCGGCCTCGCTAACGATTTCCGCCTCCAAGTCTTCTGTATTCGTATTGGTGTAGGCCTCCGTCCTCCACCGCCCATCGAGATAATGCCGACCTACCGGCTTGCTCAGAAATCCGACAATTTCGGCGAGTTCGGCTTCCGTGAATTCCCAGTTGAGGTGATCTTCATAAGCCTGCTGATAAATGACCCGTCGCTTTGCATATGCGGCTTTGAGCGCCTCGGAGCGGATTTTAAATCCTTCGCCGAGTAGTTCTGTCAGGTTTTCGCCCGATTTGGCTTTCCACAGTGGGCCGCTGGGCCCTGCGCAAGCGGTTCAACACGGCCAGCAGCCCCGTTCGGGAAGCGCTCAACCGGCTCCTTTCAGAAGGCTTCGTCGCGCTCGAGGAGCAGAAAGGCTTTCGTGTCGCGCCGGTGAGCGCCGAGGAGCTGAAGGAACTCGTCAAGACGCGCTGCTGGATCGATGGCCTGGCCATTCGTGAATCGATCGATCGGTTCGACCTGGCATGGGAGGAGAATCTCATACTCGCGCTCCATCATCTGTCGCGAACCCATCGCGGGGAGACGGGCCAGGGCGAAAGTTCCGAATGGGAAAGCCGGCACAAGGACTTCCACCTTGCTCTCATCGGCGGGTGCGGCAGCCGGTGGATCAAGCGGATCAGCGGCCAGTTGTTCGACGCCGCGGAACGCTACCGTCTTCTCGCGCTGGAGCAGGTCCTGGAGTGCAATGAGCTGCAGGAACATCGCGATCTGGTCGATGCATGCATCAATCGCGACGCCGATCGCGCGATCATCCTGCTCCAGCATCACTACGCCCAGACCTTCGAAGCGATTACGAACACGCCCTGAACGGCTGAAAGGATGCGGATGGCGGGAGGCATCGGCGCCGCTGATCCGATCTGCGCACGGCCTCATTTTGGCTCCTCTGCCTGCGCCGGTAGAACAACTCCCTTATCAGTCGGCCAGCCGTTTCGCCCGCTTCCCTAAGGGACGACTGCGTCCGCCGATCAGCGCGTGACAGGCGCTGATGTTTCTATCCTGGTCCTGTCGCCTGTGCTGCCCCGGCGGCGTCCAGCCGAGGGGAGCAATGCCGCAGAAATAGGGTGAGCGCGCGGCATAATGGGGCACTTGCCCGGCCGAGAGATTGGCGAAGGCGAGGGCGGCGAACGCAGCCGCGCTATACCGCATGGCTGAACCGCATTTCGGCCGGTTGCAGATAGCTGTCGAAGGCGGCGGCGATGCTGCGGGCATAGGGGAGGGCGTCGGGCGTCAGTCGCACATCGGCTCCATCTACCCTGACAAGGCCCAGCCGTTCGAAGCGCTTCAGGTCTGGCATTGGCGTGATTGCGTCCACATGCGCTTCGCCGCGGCAGAGGATCGCCTCTATGATCCGGCCGCGACGGCGATCATCGGCGGTACACAGCGTGCCACGCGTGGCGGTCAGCGAGCCACGTTCCACGCGTTCGCGCCAGGGCCCCGCCTGCTTTTCATTCTGGACGATGAGGTCCGGGAACTGGCTGATCGCGCTGGCGCCAAGACCCAGGAGGATTTCAGTGGGATCATCGGTGAAGCCCTGGAAATTGCGGCGAAGACGGCCCTCGCGGGCAGCGCGGGCGATGCTGTCGTCCGGCAAGGCGAAATGATCGAAGCCGATCGCATCATAGCCAGCTTCGGTGAGGAGGCGATGACCCTGCGCCGCCATCTCGAAGCGGGTGGCGAGATCGGGCAGGGCACGGCCGTCTATGCGGCGCTGGCGCGGCAAGAGGTGGGGCATATGGGCGTAGCCGAACAGGGCGATGCGGGCGGGCCGCATCGTGATGCTGGCCTCCAGCGTCGCCGCAAGATCATCGAGGCTCTGGCCCGGCAGGCCGTACATGAGGTCGAAGCCGGTCGCGATTCCGGCCGACCGAAGCTGATCTGCGGTCCTTTCCACCATGTCCAGCGGCTGGATGCGGCCGATGGCGGACTGAACATGCGGGGTGAAGGTCTGCACGCCAAGGTTGACGCGGCCGATCCCCATCGCCGCCATGGTGGCGATCCATTGTATATCGAGGCGCCGCGGGTCGAGTTCGACGGAAATCTCCGGCTGATGCGCATCAAAACAGAGAAGCAGCTGTTGGAGCAGGCGGACGAAATCGACGAGTGGCAGCGAATTGGGACTGCCGCCGCCAAATGCGATGCGCGCCACCCGGCCACGTCCGCGCAGATGTGCCGCGACAAGGGCGATCTCCCGCTCCAGGGCCTCGACATAAGCGGTCAGGCGGTGCGCGCGGTTCGCCGCGCCGGTGTTGCAGCCGCAATACCAGCATATGTCGTGGCAATAGGGGATGTGGACATAGAGGGAGAGGGGAGCGTTCGCATCGACCCCATCGAGCCGGGCGGCAAGATCCGCCGCGCCCACTTCAGTCGTGAACTGAGCGGCGGTCGGATAGCTGGTGTAGCGCGGCACCGGCTGGGCCAGTAGGTCGGGGTGATAGGTCCACATGGCAGAGCGGATCGCATGGACTGCCCCCTGGCACATTGAGGCAGGTCAAATTGCTGGTTGCGCAGGATCAATGCCGCATGCCGTCCGCCGGGGCAGAGCAGGGCCACCGACAACAGGGACGGAGACAATCTGATGACCATCAAGACTATCCTGCTGGGCGCGGCCGCCGTTGGCGCTGCGATTTCGGCACCAGTTCAGGCCGCGCAGGGCGATGTGCTGGTGCGGGTGCGCGGCATCATGGTCGCGCCCAACGAACGCAGTGGAAGCGTGCTGCCCGGCTTCCCTGGCGAGAAGGTCAAGGTCGACAACAGTGTGATGCCGGAGGTCGACCTGACCTATATGGCGAGCGATCATATCGGGTTTGAACTGATCGCCGCGACCACCAAGCATAGCGCCAGCGGGCGTAGCGGCACGACGGGCGCGATCGGCCGTCTCGCTTCGACCTGGGTGCTGCCGCCGACGCTGACGGCGCAATATCATTTCCTGCCCGATGGCAAGGTCCGGCCCTATGTCGGCGCGGGCGTCAACTATACGCTGTTCTACAATGAAAAGGCATCCGATGCGTTGAAAGGCGCGGTGGGCCCGACCAGGGTTCATATGTCGGATAGCTTCGGCTGGGCGGCGCAGGCCGGGGTCGACCTGGACCTGACGGACAAGATCTTCCTCAACCTCGACGTCAAATATATCGACATGGATACGACGGCGCGGCTGTCCACCACGGCGGCGGGCGTGCAGACGGTGCGCGTGCACCTTGACCCGCTGGTGTTCGGCGTCGGCATCGGCATGAAGCTCTGAACTTCAGGCCGCGGCGAGTGCCTTCACGATGAAGGGCAGGCGCTCGCCATCTGGCTCTGTCAGGGTCAGATAGCTGCCGGGCTTGATGCTGTGCGCGTCGAGACGAAAGAGGATTTCGTCATCCTCTTCCCCCGGCTGGTAGGACAGCGCCCAACCGTCGGCCGTTCGCAGCAGGCATCCATGCCGGTCGGGTTCATTGGGCCAGAAGCGGCGTACCGTCGCCAATTCGGGATGGTGGCGATATTCCTGCTCATCGATCAGCCCGTCACCGCCAAGCGGCAGGCGCATCACATAGCTGCGCGCCGCCGATCCATTGGGGAAATCGGCGGTCCGGGCAAGTTCGAGGCGTATGGTTGTCCATGTCATGCCATCCAGATCGGATCTTTCTGCTCGCAAAAATATAAGGACTATTCCGGACCGTGGTGGCCGGCGCGGTTCAATGTGCTGACGGATAGGGCCCTAGGGACAATTACGGATAGGTCCGGAACCCGCACGGCGGCATGCAGCGGGCATGGATATGCAATTTGATCTGGCGCAAAAGGCGTCTGGCGGGCCCGAGATGGCGGCGATGATGACTCCGGTCTCCGGAGGCTGCGCGGCTGGTTATTGCGATCGGTGCGAGGTGCGCGATCAGGCGATCTGCGCCGACCTTGATCCGGCGGAGCGCACGGCGCTCAACCGGATCGGCCGGCGCGTGACGGTGCAGGCCGGGCAGACGGTGATGTGGGAGGGCGACGACAGCATGGTCGTCGCCAATGTGATCGAAGGCACGTTGAAGCTCGCGACATCGACAGGCGACGGGCGCGAGCAGATCGTCGGCGTGGTCTATGCGTCGGATTTCATCGGGCGACCCTTTGGCGCGCGGACGCCGCATAGCGTCACGGCGCTGACCGATGCGCGGCTGTGCCTTTACCCACGCGGCGCTTTCGATGGCTTTGCGCGCCGGCACCCGCAATTGGAGCATCGGCTGCTGCAGCGGACCTTGGACGATCTTGACCGGACACGCGGCTGGATGCTGTTGCTTGGGCGCAAGAATGCGCGGGAGAAGGTTGCATCCTTCCTGCTGGACATGAGCCGGCGGCTGCGCGCGGACCCGAGCGGCGCGATCGACCTGCCTCTGTCGCGCCAGCAGATCGCGGATATTTTGGGGCTGACGATAGAGACGGTCTCGCGCCAGTTCAGCGACATGAAGCGGCTGGGCGTGATCGCGCTTGCCGGGCGGCGGGGCGTCCGGATCTGTGCTGCCGATCGGCTGGAGAGCATGGCCGAGGGGGAGTGAACCCCGGTTTTGGAGCGCCTGTGACGTCAAACCGTTCTGCCGTCTTCCGTTCGCTTCGAGCAAGGTCGAGAAACGGTTAGCCCTGTCAGCGTTTCTCAAGCTGGTGCCGGCTTGCTCCAGGGCGGGTGGACCCAAGCCCTGGGGGAAGGGGTGGCGACAGTCCGTCTACGGACATTCCCCTACATACCTGCCGCCCCGCCTTTGACAGAGGTTGGTTCACGAAGACGGCCCCTGCGGAAGGGCGCCGCAGACAAGTTTTCGCGGGGGGATCCGATGGATCAACTATTATTGAAATCGGGCGGCTGGTTCGCGCTGGCCGTCATCGCCTTTCTGGCGTCGCTGATGGCCGTGGACAACGGATTTGCCGTCCATATGGGCATTGCCTGCGCGGCGGCGCTGCTGATGGCGGTGGTGACGATCGGCGGCGCCGATTACGCAAGCATCGCGCGTGGTCTGGTGAAGATGCCCACCGATCAGGGGAAATATGATGACGATCCGATCCGCTGGGGCGTGATCGCGACCGTATTCTGGGGATTGGCGGGGTTTCTCGCGGGGCTCTACATCGCCTTGCAGCTCGCCTTTCCCGCCCTGAACCTTGGCATCGAATATACGAGCTTCGGGCGATTGCGGCCGCTGCATACTTCAGCCGTGATCTTTGCCTTTGGCGGCAACGCGCTGATCGCGACCAGCTTCTATGTGGTGCAGCGCACCTGCCGGGCGCGGCTCGCCTTCCCCTCGCTCGCGCGGTTCGTGTTCTGGGGATATCAATTGTTCATCGTGCTGGCCGCCACCGGCTATGTCATGGGCATTACCGAAGGACGCGAATATGCCGAGCCGGAATGGTATGTCGATATCTGGCTGACGATCGTCTGGGTCGCTTACCTGATCGTCTTTGGCGGCACGATCCTGCGCCGCAGCGAGCCGCACATCTATGTGGCGAACTGGTTTTACTTGAGTTTCATCCTGACGATCGCAATGCTGCACATCGTCAACAACCTGTCGATGCCGGTCAGCCTGCTTGGTTCCAAGAGCTACAGTGCTTTCGCGGGGGTACAGGATGCGCTGACGCAATGGTGGTACGGGCATAATGCGGTCGGTTTCTTCCTGACCGCCGGTTTCCTGGCCATGATGTATTATTTCGTGCCCAAGCAGGCGGAACGGCCGGTCTACAGCTATCGGCTGTCTATCATCCACTTCTGGTCGCTGATCTTCCTCTATATTTGGGCAGGTCCGCACCATCTTCATTACACGGCCCTGCCCGATTGGGCGCAGACCCTGGGCATGGTGTTTTCGGTCATGCTGTGGATGCCGAGCTGGGGCGGGATGATCAACGGCCTGATGACGCTGAATGGCGCGTGGGACCGCATCCGCACCGATCCGATCATCCGCATGATGGTGATGGCGCTGGCCTTCTACGGGATGAGCACCTTCGAAGGGCCCATGATGTCGGTGAAGGCCGTGAACAGCCTGTCGCACTATACCGACTGGACGATCGGCCATGTCCATTCGGGCGCGCTGGGGTGGAACGGCCTCATCACCTTCGCCTGCCTCTATTATCTGACGCCGCGTCTGTGGAAGCGGGACCGGCTTTACAGCCTGCGCCTCGTCAACTGGCACTTCTGGCTCGCGACGCTGGGCATCGTCCTCTACGCTTCGTCAATGTGGGTGGCGGGCATCATGCAGGGGCTGATGTGGCGCGAATATGGCAGCGACGGCTACCTCGTCTATGCCTTTTCCGAAGTCGTGAGCGCCATGTTCCCGATGTATCTGATCCGCGCGGCGGGAGGCCTCATGTACCTCGCCGGGGCGATCATCATGGCCTGGAATATCGGCAAGACCATCGCGGGCAGCCCACTGCGCGCGGAGAAGCCGATGAGTGACGTGGCTTATGATCCGGCGGTGGATCGGCCGCTTGTTGCCCAGCCGGCTTAAGGACCAAAAGACATGACGAGCAAGACCAAGAGCAAGTTCTGGGATCATGGCAGACTGGAGCGCAATGTCTCTTTGCTGGGCATCGCGTCTCTGATCGTAGTCGCCATCGGCGGAATTGTAGAGATCGCGCCGCTATTCTGGATCGACAACACGATCGAGAAGGTAGACGGGATGCGCCCTTATACGCCATTGGAATTGACAGGGCGGAACATCTACATCCGCGAAGGCTGCTATAATTGTCACAGCCAGATGGTCCGTCCCTTCCGGGATGAGACGGAACGCTATGGCCATTACAGCCTGGCGGCCGAGAGCATGTACGACCATCCCTTCCAATGGGGTTCCAAGCGCACCGGGCCGGACCTGGCCCGCGTGGGCGGCAAATATTCCGATGAGTGGCATGTCCAGCATCTGAAGGACCCGCGCGCGGTGGTGCCGGAGTCGATCATGCCGGGCTATGCATTCCTGGCCGAGCGGGAATTGAAGCCAGCGGACATGCGCAAGGACCTGACCGCGCTGACCGACGTCGGCGTGCCCTACAGCAAGGATGACATCGTCAAGGCCAATGACGACCTGAAGGCGCAGGCCGATCCCGACGCCGACGCCAAGGACATGATCAAGCGCTATCCCAAGGCGCAGGCGCGGGATTTCGATGGTGATCCCGGCAAGGTGACGGAGATGGATGCACTGGTCGCCTATCTCCAGATGCTGGGCACGCTGGTCGATGTGGAAAGCGCCAGGCCGCAGGAGGTCGAACGATGAGCTACGACGCCTTGCGGCATTTCGCCGACAGCTGGGGACTGGTCTTCATGGGGGCGAGCTATGCCGTGCTGATCGGCTGGCATTTCCGGCCCAAGGGACGCGAGCATAGCAGGGAAGCCGCGCTCGCCATTTTCGAGACTGATCATGCGGAGGCCGATCATGGCTGATGACAAGCGGATCGACGCCGCCACCGGCACGGAAATAAAGCATCATGAATGGGACGGCATCCAGGAACTGGACACGCCCCTGCCGCGATGGTGGCTGTGGACATTCTATGCAACGATCCTGTTCGCGATTGGCTATGTGATCGCCTATCCGGCGTTGCCGATGCTGCATCGGGCGACCGCCGGCGTTCTGGGCTGGTCCAGCCGGGGCGCACTGGACAAGGAACTGGCGGCGCGGGAAGCGCAGATCGCGCCGGTGCGGCAGGCGATCGCCGACACGTCCATAGAGGTGCTGCCGACACGGCCGCAGCTGATGCAGGCGGCAGTGGAAGGCGGGCGCGCGGCCTTTCGCGTGCATTGCGTGCAATGCCACGGATCGGGCGCGGCGGGGTCGAAGGGCTATCCCAACCTGAATGACGACGACTGGTTGTGGGGTGGTGATCTTCCCATGATCGAGAAGACCATTACGGATGGCGTCCGCAATCCCGACCATGCCACGACCCGCCAGTCGCTGATGCCAGCCTTCGGCAAGGACCAGTTGCTGACGGCGGCGCAGGTCGATGACGTGGTTGCGCATGTGCGAGTAATCAGCGGGCAGGACCGCCGCAGCCCGGCGTCACAGCGTGGGGCCAAGGTCTTCGCCGACAATTGCGCGGTGTGCCATGGTCCGGCGGGGAAGGGGAATCGTGAGGTTGGTGCGCCGAACCTGACGGACGCGATCTGGCTCTATGGTGGTGACGTGGACACCATCCATGAAACCGTGTGGAACAGCCGCCATGGCGTGATGCCGCGCTGGGACGACAAGCTGGACAAGGCGACGATCCGGATGCTGGCGGTCTATGTGCACAGCCTGGGTGGCGGCGAGACCGCACCGGCGAAGGTTGCTGCGGATAAGGTGCAGGGCGATGCCGGACGATAGCAGGCGCCCCCCGGACTTGATGCGGGGTTCCGCTGCCTTTGACGATGGGTGCGAAGGAGAAGCGGGATCCGGGACCAAGCCTGGGACGGCGGCCGGGAGGCGGTCATGCTGACGTCCGGCTCGCCGTCGCTCTACGAAAAGCGCCAGGGCGTCTATCCCAAGGCCGTGGATGGGTTTTACCGCCGTCTTAAGTGGGCGATCATGGCGGTGACGCTCGGCATTTACTGGGTGACGCCGTGGCTGCGGTGGGATCGTGGCCCCTATGCACCTGATCAGGCGGTGCTGGTCGACCTCGCCCATCGGCGTTTCTACATGTTCTCGATCGAGATCTGGCCTCATGAATTTTATTATGTGGCAGGGTTGCTCATCATGGCGGGGATCGGCCTGTTTCTCGTCACCTCCGCCGTGGGCCGCGCCTGGTGCGGCTATGCCTGCCCGCAGACAGTGTGGACCGATCTGTACCAGCATGTCGAACGCTTCATCGATGGCGACCGCAATGCGCAGTTGAAGCTGGCAAAGGCGCCGTGGGCACTGGCCAAGCTAGCCCGGCGGCTTGCCAAATGGTCCGTGTGGCTGGCGATTGCATTCATTACCGGTGGTGCATGGATTTTCTACTTCGCCGATGCGCCGACTTTGCAGCAGCAGTTCTGGAGCGGCACGGCAGCGCCGGTCGCCTATGGGACAGTAGCGGTGCTGACCGCCACCACCTTCATCCTGGGCGGCTTCATGCGCGAGCAGGTGTGCATCTATATGTGCCCATGGCCGCGTATCCAGACGGCGATGCTCGATGAAAAATCGCTGGTCGTCACCTACAAGGCGTGGCGCGGCGAGCAGCGCGGCAGCCTGAAGAAGGCGCAGGCGCATCCCGGCGAATTTGGCGACTGCATCGATTGCAACCAGTGCGTCGCGGTCTGCCCCACCGGCATCGACATTCGCGAAGGGCCGCAGATCGGCTGTATCACCTGTGCCCTGTGCATCGATGCGTGCGACAAGGTGATGACGCAGGTCGACCGCCCGCGCGGCCTGATCGATTATTGCACGGAAGAGGATGCGGAGGCGGAGAAGAAGGGTGAGCCGCCCCGGTCGGTGCTGAGGACCCTGTTCCGCCCGCGCACCATCGCCTATTTCGCGATCTGGGCGAGCATTGGCGCGGCGATGCTGTTCGCGCTGGGTGCGCGCACGCGGCTGGACATCAGCGCGCAGCAGGATCGCAACCCGATTTTCGTGCGCCTGTCGGACGGCGCGATCCGCAACGCCTATACGGTGAAGCTGCGCAATATGGAAACGCGCCGGCGCGACGTGGAAGTGCGCGTAGCCGATCTGCCCGGCGCAAAGATCTGGACGGACGCCGGATCGCGGGAGAAGGCGAGCGACGCCGTGCGTGCGGCCGTCGCTGCCGACAGCGTGACGAAGCTGCGCCTCTTCCTGACCCTGCCTGCCGCAGGTCCGGTGCGGCAGGATTTCCGTTTCACCGTACGCGCTCTCGACCGTGAAGGCGGCGGCGACAGCGAAGATGCTCGTTTCGAAAGGCCATGAACATGAAACACGCCCGTCCATTCACCGGCTGGCACATGACCGCGATACTCGTCGCCAGCTTTTCCGTCGTCATCGCCGTGAACATGCTGATGGCGACGATCGCGGTGCGGTCCTTCGGTGGCGTGGTGGTGGAGAACAGCTATGTCGCCAGCCAGAAGTTCAATGGCTGGCTGGCGCAGGCGCGCGCGCAGGAGAAGCTGGGTTGGCGTGACCGGGTGGAGCTGGACGCCGCGCGCCATGTGCGGATGGAGCTGAACGTGCGCGGTGCGCAGATGCAGGCGGTGGCGCAACATCCGCTGGGACGCGCGCCGGACATCATGTTGAGCCTGCGTGAGGCCGCGCCGGGACTTTATGTGAGCGACCACGCCTTGCCCGCCGGGCGGTGGCAGTTGCGCTTCGACATTCGCCACGGCGGCGGGGAAGAACATCTGCTGCGGGAGATCGACTGATGGCAAGCCAGCCTGCTCTTGTCGAGGCCCCTCCGGTTGAAGCGAAGGAAAGCCTGTTCGCGGTGCCCGGCATTCACTGCGCCGGGTGCATCTCGAAGATCGAGAATGGCTTGTCGCAGACCCCCGGCATCCGCTCCGCGCGCGTGAACATGAGCGCAAAGCGGGTCGCGATCAGCCACGATCCCGCGCTGACTCCGCCGGAACTGAAGGCAGCCATCGTCGCGCTGGGTTTCGATGCGGAGCCGCTTGTCGATCCGGGCCAGGACGTCGCGGCCGCAGAGGGCAGGGTGCTCGTCCGCGCGCTCGCCGTGGCGGGCTTCGCGGCGATGAACATCATGCTGCTGTCGGTGTCCATCTGGTCCGGGGCCGAAGGGGCCACGCGGACGATGTTCCATTGGCTTTCGGCGCTGATCGCATTGCCGGCCGTTGCTTATGCGGGCCGGCCCTTCTTCCGTTCGGCTTGGGCGGCATTGCGGCAGGGGCGGACGAACATGGACGTGCCAATCAGCATCGGCGTGCTGCTGACGACAGCCATGAGCCTGTTCGAAACCCTAAGGGGCGGCGAACATGCCTGGTTCGACGGAGCGGTGATGCTGCTCTTCTTCCTGTTGGCGGGGCGCTGCCTCGACAGCATGATACGGGCGCGCGCACGCGCTGGCGTGGCGGCGCTGCTGAAGCAGACGGCGCCGGGGGCGCTGGTGCTGGACGCAGGCGGCCGCAGCGGGTGGACGGCGGCGAGTGCGCTGCGTCCAGGCATGCGCATGATCGTCGCGGCGGGCGAGAGGCTGGCTGCGGATGGGCGCGTGGCCGAGGGAGAAAGCGGCATCGACCTCGCTTTCCTGACCGGCGAAAGCGCGCCCGTCCGCGTGCGCGCCGGCGACGTTGTGCAGGCGGGGGCGATGAATGTAGAAGGGCCGATCACGGTGGAGGTGACGGCGGCCGGGGCCGACACGGTGATCGCCGACATCGCGCGCCTGATGGAGGAAGCGGGGCAGGGGAAATCCCGCCATGTCCAGATCGCAGACCGGGCCGCGCGCTATTATGCGCCCTGCGTCCATCTGCTTGCCGCGCTGTCCTTTGCGGGGTGGATGATTGCGGGTGCGGGCGCGCATCAGGCGCTGCTGATCGCGGTGGCCGTGCTGCTGATCACCTGTCCCTGCGCGCTGGGCCTTGCCGTGCCGGCGGCGCAGATCGTCGCATGCGGCGCGCTGATGCGGCGCGGCGTACTGGTGAAGGACGGCTCGGCGCTGGAGCGGCTGGCGGAGGTGAGTGAAGCGCTGTTCGACAAGACCGGAACGTTGACGCTTGGCCGTCCGGTTCCGCAAGGGCTCGACCGCCTGGAGCGTGAGGATCAGTCGATACTGCTGGCGCTGGCAAGGGTCTCTCGTCATCCATTGAGCGACGCCCTGCGGCAGGCGCTGGAGGCTCGGCAAGTCGCTCCGGCATCCCTCGACCGGATTCGCGAAATTCCGGGTGAGGGCGTCTTCGCCGATCATGATGGCGTGGCGGTGTCGCTGACCCGGCCACGCAGCGTCGTCAGCCTGTTCGGCCTTGCTAGCGAATATCGGTCCGGGGAACGTGCGGTGCTGCTGCACTTCACCGACGCCCTGCGCCCGGATGCGGTCGAAACGCTGAGAGAGCTGCGCTCCATTGGCCTCAAGACGCTGATCGCCAGCGGGGATCGTCCCGAAGCGCTCGAAGAGATCGCCCGCGCAACGGGCACGACTGCGGTCGGCCATCTGCGGCCGGCGGATAAGCTGGCGCTGGTCGGGCGATTACAGGCGCGAGGCGAAAAGGTGTTGATGGTGGGTGACGGACTGAATGATGGTCCGGCGCTGGCGGCGGGCCATGCCAGCATGGCTCCGGCCTCTGCCAGCGATGCGAGCCAGTTGACGGCCGATGCCGTGTTCCTGGGCGACAGGCTGGCGCCCGTGGCTGTGACGGTTCGGGCGGCGCGCCGGACGATTGCCGTGGTGAAGCAGAATTTCGCGCTGGCGATCGGCTATAATGTGCTGGCGGTGCCGCTGGCCGTGGCGGGCAAGGTCACGCCGCTGGTCGCCGCGATCGCCATGTCGACATCCTCGCTGATCGTGATCGCCAATGCGCTGCGTTTGAAGGGAGCCGCGAAATGACGGGTCTTGGGCTGTTGATCCCGATCGCATTATTCCTCGGGCTGCTCGGCCTCGCCGCCTTTTTCTGGGCGCTGCGGGATGGGCAGTTCGATGACAGCGAAGGCGCCGCGGCGCGGATATTGATCGACGAGGAATAGGGAAGCGCTCGATGGGAAATCGGACGGGTCAAATCGGTTGGGCCCACCAGCGCGGCGGATATGTCATGCGCGAACCATGGCGGAGGCCATTGCGCCCAGCGCCGTGTTGATGCGCGATGCCGTTTGTACTTCGACGCCGCAATCTTCCATCGCCTGCCGCATGGCCGACGTCCATTGATCGGCGACAGCGGCATTGATCGGAAAGCGCGAGTGCAGCGACATCATGCATTTGCCGGGATTGGCCGCGAACCAATCCGTGTCTCCGCCCAGCCATCCGCAAAGGAAGCCGCTGAGCGAGGTTCGCATGGGCGCAAGATCCTGGGCGTGCATCGCGCGCAGATCGCTGTAGGCGGGGCTGCTGTCCATCAGATCATAGAAGCGGTCGACGATGCCATGAACGCCGTCACGCCCGCCAACCGCAAGAAAGGGCGGCTGTCCGGTACTCAATTGCCCCGACCGCGCAGCGCGTCCTGGAGGCTGAGCCCGCCCAGCACCAGCATGAACATGAGCATCAGGGTAGCGACCATATGCGGGAAATATTGGCTGATTAAATGATCCATTGCGCGTCTCCTTTGCAGAGACGATAGACTCGCTTCGATGCCGGCAAATTGACGCCCGTCAAAATCCAGAGGCAGATTCCTTGATGACGAGGTGTCCGCGATGCCATGGCGCATCAGGCGCGAAGTCCGGGCAATTCGACATGGAGGCGGAACTGGGCCCTGGCCCGTTCTCATTCACCGTCCTGAAGGACGCCCATCTCACGCAGAAAGGACAGTGCGACTTGCCATGAATTACTATCGGCGGTCGCGTCATAATTAACGTGAGGGATATTCAGAGCATCCGCTTCCGGATTGGTGAAGCTATGTCCTGCCCGGCCAAAAATCATGGAACGCCAATCGACACCAGCAGCGTTCATTTCGTCTTCAAAGGCTCTGCGCTGTTCAGCCGGTGTGATCTCGTCGAGCCCCCCGAGAAACATCAGGACTGGCGCATTGATTCTTGCTGATCCTGCCGGTCGCGTTTTCGAAAGCCCAGGATGAAACCCGATCAGCGCGGCGAACGAAAATCAATTCGTTGAATATTGAAAGCTGTGGCTGGGCGGCGTGGACAAATTCCGCAGCGGTGACCGCGGCATCGCCGGTCCCGGATTTGCGCCCCGGCGGCTTGATCAAATTTCGTTCGAAACGACATTCATGACAAAATATCGCTGATCGTCGCGATATGGATGATATATCGATTTATCTTGCGGTGGCAGTTACAGCCCGATAACAACTATGACAGCCCGGCCCGTCGGTATCCGTGGACGACAAGGAGGGGGAATGCTGCCAGCAGCGACCTGCGTCATGTCAGCGCGCAGGATATGAAGGAAGTCCAGCGATATGGACAATTCTCGATAGCTTTTTCGCCTCAGGAGGTTGGATGACAGGGGGAAGCGAAGCCGCAGCGAATGCCGGGTCGCGTGGCCACCGATTGTGGGTGCGGCTGACACATTGGCTGATCGCTGCTGCGGTTCTGACGCTGATCTATTCCGGGGTCACCATTTTGATGGCGCATCCGCGCTTCTATTGGGGCGATGTCGGCAATGATCTCATCCAGCCGCTGTTCGAGGTGCCGCTCGGCCCCAATTATCACAATATCCGCTACTCTGCCGCGACGCCCTTTTTCGCCTCGCCCGACGGGCCGGTGACTGCCGACCTGCTAATGGCGCCGTGGAACCAGAATTCCTGGGCGCGCAGCCTGCATTTCCTGGCCGCGTGGTGCTTTTTGGCAGGGCTGTTCGCCTATCTCTGCCTTGCCTTTATCACCGGCCATGTCCGTCGCGTCTTGTGGCCGCGCCGGGATGAACTTGGGCGGCAGAACCTGTGGCGGGATGTCCGGGCGCACTTGCGTCTGCCGATGCCCGCAGCCGAACCGGGTCCACCCTACGCCATCCTGCAGAAGTTGGCTTATACGGCGGTGGTGCTGGTCGCCCTGCCGCTGATGTTCCTGACCGGAATCACCATGTCTCCCGCCATAACGGCGAACTATCCGATCTTGCTCGCTATTTTCGGCGGTGCGCAATCGGCTCGCACAATCCATTTCTTCACCTTCGCATTCCTTGCGATCTTCCTGCTCATCCACCTCGTGATGATCCTCCTGACCGGACCGCTGCGGCAAGTGCGCGGAATGATTTTGGGAAAGTGACATGACCGACAGGCCCCTCCAACTCTCGCGCCGCGCACTTATTGGAGGCATCGCCTCCAGCGGCGGTCTGCTGCTCTCCGGTTGCAGTGACCAGCAGCCGCCGACCTATGGCAATATTTTGAGGATGGGAGACAATCTGACCTATAACGCCCAGCGCCTCCTGCTGTCGCGGAGCGCGCTGGTGACCGAATATGACCGGTCGCAGATCAGTTCGATGCCGGCGATCGGTACGATCGATCCTGCGCGCCCTGATGTGGGGCTGCATGATCCAAAAGGCGGCGAAGTCTATGCTGCGCTTCGACATGGCGATTTCGCCGACTGGCGGCTCAAGGTCGAAGGCAGCGTGAACAATCCCAGAAGTTTTTCACTTGCCGAACTCAAGAAAATGCAATCGCGGACGCAGATCACGCGGCATACATGCGAACAAGGCTGGACGGCGATAGCAGAATGGACCGGCGTGCCGCTGCGTTCGGTGCTCGCGGCGGCGGGTGTCCGCCCCTCTGCGCGCTTCGTCCAGTTCTACACTTTTGACCTGATGGCGGACGGGATCGACATGGTCGATGCGCTTCACCCGCAAACGATCCTTGCCTATGGGATGAACGGGCGAGAACTGCCGATCGGCCATGGCGCACCGCTGCGCCTGAGGATTGAACGGCAGATGGGCTTCAAGAGCCTGAAGTTCCTGCGACGGATCGTCGTCACCGACAAGTTCGACGATCTGGGTCGCGCTGGGACGATCCAGAACGGCTGGTCATGGTATAATGGCATTTAACAGGGGTTCCTCACAGCCCAGATGCCGTATCGTCTTGTGGCGTCGCCGAGGTCGCTGACGGCTTGATCATCCATTACCTGTGGGAGCAGGGTCGCCAGATGCCGGGGCACTGCTCCCCCGTCCCGATCTACCGAGCAGTCCCGTACGCCGGTTCGACCGTCAGCACCGACGCTCTGGCGCCTGTCACCCTTACGATGGCGCCGGCCGGCGCATCCGGCCCGCTGCAGGACCAGACGCTGTCCCCCACCTTGACCCGGCCGTGGCCATTGTTGATCGCTTCGACCACGGTGACGACCTCTCCCACCAGGCGGGCGGTTCGGTCGTTGAGAAGCGGATCCTGCGAGTCCACGGGATTGGCGGTGTACCAGCGCCGTCCGCCCCAGACCGACAGCAGGCACAGCCCCGCAAACAGCAGCAATTGCAAAGGCACCGAGATCGGCAGCACGAGGGCGACGAGGCCCGTCGCCGCAGCGGCCAGTGCGACCCAGATCAGGAATATCCCCGGTATCGCTACCTCGCCCATGCCGAGCAGCGCGGCGAAGACGAGCCAGCCCCAATGATCGTCCAGCATGGCGAGCCAGCCGGTCATGCCGGCCCCTGTCCAAACGGCCCGCGGCGGGGCGGGGCAGGGGGTGGCGGCGCTGTCGGCTCACCCAGTGCTTCCTTCGCCAGCGCGCCTATGCCGCCCAAAGTGCCGATCAACTGTGTCGCCTCGACCGGGAAGAGGATGGTCTTGGCGTTGGGAGAGGTGGCGAACTGGCTCACCGCTTCCACATATTTCTGGGCGATGAAATAGTTGATCGCCTGCGCATTGCCGCTGGCAATGGCCTCGGACACCATCTGTGTCGCCTTTGCTTCGGCCTCCGCCTCGCGTTCGCGCGCTTCGGCATCGCGAAAGGCGGCTTCGCGGCGACCCTCGGCCTCCAATATCTGGCTCTGCTTCTGTCCCTCCGCCTTCAGGATTTCCGAAGCGCGCAGGCCTTCCGATTCCAGGATCAGGGCGCGCTTCTCGCGTTCCGCCTTCATCTGGCGGCCCATGGCGTTGACGATGTCGGCAGGCGGGCGGATGTCCTTCAGTTCGACGCGGGTGATCTTGATCCCCCAGGCATTGGTCGCATGGTCGACCACCGAAAGCAGGCGGGCGTTGATCTCATCGCGCTTGGACAGGGTTTCGTCCAGGTCCATCGATCCCATCACCGTGCGCAGGTTGGTGGTCGCAAGCTGCATGATCGCGACATAGAGTTCCGACACCTCATAGGCAGCCTTGGCCGCGTCCAGCACCTGGAAGAAGACCACGCCGTCGACCGACACCATGGCATTGTCCTTGGTGATGATCTCCTGCCCAGGGATGTCGACCACCTGTTCCATCATGTTGATCTTCCGCCCGACGGCATAGAAGAAGGCAGGGTAGAAGTTGAGGCCGGGGCGCGCGACCTCCGTAAAACGGCCGAAGCGTTCGATGGTATATTGATAGCCCTGGCGCACGACCTTGACGCTGACCGCCAGGTAAAACAGCACCAGCAAGGTCACCGTCAGCGCGAATGTCGTCAACATGCCTGCTCCCCCCTGAAATCTGCTTGGACTATGGCGCGAAATCATGAATGGGGGAAGACAAAGTGACAGGAGGTTCCCCATGTTGTTGCGTCATGCCCGATCGCTGCTGTTCCTGCCCGCGTCCAACACGCGCGCCATCGTCAAGGCGCGGACGCTGTCCTGCGACATGGTCATACTGGACCTGGAGGATGCAGTACCGCCCGATCGCAAGGAAGAGGCATTGGCCAATGCGGTCGCAGCGGTTGCGGAGGGTTTTGGCAGCCGTCTCTCCGCGGTGCGCATCAATGTGGAAGGCACGCCCTCCCACGGGCGGGAGATGGTGACGCTCAAGACGTCAGCCGCTGATTATGTGGTTATCCCCAAAGTGGAAAATCCTCGTCAGGTGAAGGATGTGTTCAGCGTTTGCCAGAAGCCCGTGATCGCGATGATAGAGAGTGCGGCCGGCGTGCTCATGGCGCAGGCGATTGCCGCGGCGGAGGGGTGCGCGGGGCTGTTCATGGGGAATAACGATCTGAGGCAGGACCTCGGGATACCGCCCTTGGCCGGACGGGAGGGTCTGACCCTCTCCATGCAGTCCGTCATACTCGCGGCGCGGGCGGCGCGGATCGCCGTGTTCGATGGCGTGTTCAACCGGCTGGACGATGAGGCCGGGTTTGAGGGCGAGTGTGCGGCGGGCCATGCGCTGGGTTTTGACGGCAAGACGCTGATCCATCCCAGTCAGGTCCCCGTCGCCAACCAGGTGTTCGGCCCGGATCCGCAGTCGGTCGCCGATGCGCGGCGGCTGATCGAAGCGGCGACGGGCGGCGCCGAGCGGTTCGAGGGACGCATGATAGAGAGCATGCATGTCGAGGAAGCGAAGGCGCTGATCGCGCGGGCGGATGCCATAGTGTCATAGTTCCGCCCAAAGATTGACACTATTTGGCATGGGCAATCTGGCCGCCTGGCTCGTGTGAACGAAGAAATCGCGTAAATCCGGGATGTTTCCGGATGCGTCATAAATGTCACTGTCAAATAAATTAATGGCATTTTTACGGCAAAATGGTAGGATTTAATTTGCGGGGTCTGAGATTCTGCGAGGTCCATCATGTCCAGGTTGAGGATGGCGGCCTGTGCCGCCAGTGGTATCGTTGCGCTCTTTTTCGGCGGGGTTGCGTCCGCCGAGGCGGCGCGATGTTGGCAGCCTTATGAAATCGAGGCGGCGCGCGTCAGGGATTTGCAGATCATATTGATGCTGGGATCACTGAAATGTCGTTCAACAAACAGTGAAATCACGGCGAAATATGACAAATTTCGTGAAAAAATGGGAAGTGCGGACAATTACAACAATGCGTTGAAGCTGCGGTTCATGCGCGAGAACGGCATTGCCGGTGGACAGCGCGCCTATGACGATTTCATCACGAAAATGGCGAACAGTCATACCGATGGCGTGCAGTCGGCGGGTTTCTGCGAGATGGCTGATACGTTGCTGACGTTGGCGATGAATGCCGGTCAGAATGAATTGCCGACGCTGGCGCGGAATTTTTCGGAAAAGCCGGCCGGGGTGGGCGACCTGTGTGACGTGACGGCGGTCGCAGCCGCGCCTCCGCCCGTGGCGCTGGCGGGGGATGCGGCGGCGCCGGTTGCCGTGGCGGAAGCGGCACCGCCTGCAGTTACGCCCCAATCCGCGGCGGCTGCGCTGGAGGCAGCCGCTGTCGCGCTGCAATCGGCTGCGGCTAGCCTCAAGGCTCCGCCTGCCGATGTGGGGGTCAAGGATGCTGGAGCCAAGGATGCCGCTCCGGCCGCCCAGCCGCAGTTGGTGGCCGTTGCCAAGCCGGTCAGTTGAGAGTGCCATGGGTGCCGCGCCTTGGGGAGCGCGGCTGGGGGAATGCGAGCCCCGGAACGCTTTTTTCAGAGCCCCGCTGCGTTCCGCCTGTTTCGCTATCGGTCTCGTAGCCCTTCAGCGCTTTTCATATTTCCAGTTGCGGCCCTTGCCTGCCGCGATCCATTCGACGGCTTGTGCGATACGCCTGTCGCGGGTTGCGTCGGTTCGGGCATCGTTGATCCACTCGCAATAGTCGCGAACCTTGCCAGGCGGGAAATCAGCCCAATTCGCGGCGGCGGCAGGATTGGCGTCGAGAGCGGCCGCGAAGGCGGGGTGCAGCGGCAGCGGAGCACGCGGCGTCTTCGCGCCCCTGCGCGCTTCGTCGCCGGCGTCGATCAGCGCCACGGCCTTCTTCAGCAAAACCGCGATTTCCGCGTCGTTGGGCAGATCGTCCCGGCTTTCAATCCGTCCGAATTGCCCCATGGCTTCGCTCCGCGCTTCGCCAGACGCAACCTTGTCATGCCAGAAGCCGAAGGCGACATGCCGCTTGAACCCTGCGATGTGGCAGAGATTGCGGTCCCGATAGGTAAAGAAAGGCATGCCCCATTTGACTGCCTCGTCAATGTCGGGAGAGGTCGCGTGGATGAGGTCGCGCAAATGGCTGAGGATCGGTCGGGCGAAGTCGGCCTGTCGCGCGATATAGGCGTCGATGCGGGGATCGACCGGCATGGATCAGCTGCGCCGGTGGCGCGCGGTCAACAGATAGTTGATCGCCTTGTTGGGCGAGAGGATGAAGCCTCTGGCAGGTGAGAAGCTGAGCCCGCTGCTGTCGATCACTTCCAGGCCCGCATTGTCGAGCAGCCTCGCAAGTTCTTCCGGATTGAGGAATTTGCGCCAGTCATGCGTGCCCTTGGGAATGCCGCCGATGCTTTCGCCGATGGTGATCATGGCGAGGCGGGAGAGGGGCGTGCGGTTGGGCGTCGAGAGGATCAGCAGGCCCTTGGGCGCCAGCCTGTCGGTCAGCGCGCCGACGAAGGCGGCGGGGTCCGCGACATGTTCGATCACCTCCATGCAGGTGATGAGGTCAAAGTCGCCTTCCTCCAGCCGTTCCACAGGGGTAGCGCGATAGTCGATGGCGAGTCCCTGGCCGGCGGCATGGTTGCGCGCCACGGCGATATTCTCTTCCGCTGCATCGAGGGCAGTCAGGCTTGCCCCCAGGCGCGCCAGCGGTTCGGCCAGCAGCCCGGCTCCACAACCCACGTCCAGGGCGCGGCGGCCGGCGAGAGGGCGGAAGCCATCACCCTGTTCCGGCCAATGCCGGTCGACCGCATCACGAATATAACGCAGCCGGACAGGATTAAGCTTGTGCAGCATGGCGCTGCTGCCGTTGGGATCCCACCAGTCGGCGGCCATGGTGCCGAAATGGGCGGCCTCGCGTGGATCGATGGTGCTGGACGCTATGTTCTCCATGGCATCCTGCTACCAGCGTCGGGGATTGCAGGCTATGGCTGTTTTTCGTCCTGTCTCGCAGTTGCTGAGCATCACGAAGATCAGCACGACGCCGGGCAGGATCGGTCCGCCGATCGTCACCATCGCCCATAAGCTGCTTTTCATCGCATCCTCCGTTGCCTGGCCCCGAACAGCCAATGAACGACAGGCTGCCGGTTCCCCGCTGCGTCCGGGCAATGGTATCGCTTTGCTTGCCATATTCGCCGCTGCTGCTAATAGGAGCGCCGTTTTTGCGCCCTTCGGGGATATTTCATTTCTTTTCAGCAGGCGGGTTCGACAGGCAAATGGCGCGCATCGTGATGAAATTCGGCGGCACCTCCATGGCGGGGATGGAGCGAATTCGCAACGTGGCCGCACGAGTCAAACATGTCGTCGAACAGGGGCATGAGGTCGCCGTCGTCGTGTCCGCCATGGCGGGCGAGACCGATCGGCTGGTGGGTTTCTGCAAGGAAGCCTCGCCGCTCTACGACCCGGCGGAATATGACGTCGTCGTTGCTTCGGGCGAACAGGTGACGAGCGGCCTGCTGGCCATGACCCTGAAGGCGATGGGCGTGGACGCGCGGAGCTGGCTCGGCTGGCAGCTTCCGATCCGCACCAACGAAGCTCATGCCAAGGCGCGCATCGGGGACATCGACACGATCGACCTGCTGGCGTCGATGCGGTCGGGTACGGTGGCGGTCATCCCCGGCTTCCAGGGCATGATGGAGGATGGCCGCATCTCCACCCTCGGTCGCGGCGGGTCCGATACATCGGCGGTGGCCGTGGCCGCCGCGCTCAAGGCCGACCGCTGCGACATCTATACCGACGTCGATGGCGTCTACACCACCGATCCCCGCATCGTCGCGCGGGCGCGCAAGCTGGACCTCGTCACCTATGAGGAGATGCTGGAACTGGCTTCGGTCGGCGCCAAGGTGCTCCAGACCCGCTCGGTCGGCCTCGCCATGAAGGAAGGCGTGGTCGTGCAGGTGCTTTCCTCCTTCGATGATCCCAACCAGGACGACCTCCCCGGCACGCTGATCGTCAGCGAGGAGGAACTGGAAGCCAAGCTCAAGGAAGACAAGATGGAACGTCAGCTCATCACCGGCATCGCCCATGACAAGAATGAGGCGAAGATCACCCTGACCCGCGTGCCGGATCGTCCGGGCGCGGTGGCGCACATCTTTGGCCCGCTGGCGGACAGCGCGATCAATGTGGACATGATCATCCAGAATGTCGGCCGCGACAAGGGCGAGACGGACGTCACCTTCACCGTGCCGGGCGCTGACCTGGCCCGCGCGCTGGACGTGCTGGAGAGCCAGAAGGACGTGATCGGCTTCAATCGGGTGATCCCGGATACGAAGGTGGCGAAGGTGTCGGTCGTCGGCGTCGGCATGAAGAGCCATGCGGGCGTGGCGTCCACCATGTTCAAGTCGCTGGCCGATCGCGGGATCAACATCCTTGCCATCTCCACCAGCGAGATCAAGGTGTCGGTGCTGATCGACGAGGATGAAACCGAACTGGCCGTGCGCGTGCTGCATACGGCCTACGGCCTCGACGCGCCGGTCGCCTGAGCTAAGCTCTTTACTAAAGTCGCCATTCCCGCAAAGGCGGGACTCCATTTCCCGGCCTTTCGTCTGGGGATGGGATGGGAGATGAATCCCCGCCTTCAGGGGATGACGGAGTTATTATGACCAACGCCAAACTCGCTTCCCTGATGGCTCGCGGCGCTGATTTTCTCGGCTGCGAGGTCGCGATTCTCTGCGGGGCGATGAGCTGGGTGTCGGAGCGCAATCTGGTCGCCGCGATCTCCAATGCGGGGGGCTTCGGCGTGATCGCCTGCGGGGCGATGACACCCGAATTGCTCGACAAGGAGATTGCGGCGACCAAGGCGCTGACCTCCAGGCCGTTCGGCGTCAACCTGATCACCATGCATCCGCAGCTTTTCGAGCTGATCGACGTCTGCGCGAAGCACCATGTCGGCCATGTCGTGCTGGCCGGCGGGCTGCCGCCCAAGGGGAGCATTGAGGCGATCAAGGAGAAAGGCGCGAAGCTGATCTGCTTCGCCCCGGCGCTGGCGCTGGCCAAGAAGCTGGCGCGTTCCGGCGTTGATGCGCTGGTGATAGAGGGCATGGAGGCGGGTGGCCATATCGGGCCCGTGTCCACCAGCGTGCTGGCGCAGGAAATCCTGCCGGAAATGGCGTCGCAGCTTCCGGTCTTCGTCGCGGGCGGCATCGGCCGGGGCGAGTTGATCGCCGGTTATCTGGAAATGGGTGCGGCGGGCGTGCAGCTTGGCACCCGCTTCGCCTGCGCGACCGAGAGCATCGCCCATCCGAGCTTCAAGAAGGCCTTCTTTCGCGCATCCGCCCGTGATGCGATCGCCAGCGTGCAGATCGACCCGCGCCTGCCGGTCATTCCCGTGCGCGCCCTCAAAAATGCCGGGACCGAGGCCTTCACGGCCAAGCAGAGGGAAGTCGCCAATCTGCTGGACAGCGGCGCGGTCGATATGGGGGAGGCGCAGCTCCAGATCGAACATTATTGGGCCGGCGCCTTGCGCCGCGCGGTGATCGACGGCGATGTCGAGGGTGGCTCGCTGATGGCGGGCCAGTCGGTCGGCATGGTGTCGAAGGAGGAGCCGGTGGCCGAGATCATCGCCCAGTTGCTGGACGAAGCGGCGGTGGCGCTCGAGCGGCGGGCCTGAAACCGGACGAAGCGAATCTATCGCCCGATGGACTGAGCGTTGACCTGTCGTCAGGAACGCTTGGCTTTGCGATGAGTTGTGCTGTCCGGATCATGTTCTAAGGGATGACAGGTGCCGCCCCGTGCCGCTTTTCGCCGTTTCTGCCAGCTAAGCTCTCTTGCCGCCCTTGCCTGGGTGGCGGGATGTTCCACGCCCGAGAAAGCGCCGCCCACGCCGCCACCGCCGGTGGTGCCGACCATAAAGCCGCTGCCGCCAATGGGTGCGGTAGAGGAAATGAGCATTCCCGAAGTCGGGGATGACGGAAAATATCTCACGCCCAATCGTGGTGTGACGGCCAACACCGCTCTTTGGCATGTGCGCATGGCGCTCAATGTCGCGGCGCTTTCCTGCTATGGCGTCAACGAACCGGCGCGCATCCAGTATAACCAGATTTTGCATGTGCATGAGCGGGTGTTGAGAGAGGCGAATGCCGCGGTCGACCGCAATTATCTTGCCGCTTACGGCACGGGCGGCCTTAGGGCGCGCGAGCTGCTCAATACGGTGGTCTACAATTTCTTCGCCCTGCCGCCGGTGACGAAGAGCTTCTGCCCCGTCGCGATAGAGGTGGGCGCGAAGATCCTGGCGATGCCGTCCAACCAGCTTCTCGCCTATGCGCCCGAAGCGCTCACCCAGTTGGAAAAGCCGTTCCAGGAATTTTACGCCGCCTATGCCGATTATCTGCGGCGGCTGGCCGAATGGCAGTCGCGCTTTGGCGGGACGGTGAGCGTGGTCGTATCGCCCACGCCGCTGCCGCCGCCGCCCACCCCACCCAAGGAGGTCACGGCCGGCTTCGTGGCCCAATCCTCGATCCCGCCATCGACCAGGGTGCCCGGCGCCCCGGTGCGGGTGGAGGTGCCGACATTTCCGCTGACGCCGATGCGGGAAACCTACATCCCCATGCAATAGAACGGCTTCCAGGTGACCGGGGCCGATCCCTTGCCAGGAAACAGGGGAGGCACGGATGCCGAGCGCCGATCTGGTTCATCCCGATCGAAACTGCCTTTGGGGAGCGCGGCGTAAGGCCAGGCGGAGGTCACGCTCCAGCTTATTACCATTGCATTGTTTCAATCGGAAAAGCGGTTCCTACATTTCCGCACGATGCTCTAGATGGCCCATCACATCATCCTTCGAAAGGGGAACGACCTATGCAGAAAAGCGGAAACACTGTCCTGATCACCGGCGGCGGTTCGGGCATTGGCGCGGCGCTGGCGCACGAATTCCATGCCGCGGGCAATCAGGTCATCATCGCGGGACGGCGGCAGGCGGCGCTGGACGCCGTGGTGTCGAACCATCCCGGCATGGCCTCACTGACCATCGACATGGAGGATCCCGCAGCAATTGCGACCTTTGCGGCGAAGCTGGTCACGGAATTTCCGGCACTCAACGTCGTGATCCATAATGCCGGAATCATGGTGGCAGAGGAGCAGGTCGACATTGCCATAGCGGAGGCGACGGTGGCGACCAACCTGCTGGGGCCGATCCGGCTGACCCATGCGCTGTTGCCGCACCTGCTGGCGCAGAAGGCCGCGACGCTGATGACGGTGACGTCGGGCCTTGCCTTCGTCCCGCTGGCCGCGACGCCGACCTATTGCGCGACCAAGGCGGCGATGCATAGCTGGTCGCAGTCGATGCGCGAACAGCTCAAGGGCACGAGTGTCGAACTGATCGAACTGGTGCCGCCGGGCGTGCAGACCGACCTGATGCCCGGCCATGCCGAAAATCCGCAGATGATGCCGCTCGACCAATTCATCGCGGAGGTCATGGCATTGCTGGGGCAGGAGCCGGCGTTGGAGGAGATCTGCGTGGAGGGCGTGAAGATGCTGCGCGAGGCGGAGCAGCGCGGCGCGTTCGGCCAGGTGTTCGCGATGCTGAACGGCGCGCACTGAGGAAAGAGGTCAAGTCCTCCCCCTCATGTGAGGGGGAGGCGAGTCTGCCTGCCTTGGCTCACCCCGAAGAGGGCGTTGCCGTTGAGGGTGCTTTGGGTGGCAGGGGGAAGAGACGGACAAAGCGTTCTGCCAGGGACCTGTTCCCGTCCACCTGAAGCGCAGCGGCGACATCCTCAAACGCCAGGCCACCATAGATCAGGCCGGCCAACGCATTCGGGTCGCCCGAAAAGATGACGTCGGCGCCGGCTGCTTCGCCCCGGTCGGCGGTGAAATCACCCCCTTTGATGATCAGGCGGAACTCTTCGTCCCCCAGACGCAGGCCGATCGTGGCGTTCATGTCCCCAATGCGGCTGCGGTCGATCATTGTGCGCATCGACAGGATCACCGATGCATTGCTCATCGGCATGCCCGGCTGCATCGTGGGGGATCGGCACGCCCAGCGGCCAAGCACCTGGAACAATATCTCCGACTCGCGACCCCATTCCGTCAGCTCATAGATCTGGCTGGCTGCCGGCGGCGGCAGGCGCCGGCGAACAAGAATGCTGGCGGCTTCCAGTTCTTCGAGCCTTTGCGTCAGCACGTTGGCGCTGATTCCGGGCAGGCTGCCGCGCAAATCAGTGAAGCGCTTGGGGCCAAGTATCAATTCCCGCATGATCAGCATGGCCCAGCGATCACCGATCAGATCCAGTGCATGGGCTGTCGCACACCCGTCCTGATAAGCCCGTTTCTTCACAGTGCAATCCATTGGTTATTTTTTATAACTTAATAGTTGTGAAATATAATATAGAAGTTCATAAAGTTCAAGCCGATGAGTCGGCGCGGCCATCAGGCAAAATGACCCCCAAGGAGAAGTGTGATGCCTAACACCCCCGCTCCAAAGATGATTTTCGTCAACCTGCCGGTAAAGGACCTGGCTGCCTCAATCGCATTTTACGAAGCGGTCGGCGCGGTCCGGAACAATGATTTTGCCGACGACAGCGCGCAGATGATGAGCTTTTCCGAAAATATCCACGTCATGCTGCTGACGCATGAGCGTTTCTCCGGCTTTACGCCGCGCAGCATTCCCAATGCCCATGAGACGGCGCAGGTGCTGCTCGCGCTCAGCGAGGCGAGCCGGGCGGACGTCGACGGGACGACCGACAAGGCGCTGGCCGCAGGCGGGACGGAGCCCAATCCCCGGCAGGATCATGGCTTCATGTATGGCCGCAGCTTTGCCGACCTGGACGGTCATATCTGGGAAGTGACCTGGATGGATGTGGAAGCGGCGCTGGCGATGAACAAGGAAGCCGCCGCCTGAACTCTGCCTTGTCCTGAGGAGAGAGACAATGAGCTACATGGATGGTTTCGTGATCCCCGTACCGAGGGGTAGCAAGGAAAAGTACAGGGAGGTTGCGGCTTATGCCGCGCCGATCTTCATCGAACATGGCGCGCTGAGGGTCGTGGAATGTTGGGCGAGCGACATCAAGCCGGGCAAGGTCAACGACTTCCGCACCGCCGTCATCGCCGAGGAGGGTGAGGAGGTCGTCTTTTCCTGGATCGAATGGCCCGACAAGGAAACGCGCGACACGGGTGCGGAGAAGGTCATGAAGGATCCGCGAATGCAGCCGAAGGAAGGGGAAGACATGCCTTTCGTCGGCGCGCGGCTGATCTATGGCGGGTTCGAAGTGCTGATCGACGCCAAGGCTTGATGGAGGCTGCGATGACTGATCTGAACGGCAAATTCTTCTGGTATGAATTGATGACCAGCGATCCGCAGGCGGCGATCGCCTTCTATGGCGATGTCGTAGGCTGGACCGCGCAGCCCTTTGGCGGGGAACGGACCGACGATCCCTATCATGTCCTGTCGGGCAGCGCGGGGCCGATGGGCGGGATCATGTCCATTCCGGCGGAGGCGAAGGATTGTGGCATGTCGCCCTGGTGGGGCGGTTATATCGGTTCGGCCGATGTGGACGCGGACGCAAGGCGGCTGGCCGAGGCCGGCGGCAGCGTGAAGCGTCCGCCGGAGGACATTCCGGGCGTCGGGCGCTTTGCGGTGATGAGCGATCCGGGCGGCGCGGTGTTCATGCTGCTCAGGGGTTCCAGCCCGGACGGGATGAAGCCGGCACCGATGATGGCGAACGGCCATGTCGGTTGGCATGAGCTCTAC
Source organism: Sphingobium sp. LSP13-1-1.1 (assembly GCF_040676415.1). Lineage (NCBI taxonomy): Bacteria > Pseudomonadati > Pseudomonadota > Alphaproteobacteria > Sphingomonadales > Sphingobiaceae > Sphingobium > Sphingobium sp. LSP13-1-1.1. Next base: position 1,453 of record NZ_JBEGHU010000018.1, on the reverse strand, counting down.
AGCGGCGATTTCGCTGCCGATCTGGCCTTCTACACGGGGCAGTTCGGCTGGGCGAAGGGCGACGCCATGGATATGGGGGAGATGGGCAGCTATCAGCTCGTCTCTCAGTCCGGCAGCGCTGATTTTCAGGGCATGACCGGCGGCATCATGCCGCGTCCCCCGCAAGTGCCGGTGCCGCTATGGCTGTTCTATTTCGCCGTGCCCGACATCGATATGGCGCTCGAGAAGGTGAAGGCTGGCGGCGGAACCGTGCTGAACGGACCGATGGAGGTGCCAGGCGGCGCCTGGATCATCCAGGCCGCCGATCCCCAGGGCGCGATGTTCGCGCTGGTGGGCATGCGCTCCGGCGCGGCATAAGGGAGAGGATCCATGTCGAAGATTTCACCCTGCCTGTGGTACAACGGGCAGGCAGAGGAGGCTGCGCGCTTTTATGTGTCGCTGTTCGGGGGAACGGTCGATTTCATCAGCCGCTATCCCGACGATAATCCCAGCCCCAGTCCGTTCAAGGGCGGGGACGTCCTGCTGGTCGAATTCACCCTGTTCGGCGACAGCTATCAGGCGCTGAACGGTGGGCCGGAATTCGGCTTCACCGAGGCGGTGTCGCTATCCGTCGCCTGCAAGGACCAGGCGGAGATCGACCGCTACTTCGAAGCCTTGACCGCCGACGGCGGTTCGCCCGGACCATGCGGTTGGCTGAAGGACAAATATGGCCTGTCCTGGCAGTTGGTGACGCAGGAGATCATGGACCTTTACAAAACCGGCGACGGACCGGGCGTCCAGCGAATGATGGCGGAGATGATGACCATGCAGAAACTGGATACCGGCCGGATGAAGGCGGCTTTCGAAGGGAAATCGGCATGAGCGCGGCGGAGTTCGAATTGTCCGTGACCTGCCATGTCGCCGCCCCGCGTGAAATTGCGTGGAAGGTATGGACGGACCTCAAGGATCAATGGTTCTGCCCGAAACCCTGGCGGGCCGAAGTGATTGAGGAGGATCTGCGGCCTGGCGGGCGGAGCGCGGTGCGCATGTTCGGTCCCAATGGCGAGGATACCGGGCCGATGGAGGGCATCGTGCTGGAGGTGGTGCCGCAGGAGAAGGTGGTGACGACCGACGCCTATGCATCCGGCTGGATACCGCAGACGCCCTTCATGACGGCGATCTGGAGCTTCGCCGACGAGGGCGAGGGCACACGCTTCACCGCCACTGCGCGTCATTGGGATGCCGAGACGATGACGAAGCATGAGCAGATGGGCTTCCACCCCGGCTGGGACCAGATGGCCGAGCAGTTCAAGGCCTTGTGCGAGACTTCGGCGGGAATGGCTTAGATGGGTGGGTTGCAGTCAGTCCGGTTCGGAGAGGCCTGCAGCTAAATTTCGCTTGGACCGGACGTGCATCCTGAGCTTTTTCAATCGCCACCATCTGCAAAGCGTGCCGAGCACAACGAATACCCCGC
>NZ_JBEGHU010000017.1:0-40481 GCF_040676415.1 Sphingobium sp. LSP13-1-1.1 | reverse complement strand
AGTATCGCCGCTGAGGTGAGCCGGACTGAAGTTCGACGCGCGTGCGTGGCTTCCCAATCCTTGACGTTGAGCCGCACCGTCCGCGCCTGGAAGGCCAGAGTCACCCCGATCATCGAGATCACGAGGACCATCTTGATCCAGAAGGCCGCATTGAGGAGCTCGCGGGTTGGCTCGGCAATGATCATCCCGAGTCCGCTGATGACCAGGACGAGCAAAGCCCACCAGATCCACGGCGCGAACCGCGCGACGGTGTCGCCCATCGTTCGGTCGACCCCGCTGATCCTCAGGATGCGCATGTTGATCATGAGCACAGATCCGAAAGCAGCCGCGATCGCAAGGATGTGCGCGACCTGAAGCGCCGGGACCGCCCAGAAGTTGCTGCTGATCGACTGGCTGAGGGAGGTCGCGGCAATCCGATCCGCCAGATCCAAAGCCGGAGTGGTCCGCAGATACTGGCTCAAATCATACAACAGGTCACCGAAGGTGGACATGTGCTTCCTTCACTGCTGGCACTTCAACTCCGTGAAGCTGTGTCGTCCTTAACTCTCGATAGCTTCTGCTGCCGCCAAGCCGATCAGAATGCCCATCGAGCGTGCTGAGATGACCGCAGGCCTACTGCTCAGCGGGGGCGGCCGCGCCTCTCGCCCGCGCTTCCGCTTCCTCGATCTCCTGCGGCAGCATCATCACCTGGAAGCCGTCCGCATCCATCTTCACGTTCGGAACGCATGGACGATCATTGAGGCTGAGCAGGCGGTCCGTTCTCATCGTGCCGTTCATCGTGAGCGGCTTGGTCCGGCCATAGTAGCGCTTCACCACCCATGGCTTGGTAAAGGCCTCGGGATCCGTGATCGTCATCTCGTTTTCGATCACCTTTGGATCGATTAGCCTGATCCGCTCCACCATCGAGAGCTTTTCGCTGTGTGGAGCAGCCGTCTCGTCGAAGAAGGCATTGATCATGTTGACGGTCTCTACGACCAGCGTGTCACCCTCCCATCGGCCAACTGAATGACCGGAATAGCTGGGTCCCGCTCGATCAGTCTCTTCACCCGACGGATGCTTGCGGCCATCCAGGAAGATGCGCCTCTCGGTTCGGCCGTAGGGGTTGTACCAGAGCATCACATCCGGAGCCTGGATGATATCGAAAGCCACAGGAGACGCCCCGACCATCCTTGGGACACCATAAGGGACACAGGCGGCGAACGTGTCTCGGGCCTTACCTTGCAAGGCGTCGGCGACATAGGCGTCGTACATCTTCTGGTACTTCGCATTATATGGGATCCCCTGCATCTTGGTGCCGGGCAGCGGCCCAAAAGTCTGTTCCCCGGAAGGAGGACGAGGTGGACAGACCGCGGATTCCGGATTGAACAGCGGTCCGCCGCATGCGCCCTCGGGATCGAGCATCTGCCAGATTCCAGTCATATCCGGCTGCGCGGCCAGCTTTGCGGCTTGTTCCGTCAGCTTCGGGCCGACGTAGGTCTTCGCGCGCGAGAGGATCCCCGGCGTCGGATACTGTGCATAGGCCAGCTGGCAGAAGGGCAGCGACAGCGACGTCACGGCGACTGCGGCCGTCAGAAGGAGTTTTCGGGCGAGCATGACGGAGACTCCGGTGCAAGAAATGGAAGGGGCTGCCCGTCGAGCCGAGCTCTTCGCAACGGCGCACCGGTGGACTGCCAGTGCCGCCTCGCGATTATGGTTGGCCGAAACGAGGTCCCGATCGACATCAATCCTTCGTGAAGGCTGCATTGATTTCGAGCGTCACTTCGTCGCTGACAGCTGGCACCGCCATTCCCAAGCCGAATTCACTGCGCTTGATCGTGCCGGTGGCGAGGAACCCGACGTCGAACGTGTCACCCATCGGATTGTCGCCCGCGCCGACCAGCTTCACCTGCAGTGTGACCGGCCGGGTGACGTCCTTGATGGTGAGATTGCCGACAATCGTGGCAGTGTTGTTCGGGCCCGGACGGACTGAGCTCGAGACGAAGGTGGCGGTGCCGAACTTCCCCGTGTCGAAGAAGTCCGAACTGTTCAGATGCTTTGTGAACGCTGCAAAGCTGGTCCTGAGCTGAGTCATGTCGAACGTGACATCAACCTTCGCAGCGGCGAGATCAGCCGGGCTCAGCCTCAGCGTGCCGCCCCAGGCACCAAATTGGCCCTGCAGCATGCTGAAGCCCAGATGATTGACCTTCCAGGTGACCTGCGTGTGGTTCGGATCGATGGAGTAGGTTCCTGCCGTGATCCGCTTAGGATCAGCCGCGCCTGGCATCTGCGCAAAGAGGTGGACAGGAGCCACGGCGAACATCAGTGGCAGCATGGCCAAGCGGAAACGCATCTTCGGTTCCTTCAAGCGACTTTGTTTAAGGTTAGCTGAGGTGCGGTGGGCGACAACGCGAAAATGTCCATGCTGCGGTGCCTTGAATCTCAGATGCGGTGAGTTCTGATCACCGTCTCTTCCTCCGCATTCACGCGCGCACGACCCGCATCTTCACTGCGCCGCAGTGATCTTTTTCCAGCCAGCTTCGACTAGTGAGGCTCGCGCTTTCACGGCCGCGGGAGACGTGGGCACTAATCGCTCGACGCCTTCGGGCGACGGCGCCACGTCGGGGGCGTGTCTACGGTCTGCGGCGATGTTGGGCGCGGCAAGCCGATTGATCGTTCCGTAACCCGTATGGTTCGTGGTGGACGCGCTGACCTTCGGATCCAGCATGTAGTCGATGAAGGCATGGGCATTGGCGGAATGCGGCGCGTTTGCAGGTACAAGGTAGCTGTCGAACCACATGCGGGAGCCTTCACGCGGGATCACGATCCGGATCTCCCTCGATGACGGCGATGTTGGTGCCGAACGCATCTGGCCACCATAGCCAGCCGCGGCACACAGCTTGCCGCTCTGAAGGTCCCTAGCTTCCGGGAAGCCGAACTGCACGTAAGGCGCGACGCGGCTCAGAAGGTCGGTCGCGCCGTCGATGTCGGTGGGATCGGTGCTGTCAGGCGAACGGCCCAGCGCCAGTAGCGCCACCGAGTAAGCCTCGTCCGGATATCCCGGCAGCATGACTCCGCAGCTTCTTAGTGCCTTCAGGACCGAGGGATTCAAGAAGCGCTTCCAACTGACGGTCGGATCGTCCGCAACGAGGGTGCGGACCTTCGCCGGATCAAAGCCGATCGCGACGGCTCCCCACATATGTACCACGGAATGAGCATTCTCCGGATCGGACACTGCGGCCTTCCGAGCGATGGCAGGATCGACGTTGCTCAGCCGGGGGATCAGATTTCTGTCGAGCTTGCGGAAGTAGCCCCGGGCGATCGGATCCGGGTAGGCGGAATCAGACGGAATGATCAGGTCGGCCCATGCGGCTCCCTCCGCCAACTGTCGGCCCATCTCCTCGTCGGTCGCATAATTGACGACCTTGACCTGGATCCCTGTCGCTTTTTCGAAACCCTCGATCGTGCCTTCCGCCAAATAATGGTCTGCGCTGCCCATTCCACCCACGGTCGGAGGGTGAGGGGACCAGACAAAGAGATTCAGGACACGCTCTCCTGCAGCCATCGGCCTTTCGGTCTGGGTGTCGGCTTGGCAGGCGGCGGTAACGAATAGGAGCGGCAGCACCGCTCTTCCCAGCAGCTGTGCGGCTGCGTCCAAACCTCTCATCGTCATGCCTTCCGCAGATGTTGTGACATTCGAACAATCTACCTTAGCCAAGTGTCGCGACGTGTTTAGACGCCGCCCGCGATCACCTTCGTCGGGCTCAGAGGACACGGTGGACCTGAAGCAGGCGGTCGTTCTCATTTGGACCCTTGGCTAGCGCCATGTGAGTGGGCACCGGATCGACCAGAGTGCAGAGGAAGATCGACTTGTTGAGCCAGTCGTATTTGCCCACCGGTGCGATGAACTCGGGGACCAGACGGTATTTGTCGTTCGAATAGCCCAGGCCTCGGTTGTGGATGATGATAGTGACCCCATCGGTGGTCTTGAGGCGGTACAGGGCGTCGATGACGACGGCTCCGTCGGGTCGCTCCACGGGAAAGTCACCGCCGCCGGGAATGACGGTGCCGCTGATGCCGGGACCCTGGAAGCGACCGCCGATGATCGGCCAGATGCTGTCGCGGTTACCGTCCTTGCTCGCGCTGGACGGCGCCATTTTCTCGGGCGAACTGCACGTCACCACAAGATCCATCACAAGTTCAGTCCTGATCGGATCGTAATCCTTAAGCGCTGTCCTGGTATCGGGCGCAGCCAGCGCCTCCGCGCCCGCCCCCGCCAGGATTGCGACGGCGGTCGCCGTCTGGCTCCCCGCGAGCAGAATGGACCGACGGCTTAGCTCTTCCCGAGACTGCATTCCAACCTCCTGTTCCTGCGCCCCAACAGTTAGTTCGCACCGCTCGCGAGAGGATCACGGCGGCAAGGCTGCATCATTACGGTACCGCAGTTGGGGCGTGCGGCAGGTACCGGCCGGCTGTCAACCGCTCCCAGCACGAGGCGGGATGGGTGCGTGGCATCGTGCCAAATCTTCACGGTTGAAGGCTGCGATATAGGCGAGAAGCCGTAGCCGCCCCATGCGCTCGGCGTGTCGATCCAGATGCGTAGACGCGAACCTTTGCGGAACGGATGGGCGAACTTGTTCAACTCGACCCGTCCCAGCGCCGGCTGCTCGGGTGTTAGCGACTGCATCGTCTCCGGAAGATCGATCGGAAACGGACGCAAGTCGGTCGACCTGCCGTCATCCTGCGCGCGATTGGACATCCGCAGCCAGCCGCGCTGGACGAACATCTCCTGACCGTCCGGACGTACCTCTGTCAGTGTGACCTGCAAGTCGACATCCGTTGTCGACGCCGATACCCAAAGGTCTGCACTGCCGGAGCCGTAGAACATCATCGTCCGTGCGAATGGCGGAGACGTGTAGGCTACGCTGCCCCGGCGCCACTCGGCGGGCTGCGCGCCCCAATCTTCGGTCCCGTTCTTGGTGGTGACCGTCGGCCCGGGGATCGGGTAGGCGTAGTTGTCCGGCTCGCCGCTCGGCGATCCATTCTCGGTCAGTGAGTTGCCAGCCCCCAGCGTGAAGCGCACCGGCGTCACCGCCATCGGAAACTCGGACGAAGTCAGTTCGAAGCCCGGCTTGAGGCTCTCGAACTTCGCATGGCCGTCGCCGGTGCCGCTGCTCTCCGACCAGACCCGAACGTGCGGCTCCCGCTCGAAGCCGTTGCGATCGCCTTTGACGAAACGGTCGAAGAACGAAATCAGGATCCGTCGGAACCAGGTAGACTCGTAGAGGTCGTGAGGGCCGTTGACCTGGAGGAACCACAGCTTCTCGGGATCCAGCGTCTCCTGATAATAGCCTTCCCGCGAGGTGACCGCCTCGTCCTGGAAGGCCTCCATGGACAGGACCGGAACTTCGATATTGGACGTGCGCAGCGCCAAAGCTCGCTGATCAATGTAGTCGTCGCGAAGCGGGTGGCGGATGATCACGTTGGAGAGGTTGTTCGCCTCGGCGGTCTTACGATTGAGGTCCACTTGGGCCATGCACTGTCGGTCTCCTTCGGCTTCGGCACTCGCACGCACCGCCGTCCATCTGGAGTGCACGAACCGCCACCAACCAGCGACGAAGGCTGGGGAGGGCACGCCACCGGGCGCCCAGCTGTCGAGACGTGCATCGCCCAGCACCATGCCCGGAGCGACGGCCTTCAGGTGCGGCGGTCGTTCAGACGCGGTGGCGAGCTGGGACATTCCGGCCCATGACCAGTTGGCCATGCCGATTTTACCGTCCGACCAGGGCTGCGTCGCAAGAAACTCGACCGCGTCCCTTCCGTCGCGGCCGTATTCCCGCCCCAGGAATTCGAATACGCCTTCGGAGCAACCTGTGCCCCGGGCGTTGATCCCCACCACCGCATAACCTCGCTCGACGAGCGTCCTGTCGAGATTGACCGACATCGCTGTGTCGTTGTTCAGGTAGCTGGAGCCGCCGATAGCTCCGGGATCGTAACCACTGTAGTTGATGATCACCGGGAACGGACCACTGCCCTTTGGAAGCAGCGCGCTGTACCGCAGGCGTGTCCCGTCGCGGGCGGTGAGGTAGCCGGTCAGCCGCCGGCCCCAGAAGGGCTGAGTACCTTTGGCTTCACGATTGTAGCTGGCGACGGGCGGAAGCGGCGGCTGAGCGACCGACGCAGTCGCGGAAATCAGCAAAGCCGCGATAGTCGCGCGGACCAAGATCATAGATAACGCCCCCCTCACAACATCGTCGTCCGAAGCGCAGTTCAGCTCGCGTCGGGCGCGCCTTGGCAGCCCACAACGCACAGCCCTTCGGCTCGGTCGTCGGCCTGGAGGGCCGGGCTGCGTCAGGCCGTCTTTCGAACGGTGCGCATCTCAGCACGTGGCGAAGTGCAACACCATAGCTCGCACTGCAGATGGTGCGACCTAATCGTCACCCGGTGGCGCCGTCCGAGCAACGCTGACCGAGGTGCACGACTCTACTCGCGGACCATCGACAGCGGCCCGTCAAATGCGACGCGGCGCGCACAGACTGTCGGCATCGTAAGCTGGCTCCAGCTGGTGCTGATCCGACAACACTTTGGAGGGTCAAAGGCCTTGTCTGTGATCGGCCGATATGTTCTATCTCGCTCGACCAGACGACCATGGGGGCACGGTGTTTTCGCGGGGCTCGTCTTCGGCAGGAATCGTGGCAGCATAACCGGATCTCGGTTCGGGCTGGTTCGAGCGGTTGCAGCTGCGGCCCGAGCCTTTGAGGTCGGGTGGAGGGTTTGAGCAGGTGCGGATGATCGGTTTACTGACGAATGTGGCGCTGGTGGCGCTGATGGTGCAAGGATCTGCAGGGGCTCAAGCTCCGGCAGCTGCGACGTCCGAACCTGCTGCGGTGCCCGAAGTCGAGGAAAGCGACATCGCCACGCTGCCGACGATGAGCGACCATCTGGCCTTCGTGATGAGCGCATGGGGCAATGGCACGCGTCTAATCAACGGCGACACCGGCAAGATGCTCGCCACGATCCATACCATACCTCTGTCGAACGTGGCGATCGATCCGCGTCGCCGCTTCGTCTATGTAGCGGAATCTATCTGGACGAAGGGCAACCGCGGCACCCGCCAGGACATGGTCAGCGTATACGATGCCCGCACGTTGAAGCTTCTCCACGAAATACCGCTTCCCGGTAGACTGTTGACTGGAAACCGCGTGCAGAACCTTGCAATCTCCGCGGACGGCAACCTAGCATATATCTACGACATGACCCCGGCGGCAGCGCTACACGTCGTTGATCTTGCTCGCAGAAGGCTGGTGAGTTCCGTCGAAATCCCGGGCTGCGCGCTTGCCTTCGCGGGGGCAGGCGGGGCGGTTGCATCGCTCTGCGGCGACGGCACGTTGGCGACGATCCGGCTTGATGGACGACGGAAGGCTGTAGTTACCTCATCCGAACCTTTTTTCGACGCTGACAACGACCCCATATTCGACAACAGCGTCGTCGATCGGTCGACCGGAAAGGCTTTCTTCCTAAGCTACAGCGGCCTGATCTACGAGACGATGATCGGACCAGGCGGGGGCGCGATGCAGAAGCCCTGGTCGATACAGGAGGCCGGGGGGATGGCGCGGGGTTCGACCGCTCCGTTGACGAGCGGCTGGCTTCCTGGCGGTCGGCAGCTGCTATCCTACCATTCGGCAACCGGACGCCTATTCGTGCTGATGCACCTGGGCGAATTCTGGTCGCATAAGGCGGATGGCACTGAGCTCTGGGTGCTGGACGCGGGCACGCGCAAGCTGATCGCCCGCAGGGCCTTGAAGGACCCGATCACCTACATGCAGGTCACCCAGGACGACAAGCCGCTGCTGTTCCTGGCCGGCAAGGGCAAGATGATCGTTCTCGATGCCACGACCTACGAGGAGAAGCACGGGCTAGAGGAGATCGGAGCCGGGACGATTAGCGTGAGTGGCCGGTGATCGAGTTCGGGGTGCTTGTGTTGGCTGCGCTTGGCCTCGCCTTGCGCACTTGCCTGAGTCTGATCTTCGCTGCCGCAGGGGTGTCCAAGTTGCGCGATCCGGCGATATTCGAACGCGCCGTGGCGGGCTATCGATTGCTGCCCGGCGTTCTCGTCGCACCAGTGGCGATGGTGCTGCCGTTCCTGGAACTCGCAATTGCCGGAGCACTTTGGATCGAACCGCTCCGTCCCGCTGGCGCGGCGGCGGCGGTCGCGCTGTTGCTGCTCTTCGCGACTGCGATGGAGATCAACATCCGCCGGGGGCGGACCCAGATCGACTGTGGTTGCGGCAGCGGATTCGCCTCGCAGGCGATCTCCAGGCTGCTCGTGCTCCGTAACGGCGTGCTTGCAGGGACAGCCGCCCTCGTCCTCGCGGCGCCCGACGGGCTCGGCGGGCTGGCGCTTGCCAACTGCTTGGTAGCTGGACTGCTTCTGTTTGGCCTTCACATCCTCGTCGACTTGGTATTGGCGCTGATCGCGCGTCCGACCCGCTCGACCCGAAGCGCGTGGAACATTCAATGATCACCGTCCTACTCGTCTCGCAGTTGCTCGTCTGGATCGTGCTGGCACTGCTCGTCTTCGCGGGAATCGCACTAACCAGGCAGGTCGGCATCCTGTTCGAACGTGTCGCGCCGATCGGAGCACTGACCGCGGCCAGCGGACCTTCGGTCGGCAGCGCGGCGCCGCGGCTTTTCTTGGAGGCACTGGACGGGACGGCGATCACGATCGGCGGCCCGTTGCCCGCAGGGACCGGACGACTTGTGCTGTTCGTATCGTCGCGTTGCCCGATCTGCCGCAAGCTCATCCCGATCGCGGTACGCTTCGGACGCTCCGAGCGGCTGGACGTCGTATTCGCCGGCGACGGCGAGGACGACGAGCAGCGTGCCCTCGTCGCGCGCTACGGCATTGCGGACCATCCGTTCGTCAATAGCCGAGAGCTGGGAATGACCTACGGCGTCGACAAGCTCCCGCACGCGCTGCTGCTGGACGATCGTGGACTGATCGTCGCCAAGGGGCTGGTCAACAGTCGGGAGCAATTGGAGAGCCTCGTCGTGTCCCGCGACAGTGGCCATGCGTCGGTGCAGGACTTCCTTCGTACGCGTACAGGGGGAGATCATCAGCAAGATGCGTCGCCGTCGCAAGAGATTGATTCAGGAAGGTTGAGCGTATGAAGAGCCCGAGCCGCCCCTCGATCATGGAGCGCTTCGCGCGTGGGATCGCGGCGCGGACCTCCCGCCGAGGACTGCTGGCGAAGCTAGGTGCCGCAGCAGTCGCCGCACCCGTCTTCCCCCTACTCCCCGTCAGTCGCGCCCACGCGTCGACAAAAGACCGATCAGTCCAGGCAAAGACCGCGTTCGCCCGCCGCGCGCAGACCACGGATGAACTACAATGCGACTATTGGCGGTACTGCGCGATCGATGGTGATTTGTGCACCTGCTGCGGCGGCGGTCTGCATACCTGTCCGCCAGGAACCGAGCCTTCACCGACGGCATGGGTCGGAACCTGCGTTAATCCAGCCGATGGCAAGGCATATCTGATCGCCTATCGCGACTGCTGTGGAGCCGCTCAATGTGGTCAGTGCGCCTGCGACGGAACGGACCGAGAACTGCAGACGTATCGTCCGCAGAGCAACAACGACATCATCTGGTGCTTCGGCGTATCAAGCATGGAATACCATTGCTCCACTGCAGTGCTGGTAGGCGCGGCCGAATGATAGGCATAGAGCCATGTCGGCGCTGACCCGAAGCAGACGGCTTGCGGTCGTCGCAGCGGTCGTCGCACTCGTCACGGGCCTGTCCGCCGTCGTCGGTCTGCCGACCTTGGCGGCGTCATCACTCGGTGCCGCTAGGTCCAGCTACGTCGAACACTGCGCGGGGTGCCACGGCATCCAAGGTAGTTCGGCTCCGGCGCAGGTGCCGCAGCTGCGTGGCAGGGTGGGGTACTTCCTTTGCACGGCCGAGGGGCGCGCCTATCTGATCCGCCTGCCGAACGTCTCGCATGCACCTATCAGTGACAATGAAGAACTTGCCGAGCTGATGAACTTCGTGGTCTTCGGACTCGGCGGGGCCAGCGCTCCCGAAGGTGCGCTGCGGTTCGACGCGGCGGAGGTTGCCCGTCTGCGGAAGGAGCCGCTTACGCCGGGCGCCTCACTCGTACGTATACGGCGCAAGATCGTGGACGGCCTCATCCGGACCTGCTCCGCGCCGGCGGATCTGCGGGGCATGTATGGATCGCTGGCCGCTTCGCGGCCGGCCAAGGAGATGCGATGAAGTACGCGATCACCGTGAACGGCGCGACTCGTTCAGTCGAAGCGTCCGAGGACACGCCGCTACTCTGGGCTCTCCGCGAGCAGCTTGGGCTTCAAGGCACGAAGTTCGGCTGCGGGGTTGGGCAGTGCGGCGCCTGTACCCTGCATCTTGGCGAGGAAGCAGTGCGTTCATGCGTAACGCCGATTTCCGCTGTCGGCGACATGGCGGTCAGGACGATCGAGGGTGTTGACCAGGATGTACTCGGCAAACGCGTTCAGCAGGCTTGGTTGGATCTGGCGGTCGTGCAGTGCGGCTACTGCCAGCCCGCGCAGATCATGTCCGCCATTGCGATGCTCCGGCGCATTCCCGATCCGACCGACGAGCAGATCGACAGCGAGATGACAGTCCTCTGCCGCTGCGGCACCTATCCGCGAATACGGGCCGCCATCCATCGTGCAGCACGCGGGGGGACTGTCCGATGAGCGAAGAGCACCTGATGGAAACCGGGCGCCGCACCCTCCTGAAGGCCGCCGCTTGGGGCGCCGTCGGGCTCCTCGTGCCGGTGCGGATCGCGGCGGCGCCGCCGAAGGGGCTCGCAGTTGGAAGCTCTACGCCGACGTCGTTCGAGCCGTCCGCCTGGATACGGATCACACAGGACGGGCGCATCACGCTGACGATGGCGCAGATAGAGATGGGGCAGGGGGCTCAGACTGGCCTAGCCGCGATCATCGCCGATGAATTGGAGGTGCCGTTCGACTCTGTGCGGATCGAACAGGCTCCCGCGGACAAGGAGCGCTTCGGCGTACAGGCAACAGGAGGATCTACGTCGATCCGGGAAGGCTGGAAGCCGATGCGGGAGGCAGGCGCCACCGCCCGGCAAATGCTGATCCAGGCCGCCGCACAACAATGGAAGGTCGAGGTTGGCAGCCTCACCGCGCGCGATGGTGACGTGGTGCACGCGGCGAGTGGACGGCGTGCGGCCTACGGTTCACTGGTCGAAGCGGCATCGCGACTTCTCCACCCCGACAAGGTGTTTCTGAAGGACGCAACCAAGTTCCGCCTGGTCGGTCAGTCGCTGCCGCGTATCGAGGGTTCAGCAAAAGTCCGCGGGACAGCGGTCTTCGGCATCGATGCCGCCATTCCCGCCCGCAAGATCGCTACTTTGGCGCAATCGCCGGAGTTCGGCGGCCGCCTTCAGAGCGTCAAAGAGTCGACTGCGCTTGCCGTACCCGGGGTGATCCGGATCGTGCGCCTTCCGGACGCGGTGGCGGTGATTGCTGACAGCATGCCCCAAGCACAGAAGGGGCTTGAGGCGCTGGAGATCGGATGGTCAAGCGGCCCGCTCGCCCAACTGAATACCGCAGAGATCTATGCCGATCTGGCAGAGGCGACGACGCGCCCAGGAGCCGTCGCACGTAGCGTGGGCGAACCCGGCAAGGCGGACGGGCGGCGGATCGAAGCGGTCTATCAGCAGCCCCTGCTCGCCCACGCTCCGATGGAACCGATGAACTGCACGGTCCACGTTACCGCCGACGGATGTGACGTGTGGACTGGGACCCAGGTCGCCACCGATGCGCAACAGGCCGTCGCCAAACTGCTCGGATTGCCCATCGGCAAGGTCCGCATCCACGTCTACCTCATGGGCGGTGGCTTCGGCCGACGTCTCGAGACCGACGGAATAATCCGGGCCGTCGAGATCGGCCGGGTGGTCAAGGAGCCGTTACAGGTCATCTGGACACGGGCGGAGGACATGCAGCACGATCTCTACCGCCCTGCCTACTGCGATCGTATCTGGGCGACGGTGGATGCCGCGGGCAAGCCGACAACGTGGAACCACCGCATCGCCGGATCATCGATCATGGCCCGCCTCTATCCGGAGGCGTTCAAGGGGGTGGACAGCGACGCGGTCGAGTGCGCGGCTCAGCCGGTCTACGCTCTCTCGGATCTGAGGGTCGAGTTTGCTCGGGTCGAATGCGGCCTACCCACCAGCTGGTGGCGCGGAGTGGGCCCCACCCGAAGTCTGTTCGTGATCGAGAGCTTCGTCGACGAACTCGCGACGGCAGCGCGGCAGGACCCAGTGGCGTACCGCCTCTCCATCTTAACCGATCCACGCGCGCGCGAGGTGCTCAGTCTGGCGGCTGAGAAGTCGGGATGGGGCGCGAAGCTGCCCGCCGGGTGGGGACGCGGGATCGCTCTGGCGAACGCGTTTGGGAGCTACATCGCACTGGTCGCCGAAGTTTCCATCGAGCCCAAGGAGGAAGTGCGTGTGAGGCGCGTCGTGGCGGTAATCGACTGTGGCCGGGCGGTTAACCCCGACATGGTGCGCGCGCAGATCGAGGGCGGCGTCATCTTTGGCGCCGGCGCTGCTCTCATGAGCGAAATCACCGTGGCAAATGGTCGTGTGGAGCAGGCGAGCTATAGCGACTACCCGATCCTGACGATGGTCAATGCTCCGAACGTCGACGTTCACATAGTGGAAGGCGCGGAAGATCCGGGAGGAGTGGGTGAAATCGGAACTGCGGCCATCGCGCCGGCGATCACGAACGCGATCTTCGCAGCGACGCGGAATCGGATCCGGACGCTCCCAGTCAGCCGATCCCAGCCTGTCTGGATGGGATGATCCGCGACACAGTTGGCGGGCTGCCACCAAATATGCGAGCCATCTCAGCGGCAGATCGGCGTGAAGACGCTCTACATCGCACCGGGATCACCATGGGAGAATAGCTATAACGAAAGCTTCAGCGGGTCGCTTCGCGACGAATTGTTCAATGGCGAGATTTTCTACAGCCTCGCCGAAGTCACGGTGCTGATCGATACATGGCGGTGACTTTACAACGCCGCGCGCCGGCACAGCAGCCTGGGCTACCGATCACCGGCCCTGGAAACGGCGATATCGCCATATCCGGCCTCCGGTTCCGCTTCGCTCCACCTCGGCCCGGATATGGCGGTAGCGGCTTTAATCCACAACAAACCTATCGGTCCAGTCGGTGGGGGCAGATCACGAGGACTGAGCAACCAGCTCTTTTGGGGGTGCGCATGAACAACACAGCTGCAACAAAGGTAATTGTTACCGTAGCGCCCACGGGCGGAATGGCATCAAAGCAACAAAATCCCAATCTGCCAACGCAACCGGATGAAATCGCCCAATCAGTTCTCCTTTCATATAAGGAAGGAGCGGCTATTGCAGCGTTACACGCTCGCCGGCCCGATGATGAGGCAACCTGCAACCCGGATATCTATCGTGACATTAACCAGCAGATCCGGCAGAAATGTGATATAATCATCAACAATTCTACTGGCGGTGGGTCGAACGGCGACATGCTGATCGCCCGAGATGACGGTTTGTTCGAGTCGAACTTTGATGAGCGTTTGAGAGGTTGTGACGCGGGGGCGGAGATGGCCACCTTTGACGGTATGACCTTCGTCGATGTCCATGGCGGCCGAGAGATTATCGTCACTACAACGCCATCGAGATGCGAGACGCTGGTGAAGCGTATGGTGGAGAAAGGCATCAAGCCGGAATGGGAAGTCTTTAGTCCCACCCATATCCTTCAAGATGTGACTCGGCTGATCCAAAAAGGTTATGACAAGCCACCTTACTACATCAATATGGTGCTAGGGGCAGACAAGGGCTTCCAAGGCGCTATGCCTTATAGTCACGACATTCTGTCCGCAATGATTGCGGCCTTGCCCCCGCAGTCAATATTCTGCGTCTCGGCAATCGGCCCTGCTCAGCTGCCGGCAACCACTCAAGCCATACTGCTGGGCGGTCACGTTCGCGTTGGGCTGGAAGATAACAACTACTATTCCCGAGGCGAATTGGCGACCAATGAACAACTCGTGGCGCGCACCGTCCGTATCATCCACGAGCTCGGGCTTGAGCATGCATCCGCATCCGAGGCTCGTGACATGTTGGGCTTGGCTCAGCGGTAAGAGCTGATTGCTAGGCATCGCTTTGATGTCTCTTCCGAGGATCGTGCGATGGTGAGCAGACAATTTGAGAATGTTTCGCCGATTGGTATTCTTAGCGACCGTCATATCCAATTCATCGTGGTCGGGGCGGGATACCTTGTCGAGCCGAGCAACGGCAAAAACCCATATTTGGCTAAGTCTATCGCGACTTCGTCTCGCAGTCCGAAAACATGCGTGATCTAGTGAGTGATTTTAGTCTCTCTCAGCATTATACGAAAGTCGAGAAGCGATGATTAATCAACCCTTCAAAAACTTGATACGTTTGCAGATTGAGTGGGGAGACTGCGATCCTGCCGGGATAGTTTTTTACCCAAACTACTTTCGTATGTTCAACGCGGCGACAGATGCGCTATTCGCGGCCGCCGGGTTTGAGCCGGCGACCGCATTCACTCGCTTTGGTATCATCGGCTATCCCATGATCGACACGAGTGCCGCGTTCAGTTCTCCAAATCGATTTGGCGACTCTATCACAATCTTGTCATTCATCGCTCGCTGGGGGCGCAGCAGCTTTGATGTCCGGCATCAACTATCGAACGCAGCAGGAGAGTCGGTACAATCTTCTGAGAAGCGTGTTTGGGCAACCGTTGACGAGGCCGGTCGCCTTCAGGCGCTTCCCGTGCCCGACGAGGTCCGCGCGGCGTTCTGCGCTGATCACCTGAACACCTAGGCTTTATGTCCGCAGCTAGTCGTTGTTTCCTAGATGCTGTAATGGGCCGGCGTCTAAAAGGTAGCCAGTTGGGTGGTGACCTGCCCCCCGGAAGGTCCCTCATTCTGATGTAGAGTCTGCCTACGAGGAAGGAGCAGACGCATGAGGAAGATGCGACCTCAGGTGGTGGAAGCGCTGAGGGCTCTGGGCTTTCGCTGATCGTATCCGGCCCACATGGCTGAGAGTGTTCCGCGGCAGGCCAGTTAACCCGCATCATCGCGACTGGTGCATGGCTGGCAGGAGTCGCTTGTCCTGTTCATTCCAGCTGGGATCGACACCGCCGGATTCAAGCAATGCAGTGACAGAGAGCCCGGATTTCTGTCGCCCCGCAAGAATGGCTTCGGTGGCAGCCGGCGAAAGAAAAGCAAGACGCACCACACGTGTCATCCATGAGGCGGTCACCTTCTCCCGCTTTGAAAGCGTCTTGATATCGATTTGCTCATTGCGAAGAATTCGCCACCAGCGATGTGCCTGAGCCAGCAGGCGCACAATCGATTGATCGACTTCTGCTGAAGGTTGGCTCCCTCCGCTGTCCATCAACCGCAGCGCCCGACCGGATCGGGTGAGCCGTACTTCTGCAACGAGAATCAGCGGGTTTATGACGCTCCCGCCCGGAAGCTTCAGAAATGTGGCGAGAGCCTCTCCGGCGCAGCGGATCACTACGCGCATTGCTTCGATCTGGCCGTCATCTACCAGCGTGAGTATGACGTCCCTG
Source organism: Sphingobium sp. LSP13-1-1.1 (assembly GCF_040676415.1). Lineage (NCBI taxonomy): Bacteria > Pseudomonadati > Pseudomonadota > Alphaproteobacteria > Sphingomonadales > Sphingobiaceae > Sphingobium > Sphingobium sp. LSP13-1-1.1. The sequence goes on along the minus strand of NZ_JBEGHU010000017.1, from coordinate 24,864 downwards.
TTCCGCTGCCGAAGAAGTGAACCGTTCAGTTGCACGACCCATGGGGGTGATTGGAACTGATCGGCTGGGAGGAGACGCTTTCGGGCATCGGACCTCCTCAGGAAAACATCAATGCAGACATGGAAACATGCGACCTTTTCATAGGCGTAATTACGGCACCCACTCCCTGCGGAGGACGAAGGCATCTATCATCTACAAGGCCACTGGAAATCTGCGTGCGGTCCAGATTCTGCTGGGGCATACGAAGATTGAAAGCACGGTCAGGTATCTTGGAGTGGATGTGGAGGATGCCTTGACTCTAGCGGAAGGCACAGAAATTTGAAGTCGGCTGGCTCCTCGCGTCTGCGGGGAGCCAGCGCCGGTCTCGCGTCCGCCACGCGCCAATTGTGGCCGTTCTTGGGCTCAAGTGACCTTCCCAGAAGCCGTCATTCGCTTAGTTCAATGCAAGACCTCTGATCAGGGCCAAGACACTACCGAGCGTGGACACATTTGGCGTGCGCATACGGCCGCCCGCAAATTGGAAGTGCGTGAGCGCCAACTGCTGCTGGGGCGAGAGGAGCATCTTGGCTCCCACGACACGGTCCGTGATCCGCGCAATAATCGCCGGAACCTCGCCCAGTTCTCTAATGGAAATCATGCCTCTGTCGCCAATGCGCCAATTGCCTTCGTTGGCGAAGGCTACGCCGCTCGATGAAATGTCGAGCAGCCGCACTGGGATTGTCCTGTCTTCGGCGTTGAAGAGGGCCGTTCCGCTGATCGGCGCCCGCTCCTCCGCTCTTCGCGGTGTTTCGACACAAACGATGATGGCAATGATGCAGACTAGGACGTTGTACACGCTCCAGAAAGCCACCACATCCTTCTGGTCGGAGAAGAAGGTCGGCGCAAGCGGCGAACTGTAGCTGAACAGCAGCCCGCAAACGGTAAGCAGCAGAACAATCGCAAAGCGCGACAGCAACTTCCAATGGATCACCGTCCGCGAACGGTCGCCGCCCTTGGCCGTCACCTTGAACGGACGCTCGCCTGGGAACAGGAGGGTGTGGCAGGAGGCCGCAACGATTTCCGGCGCGATCAGCAACTGGGACGTGTCGGTCAACAGCGGCAGGATGCGCCCGTTGGAATACCAACTGACGGCGAAGGCTTCGACCAGGATCCGAGGCAACAGGAAGGTCGCCAGCTGTCCGATCGGCGCGTCCATGATGGTGAGGCCGGTCATCCAATAAAGGATCGGCACCAGCAGGCAGGCAAGGCGAAAAGGAAAGCTGCCCACCCAGTAGAGCAGGGTTTCCAGCAGGCTCATCCTGTCGATCCAGCTCAGTCCCTTGCGCGAAAGCAGACCATCGGCGCTGCGCATGATCTGCATCGCGCCCACGCACCACCGGATGCGCTGCGTGCAATATTCACCGATTCCTTCTGGCGCGAGGCCTAGGCTGAGCTTTTCGTTGAGATAGGCGGTGACAAAGCCATGCTCTTTCATGCGGATCGACAGCAGCATGTCTTCGGTGACGCTGTCGGTCGGAAATCCGCCGATGTCGGTCAGCGCGCTGGTGCGGACGACCGACGATGTTCCGCAGGAAAAGGCCGTGCCCCATCCGTCCTTGGCCGGCAGCAAGGTGTCGAAGAAGAAGCGCTGCTCGTCAGGCAGGTCCAGATGTCCCTTGATCCGGTGTTGCAACGGATCGGGATTGAAGAAATGTTGCGGCGTCTGCACCACGCCGATGGCGGGATCCCCGAACAGCGCCATGCAATGGGATATGAAATTGGGCAGGGCGACGAAATCCGCGTCCAATATGGCTATGAAGTCCGGCGTCTCGCCACGCGCCGCCAATGTCGCCATACCCGCGTTCATATTGCCGGCCTTGGCATGTACATTGTTTGGGCGCGTCAGCCATTCCACTTCGCGGCGTTGGCATAGCGCCTCGACCTCCGGCCGGCGACCGTCGTCCAGCAGATAGACCTTTGCCGGATAGTTCTGATTGAGCGCCCCGGTGATCGTGCGGTCCAGAATCCCGATATCTTCATTATAGGTGCAGATGAAGATCGCCGCGCTGGGCCTGTTGGCGCGCAACCAGCCTATATTGTTGCGGACATCCTTCAAGCGGTCACGCTTTCGCGTCAGGACGATCAGCACCAGGGTTCCGCCCAGCGTGGAGCAGACTTCCAGTATGAAGAAGCTCACGGAAAGCAGGGCGGCGCCAGGCGTGTCCAGGTCGAGCGTAGCTACCAGGCGCCATATCATATAGATCAGGATCGATCCGATCGCGGCGCCGCTGACGATCAGTCGATGCAGGGGGTTGGCTGGCGTGAGTTTGGGAAAGAACAGCAGGCAGAGGCCCAGGGTGGCCATGCCCCAGAAATAGGATGGGATTTCGGCGGCATTCATGGCTGCGTTACAGCACCACCCGGCCCGCCGTGCCGACCGGGCACTGCTTCTGGCCCTGCGTGTCAAGCGTGATCCGTGCGCCGATCAGATATTCGCCTGGGGCGGGGTTGGGAACATGGCTGGTGACGCGGAGCTGGGAAGGATCGCTCACCCCCATATTGACGATGGTACCCGGCCAGCGATCGCCGCTCGAAAATGCGATGAATGTCACCGGCGCGCCGATGTTGAGCTTGCTGTAGGCGCTGCGGCCGACGGTGAAATAGGCGAAGAAGGACGCACAGTCGGCGAGCATGTAGATCGGATCGCCTTCACGCAGTGATTCCCCCGGAGCGGCGACCTTCGCCCAGACTCTGCCATCGATGCTTGCTTGCAACGGAAGTTGCAGCCGCCGCATGGCGCTGACCTTGCCGCCGCTCAATTTTTGCGCGGTGGCGAGCGCTGCGGTCAGGTTCTCCCTCTCGCCCTGGAGTTCGCTCAACGCCAGATTGAGATCGCTCAGGCGCTGGGTTGAATATTGGACGTTGCTATAGCCGTTGTTGAGGAACAGGCCTTGCCCTGCGGCGCGTGCTTCGATCAGATTGGTGCGCCGGCGGGCCATGGCCGCATTCTGGTCCGCCAGAGCGGCGCGCTGATCCTGCTCTGCCCGCTGAAGTCCGGCGGCGCTGATGAATCCTCGATCGGCTAGCGCACGGGTGCGGTCCAGTTGCTTTTGTGCGAAGGTCAGCCGTGCCTGCGCAGCGGAAAGTTCTGCGGAGCTTTCGTCTGCGACCGCATCCATCTGCACCAGCTTTTCAGAACGATAGATGCCCGATTCGCTGCGGATATGGTCGGCGTCAGCGCGCAGAGCGGCCATTCGGCCGTCGATGCTGGCCAGTTTCGCCTGGAGCTGATCCACATCTTCCGATCCGGCACGGACAGCCGCCGACAGGCCCACCGGAGCGGCAAAGCGTCCCAGCAGTTGGTCCCGCGCCACGCGATCACCGACATTCGCGTCGAGCCGATCAATCTCGCCGGAGATCGGCGCCCTGACGACGCCCATATCCGCCACTAATGTCGTGTTGTAACCGGCTGTGAAGATAAAGCTGCGTAACAGCACCGCGAAGGCCATGACCAACAGCAGGCCACCGACCAGCATTCGGCGCGGCAGGTGGAACCATGGCCGCTTGGACTGTTCGGGTAGTTGCAGTTCCTCTGCATCATCAGTGGAAAATTGGGTTTCTACGCTCATTTCGCCCTCGATCTCGCCGGTGGATCGTACGCCGATATGGTTAAGAAAGGTTGGATGACCCGACATCCGGCAGCGTTGGATGTCAGTCACGATGCACTACCCTTGTGACCTGCCCCCCGGCTGGCTCCCTCGATTTGATGGGTACAGGCTATGGGCTACAGCAGCGGTTGCCACACGACATTTCATCATCGCTACCATCTGGTCGGGGCGCCGAAATATCGGTTCAAGGTGCTTCACGGCGAAGTGCGCCTGCGGGTGCGCGAGATCATCCGGCAGGTCTGCGCCGAGATGGGCGTGACCATCGTTCACGGGGTGCTCTCGTGCGACCACGTTCATATGTTCGTCGAAATTCACCGCACGTCTCGGTCAGTGACTTCGTACGCCGTGCCAAGGGGCGGTCATCGCGCAAAATCCAGTAGGAGTTCGAGCATATCCGCAAGCGCTATTCATCGCACCTGGATGAGGATCGAATAGTTCAATATAGATTATATATATCCTGCGATATAACTCTCTTTTTATTCCCACAATATCAAACTCATTGACATTACATCAATAAGAAGTTTGATTTTCAGACCGATCTCGTTTATAATTAATTTCATATTCACTTCACAGATCTATTCATGTCCTTTCACTTGCGATGAGTGGGCAAATAAAATTGCGCGTTAATTGCGCAGATTGTTTATATTTTGACGCACTAATATTATAATAATCCTGTCAACTGCCGGAGCTCTTTGGTCGCGATGCTATGCATTGGTACGAGGTGGTCAGCGCACCGTTGATCATCCTAACTGAGGAGGATCATCATGGCTCTCGACATCGTGACCCAAAACATCATCATCGATGAGACAACGGGCTTTCAGGATGATGATGTTGACCCGTCCCTTCATAACAACGCTACGGTGAACTACCTTCTATCGCTCGACAGTTCGGGCGGCCTGAGTTCGCCCCAGGTCGCCTTCAAGGCCGACTTCGTGACGGCAACGGCGACTGGAGGCGACACTTTCTCCTCAGTGTCTCTCACCCAGAGTCTCACTGGAACTCCATTTTCCACCACCGTGGGCGTGAACAGCGACATTCGAACGGTCGATGGCAACTATGTCTGGCTGTTCCAGGATCCGAACAATGCCAATGTAGTCATCGGCGTGATCGGGACGTCCGACCCGACCACCATGCCTCAACCAACCGGAGCGCTCGCCTTCTCGTTCGCGCTTATCAACACCACTACCACCACGCCGGATCTATATCTGGTGCAGTATGTGGCGTTGTTCCAACCGGATCCAACCGTCACCGACGAGCGCATCGACCTCACCAACAAGGTATTCGCCTCGCTCTCTGCGACCACCACGGTCAGCTTTTCGGGCGCGAATGCCGCGCCCGGCAATCATGACTTCTACGCCATCAACTCGCCCACGGACACGTCCAAGCAGCTTCTGGTGATCGGTCTCAACGGCGGTACCGCCAACGTCAGCACACAGGGTTTCGGCGTCAACAACCAGAACATCAATCCGAACGAAACACTCCAGGTCGATTTTGTGACCGGCGCCAACCTGGCCGCAGGCACCGCCTCGCAGATCCAGTATGGCAGCCATGTCGAGGATGTCACGCGGGCCGGATTCACGATCAACCAGATCACGCCTTCCCAGCCGGATAAGCGGGTCGACATCAGCATCACCGCCTTGAACAACACGGGGAACGAGCAGGGCACGGACTTCTTCGACGGAACCGCGACCAATCCGGTAGACATCACCAGTATTAAACTGACGGGAACGTCGGGATTTGCGACCGTCATCACGGCAGATGGAACCTATGCGACGGGAAGCGGCAACGTCACCATCACCGGGCTTGGAGGGACCGGGAACGTTGTCACTATCACTGGGCTCGATAACGTCACCACGGTCGATATCACGACCGCCACCGGGATGGACCGGCTACAGGTCAAGGGTGTCGATGCCAATGAAGGCTGCGACATCACCGAATTCCATTTTTCAACGACGACCCCCAATGCCCGTACCGAGGAGGTTGGCTCCTTCATCAACTTCGACGATTCCGGTCCGGATCTCTCGATCACGGCCGCGCCGGTGGTTGGCGCCCTCGAGGTGATCGAGGCGAGCAACATTACCGGACAGAGCCAGGCGACGATCACGCCGCCCAGCTTCACCGCGAGCGCGGTTGACGGCGCCACGACGAATGTAGGTTACGCCTTGGCCCTGGTGGGCTCGACCGCGACGGGGTTGCAGACGACGGCGGGCAACAAGGTGATCACGCTTGTGGCCGACTCGGCCAGCCTGATCTCTGGCAAATATGACAGCGACAATAATGGCTCCCTCGATGCTACGGCATTCACCGTGACACTGTCCGGCACGACGGTGACGCTAAGGTCGATGGTGGCGCTCGAGCACGACAACACGCAAGGTGGAAGCGAAGACAACACGCTCGACCTTAACGGCCTTATCAAGGTCGTGGCGACGGTTTCGGTCACGGACGGCGACAACGATCCTTTGTCGCAGCAAAGCTCCAGCCTGGCGTTGTCGATCACGTTCGACGATACCGATCCGACGCTGTTGATCACATCGCCGCCGACGGTTGGCACTGCTGCGGTCGGCGAGGCAAGCGGGGCCGGCGGCAAGAGCACGGTGCCCATCACGGCTCCGGGCGTCACGGCGAGCGCCGTCGATGGCTCCACAACGGATGTGAGCTACGCGTTGAGCCTGGGAGGCACTGCAACAGGTCTTACCACGACGGCCGGCAATCATCCGATCACGCTGGTAGCGGACTCGGCATTCCAAGTTTCGGGCAAGTATGACAGCGACAATAATGGCTCGCTCGACGCGACGGCCTTCACGGTCGCACTGTCCGGCTTGCAGGTGACGCTGACGTCGCTGGTTGCGCTCGAACACGACAACTCGCAGGGCGGCGGCGAGGACAACACGCTCGACCTCAATGGCCTGATCAATGTCGTGGCGACAGTGACGGTCACGGACGGAGACAATGACTCAGTATCGCAGCAAAGCACGACGGCGTCGCCGCTGTCGCTGACCTTCAATGACACCGATCCGACAGCGGTCCCATTTGACGCCGATCCTGGCGGTACGGGCGATCATTCGCTGGAACATTTGGGCAATGCGATAGGGCAATCAGCCAGCGGCAAGATTGGCTATAACATGACAGACCAGATCGCCGCCGCTGACTATAATCTGGTGACGCCTGTCAGCGACTTCGTCGATGCCGATCCTGTCACTGCCGGCGTGCAGATCAGCCTGACGGGTTCGATTTCTAATCCGCAGACCCCGGCTATCACCCAGGCGGTCGCCACCCTCGTCTCCGAAGATATCAACTCCGCGACTTTCAACTTCTCGTTCCATTACGACAAGGACCCGATCACTGCTGGCGTGCAGGATTCCACGGCGGCCGGCACTCTTTATCTCGACAAGGTCAATGACACCTACACGCTCACTCTGACCGACGTGATCGACGGGTTCAGCTTTGATGTGCTCCACACCAGCGAATTGCTCGCCAAGGCTCCCACCGGGAACACGGGACATCCGTTGATCGTCGCCGAGCAACTGACCCCGAACGGCGATCCCGATCCGTTCTTCGTTCAGTTCACCGGAAATTCGATCACCCAGCAGATCGGCTTCGGGTTCAACTCGTCCGGCGACGGAGCGGCCGTTGCAGGCGACATCACGTTTAACGGTTCCGCCCACGACATGGTTACCAACACCAACGAGGACTGGGTCAGTGCGACCCGAGACACCAATGGCGTCGCGGGCGATACGATACAAAAGGGTGAACTGCTGACGCTGCGGTTCTTCGATCAGAACATCCTCGGCGATGTTAATCCAAAAGCTGCCGGCGGCGGCACTGAGCGGACTGACCCGACAACGGAAGCTAGTGGCGTCGTCATCAAGTTCGACGGTATCGGCATGTCCGAGGATCTGGTCGTCATACTCGATCTGAAGGACGCGAACGGCGATGAAATAACGAGAGCCATCAACGTCCAGAACTCGGACCTGATCAAGGGCAACGCAAATATTCCCGCGCCCTACAACATCGAGTTCACGCTGGATAACAACGATGCCCTGCTCGTCATCGAACAGAATGACTACGCGGCCGCTGGTGAAACTTACCAGATCCAGGGCATCCAGATCATGCAAAGCGCCAATGGCTTGTCGGGTGACGCCATCGACCTGACCGGGGCTACAGGAGCCGGGAACGGCAGCAGCACCACGACCGGTCTGACGGCTTGGGATCCGCTGGACAATGATGTTCTGAAGATTGTCGATATCGGCTTTGTTCAGCAGACGAGTGGCACATTGAATGCCGACCTCGATTTTGCCTTCGACATAGCGGACGGCGACCTGGATCTGCTCGGCGTCCAGCACATCAATGTGCGAATTAGTGATGAGTTCATCGTTTAAGCAACAATCGTCTTACGGGAGGGGTGGCGCGCCACCCCTCACCTTTTTAGGGCAGACCGTTGCGGTCATCTGCGGCCAACTGCTTTGCCGAAGAGGTGATGGCGGCATTCCGATTAATCTGCCTCTAAGCTGCCATTCTGGAATCGGCCAAGGGGCGGGCGGTCGGGACGAAAACCTGACGGTTCGCAGTTGGGCGCCAGAAATTGGCCGCTGAACGTCTGCAAAGGGTCGGAAGTGAACCTGCTCCAGCCTTGGGCGGCAAAGGCATATCGAGCCGATAAATGGCGTCGCCGCCCAGTTCATCAGGATTTTGCTACGAAAGCTTGTCCTGGAATTGAGCGGCGGCGTTGCTACATCCGATCCATTTCACCGATCACTCAGATCGACTCATGTTCGGTTGCTGACAGCAGCATACACCTCAATAGTGCGCCACCCAAGCAATTTGCGTGACTTTCGACACCTGACAGAGCAGCAAAATTTGCGCATTGGCCTCCCACCTTGGCGAAGCGCACCGGGCAGGCGGATTGTGCCGAGCCGCACCGATCATTCGGCCCACATGAGCACCCGCCAATATGCCCGCCTGGTATATGAATGGATCACAGGGATCGGCCTGCCCAGCGAAGATTATGGCACGCACTCCCTGAAGAGGACAAAGGCGTCGATCATCTACAAGGCGACCGGAAACCTCTGTGCGATCCAGATTCTGCTGGGGCATACGAAGATCGAAAGCACGGTCAGATATCTTGGGGTGGATGTGGAGGACGCCTTCACTCTGGCGGAGGGCACAGAAATTCGATCTTGGCTGGCTCCTCGCATCTGCGAGGAGCGGGTACCGAATTCGCGTCTGCCGCGCGCCAAATCATGACGTTCGATTGATTCTGTCATCCGTTTGGAAGCGGACATTCTCCGGCAACTCGTTATTCTATGTATCTGAGCAGGCCTCATTGGGGTTTCAGAACGCCGCGTGGAGCAGGCCTTACCGCCCGCCCAATTTCTTTTGAACCGAGGGGCAATGACGGGATAGTCCAACTTCGCGGTTGAACCATTGCTCGGCAATTTCACGATCCTCGAATGGTGCTGTTTCAGAAATGCGCAGTGATCGGATCAAGTAGGAGGGTGATCCATCGGTCGGTTCCAATCGCCACATTTGAACGCCCTCTTCCTGAAGCAGAAGACTCTTGCGGTCAGATCCCTCCAATCTCCTGCTGTTTTCCGCCTTGCGCATCATTGCGATCGCCAGGCCTGACGGCGGAGATCTTCGACCTCCCGCTGAGTCAACGGTTCGCCGACGATCCGGGCATCCACCTCGTTCATGACAGATGCCGGAAAATCACTTCCGGCCAGACGGAAGTCTGGCGAGGCGGGGACTAAGGAGGAAGGATTGGCCAGCATGGGGATGGTCCACCCATTGCCGTCCCGGCAGCCAATGCCTGCATAGCCGCCGTCGATGCGGAAAGTGCGGCAGACGCCCTTTGCACTGCGAAAACTGAGTCCGATATGGATCGGGCTGCCCACGCCATCGGCCCATTCGGTGAGCGCTTTATCGAGGCGACTGGTCGCCACTAACTGCCCGTGCTGTTGGACTACCAAGCCCTGTTCCCACCAGTCCATCCGGCCGATGATCAGCCCGCCCACCAGCGAAGCAGCGATGGCGCCGCACCAGAGCGATACGGAAATGCGGCGCCTTTGCCTGGCTTCTCGCTTCGGAGCGAGCTGGGTGACGACGCCCTGATCCCACAGGCCCAGCTTCTCCAGTTCCGCTGCATCGAAACGCTTTTCGGCCGGAACGGGATAGGCGATGTGCAATTGGGTGAGGACGTCGCGATGATCGTCCGCCGCCTGCGCTAGTCCGGGGTCGCCCGCCATTCTCGTTTCGAAGGCCAACCGGGCTGCACCGGTCATTTCGCCGTCGAGATAGGCCACGATCTCTTCATGGATGCGGTCGGTCATGGCCTGCCCTCCATGATCTGGCGGGACAGCGCAGCGCGCCCGCGGGCAAGGCGGCTGGTCAAGGTTCCTTCGGGTATTTCAAGGATCTCCGCAGCCTCCGAGTAGGAAAGCTCATTGAGCACGACCAGCTTGATCGCCAGCCTCTGCTCCTCCGGCAAAGCTTCGACCTGCTCGCGGAGCCAGCGGTTTTCAGTGCTCCGTTCGAGATCGCTGGCGGTTGCGCCTTCGTCGGACAGCAAGTCATCCTCGGGCATCGGCTCGACAAGCCGGGCCCAGCGGTTGCGCATGCGGACCTCATCCAGCCAGATATTCTTCATGATCCGTGCCGCCCATAAATCGAGTCTGCTGCCCGGTTCCCAACCGTCTTCCCGTTCCAGCACGCGCGCGATGGTCTTCTGGAACAGGTCGTCGCCGTCCTGACGGTTGCGCACGATCACGCCCGCCAAGCGATGCAGGCGCGGCAGCACCGCAATCAGTTGGCGTCGAAGATCGGACAAACTAGACTTCCCTATGGATGAAACGTCCGGGACGAGACGTTTAATCCCGAGAGGGCGTATGAAAGCAAAAAAAATCTTGTCGATCGTCATGGCGGGCGTGCTGATCGCTGGCGGTATGGGGTTTCCGGCCATGGTGGCGCTGGCCCAGATGCGGGGCGGCCCGCCGCGCGACATGCCGATGCCCAGCCTGCCGCGGGCGGCGATCGAGCATGGCCGGGCCAGCGAGGTCGGGCGGCCGATCGATCCCTGGGAACGCGGTCTCGAACGGGCAGAGGCCGCCCAGGCCGAGCGCCTTTCGCGCAACCAGCGGGACAAGGCGGAGACGACCGCGAAGCAATATCCTGAGGATTATGAGCTGGATCGCAATGGCGCGCTCGCCATTCGGGGCGAGGTGTTGGCGAGTGATCTGCCGGATCGGGCGTTGGCGGCGGCGCAGCGGGCCGGTTTCTCTGTCGTGCGGCGGGAGCAGGTCGAGGATCTGGGGCTGACCATGACCGTGCTGACGCATCCGGGCTGGTCTGTCACGCGCATGGTGGACGCGCTGCGCCGGATTGCGCCAGATGTCGCGATTGAGGCCGATCATCTCTTCTTTCCATCCGGGGCAGTGGGGTCGGGTAGCGTCCCCGGCATGCCGGTGCGTGGCCAGCATGGGGATTGGCGCGTAGGCATGATCGATACCGGAGCCGAGCCAGTGGCGCGTCAGGCGCGTCTGGTGCAGCAGGGTTTCGCAGCCGGAGGCGTGGTGCCCAACGATCACGGCACGGCGGTCGCGGCTATTCTGGCGCGAACCCCGGCCTCTGGAGCCGTCTATGTCGCGGATATTTTCGGCAATGGTCGCCGGGGTGGGACGGCGGAGTTGATGGTGAGGGCGCTGGGCTGGATGGCGCGGCAAAATGTACCGGTCGTCAATATTGGCATGGTCGGACCCTATAATGGGGTCGTGGCCTCCGCGGTTTCCATCCTCGTCCGGCGCGGTTTCCTGATCGTGGCGCCGGTCGGCAATGATGGGTCGTCGGCCAGACCGCTCTATCCCGCGTCGCTGGAGGGCGTGATCGCGGTTACGGGCGTCGACGCACGAGGCGTCCTGCTGCCGGAGGCGAGCCGTGTGCGGAAGGTGGATTTCGCCAGCCCCGCCATCCTCTCGATCCGGGGCGTTGCGGGCAATATGGTGCAGATGCGGGGAACCTCCTTTGCCTCGCCAGTGGTCGCTCGCCAACTGGCGGAATTGCTGCCTGCGCCGGCTCCACGGGCCGCACGAGCGGCGGTCGAAACCTTGGCGCGGTCGGCGTGGCAGCCGAAAAAGGGTCGGTCGTTGCCGGGGCATGGCGTCATCGGAATGCCCCAGCCCTCTCATTGAGACTTTCCCGTTGAGAGACGTGCGATTTTTCCGATGAATGGCAGGACGCTGGGAAGAACCGGCCTTGGTCAGACGTTCTTATCCTGTGGGGGCGCTTTGTGCGCTCAACCTCGAGGAGAATGTGATGTTGGAAAGCAGATATTGGTCCCTGGCGGGCGTGGCCGCCATCGCCTTGGCGGGCACGGCCATCGCTCAGACGACGGACAGTTCGACACAGCATGGCCAGGGCCTTGGCACCGATGTATCGGCCATGGCAAAGGCTCAGAAGGATGCCCAGACTAAGGGCATAGGCGCGGACGTGTCAGCCATGGCCCATGCGCGGAACGATGCGCGCAAACAGGATCATGGCGACGATAGCGATGATGCGGATGACGCGACAGCCACCATCAGCACTGCTGATACGCAAGCAACTGCGGATGTGACGGGCCGTGATCACGCCTCCGACAAGTCGGCGGCTGCCGATGCTGCCGTCGTGGCCGCCGCGAAGGGCGACAATGCCTCCATCAAGGACGGTACCGGCGCGGTTGCGACATTGCGTGACAGCCGGTCCAGCGCCAGCGATGCGCGCGGTTCGGTCAGCGATGCCCGTCAGACCGCAGCGGCGGCCCGGGCGGCGGCGGCCGATGTGCGGAGCAGCGCTCAGGACGCCCGCGACAATGCGGCGGCGGTCCGCGAAAACGCCACGGCCATCAAGGATGCCGTGCGCGCGGCGCGGCCCGGCCGGGGCGGCTGAATAAAGCAAATTCAAGGTTTGGCGGGCGGGTTCGATGGACCCGCCCGCTTTTGCGCAAAAGGGGAGAAGAAATGAAGGGGATCATGACGCTGGCTCTGGCCGGCATGGTGTGCATCACGGCGGTGGCGCCCGCCTTGGCACAGGATGACAGCAGTCTGACGGCGATAACCGGGGTCGACTATTCCAGCGGCGATTACGGCACCGGGGTCGACACCAATATTCTCGTCGTGCCGATGAGCCTGCGTTACAAGACCGGCAATCTGCGCCTGACCGCGACCTTGCCCTGGCTGCGGATCGACGGGTCTTCGGCCATTGTCGGTGGCGGTTCCGGCGGGATCGTCATCGATCCCAATGCGCCGCGCACCACTCGAAGCGGGCTGGGCGATGTGACCGTCGGCGCGGCCTATATGATCCCGGAAGACCGCATGGGCTTTGGCCTCGATCTGTCCGCCCGCGTGAAGCTGCCCACCGCGTCCAAATCCAAGGCGCTGGGCACCGGCAAGGTGGACGTCACGGTTTCAGCCGAGCTTTCCAAGACATTCGGCATACTGACGCCCTTTGCCAATGTCGGATATCGGATGCCGGGCGATCCATCCGGGTTCAACCTGCACAACGCCTGGACCGCATCGGGCGGCGTGAGCGCGGCGCTGGGCAAATCGGTCCTGATCGCATCCTATGACTATCGGGAGACGACCAGCGATTTTGCGCGTGACAGCCATGAACTGTTCGGCGCGTTCAGCACCCCTTTTGCGCAGAAGCTCAATCTGACCCTCTACGGCACGGCGGGGTTGAGCAAGGGCGCGCCGGACTATGGCGTGGGGTCGATGGTCAGCATCAAATTCTGACGCAAGAAGGATAGGAACCGCAGAGAGGGGTTAGCCGCTCTGCGGTTCTGCACGGCTTAGTGAATGCCTATGATATCGGCCGTTCCGTCGGGATCATTCTGCACCGGGCCGCCATTGTTGGCGTTGCCCAGCAGAAGCAGTCCCGCCAGATGCGGCGCTGCCATCGATGTTCCCGACAAGGTCACATAAGAGCCGCCCTTGGTCGTCGAATAGATCGATACGCCGGGCTCCGAGAAATCGATCGGCGGATTGCCGAAATTGGAAAAGGACGCGAAATTCCTGCTGCTGTCGAAGGCGGACACGGTGTAAACTCCAGGCCCATTGGCGCGCGCCGGGCTGTAATTATTGGCATTGTCGCTCGAATTGCCCGCAGCGATCGTGAACTTGACCCCATGGGCGGCCGCGGCGTTGATGACTGCTGCATCAAGGGCGTCAGAAGCGCCAGCGCCCAGGCTGAGATTGGCGACGTCACCAGCACGGCCATATTGGGCGACATAGTCGATGCCAGCGATGACATCGGAAACCGAACCGCGTCCGGTGCGATCCAGCACTCGCACGGAAACGACCGCAGTGCACGGCGCCACGCCGACCACGCCGATGCTGTTATTGCAGGCCGCGATGATACCCGCGACATGCGTGCCATGCCCATTGCCATCATTGGGCGAGGAGTCTCGCGTGAAGCTGATATTGCCGGTTTTATTGACGTTGAGATCGGGGTGGGTGAGGTCGATCCCGGAGTCGATGACCCACGCCAGTGCAGGAGACGTCGTGATACCGCCGCCAACCAGTTTCACCCCCCAGGGGATGGTTTGAGCGGGCTGAACGCTGCCGCCACCGCTGCCGGGCTTTGCCGTCGCGACTTGCGATGCGCTGGCGACCTGGTCCTGCTCGCAAAAGGCGATGCCGCTGTTGACCTTGTCTATTCGGGCGACTGCCTGAGCCGACATATGGGCGGCAAAGCCCCGGATCGAATGACGATATGTCCGCAGTAGATTGCCGCCTTGTGCCCCGACGACGCGGTTGGCCTGAGCCTGGACATTCGGTTGCGTGATGGAAGGCTTGAACACGCAGATATATTGATCGGCAATCACCTGCTTGGCCGTTTTGGGCGCCGCCTGTGCGTGACCGGCAATCGCCAGAAGCGATGCAACGCCCAATATCCCAACGGGCATCTTTTGCATGAGCCTATCCTTCCCCCAAAAGTCGCAGCCAAGCTGCAAAACAAGATTTAACATAGCGACAGCGTTTCGGGCTTAAGCGAAATTTACCAATGCATTCCCAATGCTAAGCGCCCCACCTCCGGAGTGGAGATGGGGCAGGGTTTGTAACCCTTTCAAGGGTTGGCAAGAGCAAAAGCGGCAATACCCCGGATCGTATGGGAATGCGATATGCCGAACGGCCTATGGGGTTGGTTTCAAAGCCGTAACTCAGTTCCTTGCATCAGAATAATTTGCTGATCCCCAGCGAGACAGCGGGGCTGGTTTTCCCATTGGCCTACACTGTCACGCCAGTGCCCAGTTGCAGGTCAAGCTTGTTGGAAATGGGCTCGTCGAGGACGCGCTGGCCCTTCGCTGCGGCGAAGCGCCAGACCGCCATCATGAACGAACGGCAGGAATCTGGAACGCCAATTTCGTCCATGCGCGGCAAAGATGGGTCGATTTCAACGTGACTGCTCGATGCTGTTGTTTGCCGCATATTCCCCGGTGACCCTTGCGTTTGTCCTCGATATTCCATATTTTGTGGACAGAAAGGTGGCCTGATGTCCAAGCCTATGACTTTGAATGTGCGCGTCAGCGGTGCTCTCAGTGACTTTGTCTCCGCTAATATCGGAGACGCTGGTGCCTACGAAAATGTGAGTGAATATGTCCGAGACTTGATTCGGCGCGATAAGGAACGGGTCGAGAGTGAGCGCTTGGCGCTCCTCCAGGCTGAGTTGGTCAGCGCATTTGCCGCGCCGGAGGGCGACTATCAGTCTCTTGATGCTGACGCGGTCATAGCCCGCAACGCTCATAACTGAGTCTCATGATCGGATATCGCGTCCAGCAGGCCGCCAGTCGGCGGATTGACGACATCTACATCCACACGCGTGAAACATGGGGGGAGGATCAGGCCGACCAATATATCCGGGGCCTTTTTGCACGGTTGGACGATATTGCTGCGCGGCGCCTTGCCTGGCGGGATGTGCCACGGGAACTGGGCATTCAAGGGTTCTATTGCCGGTATGAGCGCCATTATATCTACTGGCGTGTTTTGTCAGATGGTGCCGTTGGTATCGTGACGATTTTGCATGAACGCATGCATCAGATCGATCGTTTTCGACAGGATTCTCCACACTGAGAGTGACCCTGTCCCGGTTTTGCCACCGGCCAGAACGAGAGATCCGGCGCTTCATCGGCCGGGGTTAACCCCGGCCGATGAAGCAAATTCGGCAGGCGTCATGAACCCCAGGGATGTGTGAGGTCAGGTCTCGTTGAAGTCCGTCCGCCACGCCTCGATCTTGCTCCTGGCGTCGTCCAAAGACAAGAACCAGTGCGTGTTCAGGCATTCATCGCGCAGCCGGCCATTGAAGCTTTCCACGAAGGCATTGTCGGTAGGCTTTCCCGGCCTGCTGAAGTCCAGCGTGACACGGTTGATGTAGGCCCAGTGGTCGAGCGCCCGCGACATAAATTCCGGGCCGTTGTCTGAAGACCAGCGTTGAGCCAACTTATGATCGCTATGATCTCGAAGAGGAGAAGCGACGGTGCCAACGGCGTGGCGCTCCCGATTTGCACGATCTGCGTGTTCAGGAAGCCATGGCTTGCCTAAGCCGATCTCGGCTCTTTTCAGCCCGAGGGGGCGATGCTTGGCAGTGCGGGCTTCGCATCTCATCAGATGAGAAATCGGTCGCTCCGGCCGCTGGTTTAACCGGAAGGTTTGGCCTAGTTTTATCGAGCCATCCTTGTTGGGAATTTGCAATGGATCTCCAGACTAGAAAGAAGACCAAGGTAGCCATCATCGGTTCGGGCAATATCGGCACCGACCTGATGATCAAGGTGCTGCGCTTGTCGAACGTGCTCGAAATGGGCGTAATGGTGGGCATCGACCCGGCGTCGGATGGCTTGGCGCGTGCATCGCGGATGGGCGTCGCTACGACGCATGAAGGCATTGACGGCCTGCTGGCCATGCCCGAATTTGCTGACGTGGAGATCGTTTTCGATGCCACCAGCGCCGGCGCGCACAAGCGCAACAGCGAATTGGTCTTGGCAGCAGGCAAGCGCATGATCGATCTGACGCCCGCGGCGATCGGCCCCTACACGATCCCGCCGGTCAACGGCGAAGCGAACCTTGACGCAGCGAACGTCAACATGGTGACCTGTGGTGGGCAGGCGACCATCCCTATGGTCGCGGCAGTCAATCGCGTTGCCAAGGTCCACTATGGCGAGATCGTTGCCTCGATCAGTTCGAAGAGCGCCGGCCCGGGCACGCGTGCGAACATCGATGAATTCACCGAGACGACCAGCCAGGCCATCGTAGAGGTCGGCGGGGCCACTCGTGGGAAGGCGATCATCATCCTGAACCCGGCCGAGCCGCCCCTGATCATGCGCGATACCGTCTATTGCCTGTGCGAGGACGCCGATCGCGAGGCAGTCCGCCAGTCGATCGACGATATGGTGGCGCAAGTGCAAAGCTACGTGCCGGGCTATCGCCTGAAGCAGGCCGTGCAGTTCGAAAGCATCGGGGGCAACCGTCCCTTGCGCATTCCCGAGATGGCCAGCACGGGACAAACCGAGTTCACCGGCCTCAAGGTTTCGGTCTTCCTCGAAGTGGAAGGCGCGGCGCACTACCTGCCTGCCTATGCCGGCAATCTCGACATCATGACTTCGGCTGCCATGAAGACCGCCGAAAAGATCGCCGAAAGGATGGCGGCATGACCCTGAACTGCACTTTCAACGATCCCACGAGCCAGAAGCTCTACATCCAGGACGTTACGTTGCGCGATGGCATGCACGCCATTCGTCACCAATATGGCCTCGAGCACGTGCAGGCGATTGCCAGGGCGCTCGATCAGGCCAAGGTTGACGCAATCGAGGTGGCGCACGGCGACGGTTTGCAGGGCTCCAGCTTCAACTACGGCTTCGGCGCCTATACCGACTGGGACTGGATCGGTGCGGTTGCCGAAGTGCTGGAGCATTCGGTGCTCACCACGCTGCTGCTGCCGGGCATCGGAACGGTGCATGACCTCAAGCACGCTGCGGAAATGGGCGTCAAGTCGGTCCGCATCGCCACGCACTGCACCGAAGCCGACGTTTCGAAGCAGCATATCGAGGCCGCACGCAATCTGGGCATGGATGTTTCGGGCTTCCTGATGATGAGCCACATGACCAGCCCCGAAGCGCTGGCGCAGCAGGCTTTGCTGATGGAAAGCTATGGCGCGCATTGCGTCTATGTCACCGACAGCGGCGGGGCGATGAGCATGGACGACTACGCCGCCCGGGTTCAGGCCTATGACCGCGTGCTCAAGCCGGAAACGCAGCGCGGCGTCCACGCGCACCACAATCTCTCGCTCGGCGTGGCGAACTCGATCGTGGCCGTGCAGAACGGTGCGGTCCGTGTTGACGCGAGCCTTGCCGGCATGGGCGCTGGTGCGGGCAACGCGCCGCTCGAGGTGTTCATTGCTGCTGCCGATCGTATGGGCTGGAACCATGGCTGCGACCTCTATGCGTTGATGGACGCCGCCGAGGATCTCGTCCGTCCGCTGCAGGACCGTCCGGTGCGCGTGGATCGCGAAACGCTTACACTCGGCTATGCCGGCGTTTATTCGAGCTTCCTGCGCCATGCCGAGAAGGCTGCGGGGGACTATGGCGTCGATACACGTTCGATCTTGGCTGAAGTCGGGCGGCGCAAGATGGTTGGCGGTCAGGAAGACATGATCGTCGACATTGCGCTCGACCTGGTCAAGCAGAAGGAAGCCCACCAAGGCTGACGACATGCGCATTGCGGTTGTCGGAGCGGGCGCGATAGGAAGTGCAGCCGCCGCCATCCTGGCGGCGGCTGGCCGCGATGTCGTGCTGGTTGCGCGCGGGCAGAGGTTGCGCGCGCTCCGCGCAGCCCCGCAGATCATATATGGCGGCGGCAAGGCAATCGAAGTGCCGCTCCGTGTCGCAGCAGCGGATGACGGCTTGCCGCAGGTCGACCTCTCGATTTGCTGCGTGAAGATGCCGGATCTGGAACAGGCGCTCCCGGCCGGCAGGGCCGGTGTCATTCTGACGCTCCAGAACGGTGTCGAAGCGCATGAAACGGCGGCGCGCCTGGTGCCCGATGCACACATAGCCGCAGGACGCGTACATGGTTTCTTCGAGATGGACGGTGATGCGGTCCGTCATGTGGGGGTGCCTCCTTCAATCCTGTTCGGATGCACCAACGGCGACCGGACTCTGGTCGATCAGGTTGTCGGGGGCCGCTTTCGCAAACACGACCCTTCCGGTTGAGGCTGCTCCGGACATCCGCCGCAGTCTGTGGGAGAAATTCCTTCTGGCCGCATGTCTTGGCACAGTGGCCGCCGCGCTTGATCTGCCGGCGGGCTCTGTCCTCTCCCATATGGACGGTGAGAGCCTGCAGCAACGCGCATTGGCCGAAGTGGCGGCGGATGTCCGGAGCACGAGGCCCTGGGCGGTGCAGTCCTGCGGCTTGCTGCGCAGCATGGCATTCCGCACCCGACTTTCCTGATGCTCGACAAGATGATCCGGCAGCGGGCGCCTTGCTGAATCTTAATCCGTCACCGGACATATCCGGCTTGGCGTTGCGGGACGAAAATCCCTGACCGTCTTACGCAGGTCGGCAATCTTAGCCGCAAGCCCCGTTACATGCTGGACAAAGAGTCTGCTTAATGCTTTCGCCTGCTCAAGGTACGATTGCAAAAGCAGCCGGTCGTTTGCAGGCCGCCGAAGAAGCAGGAAAATCAGCATGGATTCCAAGTACTACAGCCATTGGCATCTTGCCTCGAACGAGCTGGAATACAAGGTAACCGAGTTCGAGTGGTCCATCATCCGCTGCTACGAAGCGTTCAGTCGCTGGCTCGCGACGGCCGGCGCCATCGTGGCCGACGGTGATCTGAAGGTTTCGGAATATCTGATCCTGCAGGTCATCCGCATGCTTGACCGCCCGCGCAACGGCATGACCATCGCGCGCATGCTCAACCGCGATGACGTTGCCAATGTCCAGTACAGCTTGCGTAAGCTGGAGAGCCATGGACTGATCCAGAAGATCAAGGAGCCGGGAAGCAAGATTCACGCATTCGATGTGACCGATAAGGGCAAGAAGGCCTGTGAGGAATTCTCGGTGATCCGCAGGGAATTGCTGATCGAAAGCGTAAAGGGTCTCGAGAACCTGAACGAGAAGCTCGGAAATGCCACGCATTTCCTCTCCTTCCTGACCGGGGTCTATGAAGAGGTTTCGCGCACGTCGGCAGCGCTTTCGCACACGGCCACAGAGATTTCCTGAGGGCGGGCGAGAAGGCAGGCTTTGGCCTGCAGACAGACTGGAGCGGGTTTCGATCTGATTGAATCAGATCGCCGCTCTGGTTTCCCTGTTTTCCGCGATTTCCTAATCAGCGATCGGTTCCGATCGTCTGGAAATCGCTCTACCTGCTTCAGGGCGATATGCGCCCTGAAGCAGGTAGCAGTTGGAATGGACCGCTATCACCGACTTCTGCTTGCCGTGATCGAGGCCACCCCAGGGAGTTCAGGTGTAGACTTTCGTGCCGCCAGTGGTGTGAGGTTTGCGGCTCGGATCGTTGTCACGAAGATTGACTTCGGCGATCTGGTTGCCGTTCGGCGCGGCCCATGAACTGTGGCGCCGCCAGACTTCCGGATCGTGGCCGGGGATCATGCGATCGGTCTTCTGCTTGAGCAGTTCCTTGATCTCACGATAAACCTTGATCTGGTTGAACGCGTTGCCCTGATGGTAACCGGGAGGCCACATGTTCTCGATATTATGGTACCAGTAGACCGCATCTCCCGCCATGGCATAGGGTCCATTGCGGGTGTGGACCTCGAACCATTGCGAGCCGAAGGTATGGCTGTCCTTGGCCAGACGCGCGATCACGCCGGGCAGCACTTCCTCGTCACCGCGCACGAACTTGATCCGGCCGTCGGCGACACCCTGTGAAGCGCGGATGAGATCCTGTGGATCGAACGAGGAGAAGATCCAGGCCCGTTCCTCTTCGGTCTCGTGCTGGTGGGCGGCGCAGACGGCGTTTGACCAGCCCATATACTCGTCAAACTGGATATAGAGCTTGGCGTTGGGAAAGGCCTCGAAATTGCCCATATGATCAAAATGCATGTGGGTGACGAGGATCGTGTCGACGTCTTCCGGCGAGAAGCCGACCCGGCCGAGCACGTCTTTTGGCTCTTCCCAGCTGGAGAAGGCATAGCGCGTCAGCCAATAGTCATTGCGGAAGCCGCAGTCGACAAGCGCAACATGCTGCTTGCCGCCGACTTCACCGCCCACGAGCAGGGTGTAGATCATCGGGGCGTGCACATCGCCCTTGTTGCTGTAAGGACCCGAGCCGCCGAAAAAGTCCTGCATGATATCGACCTGGCAGTAGGCGAGGGACCAGATCGAATAGTCGGTATCCCTTTTGGGGAATGTGTTAAGTATCGGAGTTGACACCCTGTTTCTCCCGGCAGCTATTATCAGAAGTTATACCTGGCACCCAGTTGGAAGAGGCGCGGCGGCTTGTAGGAAACCTCGTTGCAACCGCAGAGCGAAGCCAGATCGAAGCCCTGCACGCCGGCGCGGACATCGGTGAGGTTGCGGACGCGCAGGTTGAGGGTCCAGACATCGTTGGTCCAGCCGAGCCCGGCATTGACCATCACGTACCGACCGAACTTGTCTGCATCGAAGTTCCTGAGATTGTAGTAGAAGCTGGAGCTGTACTGGGCGTCTGCGCCGATCGAGAGCTTCCCGCCAAAGGCGTCCCATTCGTAGCGGGCAATGGCGCTCGCCTGGAAAGCTGGAGCATAGACAGGCTTGACGTCACGCGTGATCGGCCCGCCCACGCGCAGCGGCACGTCCTTCACCTTGGCATCGAAATAGGAAACCGAGACCCCGAGATCGAGCCCGTCTGCCGGAGCGGTGAACAGGCTCGCTTCCGCACCGTAGTTCCTCGCGTCGGCGTTGACGACAACGCCAGATACACCGCTGAACAGGAAGGCCTGATAGTCGCTGTAATCATAGTAGAAAGCGCTGGCATTGAAGCGCGTCTTGCGATCCGGGGTCGTGTACTTGAAGCCACCTTCGTAGCTGAGCAGGACTTCCGGGCGGTATGGGATCGCACTTGCCGGAACACCCAGTCCCCCTGGTATCTGGGCGTTGTAGCTGCCGGCCTTCACGCCACGGTTGATGCCTGCGTAGACGAGCAGGTCAGGCGTCACCTGAAAATCGAGCTGGACCTTTCCGGCCCAAAGCGAGGAGCCCTTCTTGTCCACAAAGGGAGCCGGCCCGTTTGCGCCGAAGACCGGACCGATAACAAAAGGCGTGCCGACCTGGGCCTGCCGGGAATCCGTTGTTCCCCAGATGCCCTGAAGGAAGTTGTAGTCCTTCAGTTCGCGGATGAAGCGGCCGCCCGTGGTGAGTTTGAGGCGGTCTGTCAGATGCCAGTCGATCTGACCGAACACGGAATAGGAATTCGTGATCAGGTGGGCATCTGTCCCGAGATCGAATGGTGCGCCCGGCACGACGCTGCCGACGGGGAATTTCAGGCCGTTGATCGAGTGCGTGTCGATGTGGAGGTAGTAGAAACCCGTCGTCCAATCGAACATGTCGGTCTTGCCGGAAAGGCGGAATTCCTGGCTCAATGTCCATGCATCGACGCCTTGATAGTTGCCGGTCTGGTTGCCCGGACCCGCATCGACGTCGAGAAAGAGAAGCTTGTAGAACTTCTTGTAGTCCGTAACCGAAGTGAGCGTGATGTCGTTGCCCAGTTCGAACTCGCCGTTGAGATTTACGCCATAGGTGTGAGACTTGTTCAAACCCGAGAAGGCGAAATCCGAAGAAGTGCGGAAGTCAGCGCCATCGGGATCGATATAGCCGAAATAGTCACCCCCCGCGACCGGACGGCCGAAGCTGTCGCCGAAGACGCCGTCGTTATTGAGGTCCGAACCCGCGTCCTGACCATTGGCTCCGATGGATGCTCGCGTTTCATTGGGGGCTGCATTGATGACGTTGATCAACTCGCCAGCGGCATCGAACTGCGCGATAGTCGGCTTCTGTTGATAGGCTGCGGTTGCGAGGCGCGATCGGCCGGCGTTGATCGACAGCGTGATGGACGCACTGTCGTTCGGCTTGAACAAGGTGGTCAGACGGCCGGCGAGGGTGTCGTCGTCACCCATGTTCGCTCCTGCGCCTGCGCCCGGCGAGCCGCCGACCGCACCCAGCGGATAGAGATTGCGCAGCAGCGCTCCGCTCTTGTTCCAGAGAACCGCGACGCGGGTGGCGACCTTCTCGCCCATCGGCAGATTTAAGGCCGCCTCGCCGCGGAACGTGCCCGGATTCGCCGGTGAGTCGTAAATGCCGTAATTCAGATCGACGAAGCCGCTGGTTTTTCCGAGTTCAGGCTTAACGGTGATATAATGCACCAGGCCGCCGGTGGCGTTCCGCCCGAAGAGAGTGCCCTGCGGTCCTTTCAGCACCTCGACGCGATCGATGTCGAACAGAGCGAACGTCTGTCCCTGGCCGATCGCAATGTAGCCATCGTCAAGGTAGACCGCGTTGGGTGCTTCCACGACGTCATTGAAGTCATTCTGGGTGACGCCGCGGATGGTGTACTGGCTGTTCTGCCCGGCAATGGCGCCGCCGAGGTGTACGCCCGGGGTGAGGGCTGCGATATCGCGAGAGTCGACGACGTTGAGGGCGCGAAGCTGGTCGCCGGAATAGGCGCTGATCGCGATGCCGACATTCTGGATGTTTTCTGAACGGCGCTGTGCCGTGACGATGATTTCACCGCCCAAGGCCGATTGCCCCGTTGATCCGGACGTGTCCGCGCTTTGCACCTCGGCGGTAGCTGTCGTCGACTGTGCTTCCTGAGCATGTCCCGTTGTAGAGATCAGAGCAAAGGTTGCGGTGCTGATGCCAAGTAGAGCCTTCGTTCTTAAACGCATGTCCCATTCCCCCATCTGGCCGGCTCCAGCCGGACTCTCGTTATTCGAGATATCACGTCAAAATAGTAAGATCAATTGAAAATCAATCTAAGATGCAGGCAGTTTCGATCAAAGGTGGAAAAAGCCAGCGACCGCGCTGCCAGGCCGTGGCAAAGCTGCGATTGCAAATTGGGTGAACGGAGGATGTGGCCTGAAGGAACGGGCTGCCGGCGCGCGCCTTAAGGGCGGACCCATGCGGCGGCTTACCAGTCCAGGGCTAGAGCAGTAGCAGTTCGCTGAACCGATGTGGCCCGCCACGTTCGAACTGCGTACCGGCCCGTGGCGCCCGCAAGCCAAATCAAAAAGCCTGACCCGCGACCGATGGAAGCGTTAGCGAGGAAAGTCAGAGGATCCCTTGCGGAGTTGGGGACAGGAAGGCGCCACACAAGACCCTCGGCACGGCATGGCCATTCGTCGTGCCGAAGGCACTGTCCACGGCGCATTTCTTTACTGCCTTTGGGCACGCCGGCCCGCCATTATCCGCCCAGATCATGCTGCTGCGATCCCACTCCAGTTCGCTTTCCGGCGTCCAAAGGTGGGACTGGCATAATTTAATATATGGGGTGCTTGACAGCACAAGAAAAATCGACAAGTTTTGCTCAAAGGCCGAAACTAACGAAATTAGTGCCTGTATGTTTCATTCGTGCGAAATTGCTCGCAGCGGCATCGAAGGTACCGGGCGAGGCGAGCCCATAAGGCGGTCATCCACACGCGTGTGAGACGAACATCATCGGACGCTCTGCAAGGGGCGCGATTGCTTGAGGCGTATTCGGCTGGATCAAGATCAACCGGGCCACACCACCGATAAGATCACCTGGCCAACAGTCCCCGCGGAATGGTCCATCTCGCCACTGCCAGATACCGGCTCAAATTTAGCCAAGGTCTGGCAGCATCTTGGAATGATTTCTCTTGATCTTGATATGTAGACTCGATATCTCGAATATCGAGAGTCCGGAGGGAACCGGGCTGATAAAGGGGAATAAGGCATGCGTTTAAAAACGAAGATTCTGCTTGGTATCGGCGCCACGACTTTCGCCCTGGTTTCCACAACGGGATATGCTCAGGCGCAGGCCCCGCAGTCGAAAGCCTCTGAAGGCGGTATGGACAACGGCGAGATTGTCGTGACGGCGCAGCATCGTGAGCAGCGTCTTCAGGATGTCGGCATCTCGATCACCGCCCTGGGGAGTGAGCAGCTGGCCCGGCTTGGCGTGACGAGCAGCATCGACATTGGCCGCATTACGCCGGGCGTCCACGTTTCGGGCAATTTCGGTGGCCAGA
>NZ_JBEGHU010000016.1:0-40775 GCF_040676415.1 Sphingobium sp. LSP13-1-1.1 | reverse complement strand
TCCGCTTCGCGTTCGCCTTCTCAACGCCAACCTCTTCCATGATCGAGCCGCGCCAGCTTGATACCACCGGGCGCCAATTTTCGGGGCTGATCCAGGGATTATGCTTCTGATGCTGCTTGGCGGCCGAGCCGATATCCCACATGATCGGTTCGCGATCGCGCATGATGAGCGCGCAGCGAAAATATTTGTCGCGCGCCCAATTGCCGATGTGCGCCGCAGTCGTATAGCGGATGTTGTTCATGTCGAACAACAGCACGGCGCCCATGTTCGACGTCTTCAGCTGGTCCTGAACGCGCTTGAACCGATATTTGCGAAGCCGGTCGAAATCGACCCGATTCTCCCAATCCACGGCCATGATCGCATTTTGCGAAGCACCCCGCTTGAATTCCTCCGGCAGCATCTCCGGAGTACAATGGATGTGTTGAGGGTGGCTACACATGTCGCTCTCCAATGGTCCAATTAAACAGGTGCGTATTCGTCGGCAGACGCCGTATCAAAATGCGCACAGGGCGAATCCGCAGGGGCGAATCCAGAGCCTGATTTCGGTCAGATAGTTAGGTGGCCGCTGCCCACCGGTCGCGCGCAATGCTTCATGAAATGCCATGCCCAAATCCCCTATCTTCAGGCTCGTCGCGTATTTCAGTCGCTACGCCGAGGACCCACACTCGGCGAACTTTGTAAGAGAATAAGGGCTGAATGGCCGTCGCCGTTAGGATTGAAGGCTTGATCGCTTGAACTACTTTGTCTGCTGCACAGCGTGCAAAGTAACTTTCTAGAGCGGGTTTCGATCTGATTGAATCAGATCGCCGCTCTGAATTCTTTGGCTTCCGCGATTTCTTAACCAGCGATCGGTTCCGATCGCTTGGAAATCACTCTATTCTTCGATCGCGACGTGATCTTTGGTATTCTGAACATACTTCAGCGGATTGTATCGCACCTCCGGTGCGGAGACGGGGGGTGTCGCCGCACACATGGATAGAACCGTCATCACCTGGGGATGATAGCTCAATGTAGACAACCAATACCCCCAGCCCGAGACGCAAATATATTTAAGTTCACAACGGTCATCGAAACGTGGCGAAGTTTTCCGACCCAGTTCCAAATGCTCGATACCGTAATGGCGGCATGATCGGCCTCCGCAGCACCGAGATCGAGTACGCGCCGACAACCGCGCAGGTGATGGGCTGGATCGTCCACATCGATCCAGCCCATCACCGGACACTTCAGCCATCGATCAGACACGCGTCAGATCGGTAGGCTTAACAGTGGTCAACAGATCCTGATCACGCCGGCTCGGCGGACAGTTCCTTGAGGACGTCCCGGGTCAATTCGGGAGTGAGCTTGATGAAATGCCCATCGACGGTCGGCGGAAAAGATGTGAGCCCGCCCAATATGTCGGTCTTCGCCAGGATTACCGTCGGCCGATCCGACGCAAGCGCATCATCCATGCCCTGCCGGAGCGCATCAATGTCATGGCCATCGCATTCGACGACGTTCCATCCGAAGGAACGCCATTTGTCAGCAATTGGTTCGACCGTGGTGACGAAGGTGATCGGCCCGTCAACCTGGGAATTGTTGACGTCCATCACCGCAATCAGATTGTTGACCTTGTGATGAGCGGCGAACATGGCCGCTTCCCAGGTCTGTCCTTCTTCCATCTCGCCATCGCTGATCAGCGCGATCGTTCGTCCGCTTTCGCCAGCAAACCTCTGGGCGAGCGCCAGGCCAATGCCGCCGGAAAGCCCCTGCGCCAGCGAACCGCAGGTGATGTCGACAATCGGCGTGCGTTCCGTACTGATCGCTTCCAGCAATGCTTCGTCCTTGCCATAGTCGGCCAGCGCCTCGCGCGGGAGAAGGCCGATCTCCGCGGCGACGGCATAGAAAGTAATGGCATAGTGCCCCGGCGACAGCACGAAGCGGTCCACGCCCTGCCGCCAGTAATTTTCGCCGAAGATCACTGCCATGATCTCCGCCGTGCCGAGCGCCTGGCCCAGATAGCCGAAGCCCTGAATATCAACCATATTAACGGCGTTGACGCGAATCCGTCGGGCGAGATCTTCGGTGTTGGTGGACTGTGTCATGCCCCATACTCCTTGCAATATTCAAACTTCAGCGAAATGGGGGCCTGTTGGCCGCCCTCGACCAGGGGAACAGACCTGCTGAAAGCAACTTTCCGAACAGATCAACTATCGGCTGGCTTCGCCGCCCTCCCCCAATCAATGGCGCTGGGCGCTGATCGCAGACAAATCGATCTCCGATAGCTGCCGACGCCGGAATTCGAGTGGCGACACACCCAGATCCTGCCGGAACCGCCGCGAGAAATAGGCGTGATCGTCGAACCCGCATTCAAACGCCACCTGGGACACCCGCCTGTCGGTATAGATCAACAACTCACGCGCATGCTGCAGCCGCGCCTTGAGCAGAAGCTCGCCGAATGTCTGCCCGGTCACCCGCTTGATGCGGGCGGCCAAGCAGCTGGAAGAGATTGCAAGGTGGCGGGCCGCTTCGTGGATCGACAGGCGCTCGGCCAGATTGGCGTCAATGAACTGACGCAACTCGTCGATCTTGTCCGAAGCACCTTCATGCTGCTCCATCTCGGCCACCTCGACGATCTCGCTCTCAAATGCCTCCACCACCTCAAGCAGCAGGATGGAAAGCTGCGCGCGCGCATATTGCTCAGCGCCCAGGCTTTGCGAGCCGTTGCGTTCGATCAGCGAGGTCCAGATCCCCTGGAGCTTCTCCGTCAGGCAGGGATCGCATTCATAGCGCATCTGCTTCTGCGCTACGAAGGGCAGAAGTTCAGGGGCCGCGCTCAGCGTACTGGGGTGCGACCACAGGCGTTGGGCATCCGCCGGCAGTTCGGGATGCAGGAATTTCAGATTGAACTGGATGGAAAGGCTGGCGGTGTGCCCGACGATGGTCGCGCCATGGCGCAGCCCTGGCGGGGTGAAGATCAGGCTGCCGGGATTGGCTTCAATCTCCGAACTGCCATAATGCTGCATGCGGCGACCAGAGAGGATCAGCAGCGCTTCGAAATGATCGTGCGAATGGACGGGAAATACGCCACCGCGATGGCTTTCCTGGCGCGCCATGAAATATTCCGCAGTGTCGCCCCAGGTAGCCGATGCCGATAGATCGTTCATCATTTCCCCTCATTACGGAGTCGAAGGACCGTGCTGTCGTACTGGAGCTAAGCATGCCAAATCGAAAGCCGTTAGGATAGCCAACTTGATTATTGGACGAATTGGCCGTCAGCACCGGCAGCTGAGGAGGTCGAAAGAGAATGGGTGTCCCGCGCCAGCCCATATTGATCGACAATGACGTGGGAGCGATCGCGTGCGTCAGAATCTCGGCGTGGATGTCGATGACGCCCTTGCATGAAGCATGATCATCCCGATGTCTTCTGCGCGACGCTGCTCAACGCCCAGCCCCTCCTGCTCTTAGTGCCAAGAGACTTAATCCATTTCCGCCTTCCACCGATGAAAGGACGGAGATTCGCAGGGATAGCGCGCCGGAAATAGTATGAGCCGCCGTCGCGCCTAAGGAGATATGTCGACAAGAATCGCCTGCTACGTTTGCAGCAGAAAGTCGTAACAAACCCTATTTTGCGGATTTTCTCTAACAAATTCAATGTGTTAGAGTTAGTGGTGCCGCTTACGTGACTCGAACACGTGACCCTCGCATTACGAATGCGATGCTCTACCAACTGAGCTAAAGCGGCATTGGGGCGGGCAGATAACAGCGCTTGACGGGAAGGACAAGGAGGCAAATGCGATTTGCCGGTCCTGCTCGTCATCAGACCGCTTCGGATCATCATTTTGTCCCGCCTTTACGTCATCTTTACCATCCCGTGGCACCGTCGATTCTCAAGGAAAAGCTTTACCTGAACCAAGGACCGATGGAATGGACACTCTGCGGGGGCATGAAATCGCCGATGACGAGGATGATTTCGGTCCTGCCGACGACGCGGCTATCGAAACGCCGCCGCTTGTCGGCGCGGATGAGCGCCGGATGCAGGTGCGCGCCTATAATTATTGGGCGTCGCTGCTCGGCGACCGCAGCCTGCCGTCCATTGAGGATCTCGCGCCTCAGGATCTGGAGGATTTCGGCCCTTACAGCGTCCTGCTGGATTTCAGCACCGGGCTGGAGAATCCCGCCATCGTCTATCTTGGCACCGCCTTGCGCGAGGAGTGCGAGATCGAGGGCTCCATCCAGTATATCAATGATGTGCCGGCCCGATCGTTGCTGTCACGGCTGACCGATCATTATCTGCAGATCATCGCCAATGCCGCACCCATCGGGTTCGAGGCCGGCTTCATCAACCAGCGCGGCGCTGAAATCCTCTATCGCGGCATTTTGATGCCCTTCTCCTCCGACGACGAGACGATCGACTTCGTCTTCGGCGTCATCAACTGGAAGGAAGCGGCAAGCCAGGCCGTCACGGCCGAAATCGATCGGGAGGTGGAGGCCGCCCTGCTATCCAGCCCCGCCGCGCCGCCCGTCGCACCGATCTGGGCGGACGGTCCGGCGGTCGACGGGTTCGACACGCTCGACCTGGGCGGCATGGAAAGCCCGAATGAGGACGCACCCCTTGCCGACTGGCTGGCCCTCGCCCGCGACAGTGCGGAGCAGGCACGCACCAGCGAAGCGCGCAGCCATGCGGCGCTCTATCGCGCCATCGGCCTCAGCTACGACTTTGCGCTGGTCACGCTTGCCCGGCCCGACGAATATGCCGAACTGCTGGAGGATAGCGGCCTCAAGGTCCAGGCGCGCGCGCCGATGACCGCTGTCGTCAAGCTGGTCTTCGGCTCCAGCTACGACAAGACGCGCATCACCGAATATGCCACGGCCCTGGATCATGCCCGTGCCAACGATGTCGCCTTGGGCAGCTTTGGCGATTATCTCGCCAATTATGATGGCGGGCTGAAAGCACTGGTCCGCAACGAACGCGCCCAGCGCCGCACCGACGGTCCGGCCCGACCCGATCGCCAGCAGACCGCCCGCGCGGCGATGAGGACGGCCGCCGCGCTTGATCCCTTCGCGATCGCCACCGACGGCGACGGGCTGGCCGTGGTAATCGCCCGGCGGGAAAGGGACGGATCGCTCGCCATCGTCGGCGCTCTGCCGGAAGGATCGGAAATCAGCCAGCGCGCCATTACCGCCGCTGCCGGTTGAACACGCGACCCGCGACGTCATTGATCCACCCGGTTCGTTCGAAACCCGTCGCCTCCAGACGGGTTTTTGCCAGCATGGCCTTCGGGCGATCTTCCCAAGCCGCAAATGGGTTCCCATCGCGGCTCAAGCCCTGTCCATCGGCAGAAACCGCCGCGGCAGATTGACAGAACGGGATCATGCCCCGATTTCCTGACCTATCCTCACGGGCCATCCGCCCCATGCTGCACCGCACATAATATTTCAATTTTATGTAACTTTATTTCTTATTCTGGGTTGAGCCTCCGGATGCAGTGGCGCATAGTGGACGGCATCGGTTTGAGAAGTCGCGCGGCGGTTCTCCGGCGTCTTCTCCGTTGACAGAAGCGGGACTGAACCCGCGGGCAAGAGGCAGGCGCATGACGGCATTGGCTGAATCGAAGCAAGTTGATCGGGGCATAAGCGACGCGCTGGAGGCAGCGCTGGCACGAGGCACATTGCCTGGCGAAAGCGAAGGCTTCGACCAGCACGCGATGCTGTCGGCAGCCGCCTTCATCGCCGGCACTGCAGCGACCCGCCGGCCAGGCAACGTCGCCATCGCCATGGAAACGCTGGGCGAAGGGGCGAATGGCCGCTACATGCGCATCGCCATCATCAATGACGACATGCCGTTTCTGGTCGATTCCATCGCAAATGCGCTGGCGGCAGCCGACATCATCATCCACCGCCTGCTGCATCCCGTGTTGTCGGTCGAGCGGGACGGCAACGGCCATTTGAAGGCGATCCTGGACAATGACGCCGCCGGCGCGCGTCGGGAATCAATGATCTATATCGAGGCGGACCGCGCCGATGCGAAGGCTCGCCGGACGCTTGAGAAAGCGTTGGAGGAAACGCTGGCCGACGTTCGCGCCGCGGTTATCGACTGGCCGAAGATGCGGGAGGCGATGGGCGCCGACGCAGACGCAGCGCCAGACGAGGAAGGCGCGGCGCTGCTGCGCTGGTTCCTTGCCCGTCACTTCACCCAGATCGGCCATGAAGTGCGTCATCGCGACGGGAAGGCGGGCGCACGCATCGGCGTCTGCGGCCTGCGCGACCGGCCCATGCTGGCACCCGCCACGCTGGAGGCGGCGTTCAACTGGTTCGAGGAAGGCAGGCGCGCGCCCCTCATCATCAAGTCGAACCGCCTCTCTCGGGTCCATCGGCCCGTCCTGCTGGACATGATCATCGTACCAGTGCGGGAGGGCAAGCAGGTGACGGCGCTGTCTATCCACGCTGGCATGTGGACCAGTGCCGGGCTGGCGACGACGCCTGACAAGGTGCCTCTGCTGCGGTCGGCCCTGTCGGCGCTGATGGACAAGTTCGATTTCGATCCGCACGGCCATGCGGGCAAGGTGCTGACCCATGCGCTGACTGCCCTGCCCCACGACATCCTCATCGGCTTCGACCGCGAGACCCTGGAACGGCTGGTGCTGACCTTCATGTCGCTGACCGACCGGCCGCGCCCGAAGCTGGTGCTGGGGACGAGCGCGCTCGCCCGCCATCTCTACGCCTTCGCCTGGTTGCCGCGTGAGGAACTGACCACGGCGCGACGCGTCGCGGTGCAGGACATGTTGAGCCAGGCCTGCAACGGCCCGGTGCTGAGTTGGTCGATCGCGCTGGAGGAAAGCGGCCTGGCGCTGCTGCGCATCACGCTCGATCTGCGCGACGGTGGCGTGGTGCCCGATGAACAGCCGCTCGACCGGCAATTGAAACAGATGGTGCGGGGCTGGCTGCCCGCCGTCGAGGAGGCATTGGCCGAAAGCGAGGAGGCGGGCCGCGCCGCAACGCTGGCGCAGCGTTACGCTCCCGGTTTCCCCATGGGCTATCGCAACGGCGCCGGCCCGGCGGAGGCAGCCATAGACATCCGTCTGCTCCACAGCCTTTCGGGGCCTGGCGACAAATCGATCCGTATCTATCGCAATGAAGAGAATGAGCCCGAACGGCTGCGGCTGAAGCTCTACAGCCATGACGCCATCGCCCTGTCCGAAGTGGTCCCCGCCTTCGAGAATTTCGGTTTCCGCGTCATCGACGAGATGCTGACGGCCGTTGATGCCAAGGGGCAGGAAGGTGCGCTTGGCCATGTCCAGCGCTTCGTCTTGGAACTGCCGGCGGGGGGCGATGCCGAAAGCGTGATCGCCCGCGCTGATGTCGTTACGGAGGCGATCGCCCAAGTCACAGAGGGTGTGGCGGAAAATGACCGCTTCAACGAGCTGATCGTCACCGCCGGGCTTGACCAGCGATCGGTCGTGCTGCTGCGCGCCCTGTTCCGCTATCTGCGGCAGACCGGCATGGCCTATGGCATGGCGACATTTGCCGAAACGCTGCGGCGGGAACAGGGCATCGCCCGCCAGCTCATCGAACTGTTCGAAGCGCTGCACAATCCCGAGGCGAAGGATGGCGCCGCCCGCGCCGCCGCCGCGCAACGGGAGATCGAGGCGGGACTGGGGAAGGTCACCGCCATCGACGAGGATCGCGTTCTGCGCCTGCTGCGCGCCGTGATCGCCGCAACCCTGCGCACCAATTTCTACAGCGCGGCCGCGCAGGAGGCGCTGGCGTTCAAGCTCGACAGCGCGCAGATCCCCGGCCTGCCCGCGCCGCTGCCATGGCGCGAAATCTGGGTCTATTCGCCACGGGTGGAGGGCATCCATCTGCGCGCTGGCCCCGTTGCGCGCGGCGGGCTGCGCTGGTCCGACCGGCGGGACGATTTCCGCACGGAGATCCTGGGTCTCATGAAAGCGCAGCGGGTGAAGAACGCCGTCATCGTGCCGACCGGCGCGAAGGGGGGCTTCTATCCCAAGCAGCTTCCCAGTCCGCAGGTCGATCGCGACGCCTGGTTCGCCGAGGGCACGGAAAGCTATCGCATCTTCATCCGCGCGCTGCTGTCGGTCACCGACAATATCGTCAAGGGCAAGGTGAAGCACCCGGCGCAGGTCGTCATCCATGACCGCGACGACCCCTATTTCGTCGTCGCCGCCGACAAGGGCACTGCCACCTTTTCCGACGTCGCCAACGCCCTGGCGCTGGAGCGGGACTTCTGGCTGGGCGATGCCTTCGCCAGCGGCGGCTCCAATGGCTATGACCACAAGGCGATGGGCATTACCGCGAAGGGCGCGTGGATCAGCGTGAAGCGCCATTTCGCGGAAATGGGCGTCGATGTGCAGAGCGAACCGGTCCGCGTCGTCGGCTGCGGCGACATGTCGGGCGACGTGTTCGGAAATGGCATGCTGCTCAGCCAGGCGATCAGGCTGGTCGCCGCCTTCGATCATCGCCACATCTTCCTCGATCCCGATCCCGATCCGGCGAAAAGCTGGGAGGAACGCAACCGCCTGTTCCAACTGCCCCGCTCAAGCTGGGACGATTATGACAAGAAGCTGATCTCCAAGGGCGGCGGCGTCTTCCCGCGCAGCCTGAAGAGCATTCCCCTTACTGCGGAAGTGCAGGCGATATTGGGCGTCACCGACACGGAAATGGAGCCTGGTGCGCTCATCTCCGCGATCCTGAAAAGCCCCAACGACCTGCTCTGGTTCGGCGGCATCGGCACGTATGTGAAGGCCGCTGCGCAAAGCCATGGCGACGTGGGCGATCCGGCCAACGACCGCCTGCGCGTCAATGCCGAGCAGCTTCGCGTGAAAGTCGTGGGCGAAGGAGCCAATCTGGGCGTTACCCAGGCGGCGCGCATCGCCTTTTCGCTGCGCAGCGGACGGATCAACACCGACTTCATCGACAATTCGGCGGGCGTAGACTGTTCGGACAATGAGGTGAATATCAAGATCGCGCTCAACAAGGAAATGGCGGAAGGCCGCCTGACCTTCGACGACCGCAACAAGCTGCTGGTCAGCATGACCGATGCCGTGGCCGACATCGTGCTGGAGGACAATCGCCTCCAGGCACTCGGCCTGTCCATCGCGGAGGCGGGCGGCGCGGCGGAGCTGGCGAGCTATGTGCGGCTGATCGAAACCTTCGAAGAGTCAGGCCGGCTCGATCGGCAGGTGGAGGGCCTGGCCGCCAACGACCAGTTGCTGCGGCGCGGGCAGGACGGGCTTGGCCTCACCCGGCCTGAACTGGCGGTGCTGCTCTCGACCGCCAAGCTGGCCCTGCAGGACGCGATCGAGCATGGCAACCTGGCCACCGATCCCAGCATGGACGACGAACTCGCCCAGGCCTTCCCACCCGCCATGCGCAAGAAGGAAGCGGACGCCATCGTCGCCCATGCGCTGAGGAAGGAGATCATCGCCACCAAGGTCGCGAACCGGATCGTCAACCGGCTGGGCCTTATCCATCCTTTCGAACTGGCGGAGGAAGAAGGCTGTTCGCTGGCCGACCTTGCCAGCGCCTTCCTGATCGCGGAGCGGCTCTACGACATCCGCCAGCTATGGGAGGATATCGACGCGGCGGAGATGTCCGAAGCGGCGCGCCTCGCGCTGTTCGGCGACATCGCCAATGGCATGCGGGCGCAGATCGCAGACATTCTCCGCAGCCTCCCGTCCGGCGCCTTGCCGCAGGCAGGGCATGGCGCACTGGCCAAGGGCGTGGACAAGCTGGCGAAGCGGGTGGACGACCTGCTCACCAGCGAAGCGCTGCGCCGGGTCACGGCCGTCTCCGACCGCCTGCTGTCCCTGGGCGCGCCGGAAGCGCTGACCCGCCGCACCGCCGGGCTGTTCAAGCTGGATGGCGCGGTCGGCATCGCGGCGCTGGCCGGACGCCTGTCACTCGACGAGGTCGCCCTCACCCGCGCCTTCACCCATCTGGGCGAAGCAGTCGGCATTGACTGGGTCCAGTCCACCGCCGCGCGCATGGCCCCGTCCGATCCATGGGAACGTCTGCTTATTTCCGGGGTGGCGCGCGACATGCAGCAGGTGCGGCTCGACTTCCTCGCCCAGGGGTCAGGCAAGGATATCGCCCATCATGTCGAATCCTGGCTGAAGGCAAAGGGTGCGCGGATCCAGCAGTTCCGCGCCCTTGTCCAACGCGCCAAGGGGGCGGCGACGCCCAATGTCGCGATGCTGGCGGAAATTGCCGGCCAGGCGCGCGGATTGCTGGGGCGGTAAAGCGCTTTTCCTCGATTGCCGCCCTTCCGCAAAGACAGGAAGGGCGGCAATCGAAGACGCTTATTCGACCGCTTCCGGCTCGGCCGTCACCGGCCCTTTGCCCATTCCTGGCCCATAGACCGGCGTCAGCGGCTCCACCACGCGCCCGTGCAGCGCCTCGATCTCGGCCTTGCGCTGCTTCAGATATAGTTCGCGATAATAGGCGTAGGGATTTTCCTCGTCACGGATCTGCTGGATCGTCTCGTCAAAGGCGGCGCGTTCGCCAAGCTGGTTCAGAATCGTCGCGGGGATGACATATTTGGGTTCGTTGAACGGCTTGCCGATGGCAAAGGGCACGATCATCTTGTCGACCGTGTCACCGATGATGTCGCGAAGGGTCGTGGGGCCGACGATCGGCAGATACATGTAAGGCCCCGGACCTACCCCATAATAGCCGAGCACATTGGCAAGGCCGTTGGGCCGATAGGGCAGGAAGAAGGGCTTGCGCTTCGCCACGTCGAACAGTCCCGCCACCCCCAGCGTGGTGTTGATGGTGAAGCGGCCGGCCGTCTCCACCGCCTTGCCCGGCTTGAATTCGAGCAGATAGGCCAGGAAGACCACAGGCTCCTGCAGATTGGAGAAGAAATTGCGCAGTCCCTTGCGCGCAGGCTTGGGCAGGCCCTTGTTATAGGCCTTGGCGACCGGCTCCACCACGGCCTTGTCGACGGACTGCACCGCCTCGAAGCTCTTTTCGTTCAGCCGCTCCAGCGGATCGCCCGGCGGCGGCCGGGTGTGGCCAGTCACCACGATCTCGCCCGGCTGCGGCGCTGCCGCCGCGGATGCGGTGCTGCCCGGCAGGTTCGGCATGACCGGCGGAGGCGGTACGACCAGCACCGGCGACGCACCATCCTGTGCCGCCTGCGGGTCCACGGAGGCTCCGGACGCCGGTGCAGCGATCGCAGGGGGGGCGACCGCTGGGGCGGTGGACACAGGGGAGGCCGGCGCCATCGTCCCTTCCGGTCCCGCTTGTACCCCCATCATCAGCATTCCAGCGGCTATGGCCGGCGTCAGCATATCGTCATTCCTTGCAGGCAGGCCTTTGCGACTGATGACATTTTCCGTGTCACGCTCGTCATCAAAGGCGGCTAGTTGCCAAGGGGTCACGCGTCAATAGCATGACGTCGCCCCCTGCGCCGGACCGCCGTTCATCGGCAAGGATCCGGTCGCATACATTTTGATACAAATTTGCCGTGGCCCCCGTTTGCAATTGCGAGTCGTTCGCGTTATGGAGGCCGCCTCTTCTCTACAGGACTCGTCCCGCTTCCGATGCACGCCCCCGTCCGCACTCAGCCGAACAAGAAGAAGAGCCCCAAGGCCTTCTGGCTGAAACAGCTTCATACCTGGCATTGGGTGAGTTCAGCGATCAGCCTGATCGGATTGCTGCTGTTCGCCTTCACCGGCATCACGCTGAACCACGCCGCCGATGTGGAGGGCACGCCGCAGACGGTGAGCAAATCCGCCATCCTGCCGCCCGCCCTGCGCGGGCAGGTGGCGCCCGACGATGCGCCCGACGCCAGGAAACCGCTGCCTGCTCCGATCGCCCAATGGGTGGAGAAGACGATCGGCCAAAGCGGCGCGGGCGAAGCGGAATGGTCAGCGGACGAAGTCTATCTTGCCTTGCCGCGCCCCGGCGGCGACGGCTGGATATCGATCGACCGGCATAGCGGCGAGGTCACCAGCGAGGCGACCAGCCGCGGCTGGATCAGCTATCTCAACGACCTGCACAAGGGCCGCAATGCCGGCGATGTCTGGAAGTGGTTCATCGACATCTTCGCCATTGCCTGCTTCCTCTTCGCCCTGACCGGCCTGCTGCTGCTCTGGCTCCACGCCAGGAAGCGCCCGACCACCTGGCCGCTGGTCGCCGCGGGCCTCGCCATTCCGGCCATATTGGCCGTCATCTTCATCCATTAAAGGGGGAGTTCCTCACCGCATGCAGATCAACCACAAGATCGTCCTGACTGGCGCAGCCATGGGCGCGAGTGCAATCGCCCTGCCTGCGGCCGCGCAGACGCTGGACGTCACGCTCACCCTGCCGCGCCTGTCGGTGGCGGAATATCACCGCCCCTATGTGGCGATCTGGCTGGAGAAGGAAGGCACGCCCGCCCGCACCCTGTCCGTGCTCTACGATGTCGACAAGCGCAACAATGGCGGCGTCAAATGGCTGCGCGACATTCGCATGTGGTGGCGCGCCTCCGGTCGTTCGCTGACCCTGCCTGCCGACGGCATATCCGGCGCCACCCGCGCACCCGGCACCCATAAGCTGAGCTTCCCCGCCGGCAAGGGCGGCATGCCGGCATTGTCCCCCGGCAAATACACGCTGGTGGTGGAGGCCGCGCGCGAATCCGGAGGACGCGAGGTGGTTCGCGTCCCGCTCAACGTGACGGCGGCCGGCGCCAAGGGCAGCGGCAGTGGGCAGTTCGAGCTGGGCGCGGTCAACGCCGTGCTGTCGCGCTGAGGGGAGGAAGTCATGATGAAGTTCCGCAAACCGCTGTTCCTGCTCGCCGCGACGGTCGCCATGGCTCTGCCGCAAATGGCGGGCGCGGCGCGGCCCTGGATGCTGCCCTCCGAAACCATGTTCGCCGGCTCCGGCAATGAATGGGTAACGGTGGACGCCGCCATTTCGAGCGATCTTTATTATTTCGACCATCCGGGCCAGGACTGGCAGCCGGTGGTGACCGCACCCGACGGCAGTGCAGTCCAAGTGGAAAATCGTAGCGTCGGCAAGTTGCGCCAGACCTTCGACCTGGGCATCAAGACCAAGGGCACCTACAAGATCGCCATCGTCAACGAGATGCTGATGGGCAGCTACATGCTGGATGGCGAGCGCAAGATGCTGCCCCGCGGCACCACGGCCGCGACGCTGGCGACCGCCGTGCCGCAGGGCGCGACAGACGTGCAGACGGCGACGGCGCGCACCCGGATCGAAACCTTCGTGACAGCGGGCGAACCGGACCGAAAGGTCTTCACAACGACCGGCACGGGGCTGGAGATGGTGCCCGTCACCCATCCCAATGACCTTGCGGTGGGTGAACCCGCCACCTTCCAGTTCCTGCTGAACGGCAAGCCGGCAGCTGGCATGGATGTCGTCGCCATTCCGGGCGGCATCCGGTATCGGTCGGACCTCGGGCAGATGGACGTGAAAACCGACGCCAACGGCAAGGTCAGCTTCACCTGGCCGGAAGCAGGCATGTATTGGGTCAGCATCAGTTCCGGCGGACGGCGCGGACCTGGTCCGGGTGCGGGCGGTACAGGCAATGCGCCCGGCGCGGGGCGGCCGCAGGGTCAGGCGCAGGGTGAAGGCGGCCCCCGCCCGCTCATGGGTCCGCCCCAGGACCGCGCCACCTATGCGATGACGGTAGAGGTGCAGGGCTGATCCCCGACGCGATCCGCATCGCCATCCCGCCCGGCCTCTCGCCCGCCCTGTTCGAATCGAGCAATCGGGCGGGCAGGATCAGCGCCCTTGGCGGTCCGACCATGGGCACAAGCTGGTCCGCCCGCATCGTGGACGCACCCCCCGACAGCAGAGCGGCGATAGAGGCAGTGCTGGGCCGGGTCATTGCGCAGATGAGCAATTGGGAGGAGCATTCCGCCATTAGCCGCTTCAACGCCGCGCCGGTCGGCGATTGGATGCCGCTTCCCCCTGACATGATGACCGTGCTGCGCGCCGGACTGGACATGGCCCGGATATCGGGCGGCGCCTTCGATCCGGCGGTGGGCCGGCTGGTGGAGAAATGGGGCTTTGGTCCCAACGGGCCGACGGGCCTTTCCGTCGTGCCCCATCACCCCTCCCCCTGGAGCGTCATCGAGATCAAAGGCGACAGCGCCCGGCGGACGGCTGATGTGACATTGGACTTTTCAGGCATCGCCAAGGGCTTTGCCGTGGACATGGTCGCCGATACGCTACGCGAGTTGGGCGCGGCACATTTCCTTGTCGAAATCGGCGGCGAATTGCGCGGACAAGGCGTCAGGCCTGATCTTCAGCCCTGGTGGGTGGATGTGGAGGCCCCTCCCGGTCTTTCGCTGCCAAGCCTCCGCATCGCTCTTTGCGGCCTGTCCGTCGCGACGTCCGGCGATTATCGCCGCTTCCGCGAAGAAGGAGGCGCTCGCCTCTCCCACAGCATGGATCCCGCCCGCGGCGCGCCGATCGCCAACGATGTCGCCTCGGTGACGGTGCTCCACGACAGCGCGATGTGGGCCGATGCCTGGGCCACGGCGATCACCGTCCTTGGCCATGACGCCGGCATGACCCTCGCCACCCGCCACGGGATCGCTGCCTGCCTGATCCGGAGGCTGCAAGGAAGGGGGCAGGAATATGTGACCCCTGCCCTTGCCGCCATGCTGGAGTGAATGGCGGATGGTCGGATCCTCCTCATCGCAAGACAAGGAGGATCGCCCGGCTCAGTTGCAGACCCGCACCTTCACGCGACGGTCGCGATAATGGTTGTAGCGCCACTCCGTCCAGCAACGCTGGCGATAATGCCCGCGCCAGTAGCGCCGGTCGCCGCGCCAGTGACGGCGGTCGTCATCGCGCCAGTCGCGCCTGCCGTCCCAACGGCGGTCATCCCAACGGTCGCCGTGATATCCGTCGCGATAACCGTAGCCGCCATAATATTGCGCCTGTGCAGGGCCTGCACCGACCCCCATGGCGGTGATCGCCAGGCCCAGAGCCGCCGCACCCTTCCACAAGATATTCATGTCCGTCTCTCCTCAACATGGACACCCGTCACCGGGCCATGGTGGGAAGATGCGCCGACCTTACTGAACCGTCCGGGAACGACGTCGTCAGCCCCCGTTCATGGATTCTCAGCGGCCGCGCAGGGCGCCTTCCGCCTCCAGCATATAGTCGCGCGTGATCGGCAGGCTGCGGCGGTCCCGGACATATTGGACCTGGTAATTCACCATGCTGCCATGCTCGAACACCGTGGCGGCACCCGCCAGATAGAAGGTCCAGAGGCGGAAGAACCGCTCGTCATAAAGCGCGATGATGTCGGCCTTGTGCGCCAGGGTCCGCTTGTACCATTCGCGGATGGTGAGGCCGTAATGCATCCGCAACACCTCCACATCCGTGACCATCAGCCGCGTGCCCTCGCTGCCCTGGATCATCTCCGACAGGGCGGGGATATAGCCGCCGGGGAAGATATATTTCTGGGTGAAGGCATCGGTGATCCCCGGCCCGTCGACCCGCCCGATGGTGTGGATCAGCATGACCCCGTCGGGCGTCAGCAGGTCGCGGCATTTGTTGTAGAAGGTGCGGTAATCCTTGGTCCCGACATGCTCGAACATGCCCACCGACACGATGCGGTCAAATGGCCCCTCCATGTCGCGATAGTCGATCAGTTCGAAACGCACATGGTCGGCCACGCCCAGGTCCTGCGCCCGCTGCCGCGCGACTTTCAACTGCTCCTCCGACAAGGTGATGCCGGTCACGTCGACACCGCAGGTGCGATGCAGGTACAGCGCCATGCCGCCCCAGCCGCAGCCTATGTCCAGCACCTTCATCCCCGGCTTCAGGTGCAGCTTGGCCGCGATATGGGCCTTCTTGTCCTCCTGTGCTTGTTCCAGGCTGATGCCCGCCTCATTGTCGGCATCGGGGAAATAGGCGCAGCTATATTGCCGGTCACGGTCAAGAAAGAGCGCGTAGAGCGCGCCCGACAGATCATAGTGATGCGCGACATTGGCCTTCGCACGGGAACGGTGATTGGCCGCCCACAGCTTCCGGCGGATCGCCTTGAAACCACGCTTGACGGAACCCAGGTCGCTGATCGACTTGCCCGTTTCCCACGCATTGTTCATGCGGATGAGCGAGATCAGTTCCATGATCCCGCCGCCCTCTATGGTGACCCGCCCGTCCATGAACGCCTCGGCCATGCCCAGGCGCGGATCCTTGATGATGTCGAACGGCACCCGCGCATCATGGAATTTCAGCGCCAGCGCAGGAAAGCCGGGTTCGGCGACCCCGACCGTGATCTTCCTGCCGTCATGATAGTAGATGTCGAGCTGGCCGCGCGTGACGAGCCGTTTGATGACGCGATCGAACAATTTCATGGGACCACCCTGTCAGGTCATTTCGTTCGCGTCAAATGCCTGCATACCAATCATAGCCGGCGCGGTCCTCCCAATAGCCGCCCTTCCCTCCTGCTATGCCGTGGAGACTTGCAACCGCTTCAATCTTCATCAGATATTTCGCCTGCTTGTAGCCCAGTTGCCGCTCCACCCTCAGCCGGAGCGGCGCGCCGTTCGCCACGCGCAAGGGCCGGTCGTTCAGCGCGAAGGCCAGGATGGTCTGCGGGTGGAAGGCGTCCACCAGATCGATGCTCTCATAATAGCCGCCTCCGCCGCCCATGTCGTCGGCGCAGTGAAAGACGATGTAGCGTGCCCCATCCCGCAGCCCC
Source organism: Sphingobium sp. LSP13-1-1.1 (assembly GCF_040676415.1). Taxonomy (NCBI): domain Bacteria; kingdom Pseudomonadati; phylum Pseudomonadota; class Alphaproteobacteria; order Sphingomonadales; family Sphingobiaceae; genus Sphingobium; species Sphingobium sp. LSP13-1-1.1. Next base: position 24,106 of record NZ_JBEGHU010000016.1, on the reverse strand, counting down.
GCCACGTCCAGAATCCGCTTCAACGGCACGCCCCGCCATTTGCCGATGGCACTCCACCCCTCGACGCAGTCATGGCGCGTGATCTGCTCGCGATGGGGCAAGGTCCGGATCTGCGCCAGCGAAAGGGAAAGCGGCCGTGCCACGAGTCCGGCTACATCCAGCCGCCAGTCGGCAAAATCGCGGCGCCACAGCGCCTTATATTCGGGCGTGTTCGGATTGGCGGTGCCGTTGGGCCGGAAAAAGGGCGAGATCTGGTCGGGCCGAAACTCCCGCGCCAGCGCGTCCCGGGTCATCAGGCTGCGCTGCGCCCATTTGTGGAAATTCGCGGCGGAAAACAGCGTCTCGCGGACTGTCTCGTTCTTCGCAAGCCGATCGCATCCCACAAGCGTCGCAGCGGCGCCCAGCACCAGGCTGCGCCGGTTGAGGATCAGGCTCATCGCCGCACCTCGGGCAGGCGGTATCGACCGCTGATCATCGAGCGGATTTCGTTCAGGGGGCCGGCAAGCAGCACCATCAGCATATGCACCAGGAAGAAAGCCACCAGCGTGAAGGCCGCGATGAAATGGATCGAGCGCGCCGATTGCCGACCGCCGAACAGGTCGACCAGCCAGGGCCATGCCGCGTTCATCCCCGGCGCCATCGTCAGCCCGGTCAGTATCACGAGCGGCAGCAAGACGAAGATCACGCCGATATAGCTTCCCTTTTGCAAAACATTGTACCGCAGCGCCGCTTCGCCGGTCGGGAAGCGCAGCCGGGCATGGTCCCGGATGTCCTGCCAGATGTGGCGGGGCGCCAGCTCCCCCCGCCGGAAGGCGAGGTCACGCCCCAGATGCCCGCCGAACAGGCTCCAGAGCATATAGAGGAGCAGCGCAAAGGCAAAGATCGGCGCGGCGGTCAGATGCCAGTGCCGCGACATCGCCAGATCATAATGGGCGGGCAGGGTCAGCCAGCGTCCGAACCGCCCAAGTTCCAGCCAGGGCCGGTCGAAATTCGCGCCATATTGCCCCCAATAGAGCCGGGGATGCGCGTTGAAGATGCCAAGCCCGCTGGCGAACAACGTGTAGAGCAGCAACGCATTCAGCCAATGCCACAAACGCGTCGGCCACCGGTGGCGCAGCACCAGCTTCGGTTCGGCCGATCCTGCCTGGGATGAGAGACGGTCCATGGGCAACTGTTACCCCTTTGCACCAGCAGCGTCAAAAAGGATGGACTGCCCTGCCCCATGAATCATTTTTCATGCTTCCATTCATGTGGGAGCCAGATTTCGGGTCCATAAGCACCCCTGCCGGGAGCAAGTCAATTTCCCGGCTTTTGAAGCTTCTATGGATCGATGCCCTGTCAATTCAAGAGGGACAAAATGGAAAATATTTTACAACTCAGTCTCTTTTAAAAACCGATTGAGAACATAAATCGATCTCACCCGGTTCAGGGTATAGAACAAGTCAAGAGGAATACCATGAAAACTGCGATTTTCGCAGCGATTGCTGCTGCCACCGTTTCTGTTCCTGCCTTTGCTCAGGATGCTGCACCCTTTACTGGGCCGCGCGCTGGCGTCACCATGGGTTATGACAAGGTCCATGGCGGCGACGGCTTCAGCTACGGTGTATCCACCGGCTATGACCTGGCCGTCACCCCGCGCGTAACCTTCGGTCCGGAAGTGTCGTTCAGCGATTCCACGGCCAAGTTCGGCGGCGTCGATGCGAGCCGCGATCTCGCCGCATCGGTGCGCCTGGGCTATGTCGTGACGCCGCAGGTGCTGGCGTTCGGCAAGGTGGGCTACGCCAACAGCCGCTTCGAAATTCCCGGCGACCACCAGACGCTGGAAGGCGTCCGCTATGGCGGTGGCCTCGAATATTCGGTAACGCCGCGCACCTATATCTCGGCCGAATATCAGCGGACCGAATATGAAAATAATTTTGGCGGTCGGGACGCGGGCGTAGTGGGCGTCGGCTTCCGCTTCTAGAGCGGGTTTCCCGCGATTTCCTAACCAGCGATCGCTTCCGATCGCTTGGAAATCGCTCCAGGCGAGACGCGATTCAAAAATGGGGCGGCCCCAGCGGAGCCGCCCCATTTTCATGCAAAGTCAGACTGTTGCGAAAAAGCATCATACATTTGTAAAGTTCATATCCATGTTGCAACAATGACAATCTCGTTACATATGCGCGTCGTCAGCGATCAGTTTCGCTGCATGCAGGACGGGAGGATAGGCCGGTCAATATCGGCGTTCCAGATGACGATCAAATAATGACATGTAACGTCATCCCGTAAAAAGAACAAACGACAGTCCAAATTACAGGACTGTTCGTTTCTGATGATATGAGGATTTTATGAAGACTGTGATTTTCGCAGCCCTTGCTGCTGCCGCCATTTCCGCTCCCGCTTTCGCTCAGGACGCCGCGCCCTTCACTGGCCCGCGCGCGGGCGTCATCGGCGGCTATGACAAGCTCGGCGGTAACGACGGCTTCGCTTATGGCGTGTCGACCGGCTACGACCTGGCCGTCACCCCGAACATCACCTTCGGCCCGGAAGTGTCGTTCAGCGACACCACTGTCGGCGGCAATGGCACGGAAGTCAGCCGTGACCTGGCTGCTTCGGTCCGTCTGGGCTACATCCTGACCCCGCGCGTTCTCGCCTTCGGCAAGGTCGGCTATGCCAACACCCGCCTCGAAGCGTCGAACAGCAACTTCGGTGGTTCGATCGAAGGCGTTCGCTACGGCGGTGGCATCGAATTCGCAGTGACCGGCAACACCTACATCTCGGCTGAATATCAGCGCAGCGAGTATGAGGACAATGTCAGCCGTGATGCCGGCATCGTCGGCGTCGGTTTCCGTTTCTAATCCCTCTCGGATGGAACAGGGAAAGGGCGGTCCTGACGGGCCGCCCTTTTTCTATGCCCAAGGCAGGGGTTTCAGGTCCGGCGCCATCCAGGTCCGCCGCGCTTCCGCCGACATCAACCGCTCACGCGACCAATAGGCAAGCGGCCAATCCTTGTCGGCCATGGGGGAGGCCATCAGCGCGGCAAAGGCTTGCCCTGGCGACACGCCTTCCGGCAATCCCGCCAGGACCGCCCGCGCCGCGCCCAGCGACGCCTGTGTGATCGTCTCATGATAGCCGGACGTATCGCTGTTCACGCCGCCCACGCTTTCATTATAGGCCGCGATCATCCCCGGCATGTCGCGCTCCGGCACCAGATCAGGCCGCCGCAGCATCAGCCATAATGCCATCGCAAAATGGGCCCTGTGGGTCCACTCCTCCTTGGGGAGCGTTCGCGCGCAAAAGCCCGTCGCGATCCATTCAATCTCTTCGTCCGTCATTCCCATTCACCCTTCTTCATGCCGCCCGGACGAAGGGCCAAAGAAAAACCCCGCCGTTCCGGGCGGGGTTTCGTTTCTCGTGCCACTTGGGCGCGCACCATCAGCCCCGCTCTATCCGAGCGCGGCTTGCTTCTCCGCCGCCAGCCGGTCGAGTTCTGCGCGACTCTTCTTCTCGCTCGCGGACTTGAGCTGCCCGCAGGCCGCCATGATGTCCCGTCCGCGGGGCGTGCGCACCGGCGCGCTGATCCCGCCCTCGAACACGATGTCGGAAAAGCGCCTGATGCGTTCGGGCGTCGAACATTCATAATCCGTGCCCGGCCAGGGATTGAACGGGATCAGATTGACCTTCGCCGGCAGCTTGTACTGGCGGAGCAGGCGGACCAGTTCCCGCGCATCCTCGTCGCTGTCGTTCTTGTCCTTGATCATGACATATTCGAAGGTGATGCGCCGCGCATTGTTCGCGCCCGGATAGTCGGCGCAGGCCTGCAAAAGCTGATCGATGCCGAACTTCCTGTTGAGCGGCACCAGTTCGTCGCGCACATCCTTGGTAACGGCATGCAGCGACACGGCAAGGTTGACGCCGATCTCTTCGCCCGCCCGCGCCATCATCGGCACGACGCCGGAGGTGGAGAGGGTGATGCGCCGCTTCGACAGGGCGAGGCCATCGCCGTCCATCACGACCTTCAACGCGTCGCGCACATGGTCGAAATTGTAGAGCGGCTCGCCCATCCCCATCATCACGATGTTGGTCAGCATGCGACCGTCGGTCGTATATTGCGAGGCGTCGTCGGCCTCATCGTCATTGGCCGACGCCATGCTCCCCTTGGGCCATTCGCCAAGGGCATCGCGGGCCAGCATGACCTGGCCCACAATCTCGCCCGGCGTCAGGTTGCGCACCAGCCGCATCGTGCCGGTATGGCAGAAACGGCAGTTGAGCGTGCAGCCCACCTGGCTCGACACGCAGAGCGTGCCCCGATCCGCGTCCGGGATGAACACCATCTCATAATCCTGGCCATCATCGGAGCGCAGCAGCCACTTGCGCGTGCCGTCGCTGGAGACCTGCGCCTCGACCACTTCCGGGCGCCCTACGACGAAACGCTCCGCCATCCAGCCGCGCATCGGCTTGGCGAGGTCAGTCATGGCGTCGAAATCAGTCTCGCCGCGATGATAGAGCCAGTGGAAAAGCTGCTTGGACCGCAGCTTCGCCTGCCTGGCGTCGAGCCCGGCCTCTTCCAGCACATCCTTGATCTGCGGCCGCGACAGTCCCATCAGGTCGATCCGTCCATCCTCGCGGGGCGTAACGGCGCGGGGCACGGGCACAGGGTCGATAGCGCCGGGAATCGGCATCAGGGGGTTGGCGGCTGTCTGCATGGCCGCGCCCATAGCGGATTTTGGGGGAATTTGGAAGGGCGACCGCATGAACCCGCCCACTTCCACCCGGCTCACCGCAATCGCGCGCATCCCAGTGCCGCCGCATCGATCGCCGTGGCCGCGCCGCGCAACGCATAGGTGTCGGCAAAGCCGCGCCCGCGCCCGTCCCGCGTTTGCACGCTCATGCTGGTCGCGGAGCGCATCGCAGCGACGATCGCGGCATCCACCCGCGCATCGGGCGCCCAGGCATCGACCTGCCCCGCCACCAGTGAAAAGCGGCGATCCCCCACATTCAGGATCACCGCCGCATCGCTCGCCCGCATCCGGCTCAGGCGGAAATGCACCTGACCCCGCACCCGCTGGCGCGGCCAGCTTCCCACCGCGGCAAAGCCGTCACCGCCGGTCGCCACCGGCACGGACAGCGCATAGCAGCGCGGACCATTGGCATCAGGAAGGGCAGGATCGCGAAACGCGCCCCATGCTTCGAAAACGCCCAGCGAATCCCGCGCCTCGGCCGCGACGCCAGTCATCATGAAGGGCAGGACGAGGAGCCATGGAGCTTTCACATCACCGGCAAAGCGCATGCTGATCCCTTTTGCAACCCTTTGCCAAACGAAACGATCACCCAGCGCTTGCAGGGGCCGTCACAGCGGCTATGAAGGACCATCCATCATTGTCGCCCGGATTCGACCGAGTTCGGGCTTTGCGCAGAAAAGAAACGGACAGAACAGGGACATGAAGGCCACCATCGAACGCGCAACGCTGCTCAAGAGCCTCAGCCACGTCCAGTCGGTGGTGGAGCGGCGCAACACGATTCCGATCCTGTCCAACGTGCTGATCGAAGCATCGGCGGATGGCGCGATCAAGCTGATGGCGACCGATCTCGACCTCCAGATCGTCGAAAGCGTCGCCGCGCAGGTCGAACAGCCTGGCGCGACCACGATTTCCGCGCACACCCTGTTCGACATCGCTCGCAAGCTGCCCGAAGGATCGCAGGTCTCGCTCCAGGCGGCCGAGGGCAAGATGCTGATCCAGGCGGGGCGCGCCCGCTTCAACCTGTCCACCCTGCCGCGCGACGATTTCCCGGTGATCGCGGAAGGCGACCTGCCGACCAGCTTCGAACTGCCGGCCGAAACGCTGAAGCAGATCATCGACAAGACGCGCTTCGCCATCTCGACCGAAGAGACGCGCTATTATCTGAACGGCATTTATTTCCATGTTTCCGACGAGGGGCAACCCGTCCTGAAGGCGGCCGCGACCGACGGCCATCGCCTCGCCCGCGTCACCGTGCCGCGTCCGGATGGCGCCGACGGCATGCCCGGCATCATCGTGCCGCGGAAGTGCATCGGCGAACTGCGCAAGCTGCTCGACGAGGTCGAAGGTTCTGTGCAGATTTCGCTCTCCGCCAGCAAAATCCGCTTCGGCCTGGGCAACGCGATCCTGACCAGCAAGCTGATCGACGGCACTTTCCCGGATTACAGCCGGGTCATCCCGACCGCCAATGACAAGCTGCTCAAGATCGACCCGCGCAGCTTCGAGGAAGGTGTTGACCGCGTTGCCACCATCGCCACGGAAAAGACGCGCGCCGTCAAGATGACGCTGGACCGCGACAAGATCACCCTGTCCGTCACCAGCCCGGAAAACGGCACCGCGGCCGAAGAAGTGCCCGGCGCGTTCCAGGGCGAAGGCTTCGATATCGGTTTCAATGCTCGCTATCTGCTCGATATTCTCGGCCAGATCGACAGTGAACTGGTGGAACTGCATCTCGCCGACGCCGCCGCGCCGACGCTGATCCGGGAAGACGACCGCAGCCCGGCGCTCTACGTACTGATGCCGATGCGCGTCTGAGGATCGGCCGCGCGCTTCGAAAGCGCGGCTATTCTCAGCGCTTGCCGATGTCCTGATCGACGCTATGTCCAAGCTGTTGATCGGAGCGGGAAATGGCATGGGCCCAGTTGTCGAGAAAATCATGAGGGGATTGGGCGCGGCGCTGCTGTTTCTGGCGGTGACGCTGTGTCTGGCGGTTACCATCGTTCCACCCTTTCTCGACCGCATCTATTATGAAGGGCCGGTCAGCCGCCATTATGACGGCGCGCGTTTCTTCAATCCCGATGGGGAAAGGCGCTATCCCGCGCCGCCGGGCCATAACCAGCGCGGCTTGGTGGCACGCTGGCTGCTGCGGCAGGACGACCGACCCCCATGGCCCGACAGGGTGGCGGTAAAGCCCTCCCGCCCTCCGGCCTTCGCCGCGCCACGCGGCATGGTCGCCACCTGGGTGGGACATGCGACAGTGCTGGTTCAGGCGGCCGGCCTCAATATCCTGACGGATCCGATCTGGTCCGACTATGCCAGCCCCTTCCCGCCGCTGGGTCCGAAGCGGGTGACGCAGCCGGGCGTGCGCTTCGACGATCTGCCGAAGATCGACCTCATTCTTCTCAGCCACAATCATTATGATCATATGGACATTCCCACCCTGAAAAGACTGTGGGCGCGGGACAGGCCGAAGATCATCACCAGCCTGGGCAACGACATCATCCTGAAGGCTAACGGCATTCCTTCAACGGCGCTGGACTGGGGCCGTTCGACAAGCGGCGCTGCGCTGAACGGCCTGGGCGAGAATAGCGTGATCCAGTGCGAGAATTACGAGCATTGCCCGGATTATCGCGTCCATGTGGTGCGCAATCATCATTGGAGCAGCCGCTGGGGCACCGACCGAAACCGGGCGCTCTGGTCTGGCTTTTTCGTCAGTACGCGAGCGGGCAATATCTTCTTCGCGGGCGACACCGGCGCAGGCGACATGGCATGGGCAGAGGAAGCGGCGCGGCTTGGGCCGATCAGGCTGGCGCTGATCCCTATCGGCGCTTTCCGCTTCTGGCCGGGACAGATGCAGTCGGACGCGCATATCGGACCGGAGCAGGCCGTGACGCTGTTCAAGACGCTGAATGCTTCAACCGCGATCCCCATCCACTGGGGGACCTTTCATCTCTCCTACGAGAAATGGGACACGCCGCCCAAATTGCTGGAACTGTATCTGCGCTGCGCCGGCATCGACCGTCAGCGTTTCGCGCCCTTGAAGGTGGGGCAGGCGATCCAGGTTCCGGCCTGGTCGTCCGCGCGGATCGGAAAGCGGCGCTGCGACGCGGACGCAGTTGCGCGGCTGGAATAGTCGGGCATGGCGTGCCGCCCTCCTCCCCATTCCTGTCGCGATCAGGCGTCTGCCCACCGCCGTAACAGATTGTGATATACGCCAGTCAGCCGGATGACCTGCGCATCCTCATGCCCCAGCGTGCTGGCCAGCGCCTGGATGCTGCTGTCGAGATCGAACAGCATCTGGCGCGCCGCATCGTCCCGCACCATCGACTGGAGCCAGAAGAAGCTGGCCACCCGCCGTCCGCGGGTCACAGGCTCCACCCTGTGCAATGACGATGATGGATAGAGCACGGCATGGCCCGTCGGCAATTTCACCTGCTGCACGCCGAAATTCGTCTCGATCGTCAATTCCCCGCCGTCATAGCCGCCGGGCTCTTCCAGAAAAACGGTGATCGACAGGTCGGATCGGACGCGAAAGCCGGTACCCGCCTGTATCCTGACGGCATTGTCCACATGGGTGCCGAAGGCCTGCCCGCCCGCATAGCTGTTGAACAGTGGAGGGAAGACCTTGAGCGGCAGCGCGGCGGCGATGAACAGGGGCGATCGACCAAGGGCGTCCAGCACGATCTGCCCGGCCTGCTTCGCTTCAGCGCTATCCTCCGGCAATTGCAGGTTGTGCTTGGCGAGCGCCGACTGATGTCCGGAAGTGACGTTGCCGTCGACCCATTGCGCCGCGTCGATCAATGCGCGGACGCGCGTGACGGCCTGGTCGTCCAGCAGGTCGGGGATGACGGTCAGCATGCCGATGAAGGGATCCGGGCACGAAGGATGCAGGCCATGTCTCTCACTCTACTCCGCTGCGCAGGACGAAGGGGATTTCGACCACGCCCTTGACCCGCACGGGCTGGCCGTCGCGCATCACGGGCTTCCAGCGCCAGCCGCGTACCGCGTCGCGCGCGGCATTGTCCAGTCGGGCAAAACCACTGCTCTGCGCGATGGAGAGGCTTTCCACCGCGCCATCCAGACCCAGCGTCAACGCAAGAAGGACGGTCCCCTGCTCACGCTTGCGACGGCTCTCCACCGGATAGCGGGGCGGCTTGCCCGCAATCATCTGCGTGCCCAGGTCGCCGCCCTGAACGATGCTCGGCCCCACGGAGATGGCGGGCGGCGCAGGGGGCGCGGGGACTGCCAGCGGCGGCGCGGGTGGTGCAGGAGGAACGATGGTCGGCGTGGTCGCCACGGTCGGCACCGGCGCCGGAGGTACTTTCACCAGCGGCGGCGGCGCGACGATCCTGCTCTGCGGCGGGGGCGGCGGAGCCTTCACAGATGGAGGCGGCGGCGGCATGAGATTCACGACCGACAGCCGGGCTTCCCGCATCCGATGCACATGATGCCGGGCATGGACCAGCGCGGCGATGATCAGGGCATGAAGCAGGAGGATGACAAGGATGGCGGGGACGTTCACCCCGCTCCGGGCACCATAGCGGGCCGGAGCAGCGTCGAGTTGAACCGGCACGCTGGAAAGGGATGGCCGCGCGGCAGACAGGGGGACGACCCCATCATCCCCACCCTCTTCCACAAATCTATCTGCTACGCGAAGCATGCCAGATCCCCTTTGCCGCCGTGCAGGCGAAGGCCGTCCATAACGCGAATCCTAATGCTACTCAATCGCATCTTTATATGGGATCGGGCGGGTGGCGACCCGAGGAGGATAGGAGTGCATCGCCACCCGCCCGTGTCCCCCGGCAAGGGACGATTGCCGGGGGACAGGATCGTCAGAACATGTAGTTGAGGCTGAACACGGCCGATCGGGTCGGGGCCGGCTGCGCCCAGCTGTTGTTGATGTTGGTGCGAACGGTGGTCACATATTTCTCGTTGGTGAAGTTCTGCACGTTCACCTGCGCCTTCAGCTTTTCCGTGATCGGATAGGACGCCATGAAACGGTGAATGGTGTAGCTGGGCACCCGGTAGCCGACATAGCTGTTGGCGACGAGCTGGGCGAGACTAGGCTGGTTCATCAGGAAGCTGCCCTGATAGGTCAGGCCATAGCCCAGCTCCAGCCCAAAGCCGAAGCGGTAGGTGGTGAACAGGCTGCCCGAATGCTTCGGCGTGTTGGTCAGCGAATAGCCCGCAGTCGGATCAGGGAAGGCAGTGCTGTTCGCGCAGGTGCCCGCCGCCGGATCGGTCGCGCCGGGATGGGCAAGGCAATAGTCGGAGACGCCCTGCTTGATCTTGCTCTTGAGATACATGTAGTTGGCCGAAATGGTCCAGTTGCTGGTGATGTTGCCCGACGCGCCGAAGGACAGGCCCTGCACCCGCTGGAAACCGTCCGTCGCCTGATCAGGCAGAAGCGGATCGCCTGACACGACCTTGATCTGGTTGCGATCATTGCGGAACAGCGCCAGCGTCAGCAGCAACTGCTTGTCGAAGAGGTCCGCCTTCGCGCCGATCTCGTAATTCTTCGTGGTCTCGGGCCTGACATTGCAGGAGCCGCCACCGCCGGCCACATTGTCCGCCGTACAGCTGCCGTCGACCGACGATTTCGATGGCAGCTTGGAGTTGCCGAAAGCGACATACAGGCTGGTATCTGGCGTCGGCTTCACGACAGCGCCCACGCGGAAAGAGAAGAGATTGTCATCGATCTCCAGCCGGTTGCCGACCGTGCTGATCTGGCCGAGCTGCGCCGATCCGCCGGTCGTGTTGTAGGTGAAGGTGCGGTTGAAGCCCCGGACCTTCTCATAACGGATACCGCCGTTGATCTCGAACCAGTCGGTGAACTTCATCGTGTCGAACAGATAGGCGGCATAGCTGGTCTGCTCGCCCACATTATGCGTGCCGAGGGTGAAGTTGACGGGGCCGACATAATTGTTGCTGCCATAGACGCGCGCCAGGCCAGAGGTCGCGGCCGGGCCGACGATGCCCGACGACGGATCGGCTATGTTCACCAGCGGCAGGTAGAAGCCCAGGCTGGCGGCGGCATTATAGGCCAGGTTGGCCGCACCCGCGCCGGTTGCCGGGGCCGTAAAGGGCGCGGCATAGGGATCGAAGCCGCTGGCGGTGCGGCCCAGGCTGCCCTGCAACTGGTCGTAACGCTCCCACAAGGCAGAGCCGCCGACGACCAGCGTATGGCCGATGCCGCCAGTGTCGAAATCGGCGCTGAGGTCGATCTGGTTATAGGCGGTCTCATTGGTGATGAAACGCTGGTTCCCGCGACCGCCCGTCGGTACATAATAGCCCACCGGAATGGTCAACGTCTCGCCCGCCGCTGTTGTCCCGATGCGCTGGGTGCAGGCGCCGCCGGTGTCCGGATTGAAGCCGGCTGCCGTGCCGTTGTCGAGGCAGAAGACGCCGTTCGGCTGGCTGGTCACCGTATCCTGGCGGATATGTTCGTAGCGCGTCAGGTTGCGGACCTTGACCGTGTCGCTGAAGGCATGGCTGAAGATCGCCTGCAACGACTTGGTCTTGCTGTCCTGCCGGTCCAGATTGGCGAAGCCGTAATAGCCGGAACGGTCGAACTGCTTGAGGATGCCGCCCAGCGCCGGGAAATAGCGGATGCCATATTGCGGCATCGCCTTGTCATCCAGATATTCCCCCTGCAGCGTCAGGCTGGTCGGGCTGTCGATACCGATCGTGATGGCGGGCGCGACGCCCCAGCGCTTGTAATCCTCGACATCGCGACCGGGCACGTCATTGGCGTGATAGACGGCATTGAGGCGCACCGCGATCAGGTCGTTGACACGCTTGTTCGCATCGATGGTCGCGCGATAATAGTTGTCGGTGCCGATCCCTGCATTGAGGATGATCTGGTCGTCGGCCAGCGGGCGCTTCGTAACCAGGTTGATCGTGCCGGCAACCGAACCGCCACCGTTCATGACCGAATTGGCGCCGTTGGTGACTTCGACCTGCTCGATATTATAGACTTCGTTGCGGTTCAGGAATGCCCCGGATCGCACGCCATCGACCGTCACGTCGTTCTTCGCGTCCTGCCCGCGCAGGATGATGCGATCGCCATAGCCGAAGCCGCCCTCGCCAGCGCCAAAGGTGATGCCTGGAACCGTGGACAGCACTTCGCGCAGCGTCAGCAGGTTCTGCTGCTGGATGGTTTCCTTGCCGATCACGGTGATGGTCTGAGGCGTATCGAGCAGCGGGCGAGTATATTTGGGCGATTCGGCCTTCTCTACCTTGACGGGGGATTCGTCGATCGCCGTATCGGTGACCGTCATCCCGCCGAGCCTGGGCCCCTGCGCATTATCCTGAGCCTGGGCGGACGATGCGAACGCCATGGCGCCGACGCAGCTCAGCGCCAGGAAGGAAGGCCGTGACAGTGCTTTGGACATGAAAACAGAACCCCTTTCTTGAAACTTGAGGGGTCTGCTATTGCGACTTGTTCGCAGAGTCAACGCTATTGCGAATAATTATTATTTTATGATCGTATAGTATCGTCGAAGAGCCAGCACCTTATGGCGCTGCCAAGGTTGGGTGGGTCGGCCGCCGCCATGCGGGCCACATCTATGCGCGCGATCAACGCGTTTACCGGCAAATCCTCTCGCGCAGCGGCCGCGCGAAGGGCTTGCCAGAATATCGGCTCAAGGCTGATCGCGGTCTGATGGCCCGCAATGGTCACGCTGCGCTTGACCGGCGGAGCGAAGGGCGATGTCGCCGACGCCGAAGCGCCTTGGGAACGCCCCTCCTCTTCCATCAGTACATGTGCTGGCCGCCATTGATCGACAGCGTGCTGCCGGTCACGAAACCGCCGTCCTCACTGCAGAAAAAGGCGACCCCACGGGCTATTTCCTCGGCGCGGCCCAGGCGGCCGACGGGAATCTTGGCCACGATCTTCTCCAGCACCGGCGGCGGCACTGCGGCTACCATGTCCGTATCGATATAGCCCGGCGCGATCGCATTGACGGTGACGCCATATTTTGCACCTTCCTGCGCCAGCGCCTTGGTGAAGCCATGGATGCCCGACTTGGCGGCGGCATAGTTGACCTGACCATATTGGCCCGCCTGGCCGTTGATCGAACCAATATTGACGAAACGGCCCCAGCCGCGTTCCCGCATTCCCCCGAAGGTCGCCTTCGCCATGTTGAAGCAACCGCCCAGATTGATGCGCATCACCTCGTTCCAGTCGTCAAAGCTCATCTTCGCCAGCACGCCGTCGCGCGTGATGCCGGCATTGTTGACCACGACATCGATCGGCCCCAGCGCCTCTGTCACCTGCGCGCAGCCGTCCAGGCAGGCCTGGTGGTCGCCCACGTCCCATTTGAAGGAGGCTATGCCGGTCTTTTCCGAAAAGGCCTGCGCCTTGGCGTCATTGCCGGCATAGTTGGCCGCGACCGTGAACCCCATCTCCTTGAGGGCCAGGCTGATTGCCTCGCCAATTCCACGTGTTCCGCCCGTGACGACTGCAACTTTGCTCATGGTGGCTCTCCTTCAAAAAACGGGACGAAACTTATCTCTCCAACCAGCCAGCCAGTTCGCGACGGGCCAGATCTTCATACAGATTAATAGCGTCCGAAGACGCGTTCAAACAACTCAAATGGACAAAATTATTACCGCCGGAAGCGATAAAGTCCTCTTTACCGCGAATGGCGATTTCTTCTAGGGTTTCCAGGCAGTCCGCCGAAAATCCGGGGGTCAGGACAGCAACATTCCGGACATTTTCGGAAGGGAGCTGGCGCAGCAACTCATCCGTCGCCGGACCCAGCCATTTCGCAGGGCCAAAACGCGATTGAAAGGTGACGCGCACCTCCCGCCCCAATGCCTCGCCCAGCAGCCTTGCGCTATCCACGCATTGGTCGCGATAGGGATCGCCCAATTGCCTTGTGCGCTCCGGCATGCCGTGGAAGCTGGCGATCAGCAGGTCCGGCGCGAAATCCAGCGAGGCGAGTTGCGCCTGCGTCGATGCGCGCAGCGCCTCGATATAAGCCGGATCGACATGATAGGGCGGCAGCGTACGGATCGCCGGTTGCGCCCGCATCTTTGCGAGCGCGGCATAGGCGGCGTCGAGCGCACTGGCCGTCGTCGCCGCGCAATATTGGGGATAAAGCGGCGCCAGAAGGATGCGATTGCACCCGGCGGCGACCATGGCTTCCAGCCGCGCGCCGACCGCCGGATTACCATAGCGCATCGCCCAATCCACCATCACGTCCGGACCCATCCGTTCCTGCATGGCGTGGGCGGTATCGCGCGTGTAAACCGCGAGCGGTCCCCCCTCCTTCATCCAGACCTGGCGATAGGCATGGGCGGATTTCCTGGGACGCGTCAGCAGGATCGGGCCGCGCAATATCGGCTGCCACAGCAATGGCGGGATTTCCACGACGCGGCGGTCGGACAGGAATTCGGCAAGATAGCGCCGCACCGACGCAGGGTCCGGGCCATCGGGCGTGCCGAGATTGATAAGGAGCAGGCCGATCTTGCCCACAGGCTTCACCCTTCCATCAGCAGGGGCACGGTGCGGAAACGCCGCCCGGCAGTGGTGAACAGTGCATTGGCGACAGCAGGCGCCACCAGCGGGGCGCCGAGATCCGTCAGCCCGGCGGGGGGCGCGGTGCTGCGCACCAGTTCAACGGTAACCTCCCCCACATCGCCGAGGCGGGGCAGACCCATGCGGCCCAGAATCGCCCGCGTCGGCATGCCCTTCGCATAGGGGACGGACGCACCCATGGCGAAGGCCAGGCCGTGGATCAGGCCGCTTTCGACCTGCTGTCTGGCGACGTCGGGATTGATCTGCTCCCCCCCATCAACGGCAGCGATGATCCGCGACACCTGGAGCTTGCCCTCGGCTATGCCCGCCTCCACCATGACGGCGATGAAGGCGCCGTTCATCACATGCGCCGCCAGCCCCTGCCCGCTTCCCTCTATGCCGCCCTGCCAGCCGCCCATCGCGCCCACCGTGGTCAGGCAATGTGCGAGCCGGGGATTGCCGCCCAGCATCTGGATGCGGAAGGACATCGCCTCCATCTGCGCCTGATGGGCAAGTTCGTCCATGAAGCTTTCGGTGAAGAAAGCGCCGTGCAGATGCGCGTTGCCGCGCGCGAACCCCAGGCGCAGGCCGACATCGGCCGGGAAATGATCCACCGCCCAATTGGGCACGGCATAGGGCAGTTCCATGCCCGCCACCGCCAGCCGGGTGGACGTGCCGGCGGCATCGGCGCTGGCTTCATATACGGGTTTGCCATGGGCGATGCGCGCCCATGTCTGGGTCATGGCGCAGGGGGCGGCAACCTTCGCCGACCAGCCTTCGACCGCTCCGTTGCGACCCAGCTTGCCCGCCATGCGCGCATGGGCGGGGGCGCTGGGCCGGTCCTGGATCACATCCTCGAGCCGGGACCAGAGCAGTTGCACGGGACGCCCCATTTCGCGGGAAAGCAGCGCGGCCTGCACACCCGCGTCGAAGTCCATACGGCGTCCATAGCCCCCGCCGGCATGCAGCGGGTATAGCGTTACCGCCTGCGCCGGCAGCCCCAGCGCGCGGGCGATGGCGGCGCGCGCCAGGCCGGGCGCCTGCGTCGCCATCCACACCTCCGCGCTGTCCTCGCTGATCCGGGCGGTGGCGCACATCGGCTCCGGCGCCAGGTGCAGCCCTGGAGCCACCCTATATTCACTGGCGAGGATGGTCGCATCCTCGAACAGCGGCCCCAGATCACCCTGCGCGTAGAGCCGTTCGCCGGAACCGGAAAAGGCCTGCTCCAGCGTTGCCTGGATCCCGGCACTGTCCACCGGCTTGCCGGACAGCGCGAAGAGGGGATCGGCCAGGTCCAGCGCCCTGTTTGCCGCCCACCAGTTGCTGGCCACCACCGCGACCCAGCGTTCCTGCCGCACCAGCTTCAGGAATCCGGTGACGGATTTCGCCGCCCGCTCATTGACGCTTTTCAGGACGGCGTCGCCGATGGGACCCTGGCGGATGGAGGCGAAGACCATGTCGGGCAGGCGGATGTCGGCCGCGAAATTATGGCTGCCGTCGATCTTGGACGGGGTGTCGAGCCGCGGCAGATCCTGCCCCGCCAGCCGGTCCACCTCCGACTGGCGGAAAGGCAGGATCTCGGGCAGGTCGTAGGTGGCCGCATCCTCCACCACCTCGCCCAGCTTCAATCTGCGCTGTCCGCCGTCGGAAATGATGCCGTTCTGGATATCGCAGCTTTCCCAGGCGACGTCCCAGCGGGCCGCCGCCGCCTTGCACAGCAGAACCCGCGCCGCCGCCCCCGCCTCCCTATAGGCCTGGTGGAACATCGGGATCGACGTGCCCGCTCCGGTCAGCATCAGGGCGCGGCGGATCGCATATTGGTCGATGGTCCATTCGCCCGCTCCGCCCGCCAGCCGGCTCCAGTCACTGGCCAGCCATTCGCGCGCCAGCAGGACATTGGCATAGAGCGGGCCGATCGGCGCGCTCTGCACCCCGACGGTCCGCCAGTCCGCCCCCAGTTCGTCCGCCAGTATCTGCGGCAGCAGGGTGGTGACACCCTGCCCCATCTCCGTCTGCGGCACGATCACGACCACCTGGCCGGTCCGGTCGATCTTCAGGAATGCGTTGAAGGCCGTCTCACCCGGCGCGGTGTTGAGATTGGGGCGATAGGATCGGGGCCATACCGCCCATGCCAGCAAAAGCCCCGCCGTCGCGCCCCCGCCGACAAGCAGGCTGCGCCGGTTCAAGCCCCTTTTCGTCTGCTGACCCTGCTTCCGCGGTGCGCGCCCCATGAAACCGCTGATAAAGAGGCTTGGAAGCTCTGCAAAGCCCTATTGCGCGCCTGCCGAACGGTTCGTGACCGGGTCGAGCCGGAGGCGGCGTATCTCGATCGCGGGACAGCGATCCATGACCACCTTGAGTCCCGCCGCCTCCGCCCTGGCGGCGGCCGCCTCATTGATCACGGCCAGTTGCATCCAGACGGCCTTGGCCCCGGCGGCTATGGCATCGTCCACCGCATCCCCCGCCGCCTCGCTGCGGCGGAAAATGTCGACCATGTCGATCGGCACGCCGATGTCCGACAGGCTGGCCCAGACGAATTCGCCATGGACATGCTCGCCGGCGATCTGCGGATTGACCGGCAGCACGCGATAACCGTGATCCTGCAGCGTCTTCATCACGCCATAGCTCGGCCGGTCGGGCCGGTCGGAAATCCCGACCAGCGCTATGGTACGGGTTTCGTTCAACAGATCAGCTATGTCCTGCGCATCGGTAAGCGGCATGCAGCGGTCCTCCATATTTACCATGACATGGGAAGGACGCGGGAGGGACGCAAGCCGTTCCCCCAACCACGGGCGAGGCTTAAGAGCCCGCCCTGCCCTCCAGCCAGGCCGCAACCTTCTCCGCAATGGCTCGGAAGGTGGCGCCGTACCCATCCGCGTCGGCCGCAGGAGGATCGCCCGCATCGGAGCGGCGACGAATGTCGATGGCCAGCGGAATGCGCCCCAGGAAGGGCATGCCCATCTCCCCGGCGGCGGCTTCCGCACCGCCCTGCCCGAAGGGATCGGACATTTCCCCGCAATGGGGACAGGCATAGCCGGCCATATTCTCGACCAGACCGATGATCGGCACCTGCGTCTGTTCGAACAGGCTCACCGCCCGGACCGCGTCGATCAGCGCGAGATCCTGGGGCGTGGAGACGATGACGGCGCCGACCGGCTTGTGCTTCTGCACCATCGAAAGCTGGACGTCGCCCGTGCCCGGCGGCATGTCGACGATCAACAGTTCCACATCGCCCCAATCCGCCTCGATCAGCTGGGCCAGGGCATTGCCCGCCATGGGCCCGCGCCAGGCCAGCGCCTTCCCGGGTTCGACCAGATGTCCCATGGACAGCATCGGAATGCCGAGGGGGCTTTGCACCGGGATAAGCTGCTTGTCCCGCGCCTGCGGTTTCCTGTCCTCGCTCGCCATCAGGCGCGCCTGCGAGGGGCCGTAAATGTCGGCGTCGACCAGTCCGACCTTTACCCCCAGCCGCCGCAGCGCGACCGCAAGATTGGCCGAGAGGGTTGATTTGCCGACCCCGCCCTTGCCGGATGCGACGGCAACGATCCTCAGCGGCTTGCGCTCGGCCGTCATGGCGATGCGCACATCATCGACGCCGGGCACGGCCAGCCCGCCCTCGCGGATCGCGGCGGCCACCGCATCACGCTGCTCGGGCGACAGGCCCGCCACGTCCAGCGCCAGCGACATCACCCCGTCCTTGAGGCGCGGCGCGCTGGCGCGGCCGTCGGTCAGCGTTTTCAGGCGGGCGGCGAAATCTTCAAGCTGAGTCATGGCAGGCCATCTAGGGAATTTCCTCATCGGACGAAACCGGCAGGCGGCCGTTTTTCTTCGCCACCGACATCATTCGAAACAATAATCGTTGCGATGGGCACTGTTTTTCGCCGGAGAGCCTACCTATAGAGAGGGCATGAAGAGATTTTTCGGGTGGATACCGGGCATAGCGAACGCCATGGTCCAGGGTCCGTGGGGCGGCAAGGGCGACGGCCCGGACGGCAGTGACGGCCAGGGCAAGGGCGACGAAGGCAAGGGGCGCGATGGACCGCGCAACCCCTGGACCCAGCCGGGACGCCCCGGCGCCAAGGGCCCTTCGGCGATCGAGGAACTGCTCCGCCGCAGCAAGGAAAGCTTCGGCCAGGGCGGCGGCGGCTTCGGCAATCTGCCGCCACGCCCGTCCGGCAAGGCACTGTGGCCCGCCGCCATCGGCATATTGGTGGTGCTGTGGCTGGTCCTGACCTGTTTCCACCGCGTGGGTCCGCAGGAGCGCGGCGTCGTCACCCTGCTGGGCAAATACAGCCGTACCCTCTCCCCCGGCATCAGCCTGACGCTGCCCGCGCCGCTGGAGAATGTGACGACCGTGGATGTCGAGGAAATCCGCACCATAGACATCGGTTCGACCCGGGCAGAGAGCGAGAATCTGGTCCTGACCGGCGACCAGAACATCATCGACCTCGCCTATTCGGTGCGCTGGAACATCCGCAGCCCGGAACTTTACCTGTTCCAGCTTTCCGACCCGGACTCATCCGTGCGTGAAGTCGCCGAAAGCGCCATGCGCTCCGTCGTCGCCAGCGTCAGCCTGGAGGATGCGCTGGGCGCCGGTCGTACCGAGATCGAGCAGCAGGTCGAGCAGCGGATGCAGGAAATATTGGACGGCTACCGATCCGGCATCCGGGTGCAGGGCGTCGCGATCAAGCAGGCCGATCCGCCGACCGCCGTCAATGACGCGTTCAAGGCGGTGTCCGCGGCGCAGCAGACGGCGCAGACCTATCTCAACGAAGCCCGCGCCGCCGCGCAGCAGGTGACCGCCAAGGCGCAGGGTGAAGCCGCCGCCTTCGACAAGGTCTATGAGCAGTACAGGCTGGCGCCCGACGTCACCCGCCGCCGCATGTATTATGAAACCATGGAGGGTGTTCTGTCGAACGTCGACAAGACCATCGTCGAAAGCGGCAATGTCACGCCCTATCTGCCCCTTCCCGAACTCAAGCGCCGGGCGCAGGGCACTGCCGCGCAGGGCAGCGCGACCGTGGAGGGCCAGTGATGCAGAACCTTGTCCGCCATCCCGTCGCGCTGGCGCTGCTCGCCATCGCCGCGCTGCTGCTGATCGGCAGCACCATCGCCATCGTGCCCGAAACCAAGCAGGGCGTGATCGTGCGTTTTGGCGATCCCAAGAAGATCATCAACCGTTATCGCCCGAACGAGGATTTCGGCAAGACCGGCGCGGGCATCATCCTGCGCTGGCCGTTCATCGACCAGGTCGTCTGGATCGACAAGCGCGTCCTGTCGGTGGAGATGGAGCGGCAGCAGGTGCTTTCCACCGACCAGTTGCGCCTCCAGGTCGACGCCTTCGCCCGGTACCGCATCGTCGATCCGCTGCGCATGTACATCGCGGCGGGCAGCGAAGACCGGGTGTCGGACGCGCTGCGCCCGATTCTGGGCTCCGCGCTGCGCAACGAACTGGGCAAGCGGCCTTTCGCGGCGCTGCTCTCCCCTGAACGGGGCCAGGTGATGGACAATATCGAGGCGGGCCTTAATCGCGTCGCCCGGCAATATGGCGCGCAGATCGTCGATGTGCGGATCAAGCGCGCCGACCTGCCCGACGGCGCGCCGCTGGAAAGCGCGTTCACCCGCATGCGCACGGCGCGGGAGCAGGAAGCGCTCACCATCCGCGCCCAGGGCGCGAAGCAGGCGCAGATCATCCGCGCCGAAGCGGATGCCAACGCCGCCCGCATCTATTCGGAAAGCTTCGGCAAGGACGCCCAATTCTATGATTTCTATCGCGCCATGCAGGCCTATCGCTATACTTTCGCTCCGGACCGGCAGGGGTCGACCACGATGGTCCTTTCCCGGGACAATGATTTCCTGAAGCAGTTCCAGGGACACTGATTTCATTACGGAACCAGCGTCATTCAATGAGGGTTAAGGCTAGGCGGCGCATCCCGCTCATCGCAGAGTCCCGCCTTTCCTTCGCCAAGTTCATGAGAGGACCGTCACGAGTGCGTTACGCTTATGCCATTACCGGCGCCCTGCTGCTCGGCGGCACCGCCATAGCCGTTACCTCCAGCCCGAATGTCGGCGCGCAGATCGCCCAGAATGAGGGCATGCAAGCCGCTGCGCCGGCCGGCGCCCCGGCGAGCCTGGCCGACATGGTCGAAAAGCTGCAACCGGCGGTGGTCAACATTTCCACCAAGCAGCGCGTCCAGGTGCAGAACCCCTTTGCCGGCACGCCCTTTGGCGACCTGTTCGGCGCTCCGGGCGGAAAGCCCCAGACCCGACAGGCGCAATCGCTGGGGTCGGGCTTCATCATTTCGGCTGACGGCTATATCGTCACCAACAACCATGTGGTGTCGGCCGGAGCGGAAGGCGCGAGCGTCGATTCCATCACCGTCACGCTGACCAACAGCGAGGAATATCCCGCCAAGCTGGTGGGCCGCGACCCCGCGACCGACATCGCCGTGCTCAAGATCGAGCCGAAGAAGGCCCTGCCCTTCGTCAAGTTCGGCGACAGCACCAAGGCGCGCGTCGGTGACTGGGTGATCGCCATCGGCAATCCCTTCGCCCTGTCGGGCACGGTGACCGCCGGCATCATCTCCGCCGTGCATCGCGGCACCGGGGGCACCTACGACAAGTTCATCCAGACCGACGCGTCGATCAACCAGGGCAATAGCGGCGGCCCGATGTTCGACATGCGCGGCAATGTGATCGGCATCAACAGCCAGATCCTCTCGCCCTCCGGCGGCAATGTCGGCATCGGCTTCGCCATTCCTTCGGAACAGGCTGCGCCCATTGTGGACACCCTGCGCAAGGGCCAGGCCGTCAAGCGCGGCTATCTGGGTATCCAGATCAGCCCTCTGGGCGAGGATCTGGCCGATTCCCTGGGTCTGGCCAAGAATCGCGGTGAGTTCGTCCAGGGCGTGGAGCCGGGCAAGGGCGCCGACAAGGCCGGGATCAAGGCGGGCGACGTGATCGTCAGCGTCGCGGGCCAGGAAGTGACGCCGGACCAGAATCTCTCCTCCATCGTGGCTTCCCAGCCGATCGGCGCGCGCGTCCCCATCGTGCTGCTGCGCAACGGCCAGCGCCAGTCGGTGACGGCGGTCGTGGGCGAACGCCCGTCGGAAGACGAACTCAACGCCTTCGCCCAGAGCCAGGACGATGATTTCAGCCAGCAGCCGGACAACCCGTCCAGCAACGGGCAGGCCAGCCAGCAGTCGCTCGGCATTTCGGCCATTCCGCTGACCTCGACCATCATCCGCCAGCTCGGCATCGCAGCCGATACGCGGGGAATCGTGATCACAGCCGTCGACGGTTCGACCGATGCGGGCGCCAAGGGGCTGCGGCGCGGCGATGTCATCATCACCGCGAACAACCGCCCCGTCGCCACCCAGGCGGAACTCGACGCGCAGGTGAAGGCGGTGTCGGCGCAAGGCCGCAGCGCGATCCTGCTTCAGGTGCTGCGGCGTGGCCAGCCGGCCGTGTTCCTGCCGGTGCGGCTGCGCGACAAATAAGGCGCGCACCGCCCGTCGGGCAAAGAACTGAAAACCAGCCGATCGTTACGGGTCGCGCTTGCCGGAAGGGCTGCCTCGCCTCTACAAAGGGACGGCAGACTCCGGTGGGCGCGACCCGTCACCTTTTGGGAGAATGACGCGAAATGAGCGACGGCATCTTCATCGGCCTTGGCGCGCCGGACAAGGACGGCGGCATCCCCCAGACGCTGAACCTGCGCCGGGCCAACCGCCACGGGCTGATCGCCGGCGCGACCGGCACGGGCAAGACCGTGACGCTCCAGGGCATTGCCGAGGGCTTCTCCGCGCAGGGCGTCCCCGTTTTCCTTGCCGATGTGAAGGGCGACCTGGCGGGCATTTCCATGGCCGGTTCCCCCACCGCGAAAAATGCCGACAAGCTGGTCGCCCGCGCCCGGGAAATCGGCATCGACAATTACAGCTATGCCGACAACCCCGCCATCTTCTGGGATCTGTATGGCGAACAGGGACATCCCATCCGCACCACCGTCAGCGAAATGGGACCGCTGCTGCTTTCCCGCCTGATGGACCTCAACGAGACACAGGAGGGCGTGCTTTCCATCGCCTTCAAATATGCCGATGAGGAAGGGCTGCTGCTGCTCGACCTGGGCGACCTGCAGGCGATGCTGACCTATTGCGCCGAAAATGCCGACAGCCTCTCCGCCCGCTACGGCAATGTGACCAAGGCCAGCGTCGGCGCGATCCAGCGGCAATTGCTTCAGCTTGATGCGCAGGGCGGCGATCATTTCTTCGGCGAGCCGGCGCTCGACATTCACGACATGCTGAAGGTCGACGAGAAAGGGCGCGGCTATGTGAACATCCTGGCCGCCGACAAGCTGATGCAGAGCCCCAAGCTCTACGCCACCTTCCTGCTCTGGCTGCTTTCCGAACTGTTCGAGACGCTGCCCGAAGTGGGCGATCCGGACAAGCCGGTGCTCGTCTTCTTCTTCGACGAGGCCCATCTCCTCTTCGACGATGCGCCCAAGGCGCTGACCGACAAGATCGGGCAGGTCGTGCGCCTGATCCGCTCCAAGGGCGTGGGCGTCTATTTCGTGACGCAGAACCCGATCGACATTCCGGAGGATGTCGCGGGCCAGCTCGGCAACAGGGTGCAGCACGCCCTGCGCGCCTTCACCCCCCGCGACCAGAAGGCGATCAAGGCAGCGGCGGATACCTTCCGCGTCAATCCGGACCTGAACGTCGAAACCGCGATCACCGAACTCAAGGTGGGGGAGGCGCTGGTGTCGCTGCTGCAGGAGGACGGATCGCCCGGCATCGTCCAGCGCACATTGATTGCGCCGCCCCGCTCGCGCCTTGGCCCGCTCGATGCGAAGGAACGGGCGATCATCCAATCCATATCCCCCTGCGCCGGTAAATATGACGTGTCGGTCAACCGCGAATCCGCAGAGGAGATCCTTGCCGCGAAAGGTCAGGCCGCTGTCGCCGCGGCACAGGCCGCCAAGGCCCAGGCCGAAGCCGACAGGGCCGCCGCCGCGCAGGCCAAGGTCGAGGCCAAACAGCGCGA
Source organism: Sphingobium sp. LSP13-1-1.1 (assembly GCF_040676415.1). Classification (NCBI taxonomy): domain Bacteria; kingdom Pseudomonadati; phylum Pseudomonadota; class Alphaproteobacteria; order Sphingomonadales; family Sphingobiaceae; genus Sphingobium; species Sphingobium sp. LSP13-1-1.1. The sequence continues at coordinate 826 of NZ_JBEGHU010000016.1, read as the reverse complement.
GGCTGAACTCAAGGAACAGGCCCGGCAGGACGCCGCCGCCGCGCGCGAAGCCGCCAGGCCATCATCCTTCGACAAGGCGATCCAGTCCGCCACCCGCTCGGCCGCCTCATCGGTCGGGCGTCAGGTCGCCAATGAACTGGGCCGCGCGGTCTTTGGCGGGTCGAGCCGCAGGTCGGGCGGAATTGCGGGGCAACTGGTGCGCGGCATCCTGGGCAGCCTGTTCAAATAAGCGGGGGAGAAACATCATGCGAGAGACGATCATCTTCACCATGCGCGCGAGTGCCGTGGCCATGAGCGCACTGGGCCTGGCACTGGCCTTGCCCGTGCGCGCGCAGGATTATCGCGACCTCCACCGCGCCGCGGACGCCGCGATCGCCAGCGATATCGCCCGCGACCGCCAGGCCGAACGCGACGCCAGGCGCCAGCCCTATGTTTCGCCCGGCTACGGACCGATCCGGACAGCGACGGCAGCACGCAATGCCTGCGCCGCCAAGGCGCGGGAGGAAGCCGGGCCAGGCGCCAGGATCCTGGGACGGATCGCCGCCAGCACCATGTCGACCGGATGGGAAGTCGAAGGCGAGGTCCGCCCATCTGGCGACAGCGGCGCCGTGCCCTTCGTGTGCTCGGTCCGCAATGGTTCGGTGAGCGGCATCCTGCTGCAGCCGGATCGCTGAAGAACCCTTACCGGGCTGGCTGATTTGGGTGGGTTGCAGTCAGTCCGGTTCGGAGAGGCCTGCAGCTAAATTTCGCTTGGACCGGACGTGCATCCTGAGCTTTTTCAATCGCCACCATCTGCAAAGCGTGCCGAGCACAACGAATACCCCGC
>NZ_JBEGHU010000015.1:0-45145 GCF_040676415.1 Sphingobium sp. LSP13-1-1.1 | reverse complement strand
CCGCAATCTCGTCGAAAGGGTTCATCGACATCTTGACGTTCGCCAGATCGACGCCCGTCCCATCCGCCTTCACGCGCGGCTTCACATTATAGTCAATCACCCGCTTCACGGGCACAAGGATCTTCATGGTTCCACCGTTGTTTTTGATGACAGCTATTGATGCGATCAGATGTGGATGGCGTGTCCCGCAACCTTGAGCGATGCCTCATGAAAAGCCTCGCCAAGGGTTGGATGCGCATGCACGATGCCAGCTATATCTTCGACTACCGCCCCCATTTCGATAGCTGTGGCGAAGGTCGAGGCCAGTTCGGAAATATGCGCTCCGACAGCTTGGACTCCCACGATGCGGTGATCAGACGTGCGCGCCACCACGCGGACGAAGCCCCCCTGATCACCGGCATCCATCGTCAATGACCGCCCATTGGCGGAAAAGGGGAATGTCGCGCTGACCGTATCGGGCGCGTCCGGCCCCACCCCCACGCTCACGATTTCGGGCGACGTGAAGCACACCGCAGGGATCGCAACGGGGTCGAACCGCCGTCTGGCACCGGCGATGACTTCAGCTACCAGTTCACCCTGCGCCGAAGCCTTATGCGCGAGCATCGGCTCACCCACGAGATCACCGATCGCCCACACATTGGCTGTGGAACTAGCGCAGTGATCATCCACCTTCACGAAGGGACCGGCCATTTCCAGCCCCATCTCCTCCAGACCCCAACCTTCGGTAAGTGGCTTACGCCCCACTGTCACCAATATCCGATCCGCCTCGATCAATTGTTCGCCGTCATCCACGGTCACGATCAGTCCTTCGTCGACCTCCGCCTTGGCGGCGGTGCCGAGCAGAAGGCCGATGCCCAGCTTCTCCAGCGACCGCCGGACCGGCTCGGACAGCTTGGCGTCATATTGCGGCAAGATGCGATTGGCCGCCTCGACCACAGACACGGATACGCCCAGTTTCGCAAAGGCAATGCCCAATTCAAGGCCGATATAGCCCGCACCCACTATCGCGAAACGGCGTGGCAGTTCGTCGAGCGAGAGCGCCCCGGTCGAGCTGATGACCTTGCCGCCGAAGGGCAGGAAAGGCAGCTCGACAGGCAAGGATCCGGTCGCAAGCACCACATGCTCGGCACGGATGACGGTTTCCCCTTCCTCAGTCTCCACCGTGCAGCTTTTCGCATCGGTGAAGCGAGCCCAGCCCTGCACCACTTTTACGCCCGCCCGCTTGAGCAGGGCCGCGACACCACCGTTCAGCTGATCGACGATGGAGTCCTTCCAGCCGACCATCGCCGCGAAATCGAGCGAGGGGGAGGCCGCAAGGCTGATTCCATAGCGCGACTGCTGCGCTGCGGCAGTCATCGCTGCAAACTCATCCGCCGCGTGGATAAGCGCCTTGGACGGAATGCAGCCACGCACAAGACAGGTGCCGCCCAGACGCTCGCCCTCGACCAGCACCGTATCCAGGCCTAGCTGGCCACAGCGGATCGCCGCCACATAGCCCCCCGGCCCGCCGCCGACCACGAGCACCTTGGGATTGAGAATTTCGGGCATGTTTCAGTCCATAAACAACAGAGCGGGACGTTCCAGCAGGCGCTTGAGCCGCTGCACGAACAGGGCGGCGTCATAGCCGTCGACGATGCGGTGATCGAAAGAGGAAGAGATGTTCATCATCTTGCGGATCGTGACCGCTCCGCCCTGCACCACCGCCCGCTCCACCAGCTTGTTCGGGGCGATGATCGCGACCTCCGGCTGATTGATGATCGGTGTGGTGACGATGCCCGCCAGCGGCCCCAACGATGTCAGCGTGATGGTCGATCCCGACAATTCATCCCGCTTCGCCGTGCCGTCCCGTGCAGCCGCGCTCAGGCGACCGATCTCACTGGCGCAGTTCCAAATATCTCGCGCTTCGGCATGGCGGATGACAGGCACCATCAACCCGGCGGGCGTCTGCGTCGCCATGCCGACGTGGACGGCGGCAAATTCCTTGAGAACCCCCTTTTCATCGTCGAAATGCGCGTTGATATGGGGAAAATCGGGCAAAGCCTTCGCCAGCGCCGCGATGAAGAAGGGCAGCAAGGTCAGCTTAGGCTGTCCCGGTTGGCGATGGGCATTGAGGTCGATTCGCAGCACGTCGAGTTCGGTGAGGTCACATTCCTCGACATAAGCGATGTGGGGAACGCGGCGCTTGGTGTACTGCAATTTCTGCGCGATTTTGCGGCGCAGGCCGATGATCTGGCGTTCCGCGACGCCTTCCCTGGGCGCCCTGCCCGCCGCCGGTGGTGCGGCGGCGATCGGGTTGGCGATATACACATCCAAATCGTCCGGCGTGATCCGGCCGCCCGGTCCGGTTCCGGGGACGAACTGGAGGGGAATCCCCAGCTCGTAAGCGCGACGCCGTGTGGCAGGCGCGGCAAGCGGCGCATCGCCGATCGCACGGCTGGTGAAGCCGGGCTGCTGTGCGCGCTGCGGCTGGCTCGATACTGCCGACTCGGCCCTCGCAACAGGTGCAGGCGCCGCCGCGTCAGAGGTGGCTCTGGGCTCGTAGACTAGCGCAGGAGCCGAAACGGCGCCCGCCTTTTCCGTGACGTTGCTCGCGCCTTCAACCTCGATTTCGACCAGCACCGAGCCGACAGGCTTCATCTCGCCCACCTGGCCGTGAATAGCCAGCACGACGCCATCGACGGGCGAGGTCATGTCGACTGTCGCCTTGTCCGTCATCACATCGACCAGGCTCTGGTCTTCCTTGACCTGGTCGCCTGGCTTGACATGCCAGACGACGACCTCCGCCTCGGCAACGCCTTCTCCCACATCGGGCAGATGAAAGTGATAAAGCCCCATTTTCAGTCCTCCAGGACGCGCTTGAGCGCGGCTGCCAGCCGCGCCGGGCCGGGGAAATAATCCCATTCGAACGCATGTGGATATGGCGTATCCCATCCTGCCACACGCGCGATCGGGCTTTTCAGATGATGAAAACAGCGTTCCTGGATCAGCGCCGACAATTCGCCGCCAAAGCCGCCGAAACGCGATGCTTCGTGCAGAATGACGCACCGCCCGGTCTTCTTCACGGACGCGACGATCGTTTCCACATCCAGCGGCACGATCGAGCGCAGGTCAATCAGTTCGGCATCGACGCCGCTATCCTCAATTCCCGCCTTGCCGACATGAACCATCGTACCATAGGCAAGCACGGTCGCCGCGACGCCTTCCCGCACGACGGCGGCCTTGCCCAGCGGCACGGTGTAATAGCCTTCGGGCACCTGAGCGCTCGACTCGTCGGCCCAGGTCTTGAGCGCTTGGTCATGCCGGCCGTCAAACGGCCCGTTGTAGATACGCTTGGGTTCAAGGAAGATGACGGGATCGTCATCCTCGATCGACGCCAGAAGCAGCCCCTTGGCATCATAGGGATTGGAAGGAATAACGGTCTTCAATCCGGTGATGTGGGCGAAGATCGCCTCGGGCGACTGGCTGTGCGTTTGGCCACCGAAGATGCCGCCGCCATATGGAGAGCGGACAGTGATCGGTGCCCAGAACTCGCCGTTCGACCGATAGCGTAGGCGCGCCGCTTCGCTCACCAACTGATCGAAGGCCGGCAGGATATAGTCAGCGAACTGGATTTCAGGGATGGGCCGGAGCCCATAGGCACCCATGCCAATGGCGGTCGCGATGATCCCGCCTTCGGATATGGGCGCATCAAAGCAACGGGTCAGACCGTGCTTGGCCTGCAATCCTTCCGTCACCCGAAACACGCCGCCAAAAAAACCGACATCCTCGCCGAAGACCAAGGTGTCGGGATCATTGGCGAGCGCTACGTCCAGCGCCGAATTGAGCGCCTGGATCATGGTCATCACGGCCATGTATCAAATCCCCAATTCGCGGCGCTGCTCAATGACGCGCCAGTCGGGCTGCTTGAAAACGCCCTCGAACATTTCTTTGACGCTGGGCTTGGACTTGCCGAGCGTTCCGACCGCCTCTGCCGCTTTCACCGCGCCCTTGACCTCCTGCTCCAGTTCCGCCGCCAGGGCTTCGTGGCGGGCCTCATCCCAGTCGCCGATCGCAATCAGATGCTGCTTCAGCCGGTCGACGGGGTCGCCTAGCGGCCAGTGCACCGGCTCATCGGAGGGGCGGTATTTGGTGGGATCATCACTGGTGGAATGACCCGATGCGCGATAGGTGAACAATTCGATCAACGTCGCCCCCTTGTTCGACCGCGCTCGTTCCGCAGCCCATTGCGTAGCTGCCCAGACGGCCAGGAAGTCATTGCCATCGACGCGAAGGCCTGGCAGGCCATAAGCGAGCGCCTTGGCTGCAAAGGTCGTCTCCTGCGCACCTGCAATGCCCGCAAAGCTCGATATGGCCCATTGGTTGTTGGTAACGCACAGGATGACCGGCGCATGATAGACGCTGGCGAACGTCAGCGCTTCGTGGAAATCGCCCTCGGCTGTCGTGCCTTCCCCGATATAGGCGAGCGCGATCTTGTCGTCGCCCTTGTAGGCGGACGCCATCGCCCAGCCGACCGCATGGCCGAACCGGCTGCCAACATTGCCCGAGAGAGAGTAGAAGCCATATTCCCGCGCCGAATAAAGGATGGGAAGCTGCCGCCCCTTAAGCGGATCCTCTGCATTGGAGAAGATCTGGTTGGTCAATTGCGTCAGGGGATAGTCGCGCGCCATCAGCCAGGACAGCACGCGATAGGTGGGAAAGCACATGTCCCCCGCGTCAAGCATCATCGACTGAGCAGCGCCGATCGCCTCCTCCCCCGTCGACTTCATATAGAAGCTGGTCTTGCCCTGCCGATGCGCACGGAAGAGTCGATCATCGAAGGCGCGTGTCAGCATCATGGCGCGTAGCCCCCGGATCAACACCGAAGGCGTGAGCCGCGGATTCCATGGCCCCTGTGCTTCGCCCTCATCGTCCAGCACGCGAATAAGCTCATAGGGCAAGTCGCGCATCAGATGCTCGGCCTCTCCGCTGTCGGGCCGCCGTACTGCGCCGGGCGCCGAAAGGACGAGGTTGCTGAAATCCGGTTGGTCCCCGGGACGTGACAGGGGTTCGGGAACATGCAGCCGAAGACCCTGGGAATTTTTCATGGACGCCGGTCAACCTTCAACATGGGGTTAATCTCCGGATGATGCTCCAGCAGGATCGAAATTAAAATTTCTCTCTTCGCCCGTTTCGCGATAAATAGTGCAATTTTATCCTATATATCTGAGATTTTTTAGGAGACTTTACCGTGGATCGGCTTGATCGAAAAATCCTTTCGGCTCTTCAGCAGTTCCCTGAGATGTCGGTCGTGGACATCGCTTCGCACGTCGGCCTGTCTCACACGCCGTGCTGGCGACGGATCAAGAAGCTGGAGGAAATGGGTGCGATCAGGGGCAAGGTCGTTCTTCTCGACGCGCAACTGCTTGGCCTGACGGTTGACGTCTTTGCCCAGCTAAAGTTGAAGCAGCATGACGAGGAAACTCTGAACCGCTTCGAGACGGCGGTCCGGGACCGAAGCGAGATCGTCGAATGTTTCTCGATGAGCGGTGACAGCGATTATCTGATCCGGATCGTCATCGACAGCATAGCCTCTTACGAGACATTTTTGAAAAAGGTGCTTCTGCATCTTCCCGGCGTGGGATCGATCAATTCCAATTTCGCCCTCGGATGCGTCAAGATGACGACAAACCTGCCGATCACCTCTTGACGGGGGTCGGAGAGGACTGGCCCGTCAGGACCAACGTATAAAGTTGGCTGAGTTCTTCGCGGCGCCGGGCTGCTTCACGTACTTCCATCGCATAATAGCCGACCTGATGGTAATAAGTGACCCGGGCTCTTACCAACGCTTCATCTTCGGCAAAGCCGAAGTCCTTGAACAGCTTCTGCAAGGCCTCCACGCGCCGGTTGTCCACCTCATGCACCGCCTGCTGAACCTTCACATCGGTGCGCGCCCAGTTGCGGATCGCCGTGTCGTAATCCGGGCTATATTCCTGCTCGTCAATCCACAGGCGCACCAACCGCTCGAACCGCTCGGCAGGTGATCCAGGTCCCTTCAGCGCCTCAAGGATAGGGGCGCTATTCGTGTTCTTCCAATCCTCCAGCAGGGCGTCGAGCAAGTCGCTCCGGCTCTTGAAACGCCAGTAGAAGCCGCCACGGGTTACACCGCACTCGCGGGCGAGGCGATCGATCTTGACCGAATTCACCCCTTCCTTGAGGAGCATCGCCCGCGCCACATCGATCCAGTCCTGGGTCGACAGTCCTCTTCCCTCGTCATTGGTCGTTTCGACCGGGAGCTTGCTCACCTGTATTCCCTTCGATCTGACGCCAACCGGGGCATTTTCCGCTGAAAGAAGCTATCCCGAATGCCTCGCCACCGCTCTTCGAGCAAGCGCTTTCCAAGCTGTGACAAAAGCGATATACACATATGTATGGCGCAGGAAAGCACCAGGGGAGTCGGGTGTGCTGGCTGAAACCACATCAAGGGATGTCGCCTTGCACCGGCAAGATGGACGCATTCTGGGATCATTCCATACGGATTGGTCAGATCGAGCGCCCCCCTCCATAGGCAGCATCATCGAAACGGGCGGTATGCGGACGGCAAGGATGACCGTCGACCGCGACGACGCTTCGGGCACTTGCGAATTTGTGTCGCTCGAACCCGGGCTGTTTCTGCTCACGCTCGACGTGGCGCTGCCGCAGGGCATGGCGCTCAATCTGGTGGGCGAGGATCTGATCGAATTTCATTACCGTGTTTCGGGGTCGATCTCGCTGCAGGGAAATTGGGGCGACGTGATCCAAGACCGGCCTTCGATGCTTTTGTGGCACCAGCCCCAGGGCCATGACGATGTTTGGGAGGAGCTGGGCTCCGCTGACATGAAGCGCGAAGTGTCTGCCACCCTCTATTGCAAGCCGGAATGGCTAGGACGACTGATAGGCTATGAATCGGCGCTTCTGCCCGACGACCTGCGCCGAATCCTCAACCGGCAGAGCACTCTGCCGACGCACCGGGTCCTGCCGCACCTGCCGGAAACGTCGAGCATCATCCATGCGATTTTAAACGACAAGGAATCTGGTCCGCTGCGGCTGGTGAACATGAAGGCGCGCGGCTACGAACTGCTGGCCTGCGCGCTCCGATCAGCAGCTTCTGACAGCCCTCCGTCCCGCCCCCTTTCCGATCGCGATGTCAAACGCATTGATGACGCCCGGGAAATTCTCGAGCGCGAGTTCATCCACCCCCCCACGATGCAGGCCCTCGCCCGCCGCCTCGGCCTGAACGTCAATAAGCTTTGCAACGGCCTCAAGGCACGTCACGGCGCGACCGGCCAGCATCTGATCCGAGCGGCGCGACTGAGGCGAGCCTATGAGTTGCTACAGTCATCAGACCTCCAGGTGAGCCAGGTCGCCTATGCCGTGGGCTATGCGCATCACAGCACCTTCACGGCTGCCTTCGTCGAACGGTTTGGTATTTCGCCCAAGGCCTTGGCCGCCAACCGGAACATGAGCCGAAACTGACCCGTACCCAAGCCGACCGTCCCACATCAGCCCCCACACCGTCAGAATCGAAATGCCGCGTGTCATTCGCGCGGATGTGACCGGGTCACGACATGGTCCACTCGGCCTAATTTTTTGTGGCGCGCGCCTAAATAAAGGCCGCACGGCTCTCTGGAAGATTTGATAGCAAAAGCCATTCAATAATGGCGGCCGGTGGGATGATGACCTTTCAGAGGCGATTTTGCATCCCCCGCGGCGGCCAGAGCGTGGAGCTTGGCGGTTTATGATTTCTCATTGCAAAGTAGCCGTTATCGGGGGCGGCGTCGTCGGCTGCAGCGTCCTCTATCATCTGACCAAATTGGGCTGGAAGGATGTTGTCCTGATCGAACGCAAGGAGCTGACTGCAGGATCGAGCTGGCACGCCGCCGGTGGCTTCCACGCGCTCAACAGCGACCCTGGCGTCGCTCGCCTGCAATCCTACACCATCGCGCTTTACAAGGAGATCGAGGAACTGTCCGACCAGAGCGTCGGCATGCACATGACCGGCGGACTCAACATCGCCGCGACTCAGGAGCGGTGGGATTTCTTGCGCGCCGACCAGGCACGGCATCGCGTGCTGGGCATCGACACCGAGTTGCTTGGACCTGCCGAGATCAAGGATATGTGCCCACTGATCGACGTCGCCGACGTGTACGGCGCGATCTACGATCCGCATGAGGGCCATGTCGATCCCTCGGGCGCCACTCATGCTTATGCCAAAGCAGCGCGCGCCAATGGTGCCCAGATCTATCGCCACACCCGCGTCATGGATCTGCAGCCCACTGGCAGGGGTAGCTGGCGCGTCATCACCGACCAGGGCGAGATTGAAGCCGAGCATGTCGTGAACGCCGCAGGCCTGTGGGCGCGCGAAATGGGCAACATGGTTGGCGCGCGGCTGCCGCTGGTCCCAATGGAACATCATTATCTCGTGACCGAAGACATCCCCGAGGTGTTGGCGCAGGAAAAGGAACTGCCGCTCATTCTCGATCTCGACGCCGAAATATACATGCGCCAGGAACGCGGCGGGATGCTGGTGGGCGTTTATGAAAAGGATGCGCAGCCTTGGGCGGTGTCTGGGACTCCCTGGGACTATGGCGAGACCGAACTGCTGCCCCCCGACCTGGAGCGCTTGACCGAAGAACTCATCCGCGGCTACCAGCGTTTTCCAGCCGTCGCGGAGGCAGGCATCCGGCGGATCATCAACGGCCCCTTCACCTTCACCCCAGACGGCAATCCGCTTGTTGGCCCAGTTCCGGGCATCCCCAACTACTGGTCGGCCTGCGGCGTGATGGCCGGCTTCGCGCAGGGCGGCGGCGTTGGTCTGACCCTCGCTCAATGGATCATCAATGGCGAACCGGAAGGCGACATCTACGCGATGGATGTGGCGCGTTTCGGCGACTATGCAACCCCGACCTATGTCATAGACAAAGCAAAGGAATTTTACTCCAACCGCTTCCGCTTGGCCTATCCCAACGAATATTGGCCGGCCGGTCGCGTTCATCGCACCAGCGCACTCTATGACACGCTCAAGGCACAGAATGCGGTGTTCGGCGTCAGCTACGGTCTGGAAACTCCCCTTTACTTCGCGCCCGAGGGAGAGGAGCCGGTCGAAACACCAACCCTCAAGCGCTCCAACGCCTTCCCTGCGGTCGCGCGGGAAGTGGCCGCGGTACAGCGGTCGGTGGGCATTTTCGACAGCTCCTCGTTCGGCAAATATGAAGTGACTGGCAAGGGTGCCGCCACCGCGCTGGACAAGATCCTGGCCAGCAAGTTGCCCGCCCCTGGACGTTTGCGCCTCGCCCCGCTGCTCTCGGACAGCGGGCGACTGATGGGCGACCTCACCGTCATGCGGCTGGAAAAAGAGCGCTTCATTCTCTTCGGCTCGGGTTATCTCCAGAACTGGCACGGCCGCTGGTTCGATACTCATCTGCCCAAGGATGATGTTCAGTTCCGCAACGTGACCGACCAGATACAGGGCGTTGCGCTGATGGGTCCCAATGCGCGGACGCTGCTGCAACGGATAACCGACATCGACCTGTCGAAATCCTCCTTCCCCTTCATGACGGTGCGCCCGGCGCATGTCGGTTTCGCCCCGGCATTCATCGCCCGGCTCTCGCTTACCGGGGAGCTGGGCTTCGAAATCTATGCCGACGCTGTCTATATTCGCTCGATCTACAACAGCCTTCGCAGCGCCGGAAAGGATCTTGGCCTCGTCAACTTCGGCATTCATGCCCTTAATTCCATGCGTTTGGAAAAGGGTTTCGGCATCTGGTCGCGCGAATTTAGCCGGGATTTCACCGCCGCCGCTTCGGGCCTCGACCGCTTCGTCGATATCAACAAGCCTGATTTCATCGGCAAGGCGGCAACGTTAGCCGAGCAGCAGAGTCCTCCGGAACAGTTGCTCGTAACCTTCGCTGTCGATACCGTCGATGCTGATCCGGCCGGTTACGAACCGATCTGGCATGACGGGGTCCATGTCGGCTTCGTCACCTCCGGCGGCTACGGGCATCGCATCGGCGCAGGCGTGGCAATGGGCTATATCAACCGTGATCTTATCCACGCGCAGAGCGGCTTTGAGATTTCGATATTGGGTGAGCGGCGCCCAGCCAGACTCTCGCTCGAGCCGCTTTACGATCCCACCGGGGCGCTGGCGCGCGGTTGAGGGCAGGCCAATTCCCTTGCTGCGGGCGTCAGGGAAAAGAAGGCACGGTTGCAATCAGACTGGGTTTTGTTGGAAGTGCCAACCCCATCATTGATGAACGTCGAAAGTTAACAGTGTCATGGCATCGTCAGGTTCAATGGTCGAAACACAGCGAAACCCAGGGTTGGCCGCCTTCATCGCGCTAGTGCTGGCCGTGGGCATCGGCAACGGCCTTGCCCATTTCGGAACCTCCTCGATGCCGTTCCAGGTTGGAGCGGTCATGGACGGCCGCCACCTCAGCGCCACGCAAGGCGGCATATTCGGCTTTTTCGAGGTCGGATCGCTGGCCCTGATCATGCTTGTCCTCTCCCCTGTGATTGATCAGTTCCGGCCCATGCGTATCGGTCTGGCCGGCGCGGGGCTGAGCTGCGCTGCGCATCTTCTGATGTTCGTCTTCGATCCCGGTTTCCCGGTGCTATGCACGCTCGCGGCTGCGGCAGGGGCCGGCTACGGCCTCCTCTACGCCGCGGTCATCACCGGGGCGTCCGGCTCGCACAATGCGGACCGCATATATGCTTTGGGCAGCAGTGCGACGCTGCTTGTCATCGTGTTGCTCATGATGACGCTACCTTTTGCCGGCCAAGCGTTCGGCCCGTTCGGTATTTTCCTGGGCATGAGCATCATATTGTTGTTCTCAAGCCCATTCCTGATCGGCTTCAAGGGGATCGCGCCGCACGTGAATCTTCAACAGCGGGGGTCAGTGTTGCGGCAAGGCGGGGCAAAACCCCTGCTCATCCTCTGGTCGCTATTCTCCTTCGGCACGGGTGCGCTCTGGAGCTTCGCCGAACGCATCGGCCGCCACATCGATCTTCAGCCGGAGGCCATCGGTTTCATCTTGTCCGCCAGCACCTTTTGCGGTCTCGCGGGCACCTTTGCCGCCGCGATGACGGCGGGGCGTGTCAACCGGCTGTGGGCGATAGCGATCGGCTTGGTGGGTTCCGGTGTGGGCTGCGCCATCCTGGGGGTATCGGCCTCCATCGTCGCTTACTCCTTGGGCGTGCTGCTCTACTGGATCTTCTACATGTATCTTTATGCCTATCTGCTCGGCACAGCGGCAGCACTCGATTCGGCGGGCAGGATCGGCACGGCGGGCGGCGGCTGCGAACGGCTGGCCTTTGCTCTGGGGGCTCCGGTAGGAGGGCTGGTGGTGGACTACTCGTCGTACGCGCTGCTGGGCATCATCGCGGCAGCACTGTGCATCGCCGCACTGCCTTTGTGTCTACCCAGTCTAAAAGCGGCGCTCGCGCGATCAGACGAGGACAACCGTAAATCGGCTCCCACTGGGTGATTGGTTAAGTGTCGAAACACGGGATCTGATCTCCGCGGCGAATCCACTTCGTTCGCCGGTGATATTGGGTGAAACTCTCCAGGAACAAAGCCGCTCTATTCCGAACGTTCGATGAATGAGATCTAGTCAGCAGATAGTGGAACGGAGCACAGGCAAAGTGGAATGAACACTTCTACTCCCGTCAGTCTGCCTAGCGCGACGAATGCCCGCGGTGCGATGCAATGCGATATCGTGGTAACCGGGTTGAAGGTGATGGCCGACATAGGGGCCTATGCTGCGGAGAAAGGAGTCTTGCAGCCATTGTCCATAACGGCCACGCTCTCAGTCATTCCGCCGAACGACGATGAACTTGGAGAGGCATTTGACTATGCGCAGATCTGTGAGTTTGCGACAACTCTAGCCACGCAGCGTATCAATCTGATCGAGACGTTCGCGCGCAGGCTGGCTGAGATGTGCTTGCGGCACGATCTCGTGCTCGGAGCTGTTATCGAGATTGATAAGCCACAGGCTCTACCCGGATGTGTTGCGGGCACCGTCTTTCGCCTAAGCAAGCAACTTCTGCGGCAATGAAAACCAATGAACATTTGCGCTCGCAAGCCCCATCGGGTTGGAACGATGCAGCAACTCACCCTGCATCCCCGCGCTACCCAATGCCCGACCTCACAACGCCCTTTGTCGTTTTCGACGATGTAAGAGCAGACGGCGAGGCTGTCCTCTACTCCGACCCGCATGAGATCATCGCTGCGCATACACTTGAAGAGATATTGCCAGCATTGATGCGCCTGCGTCGCGGAGTTGCCAAGGGCTCTCACGCAGCAGGCTACCTTAGCTATGAGGCGGGGTTCGCGTTTGAACAGCGGCTTCACCGCTATTCATTGAAACCATTCGGCGTTCCCCTACTCTGGTTCGGTCTCTTCGGCGCTCCCAATCCAACGCGGATATCGCCATCGAAGCCAATCAGACCACCGTCGCGCTCCGAATATTGGCAGCCACAGATCGAGCAACACCGCTACATGCGGGACGTTGGTCATATACTATCTCTAATTGATGCGGGCGATTGCTACCAGGTCAACTACAGCTTTGATGCCCATTTTTGTTACCCTGGTGATCCGATAGAACTTTATCGAGAATTGCGGCTCGCACAAGGTGCCGGATGGGGAGGCATTCTATCTACTGGACAGCATACTTTGCTCTCCTGTTCCCCAGAGTTGTTCTTCTCACTCAGTGGCGGAACCATTTGGACGAAGCCCATGAAAGGAACGGCTAGCCGAGGTACGACGCCAAAGGAGGATGCAACTCGCAAAAGAGAGCTACGTGAAAATCCCAAGGAATGTGCCGAGAATTTGATGATAGTCGATTTGCTCCGGAACGACTTGTCCCGTGCAGCGGTTCCCGGGACGGTTAAAGTCACCGATTTATTCGCGATCGAAACCTATCCCACCATACATCAGATGACGAGTTCCATCCGTGCCGATATCGCTCCGAACCTTGACACGATTGACTTGCTGATGCGTCTGTTTCCTTGCGGATCGATCACCGGCGCGCCGAAGATCCGGGCGATGGAAATTATAGCGGAACAGGAGCAACGTCAGCGTGGCGCCTATTCGGGATCCATGGGTTTCATAACGCCCGACGGCCGCTCCGCATTTAATGTTCTGATCCGCACCCTTCAGTTTAAGGTCAGCGAGCAAGTTTTGCACTTCGGGGTAGGATCCGGCATCGTCAGGGATTCCGTACCGAAAGCAGAGTGGAATGAATGCTGCTGGAAGGCTCGCTTCCTATCGGGGGTTACATGAAGGAGTGCGGAATTGTTTTCCGATCTGACGCGGCGTCCCCGGAATGATATCGGTCTCGAAGGCAGATCTCGCCGTCGCCAACGGAAGAGCGGACCATCCCAGTCCGCCCGAAAACGTTACGAAAACGAATCATTTTGGCCTGCTGGCTGCATTCGATATGAAATCCGATCGTCGCAGGCATCGAGGGAGCTTGATTGATGAAATATGCTGACTCCAATCACGCGCTTTACCCAGCGGCTCCAGCGACGAACGCACGCCACCATTCGAGCGAACGCAGGTCTATCTCGCGGCCCAGGAGCCGATGCGCACGCATCTCGCCGACTTCATGCGATCGGATTTTTCGTCGCCTTGGGCCTGGCGGTCCTGTCATTCCGCCGCGCATCCTGGTCCAACCGTGGCCACTGCCTGAGCCTGTTTGCAGTCTTTCCGGCCATTCAAATTCCCGTCGTCCTAATCATGGCCGTGCTCCCACGGCGAGAGGTGCCCAGCCAACAGCCTGATGCCGAGCGGATCGACCTAGCCGACGTGCTTCAGGGTGTCATCGCCGGAGTGGCGATCATCGTGGCGGCCGTGCTGATCTCGGCGTTGACGGTCGGCGCCTATGGCGACGTTGAGGCGCTTCGTATCTCGCGGCGATGGAGTGTCCGGTCGCTCCCCGATCACGGCGTCCCCGCCATCAGCAGGATATAGGTGGAAGAAAACCATCCAGGCAGGGAATTTCCCGGGCGAGAGTTATGGACGGAAATTACGCCCATTCAGCTTCTGACCATCGCTCCCAGTAGCGACGATTAGCGTCGGCTTTTCCAATTCCGTTCTCAAAAGCGGACAGAGCGCAAAGTCCCCATGCCAACCGCCCATGCCGGGACCACCGAAGCGATTTCATCTTTGCGGCAACGGATCAATTTGGGCCTATTTTATGCCGTTTTGCACCAGTGACATCATCTGAATGTGGGAAAATGATGGGTAGCAAAAATTTGGAATGCCCTATGCCCCGAAAGCCGCTGCCTGACCAAATAGATCGATTGATCACCGTGAGCGATTTCGCAGAAATTGCACGCCTTTCACGCCGCCAGATCGACCGCCTGCGCACGCGCCGCCCAGGAAATTTCCCCCGAGAATATGAATTGGGCACCGGGAGCAGCAAACACCGCCGCTGCCCCCGGTTCCGACTTTCAGAGGTGCAAGCCTGGCTCGACAGCCGGGCCCTGTGGTGATCGCGCTGCACCTGAAACGGCATCGGCCCCTTCCAGTTGTTCATGCACGCCAGCCCGGCGCGCTATTGCCAGCACCTCATTTTCCCAACGCGCAAACCAGCGCCGCTTCTCCTCTTCGAGATCATAGCGGTCATAGGTCCGCTCAAGTCCAGTCTTCAGATGGTTGAGCATCGCCTCGGCGGTTTCGAAATCGACATGCAGACGCTTCGTATTGGACCGCGCCGTCCGGCGAAAATCATGGGGCGTAAACCGCTCGATTGGTCGTCCGGCCAATTTCGCCATCCGGGCGACGACACGATCCCTGGCCTCATACCAGCCCTGCGTTCGCGGCCCCTCCACCTTTTCCGCTGGGAACAGCCATTCCGAATTGGAACGGAACAGACGAAGGCCCCACGGCCCCAGCGCGATCCGATGCGCCTGTCCGTTCTTGGAACGCTCCGCCGGAATGGTCCAGATACCATCCTGAAGCTCAGCAGTTTTTGCGAAGACGACCTCGGAGAAGCGCGCCGCCGTCAATAACCAGAGGAGCATACCACGACGGAAATCCCGCCGTTCCTCAGCAAGCGCTCGAAGAAACCATGACAGTTCATCCAGGCTGAGCTTCCGCGCCCGTGGCGTTTCGGGGAAGCGCAGATCGCCCAAGCGGCGGGCCGGATCGACCTCCAGCCCGACCTCTTTTCCCCGCAGGGACGCCGTCCAGCCGAAGAACACCTTCAATTCCGCAGCGAGCCGGTTGGCGCGAACCTTTGCCGCCTTTCCCTTCTTTTCCACCAGCGCGATGAGGTCGTCCTCGGTGACGTCATAGATGATCTTTTTACCCAGCTTGGGCTCAACATCGCGGCTGAATATGGCGATCTTGTCCGCTATTGTCCGCGGTTTATTCTTGCGCTTGGACCGGGAGGCCCGCCCTTCCCGAACCGCATTCATATATAAGACATGCGCCCTGTTCACCGTCATGGTGTCGCGGCGCTCCTGCTCCTGCCAGATATCTCTTGGATCGGAACCGGCATCGATCATGGCGTTCAGTTCGTTCGCCCACTCCCGCGCGGCGGCGATGGTAAAAGCTGGATAGGTGCCAAGCGTTCGTCGCAGGAACCCCTGCTTGCCCGGAACCCAGCGCATATATTTCCAGACCTTCTTGCCGCGCGAGAGCATCTGGATTGCCAGTCCAGGGGTGAGCGGATCGTTCAGGGAACCCTTCGCCATTCCGTCGATGAGCGAAGGGGTAAGCGTGATGGTGCGATTCATAGTCCGACATCCTGGTCGGCCCCTATCCAGATAAAATCGCGATAAAAATCGCGATAAAAGAGGGGGCAAATCCGGGCCAAATGAGGCGAACCGGGTCCAACTCTCTTCCGTCGCGATTTTCCGATAAGTCACTGAATATAGGCCGAAACTAGAGGATTCGGCTGGCTGGGGCGGCAGGATACAAATTCCCGCAACAACTCATTGAAAGTAAGATATCATTAAATAATACTATAATAAAATATCCAACATTTACTACAAAAAATACATGACCCATCTTCGGATTCATTGAACCATATTGATCGATAACAAGATTTTGTCAAGGCGATCCCTATCATCGTCCTACAATATCTCAGGCGTCGCCCGGCTCCAGGCCTCCACACCTCTATTGTTTGCTTGCCAGAGAGGCTTCAATGGCAACCTTGAGCTTCTCACCAGCGTCCCCATCGACCGTTTGCACGGTCCGCTTACCTGACCTCGGATCAGTCTGATGGAATTTGAAGGCTTTGCCGCTTAGCGGCCCGGAAATCAGATCGGCGATCATGATCTCCCGATGCTTGTTCTGCTCGTTTGCAAATGGTGCGATAAGGTCGACAAGCCAGATCGCCTCGCCAGACGTCCACTCCTCGAGCGTCAGACGGTTGGCCGGTTCGATCATGCCGGCTTCCAGCTTCCTCTCTGCTTCCGGGCTGCATTTCGCCCAAAGCGCCAGGCCCACCGGTCTGTCACCGTCACGGAAAACATAGAATTGCTGGTGGATCAGCGCCGGCATCAACAGCCATTCGATGTCGCCGATCGAAAGCCCTCGATGCAGCGGGGACTGCGTCAGGAGCCAGGTCATCTCTCCCAGCATGTGGCTTACCGTGGGCGGCGTGGAAGCGGCCGCGGCCGCTCCCTTCTGTATCGTCTCATTCATGCGACAGTCCTATAATCAGGCCGCGAAATAATCATAGAGTGCTTCGGTCTTGGCATAACGGGTGTTCAGTTCACCCTCTCCCGCTTCTGCCCCGAACGCCGCCATCTGTTGCGTCATCCGCGCCAATATGGTCTCCCACCCGCTCGCTGGCTCGTTTGCCGCCTGGCCGGGCTTATAGGCGAGCGCCACGTCGCCTACGGTCCCCACCGAGCCGTTCGCACGCGTGAAAGTGGAAGTGGCCAGCACGACATTCGATCCGATCTTCACATTCTGCTCGACCGCACGCGATGACAGGCTGATCGAGGTAATACCATGATCGGCCAGGGACTTGAGTTCCCCGCTATCGGTTGCGCCATCACCATCGCCATCCACCCAGACCTTCAATTCGCCAAAGCGGGTGTCGTTTGCGTCGATCTTGCCGTCCTTATTGGAATCGAGTGCTCCAAGCGCATCAAGATCACTCTTGGCATTGCTCTTCTCGGTGAGGAAGCTGAGTTCCGAAGCGCTGGTAATGCTACCGTCCCCGTCGCGATCAATGACGAGGAAACCATCGCCCTTCCCGACCCAGCCGGTGTTGTCCGCAATCCCGTCTCCATTCATGTCAAAGGCGGCCTTTGCCTTCTTGATCGAGCGCATCTCGACGCCGTCGCCATCCAGATCGAGGATGATCGGCGAAAGCATGCCGATGTCCTTGTTGGAGAAAGACAGGATGGTGGCTGGATCAATCAAGCCCGAGCGCCCGTCCAGAACGGCGGTGTCACTCCGCCGACGAACAAACATCTGACCGCCGGTTGTCGAGATCATATAGCGCTTGGATTTACGCTCATATTCCTGCCGCTCGACGTCGATCGCTGGTACAATCGGAGCATCTGAAGTGGCAGGCGTTTCGGTCCCCGTCCATGCCGAATAAGCCTCACGCGCGCTGCCATCGCCGCGTACATAAGCGAGTCCGGCATCGAGAGCTGTACCAGTGGTGCCATTAGTACGGCTGAAGCTCGCTTTGCCATAAATGATGTTACCACCGTCGTTGGCGTTTTCCGGCGCGACTGACAAAAGGCCGATGGCGCTGATCCCGGCTTCAGCGAGACTCTTGACCTCACCCGCATCCGAGATGCCGTTGCTGTTGGTGTCGAGCCAGAGCTTGAACTCGGCAAAGCGCGCATCGAGCGCGTCAAGCACACCATCACCATTGCTGTCGAACGCCTTCAGGCCTTCAAGGTCGGTCTTGGCGCCTTCCAGATCACCGACAAAGGAGATTTCGGCAATGTCGGAGATCTTGCCGTCACCATTGCGATCCAACGCCAGGAAAGCATCCCCAGATTCGATCCAGCCTGTGCGTTCGGTCGCGCCGTCGCCGTCCATATCAAAGCGAACTGTGCTTGAGGTTACCGAAATCAGGCCAGCACCGTCACCGTCATAGTCAAGGATGACCGGGGCGGCGATCCCGATGTCGGAGGGATCGAACGACAGGAAAACGTCACCGACGGCTCCGCTGGTACCATCATCACGCAAAAATTCCGAGGTCGCATAAATCACGTTATCGGCCCCTCCCGGAACCTCGCCTGTCAAGTTGAGCGTCAGGTTCACCTGTGCGATCCCCAGCGCCGAAAGCGAGAACAGCTCCCCAGTCTGGCTGACGCCATCCTGGTTGACGTCCCGCCATATCTGGAATTCGGCGAAACGTTCATCGCCACCGTCAAGGAAGCCGTTGGCATTGCTGTCATAGGCTCGCAGCCCTTCAAGGTCCGAGACAGCGCCTTCGGCATCCTCCACAAAGGAGATTTCCTTGATATCGTCGATTGTACCATTGGCGTTACGATCCAGCGCCAGGAAACCATCGTCACCGCTGAGCCAGCCAGTACGATCCGCGATTCCATCTAAGTCCATATCGAAGGTTGTCGTAGAGATATCGGCAGCCACAAGTTCGAGGCCATCGCCATCGAGATCCAGCATGACGGGAGGCGTTGTCTGCCCACGGCGAATGAAAGTGATCTTCATTGGAATATAAGTGGTACGATCGCCGTTTAGGATGTTGAGCGTGAAGGTGGCGTCAACGCTTGAGGTTCGCCTAACGCCTCCAATCTTCAGGCCGCCCTCCCATTCGCCGTCCCAATCCTGTCCGGGAACCCAGAAACTGATGCGTCCAGAAGAATCAATGTTGATATTCGGCATAGCCGTCGCGTTGATCTCGCCACTTCCACCCGAAACAACATTATATTCTCTATAGCTCAGGTTCGAGATGGAATAGCTAACACCCTGGCGTTCGGGATCAGTGACGAGTGGCGTGATATACCGGGTCACTGCCGAAGAGTTCGCCATGATCCAATATTCGGTATCACTTCTCTTGATCCAATTCCCCTTGGAACTGCCCGTCAGGTAGGATGCATAGGAAACGTCTTCATTCACGTCAGCAACATTAAGCGTCATGGTTGCTGAGGCGATCTGGCCCGAACTGTTGTCAATCGCCTGAACGCCCAGGTTGAATGTCGCCCGGGATGGATCTCGGCCGGTATAAACCTGATATTCGTAATAGCCGCCATATTCGTCCCAATAACCTTGGGTCTGGTAAACTTCGACGAGAGACTCATAATCTGTTCCTCCCGTCATCCAGATCGCACCGGTCGCTGCATCTATACTCCAAGGCCCCCAATTCTGCGAACCATTGGAGAATCGGTAGCTGATGTTGGCGCCGCCTTCCGCGTCGGACAGCATCAGAGACTTAGCGTTAAGAAGCTCTCCAGATGTTGCCGTAACACCTACCCATGGTCCTAGAGCGGTGTTGGATTCATTGACATTGAAGGTCCGATTGATGAGCGCATGTTGCTCGTTGATGTCATGAATGAACACCTGCGTCAGGGTAGCATCCGAGACATATTGACCGTCATTGGTACGCGTCCAGACATCAGCGATATGCGCCTCAATCCGACCATCGCCATCATAATCGGTGACCCCATAGCCGTTATTCTTGAACCATTCGAAATCGAGATTGGCGCCAGTAAAGCGGATCTGATTACCGACGATCTTGAACCACCCACCCGGGTTGGACAGGAGTTCCAATGTCGGCGTCGTGCCATCTGGGTCACTCAGCGGCAAAGACCGGACAACCACGTCATTGTTGGCCGGATTGCTGCCCAAACCGGTTTCATCGAACATAGACCAGACGGTTCCGCCCGACGAGTAGGGCGCCTCATTCACATTGGCGATCTCAATCCAGAAATTGGCTGCGCTTTCGGTGTAGCCAGGATTGCCCTGATTATCCCGCGCCCTGACGACATAGTTGCGACCAGGCTCCGCCGCCTCCCGGTTGAGAGCAGCGTTGGTCTTGATGACGCCAGTGACATTGTCGATCACATAACGCCCGTCCCAGGACTGATTGGAATAGTTGGTGCCGTCCCAGAACCAATAACGCTGCTGGCCAAAGGCCACCCCCGATCCATCCGGATCGCTCGCCGCGACTGTGCCGACAGTGGTCCCCACCCCGACATTCTCACTCACATACATGGTGAAACCAGCGAGGCTGTTGGCTTCGTTCACATTGTTGATGTTGATCGTGATTGGACTCGACGCCTGATTGTACCCTGCTCCGCCCGCATTATCGCGAGCCAGGATCGTGTAGCTCCCCGTGGTAAAGGACTCATAGTTGAGCGCGACCGCGGTCCTGATCTGGCCTGATACGGTGTCGATCGTAAATCGTCCGTCAGCCGAGGTGGTCGTGCCATTTCCGAAAAGATAGCGTTGCTGGCCGAAGGCCAGGGCTGGATTGTCGGGATCGCCAGCCATCACCGTACCGACGATTGTGCCGATCCCGACATTTTCATTGACCACCATGTTGTAGCTGCCTGGCAGACTGTTCGCTTCGTTCACATTGTTGACGGTGACCCCGATGCCCTGATCCTTATATTGACCAAAGCTGTCGGTCACCCGCACCACAATGCCATGCGAGGTTGCAGCCTCATAGTTGAGCAACGAACCATTAGCGACGCTGAGTACTCCCGCGGCAGTGAGCGTGAAGCGGCCTCCGGCATTGTCGAGCAATGTGTAGATGAGCGTATCGCCCGCGTCCGGATCGATGCCGGCGATAGTGCCGATCACGGTGCCATTGGCCGCATTTTCATTGACCGAGCCGGACAAGGTCGCCCCGGTCGGCGGCGCATTGATCACGACCGTCGTCGTCTTGGCG
The DNA here is from genome assembly GCF_040676415.1 of Sphingobium sp. LSP13-1-1.1. Lineage (NCBI taxonomy): Bacteria > Pseudomonadati > Pseudomonadota > Alphaproteobacteria > Sphingomonadales > Sphingobiaceae > Sphingobium > Sphingobium sp. LSP13-1-1.1. Next base: position 24,296 of record NZ_JBEGHU010000015.1, on the reverse strand, counting down.
GCGGAGACAGCGGTCTGACCGCCTTCCGTCGCGCGCGCGGTAACCGAGAGGGCAAGATCCTGACTCCAGCCCGCAGGTGCATTGACCCTGAGACCATTCGCCTGCGCAGGCGTCAGCTTCCAGGTAGCCGAAGCCCCGTCATAGCTGCCTGCGCTCAGGCTTACGCCCGACGGCACACCGGTGATCCAGATTTCCTGGATTTCCGAACCATCCATGTCGGGGAAGGTAACGTTGAGGGACAGCGCTATGCCGCCAGCCTGCCCGGCCGTACCCGATCCTCCCGTGAACTGGTTGATGACAGGCGTATCCGCGACCGGGTTCACCGTCACGGTAAATTCCTGCGTCTCCGTTATGCCGCCTGCGTCAGTCGCCTGCACCCTGATGGTTGCCGTGCCGCTCGCATGAGCGACAGGGGTGATCATCAAGCTACGCTGCCCATTGCTATCAGGTGCACCGAACTGGATGCCCGCGTTGGCGATCACGGAAGAACCGGAAATCACCGTCGCCGACATCTGGATGCCCGCATTGGGGGTAATATCATCCGTTACGGTCATCGTGAGATTGAGCGGGACATCCTCATTGATGGTCCTGTTGCCGATGGTCGATATCACCGGCTTGGCATTGGTCCCCCAATAGGTCGCCCATTGCGCTTTATAGGTGAGGTCCGCCATCAGCGTATCGCGCGCCGCCACCGTAGCCGGCTTGGCCTTGGTCGCCATCAACTGGACCAGGCCCTCGACATTGATCTGGGTGCTGTAGCGCGTGCCCGCAATGATGAAGTCGATCTTGTAGTTGGACCGGCTGCCAGGATCGGAAATCAGATACCAGTCCTTGATGCGGACGCTGGAAGGCGTTCCGATCACGCTGATCCGCATGTCGTTGCCTACAGCCTCGAACCAGAGATCCTCATCATTGATGGCGCCTGCCGTATCCTGGAATCCCAGCACGTCGACATCGTCGCCGGACGGGTCGTAATTGTAGATGGTGTCGGCGTCGGATGAGCGGGTTACGATATAGGTGTCGTTATCGATGCCGCCATTCAGCAGGTCGTTGCCCGCGCCGCCATCGAGATAATCGTCTCCACTCTCGGCATAGAGTTGGTCGTTACCAGCCCCGCCCAGCAACGTATCGTTGCCGGAGCCGCCATAGATGATGTCATCACCATCGTCGCCCAGCAGGGTATCGGCGCCATCGTCTCCATAAAGCGTGTCATTGCCACTGCCGCCCAGCAGATTGTCATCACCCGCGCGGCCACGAAGCACATCGTTGCCACCCAGCCCCTCGATCCGGTTTGCGGAACCATCTCCATTAAGGATATCGGCAACGCTTGTGCCCCGAATGTTTTCGACACTGGAATAGCTATCCCCGGCCGCAGCACCTGTGTTCAAGGCAGATGTGACGAGATCGACCGTCACCCCAGTCGTATCGGCATCGCCCGAACGAAGAAGGTTATAGTCCGCCCAGTCCGAACCCGCGCCGCCGATCAACTGATCCGCGCCAAGACCGCCTAGCAGAACATCGTCGCCATCATCGCCATTCAGTTGATCGTTGCCATCGCCGCCATAAATGACATCGAAGGTGCCGCTATTATTGGCGCCACCATAAAGGCTGTCATCGCCAACCCCGCCATAAATGGTATCGGCTCCATCCCCGCCATAGATCGTGTCATTGCCGCTTTGGCCATACAACTGATCGTCGCCTGATCCACCGTCGATCAGATCATCGCCATCGCCTCCATCGATGGTATCGTTGCCGCCGAAGCCATAGAGAAGGTCTCGGTTCTGCTGGCCGACAAGCGTATTGGCATTGGCATCGCCCTCCAGCACATCATCGCGATTGTCGACCACAAGGTCGACCGTTCGCTGGATGGAGAACGGCGTGGCACTCATATCCGTGGCGGTCACCGTGAGGGTCACGCTCGCTTCGGCCTCATAGTCGAGCACAGCGCCCTGCTTCAACCGCAGGACATTGCCCACGACCTCGAAGCGGCTGTCGGACACCGAATAGCTGTAGCTGGCGTCGGCGAAGCCTGTGATATCCGGATCGACCACATTGAGTGTGCCGATTGCAACAGCAGGAAGCGCCGTGCCGTTCGCCACCCGATCGCGCTCTGCAATCGAGGCGATATTTGCGGACCATTCGAGCGCCGTCGGCGCTTCGTTGACATCCTCGATCGTAATGGAGAAGGCAGTATTGCCCGACGATGACAAACTGCCATCCGTGGCATCGACCGAACCAGTGAGGACGACCTCCATCTGCCCGTCCCCATCGGAATCGCTGGCGACGAGACCGCTATTGTAGAGACTCTCGAAGTCAGACGCGAAACCTTCAGCGAAGCGGATTTCGTTGCCGACAACCTTGAAGCGGTTCGACGGGTTGCTGACCAATCTTAGAGAAGGCGTCGTGCCATCAATGTCTGAGAGGGTGAACTGGGCAATCCAGATATCCGCAAGGCTACCAGAGATAGGTTCATCAACAAGATCGCGCGCCTGCAGCAGGACTGGCGTATCCGGTGCCTCGTTCCAATTTTCGACCGTAACCGAGAAATCCTTCTCGGCCCAGGCACCGTGAATATCCGTAACGCGTATCCGGATCACGTGTGATGCCGATGTCTCCCGATCAAGCAACGCCGGATTCTGCGCAATCAGCAGGCCATCGGACGTAAGGTTGAACCTGCCCCCCGCATCGTCGACGAGCGAGAAGGTCATCGCTTCGCCCTCAACCTCGGTGGCCACAATCTGCTTGATGGGGCTATCCCAGAGGGTCGGAGAACTGAGCGCGCCTTCGATCACGGAAATAGCCGCGCCATCCACCGTCCGTATGTCGCGAGGCGCGTCATTGACCGCTGCGATACTGACATCGACCGCAATCTCGGCGGACTGGCCATCGGCGTCGGTAACGATGACAGTAAAGCTGTCGGTACCATTGAAATCGGCATTGGGTGTGTAAACAAGCGTGCCTGACACGCCATCCACCGCCGCAGCACCATTTTTCGGTCCCGTACCCAGTTGATAGCCGTTGATATTCTCGTCATGGTCTATGGCACCTGTCGAGACAGGTCCGCTGGCATTATCCTCGTCGATAGCGATCGATATCGCGCTGCCGGTCGGCTTCGCCTTATGACCCTCATGCCAGTAGGTCGCCAATTGCGCGGCTATTGCCGCAGGCATGCTGCCGGGCGTGGACGCACTGCTTGCCGACATGTTACCGATCAGCGGCGTCGCATAGTTGAGGAAAAGACTGTGCGTCGCCGTGCTGATGCTACGGATGCGAGACGGATTGGTGGCGCTGAAATAATTGCTGACGGTGATCGTCGCATCGCCACCGATAACGCCAATCTTCAGATCGTCGTTCTGCCGGGTCAGCCAGATATCATCGAAGCCGACCGTCTGATCGAAGACGATGCTGTTGATCCCTGAGCCGTCCGCGATGGTGTCATTGCCCGAACGGGCGTCGAAGAGATAGACGTCGTCACCGGCATCGCCCTGCAGCCAGTCGGTTCCCGCTCCGCCTGCGAGCGTATCGTTGCCATCGCCACCGATCAGGACATCCGCGCCATCGCCGCCCTGCAACTGGTCGTTCCCCCAATTGCCTTCGAGATGGTCGTCGCCGCCATCGCCAAGAATCTGGTCATTGCCGGTGCCGCCATAGACCTGGTCATTGCCCAGGCCAGCCTGGACCAGATCATTGCCATCGAGCGCATAGATGACATCGTTGCCGTCGCCGCCATCGATATTGTCGTCGTCTTCACCGCCGTTGATGAAGTCATCGCCATCACCGCCATCAAGAACGTTCGCGCCATCGCCGCCATTGATGACATCGTTACCGCCAAGGCCGGATAGACGATTACCCCCCGCATCCCCGGTCAGCGTATCGGCAAATTGTGAGCCCGTGACATTCTCGATGCCAATCAGAAGATCACCTTCCGCATCACCCCCTGAACCGGTGCCGGTTACGAGGTTGACCTGCACGCCTGCTGCTGAACGCGCATAGCGTGCACTGTCACCCCAGCCGATTTCGGTCGCGGCCGAGTTGGTGCCGCCGTCGAGACGGTCCGCGCCCGCGCCGCCTTCGAGAATATCGTCGCCATTCCCGCCATAGAGGAGATCATCGCCGGCGTATCCAACGAGAACGTCATTCCCGTCTCCGCCAGCGAGATTGTCAGCGAGGTTGCCCCACTGCCCAAGCATCAGGTCATCGCCTGACGTCCCCACGGCCTGCGCCGAGCTCGTCGCCCATATTATCGAAGCCAGCGATGCGGACGATCCATCGGCGAACTGCAAAGTCTCGATGGCGCCATTGGCCGTGAACTGATCATAGAGGATGAGTTGGGCCGTCGACGATCCTGCGTACTGGATCAGAAGATCATTGCCGGTCCGCGTGAACTTGAGATCATTGAGGCCAATTCCCTGCCCGAACTCGAGCACATCCTCGCCACCCGATACCGAGCTGTCATAGGCAAAGCGGGTGACCTGCTGCCCGTTGGTCCTTGAGAAGCCACCAAGCCAGCCCGCCTGGATATAGGCGGAAGGGACTGGAGCGGCGGGCGTAACACCTGGTGCATAGACATAGCTGCCGCTGTCATAGACCAGCGCGCCGTGGGCGTCCTGAATCTGCAGCCGCCAATAACGGTACCCTGAAACCGGTTCGATCGCGCCCGTGGCCGCCCAGGACTTGACTGAATATCCATCGGCGAGTTGGCCGGCGCTTGTTATCGCTTCTTCGATAGCAAACGCATACTCCCGGATATTATCAGCGCCATCCCCAATGTTCCAGACATAGGTGTCATCGCCGGCACCGCCTCTCAAGGCATCGTTGCCCTGGCCACCCGTCAGCACGTTATCGCCTTCGTCACCGCCAAGGGTATCTCCCGCGGCACCGCCGATCAGGTCCTCGATGCTGTCATAGCTGTCGCCCGCTCCGTCACCGGCATTGGACCAGCTCGCCGAAAGCACGGCGCGAACCCAACCACTCGCCGAGACATAGGAAGCCGTATCCTGTCCCGCGCCGCCGATCAGGACGTCATTGCCCTTGCCGCCGTCCAGGATATCGTTACCGGAGCCGCCATAAAGGACATCATCGCCCATCTCGCCCTTCAGCGTGTCGAAGCCACTATTGCCCGCGATGATGTCGTTGCCCGATCCGCCCGCGATGATGTCATCGCCGGCGCCACCCGTGATCCAGTCCGCTCCCGACGTTCCGGCCAATGGCGTGATGTCGGTTCCATCCGCATAATCTGTCCCGGCGATCAGATTGGTAACACCTGCACGAATGTCGAGGATGCCGGTCTGATAGAAGGCCAATTTCTCGATTTGACCAGGCAGCGCATACCAGTCCTTGATCGTAATGCTGTCGGCAAGCGAATTGGCCGTAGCAAACTCGCTATTTTCGTCAGCGATGTTGAGGACCAGATCGTTCGAGCCTGCGGGCCGCGACAGCACAATATCCTGGATCTTGATGCCCGGATCAAACTCAATCGTATCGGTGCCGCTATTGGCGACAACCGCGCTGCCAGCAGGCGGGTTGAAGACGGTCAGGGTTCCCGTCACATCGTCGTAATCGAACCGGCCGAGCCACTGCAGATTGGGCGATTGAGCCGTACCCACATTCTTGCGGAGATAGGCGCCGCCGGGACCGGTTACCTCACCAGTCTGTTCGTTATAATGATAGCCCGCAGCTTCGTTCCACTGGCCAGAAGCACTCCAGACGACATCCCAATGCGCGGAATAATCGTCGAACAGTTCATCGCGGCCATCACCACGCGAATATTTGAATATGTCATTGCCAGCGCCACCCACGACGACATCGCCATCGCCGCGGCCACCCGAGAGGATATCGTCATCGTCGCCGCCATACAGGTCGTCGCCGCCGCCATCACCGGACAACGCATCCTTGCCCTTGCCGCCGATCAGTTGGTCGACGCCAATGCCACCTACGAGCAGATCCTGACCCGAATGACCCGCGACCAGATCGTTGCCGGTCCCGCCATTGCCGATGTCGTTGCCACCCAGCAGTTGAAGCTGATCGTCGCCATCGCCGCCATAAACGAAATCATTACCGCTGGTGCCGATCAGCACGTCATTGCCCGACCCGCCGACGATGAAGCTGGTGATGTCACCGATCCGTACCTCATTGCCGTCAGCAAATTTGAGCCATTCGATCCGCTTGAAATAATCGGAGAACCAGTCCTTCACCGTGAGCTGCGTGCCGGTGAAGCTGGTGGTACCATTGACGGTCTGCATCACCTTGATGATGAGATCGTCGCTGTCGATGCTGGAGCGCACCATCTGGATGTCGCTAAGACCAATGCCCGATCCGAAAACGATCGCGTCCTCCCCGCCAATAGCGGCCTTCTGGACCACGCCGGGCGCATCACCCACCCAGTTCTTCTTGATCGTTCCAGCCGCTAGTCCCGCCATGCGCTGGCTGACATAGTCGCCACCACCCGCTTGTGCGGCGGGCGCACCATTGGCCTCGTCCTCTGCGATATCGGCGCCATCGCCTAAGCGGACCAGATATTGGTCGTTGTCGAGTCCCCCCTTGAGGATGTCGCCATCGCCGGCACCGCCTGCGAGGATATCGTCACCCGCACCGCCGGTCAGCGTGTCGACGCCCTCGCCGCCCTCAAGCCAGTCGGACCCCTCACGGCCGCGCAACAGGTCGTTGCCCGCGCCGCCGTTCAGATAGTTGCCGTCGCCGCCGAGCGCGTTCTGGTCGGCCGTGCCCGCATCAAGCACATCGTCGCCATCGCCGCCCAGCAGCCAGTCGTCGAGGCGGCCACCATAGAGCGTATCGTTGCCTTCGCCCCCGAAAATATTGTCGCCCAGGTTCGAGGCGTAAATGGTGTCGTTGCCCGCGCCGCCATCGACCGTGGCGGCGACGTCGATGGCAAGCTCGCGCCGGTCAGCGGTGGAGAAGGTAATGGATGCTACCTCGCTCGTGCTCCGGCTGCGCGAAATCGTGAAGGTCGCGGTGCCACTGTCCTCATGCACGATCACATTGTCGAGCCATACATAGGGCTTGGAGCCGCTGGTTGCGTCGATGATCGTGCCCTTGCCCGATATCGGCGTCGCGCCATTGGCGAGTGCGCCCGCCCCTGCCGTCACCGTAGCCGTCAGGGTGAAGCTCTCATTGCCCTCGACATTGAGATATTGCGGCTTGCCGTTACCCGGCGTCACTTGTCCGGTGATCGGGTTTGTGGTGGGGCCGACATATTCGGGATTGAGGACATTGTCGGCGATCACCGCCGTGCGCACGAAAAGCTGGGTCGTGCCCGCCGCGAAGGTCGCACTGGTCGCATTGGTCCAGTTGATGCCGTCGATGGAAACCTGCACATTGCTGGCGTCCGTGGCGCCATAATCGGCGCCTTGGCCGCTCGCGCGACCGTCCGCCAGCGCGAGGCTCACGGTCACATCTGTGCCGACCGCCTTCGACAGGCTGAGGCGGAACACAGCATAGCCGTCCGCTTCCGACGCGAAGCTCCTTCCCACCATGAGTTGCGCGGCGGCAGTGGTATTGCTGATGATCGTCGCCGTCGCGTCACCACCTATGGCGCTCACGCCGGTGCCGTTTGACAGTGCCGCAAGGAAGCTCTCGACCGCAGTGTCGGCATCGCCCGCGACCGCAACAGTGACCTGCTTGCGTAATTCGCCCGATGCGAAGTTGACGGTGGTATTGGTCGCGGTGAAATCTGTGCCGGAGGTGGCTATGTCATCCTGTAGTTCGCCGTTAACGGTGTAGCCGCTCTGGTCAGCCAGTTTCTTGCCACGCAGGTCGATGACGTCGTTTGCCGCGCCAACTTCGATCGCCGTCTGGCCGGCGACGTCGATCGCATCGCCAAGCACATAATCGCCGACGCCGATCAGACGGCTGATCTTATTAGTATAGGGGTCATAGTCGAAGCCGAAATCGACATCAGCAGCGTTGGTCTGCGCTTCTTGGATCAGATAGGAGAACCCACCGTACCAGTCGCTGGCGTGACGGCGGGTCAGCCCCAGTTCGACGGCCCGCGCGAGATTGATCATTGTTTCGAGAGCGAACACGCTATCAGGTTCCGCCGCGACTAAGGCGTTGATCACGGTCGAGTTGGCGAGATAGCTCTCGTAAGCCTGTGCAGAGGCGATATTACCGAGCAGCACACTGCTATCGAAGTTCAACGGGTCAAGGCCGCCCATTTCGAATGTATTGTAGAGTGCGCGTTTGACATAGACATCACCGCCCGCGATCTTGAAATCTGGATCAGTGAAGCCGGTATAAACGCCATAGCCGATCAGGCGAGTTGCCGCGTCCTTGCCTGAGAATTTCTGGGTGATCGCATCGCTGCTCTTGGTTGAATAGGGCTTGTAGACAAATTTCTTGCCCCGCATGCCGTAGTTACCGGATTGAACTGCTTCGGGGTCGATGAGTGTACCGCCCATCGAAGAAAGAATGCCGTTGAAGGTTTCTGAAACGGCCGAAGCAACTGACCGGGCGGCTTGTTTGGAGCCGCCATGCTTGGACCACACGTTTGCGACGACAAATTCGCCCTTAGTTTCATCCCAGAGAGCATCCGCACCGGAACGCGGCGTCCCGCCAAGAACGGAGCCGATCAACCCACCTACGATGAAACCTACAAAGGCTGCAACGGCGATGCCGACAGGCCCCCCTAATGCTCCCAGCCCCAGCGCGCCATTTGCAGTAAATATTCCAGCTAAACCGGTCGTGACGCCAGCCTCAGCAGCTGCGGAGATCGCCAAGCCCATAGCCGTAGAGGCCAAGGCAGAACCAACGGCGGCGCCTATTTGACCACCCACCGTATCGAAGGAGACAATCTCCGATGCCAGCTTTGATCCAAGGAATCCGCCGACCGCGTTACCCAATTGGGTCCAATCGAGCGACTGCAAAGCAGCCGATATATTGGATCCCTCCAATATCAACTGGCTTGCAAGTTGCCCTATGGCGTAACCAGCGGATGAATTCGCCAGTTCACCTGCAAAGCCGTTGAGACCAATCGCATTGACCAGTTCGGCAGTCAGAAATGATGATATTGCTCCAACGCCGGCAGACTTAAGATTACTGATAAATTCGGTTCCAATTCCGGCAACCGCCTCTTCTACCGTTGCTTTCGTGGAATTACCGCCGAATACTCCAATATTGAGAATTTCACCGACATTTCCTAAGGCAGTACTCAATAACGCAGAAGAAATGGTTCCAGAAATCGCATTGCTTCCAGAAATAGATCTTCCCAAAATTGAACCGAGAATCGTTCCAGCGTCTTGGAAGTCGATACCAATCGGAGAATTGGCAGCTTTAACGGTTATATACTCTATTTCGTTTCTGTTCGTATGCGATCGCTGCACTACGACAGAGACACCTCCGTCCGAGGCGGTTGTACGAACGATCCTTGCCTTCGCCACATCGTCTACGACCTCGCCATCATACCCTATTAAATGGCCGTCACTATCTCGATCATAAGTTATTTCCACTGCGCGGCCCTTCGTATCAACCGCAGTAAAGCCCGCACCAGTCAAATAAGCATAGGAAAGATCCGAGGGTAGATTTAATCTACTTCTGCGATCTACGACTTCTTTCTTGAGCGAAATAATAATATTATTATCACGGATAGCCAAATCAACACCATCCATCGCTATTCCCAATGCTGCTTCCCGAGCAGTCGCAAAAATAGCGCGTCCCAAGACGGAATTTGGATCAAGATCGCCGTCGTTAAGTAACGGCTGATCCAAAGTACCTCCAATACGAAATACCATAGGTTCACTTAATGAATCAGTCGCACCCACAGTAACAATGCCCGAAATTTCGTTTGACATTGTATCAACAGTTATCAAATCAAATGAAACAGGATTACTAAGAGATTGCCTTTTCGTTGTAACTAAATCACCCTCCTTTTTTGTTGTTATTCGCTGACCATTTTCATCCCTGATCGTTGTTCCATCACTAAAAACGATTACATCTGGCTTATAACGGGAGCCATTTATTACAATATCCCCACCTTCATAGTTTTGCGTAGTATATTGAGATCGCAGATCTGTGGGAATTGTACTATCGATTTGCTTTTCACGAAGTTCAGCGATATCGCCAACGATGGAGACATCATAAACTTTACGGCTACTCAAATCCCATGCTGATTGCGAAACGACAATTCCCATATTGAGGCCAGGATCCAATCCAAGAGACTGAAGAACCTGTACGTTCGCTTCGACGGTATGAGTTACCTGTTCAACAACAATTAATCTTACTTTACCATCGATATCCACCGGGTATGTTTTTTGGGATACGGAAATTTTTATACCAAGTTGAACGACACTATTATCCGCATAACTAAGCGTCATAGATCCGCTATAATTAGTTACAGTATCAATAGTCGAATGATTAATTGCCGAAGTTGGCGATGATAATCCCCCATCCCATGATTCAGTTATATCCGCAGAAAACTGAACTGGGCTAAGCTCCAATACATTATCGTTGTTTATTGTTAAACTATCTTGCCACTCATTAAAGTAATCATTAATGAACTCCGGCAATAAATTAACATCAGCCTTTGTGTTTGTGATGGTATCATGATCCGTAACTCCAACGACGGACGCAAATGACATTGCTGGCAACCAGCGAGCAACCGCTCGCGCAAACTCTTTATTCGCAGTTATTGCTGATATAATTTTAATTTTACGTTCAGCACTAAGACCTCCTTCAAGGCCTAGTGCGTTGATGTACTCGATTGAATTATCTGGCAGTTTCCGATCTATTCGTGCGAGTTGAACTGGCGTTAAGGTGTCGATAATCAACTTTGCAACTTGCGCAATACCAGTCGTGGAACTGGCAGGGACAACTGACACATCAGCACGATTACGTACGTTAAGATTCGCTATTAGGTCAGACATATGTGGATCCCTATTTTTTTACCGCCACCAAGCGAATAGCGACATCTGCCAAAAACTCTCCGCCTATCACACTGACATGCTTGGAGGTTGTCAAATTTATTTCTTGTATTTTTGAGTCAACCTCTCCACCTTTTACGATATACGAAGAGCAAATTTGACTATTTTTAATCACATCATGACAACTCTTCGTCAAATCCCACGTATTTCCTATAACATCGTATAGGCCCCATCGATTTGGAGGAAATTTTTTTATAGGGTATCCCCTGACGTTATTAAATACTATTGTATATATACTATCCGGTCGTTTTGATCTAACCCCATCTATTGCTGCATTCCCAGGCAAGTCAGAATCACCCCAAGGAAATTTAGATGTACTCCCTGCTGCTGCCACTATTTCCCATTCATCAGCTGTTGGAAGATCAAAATTACGCCCTGTTTTTTTATTGATCCAACTTATGTAGCATTTTATCTGAGACACGCTCAAATTTCTTATGGGCCATGGAAGCGATATTGAATTTATCTCTTCTTTACTGGGAACATAGTTGCGCGGATAAATTGTTGGTAGACTACAAGATCCATCAAAATAAGATTTCAGATAGTCTGACCATGTAAGCTCATTGGCCATAACCATATTTATCTTACGTTGGGATACTTCTAAAACTGGAATATCTACAAGTTCCGGGCAATCTCTACAGTGAAGATTTCTCATCGCATTCTGCACATGGGATTTTGCTGCTTCCCTGGCATTTTCGTGCTCGGTACCAGATAATCCCAGCAGAACGGCAATCATGGCAACACGTTGCATAAATTTCCCTCAAAATTACCGAACTCTTCGATTATCAATGGCTTGCAACCGCTCACGAGCATCTTTTAGCCCAGGCTTTTCCAGACCAACAACTACAGGAATGACGTAGCCCTTACTCGCCCTGGTGGTGGGCGGCGAATAGACCCAAACGACACGCTTTTCATCGGCCACTGCTAAAACATACAGCTTTCGTGCACGGCGCAAATCCACAGGAACTGCATCTCCTTCTTCGTATCGAATTCCTAGTTCGAGTTGAGCGCGCTTGTCGCCTGCCTGAGCACGTCGAACGAGTTCTTGAAGTTGAGGATCGGCTCTTCCGGGCTTAAGTGAAATTCCCATATACTCGTTCGATGCACAGGCACCCAAAGCAATCACAGCCAGCATGGCTGTCATAAGCTGTAGCACCGCTTGCCGGATCAGCAAACGAGCCGGCCCCTTGGCCACTTTTTCACTTATTATGACGAAGCGGAAGATGATGCTCTTTACCAGCGCACGGTATATCGAGTATCCTAGGAACATGTCGGCACGTTCAGTCAGGATGCGCCGTTTTCCATAAACATCACCATCTGTCATCGAGGAGTGCTGTCCGATTTCGCTCATCTCTCCCTCCCGGCTTCATCCAACGACTGTACGATGGGTGAGAGCAGATACTGAATGATCCGCCGCTCGCCCGTCTTGATCTCAGCTTGTACAGCTAGGCCAGGCCCAATCGGCTGATCTCTACCGGCCACGCTTATAGTCCGCTGGTTCAAGCGAATGCGCGCGGCATAGACAAGTCCTGGCTGGACTGGCCTGTTCTTCTCGTCCCGTAGTGCCGTCTGCTGGTTCTGCTCGATCGCATCGCGGCTGATCGTCTCCACCACGCCTTCAACCAAACCATAGTCAGTGAAGGGAAAAGCCTCGAGCTTCACCCGCACCTTCTGGCCCTCGCGCACAAAGCCGATGTCTTTGTTGAGGATCATGGCCTCAACTTCGACATCGCTGCCGTCCGGTACAACTACCATGATCGGCTGAGCGGGCTGAACGACGCCACCGATTGTTGTAACCGCGAGCTGTTGCACCGTGCCGCTGACCGGCGCGCGCAGTTCCTGGAACGCGCGACGACGCTCTGATTTGTGAAGCTCCTGAACCGCCAAAGCCGACTTGTCTGTAGCTTCGGAAAGCTCGGTCACCGCTCCCTTGGCAAAGCCTTCGCGCAATTTGGAAAGCTCTGCGTCCAGTGCCCCCATGGCGGCACGCGCCTTGGCGGCGGTCGCCTGCTGGACCGCGATATTTTGAATATGCTCGAGCCGCAGTTGCTCATATTCCAGCGCCTTTAGCTTGGAGTAATAGCCCCGCTCCGCCAGCTCATTCCGCGCGGCGAGCTGCCGCTCCACCAACGGAAGGGTCATCTTCAGCTTGGCGATTTCCGCCTCGGCTGAAGACAGTTCGGCGGCCTGCTGCGCGCGTTGCTCACGGAGGCTTGCGCGCTGCGCCTCATATTCCGCGATGGCGGCGTGAACAAATTGGGCCTGAGTGGCAGACACACCCTCGGGTGTCCCAGCCGGTGGGACGAAGCGCGCCGATCTGCCGGCGAGATAGGCCAGCAATGCGTCATTGCGGGCTCGGATCACATTGGCAAAGAGAAGCTGCTGTCCCGCTTGCGCCTCATCCGCACCGGCCAGTGTTGGATCGAGCTCGACCAGCAGCTGCCCCTTGGTGACATGCTGGCCATTGCGGACATGGATGGCGCGCACCGAACCGATTTCGATCGGCTGGATGATCTTCACATTGGCTGAGGGAATGACCTTGCCGCTGGCAACCGCGACGACGTCAACCCTGCCAACCGCCGACCAGATCAGCGCGATGGAGAAAAGTCCGCAGAGCAGCAAGAGAAGCATGCGCAAGCCCGGGCTGGGCGGCTTCTCCATGATCTCCAATGCTGCGGGCAGGAATTCATGGTCGCTGATCGGACGCTTGGCCTTGTCCGCCTCGTCCTGCATGGTCCAGCTGATCCTGAGTACGCGCCAGTGATGGCTGAGCGTCGGGAAGGTTGCCGCTGCCCAGGCCTTCATGCCACCTGTCCCATCTGCTTGGTGTAGAGCTGCGCATAGCGACCGCCGGACTTGAGCAGGCTTTCATGATTGCCGACCTCGGTGATCGCTCCTCCCTCGACGGTGACGATCCGATGGCATTGACGAACCGCCGACAGGCGATGGGCAATGATGATGACCGTGCGGCCTTGCGCGATGCGGCGCAAATTGGTCTGGATGATCTCCTCGCTCTCGGCATCGAGCGCGCTGGTCGCCTCATCGAGGATCAGGATACGGGGGTTGCTGATCAACGCCCGCGCGATGGCCATGCGCTGGCGCTGGCCGCCGGAAAGGTTGCCGCCCCGCTCGTCGATAACGGTGTCGTAGCCGTGCGACAGTTCCAGGATGAAGTCATGCGCACCTGCCAGGTTCGCCGCAGCCATCACCCGTTCCATCGGCATGGTGGGATCGGCGAGCGCGATATTCTCCCGCACCGAGCGGTTGAAGAGGATATTTTCCTGCAGCACCACGCCGATCTGGCGCCGAAGCCAGGCAGGATCAACGAGAGCGAGATCCGTGCCGTCAACCAGCACCCGCCCCTGCTCAGGCACATAGAGACGCTGGACCAGCTTGGTGAGGGTTGATTTGCCCGAACCCGACGGCCCGACGATACCCAACATTTCCCCCGCTTCGACCGTAAGGTTGACGCCGCGCAAGGCTTCAGGCGCATCGGGACGATAGCGGAAACGAACCTTGTCGAACTCGACCTTGCCCCGGATCGGCGGCAGGCTGGCGCGGTTGGGATTATGCTCCGGCTCGGCGGGTGTGTTCAGCACATCGCCCAGACGATCGACGGAAATCCGGACCTGCTGGAAATCCTGCCAGAGCTGCGAGAGCCGGAGGATCGGCTGAGCAACGCGCCCGGAGAGCATGTTGAAGGCAACCAGCGACCCCACGCTCAGATCGCCCGCGATTACTGCCTTCGCCCCGAAATAGAGGATGGCGACCGTCGTCAGCTTGGATACGACCTGGATAAGATGGCTACCCCAATTGGCGAGCGTCGCCACGGCAAAGCCGGTATTGGTGTAGCCCGCAAACTGCTTTTCCCATTTGGCGCGCATTTGAGGCTCGACCGCCATCGCCTTCAAGGTGCCGATGCCGGTGACGCTTTCGACGAGGAAGGCTTGGTTTTCCGCCCCGCGCTTGAACTTGTCGTCTAGTCGCGCGCGCAAGGTCGGCGTGATGAAGATCGAGATCGCTGCGTAGATGGGAATCGACAGCGCCACGATCAGCGTCAGCATCGGGCTGTAGAGATACATGACGATGAAGAATACGATGGTGAAGAAGAGATCGATCACCACAGTCACGGCATTAGAGGTTAGGAACTCCCGAATTCGCTCGAGTTCTCGCACCCGCGCCACGCTATCACCAACCCGCCGTGCCTCGAAATAGGAAAGCGGAAGGTTCAGCAGATGACGGAACATGCGCGCCGACAACTCGCTGTCCACCCTGTTGGTGGTATGCGCAAAGAGCCAGTTGCGTAGAGCCGAAAGCAAAGTTTCGAACAGGAGCACTGTCGCAAGACCGATCGCCAGCACGTCCAGCGTGGTCAGCGACTGATGCACGAGCACCTTGTCGATCACGAGCTGGAAGAAGATCGGGGAAACCAGTCCCATCAATTGCAGGAAGAAGGAGCCGATCAGCACATCGCGCAAGGCGCCGCGATATTTGACGAGCGCGGGAATGAACCAGCTGATGTCGAAAGGACGCGAAACCCCCGCCATCTGCTCTCGGGTGGTCATGAGCAACAGACGGCCAGCAAAGCGCCCGTCCATTTCACCGCTGGTCCACACCTCCGGCCTCTCGCCATCGCCGCGCTGGACCAGGAAACGGAGCGCCTCCTCCTGCTGGTCGACCTTCAGGAGAATGACGATCTGCCCGTCGCGCAATTCAGCCAACGCCGGCAAAGGCAGTTGGGCCAGATCGGCAAGCGAAGCAGCCCGAATCTTGGCGACGATCTTCAGCCGCTTTGAGATTCGCGCCAGATCCTCCAGCGCATAGCCGTTCGCTGGCTCCCCATGATCGTGCGCGATCTGCGCAGGATCAGCGGGAACCCCAAGGAATTTTGCCAGCAGGACAAAGGAGGAAAGCGCAGAATCCGAGAAGGAAGATGTTTTGGAACTTCCATTGATTCCGCCGCCCTCAACGGCAGCGGATGTCATTCAGGCTGTGTCGTTTCAGCCCGGACGCTGCTCGCAGCAAAAACTGCGGAAAATATGATAGACCCAGACAAACGACGTCCCCCGCAAAACTCACCCCATGTGCGGAGGACACGACCCATCATATTTATTCCCCCGCATCTCCTGGCTATCAAATCCAAAATGGCCCCGCAATCAGTTATTTAGCGATGGTATAACTATTTACTCCGAAACGGATGAATCTCTCGCCGGGCCAGTCGGCACGAATCGCATGATGAACAATCTGCCGTGGTTGACCATGCAAGGACAATATATGCCTCGTCGCTCTGCTGGTCCTCACACTCCGATTCCCAGCCCCCGGCCCCGCCCCAGGTCGATCCCATGGTTGAACGCGAGCTCCGCCCCCAACCTTCGCCCACTGTCGATGGAGATTCCAAGTTCCCTCTTGCGGCTCGCCAGGATCGATTCCACCTGCGGATCGCGCTCCAGCGATCGCGCCATCGACCGCATGCCATCCTGACAGGTACGGCGCCTGTCATAGTCGCCATCGACATAGGCGCGCTCCGCGGCATTGGAGTAACGGTTCCAGCGTTCGACAAAGCGTTCGGCCCGCAAATTGGGATCGGTCCGCACTTCGCGCTCATGCACGATCGCCAGCCGCGCGGGCTCGGTGTCACCCCGCGCGGCTCCGGCGGCCAATGACGGATTGCGGCCATAGGCGGTTTCCGCGTCAAGCGCCGCATGTTCGCGTAGGCCGTTCAGTTCCTGCCTGGCTTGCTTGAGTTCGCTTCTCTGATCCGGCGTCATTTCAGCGCCCTGGTCCTGCATGGAGAAGATCGCCTGCACCACGCGGGCATGCCGCGCGATCGCACGATCCCGAATCTCTGCGATGCTCTCCTTAGGTTCGGCCATGGCAGGGGGATTGGCCCGCAGCTCCAACCCCTCGAAGGGAGACCGGGCGGGTTTTGGAGCTGCCTGCCGCTCTGGCCCAGGTGGCCGGACATAACCCGACGCCATAT
Source organism: Sphingobium sp. LSP13-1-1.1 (assembly GCF_040676415.1). Lineage (NCBI taxonomy): Bacteria > Pseudomonadati > Pseudomonadota > Alphaproteobacteria > Sphingomonadales > Sphingobiaceae > Sphingobium > Sphingobium sp. LSP13-1-1.1. Next base: position 7,385 of record NZ_JBEGHU010000015.1, on the reverse strand, counting down.
CCTTGCCGCGCTCGCGGCCAAGCGTGCGCACCAGCCTGCCGCGATCGGCAAAATCATCCTGGCCATAATGGAGGTCGACCGTGCTGCGGTGACGGGAGAGAGCGACATAGGCGGCATGGCGATCGAGCCCCGGCGTCGCCAGCACATGCACATTGTCGACCGTCATGCCCTGTGCCTTGTGGATGGTGGCGGCATAGCCATGATCGATCGCGGCATAATCCTTCACGTCGAATGCGACGGCACGGCCATCGTCCAGCATCGCCGTCATGCGCAGCTGATTGACATGCTGCACGGTGGCAAGGGTGCCGTTCCTGACGCCCAGGCTGCGCTCATTTTGCAAGAACATGACCCTGTCGCCGGAGGCAAAGCTGCGCGTTCCCCGTTCGACCGTCAGGCTGACCTCCTGGCCCAGCCCACCTGCGCCGCGCAGCCGGTCGCGAGCCGCCTCGTTGAGTTCGCGCACCTCGTCATTGGTGTGGGTGAGGATAATGCGACTCGCTTGCGGGTTAGCACCGCGATCCCGGTCCCAGCGGTCGATCAGCTCCTCACGTGCTTGGCTGCGCGTTGCGGCGGCATGGACATGGCCGGCTTCCTCATAAGCTGACAGCGCCTCGCCGGTCCGGCCCGTGGCCAGCGCCCGAGTGGCTTCACGCTGCCATTCTGCGCCCTGGCGGCGAATGGAGGTGATCTCGACGCTGCCATGTCGTTCGGCGACCGAGCGGAACGCGGCCCCTGCCTCGATTGCCTGGAGTTGTTCGGGATCGCCGACCAGCACCACCTTCGCGCCGCACTTCTCTGCTTCCCTGATCACCCGTTCCATCTGCCGGGTGCCGATCATCCCGGCCTCGTCGATCACGAGGACGGATTTGTCGGTAAGCAACTCACGCCCCTGACCCCATTGATGCTCGAGACTGGCGATGGTGCGCGCGGTGATCCCCGAGCCACCTTCGAGATTTTCCGCAGCGATGCCCGACAGCGCCGCACCCTGCACCGCATAGCCCGCCTGCTCCCAGGCTTCGCGCGCCACGCCCAGCATCGCGCTCTTGCCGGTGCCGGCATAGCCGATGACATTGCTCAGGGCCTGGGGGCTGGTCACATGCTCGAGTGCGCCGCGCTGCTCGGCGGAGAGGTTCCTGCCCCGCTGCGCTGCCTGCGCCAGTGCGCGATCGACTTGGCGCAATGCTACGCCATAATGGCGACGCGCATTGAGCGTGGCGGTCGCCCGCTCGAGCCGCTGTTCGGTCTCCAGCATGGATCGTGAAGTGAAGCGCTGTTCGCCGCGCCCGTTCTTGCCCAGCGCAACAAGATCGGGCGATGCCTTCACCGCCGCCATCACTTCATCGAACTGATCCTTCCCTTCGCTGTGCCGATGCACGAACATCGCAAGGTCGCGGATGGTGAAGGTGGCTTGGCCGTGGGTGATCGCGTCGAGCGCGATGCCGGGGTTGGCAAATATCTTCTCGCCATTGGCCCGCCCAATGCCGTGATGTTCTTCCAGCCGCTCACTGTCACGCCCCTCAAGCGCCATGCGCGCTGCGGCCGGGCCGATCTTGTGCTGAGGCTCCAGATCGATGCCCTGCGCCTCCAGACTACGATGATCGATCCGTGCGTCGATATCGAGTTCGGCGAGGCGGGTGTTCACATGGCTTTCCCAGGCCTCGCGCCAGTGCGTGAGCAGTTCGGTCCGGTTCCAGTCGCGCACCTTGGCGCCAAAGCCCTCTTCAATCACTTGCCGCAAACCCAGCATCACATGGGCATGGGGCTTGGTCGCCCCGTCGGCGCCGATATCCCAATGGACATTGAGGTCGGCGACCATGCCGCGATCGACGAACTCGCGTTGCACGAAATCGCGGGCCAGCGCGATGCCCTGCGTCTGGTCCAGCTCGCGCGGAATGGCAAACTCTATCTCGCGGGCCAACTGGGCGTCCTTGCGGATTTCGACGGCTTCGACAGCGTTCCACAGCTTTTCCCGATCGCGCCATTCCTCCGGCGCGCCATCGGGCAGCATCACCTCGCTGTGGACGACCCCCGCCTTGTTGGAGAAATCATGATGGCGGCCAAGCCGCTCATCATGCAGGCGCGAAGCCGAGCGATAGGCGGCAGCGGCCAGCGCCGACGATCCGGCGGCGCGGGAAATGATCTTGGCCGAGAAATGGTAGATCGCCATGGCGACACACCAGATACGCCCAAAAGCGCACGTCGGCACGACGTATAAGCGCGCCCTCGAAAGACTTCATCAATCTCGGGATGCGGAAATCTCAGGGAATATCAGAGCATTGCCGCTGATCGAGAGGAACGATAACTGGAATGTCCTTTCGTTTACAAGAAGGACATTCTCCATGCGCAAGCCACGAGACTATGATGCAGAGCTGAAAGCGCTGACCGACAAGGCGAGACAACTCAGGCTTCGCAAGCAAAGCCAGTTAGGTGAGTTGGTGATGGCGACCGGCGCAGATGCGCTCAGTGCCGAAGAACTGGCGGGCGCGCTGCTGGCCATTGCCACGACCAGCGACAGCGCGACAAAGGAGGCGTGGCGCAAACGGGGCGCTGCCTTCTTTTCAGGCCAGGCAAGCAACACTGGGCATGGCGCTGGCGATAAGCCGGACGGCGCTGCGGCGGGTGGCAGCAGCACGCAACCGGCTGCAGGCACAACAGGCACGCAATGACAGGCGGGATTGGCAGGTGAAGCGGCGCGAGCGCACCCGGCATTTGATCGAATTGGGCGGGCTGGTCATGAAGGCGGGACTGGTCGAACTCACTGACGATGATCGTGCCGTCATCCTTGGGCTGCTAGGCGAAGCGGCTGCAAGGCTGCGGGCTGAGGATCGTGCGCAACAGTTGCTGCTTTGGCGGCGGCGCGGCCAACGCATGTTTGCGGCCCAATCCTTGCCGGTTCAGGACTGAGCCGTCATAGGGCTGGCCATGGACGACGAAATGAAAGCCATCATCCTGGGCGTGATCGAACGCGCGCCGCAATGGATCCGCCATGATCTGGCGGCGAAGGATGCGGCCAGTCGCGCCCGTGCGGAAGAAACGCTGGCGGCGATGATCGCAGATGCGCTGGGAAACGGAAACGCTGGATCGCCGGGCAACGGCTGAAGACGTTCAGCCGTCAGCCAGACGCCGCTCGCAGACGGTTTTGACCAGTTCCTGCAACACCGCCACGCGCTCGCCCAGCCAGTTCAGTTCCTCGTCCGTCACCTTATAGTGAGGGGAATAGCGGGCGTTCACATATGCCTGCCGCAGCAGATCGAAGCAGCGGCGGCTGAACTTGTCATCGCGTGGCCAGGCCTCGACCAGTTCCGGGGCGATCTCCTCGGCATGACCGCGCAGGAAATTGAGCCGGTGGGATTTGGGCGAGTAGAGGCTCAGTGTGAGCAGCGTGCAGTGATAGAGTTGTTCTACAGCTTGGTGGAGTTCAAATGCCGCCTTGTTGCGCCAATGTTCGTCATTCCCTTGCGCTCGCTGTAGTTTGAACGTTTGCAATGAAGCTCGCGCAACTGAAAACCATCGTTCGAAATGCTTCCGCGCCTCAATCCGCCCTTCCTCAGGCGGCAAGTCACGCGGTTGCGAGAAGCAGAAACCCTCAGCCTCATAGAGCAGGATGCCGTCGCGGATGATGTCGATGAAGAAGGGCCGTCCCTTTTCAAGCTGCTGGTTCACTTCGGTCAGCGAATGGACGATGAAATTGACCGGCGCCGACAGCGTCTTCGTGATGGTCATATCGCGCATCAACCTGTCGTCTGCCGCCGACCAATAGTCCAGGTCGACCAGATTGTCGTCATTGACGACGATGAGGATGTCATAGTCGGACTTGTAGCCGCCGACCGGATCATCGACCCAGCCGCCCCGCGCATAGGAGCCGTAGAGCACGAGCTTCAGGATCCGAGCCTGCTTGTTCCATTTGCTGCTGCGGCGAGCCTGCGCCGCCTCGAACTCCTCGAACAGCACGCGTACGACATGCTCCAGTTCGCGCTGCTTGCTGGCAGGAAGATGATCGAGACCGGTTTTCATGGGGTTGATCCTAGCGGGGAGAGAGCGATGCGCCAACCTCGCCCGGCACGAACCGGGCGAGGCAGTCTTGTCAGCGAAACCAGCGCCGCCACCGCTGGCGCGACGGATCGCGCAGATTGCGGCTGAAATTGCCGAGGGCCTTGGCGAAAAGCCGCTCGACCTGCCGTTTCGTAAGGCCGGTCCGCTGCGCAATCTCCCCATAGCTCAGGGCATCGAGCCGGATGGCCAGAAAGATGTCGCGCTGGATACGGGGCAAGCGGAGCACCGCATCCTCCAGCCGTGCGATCAGGGCGGGGTCATGGCTGTCGTTCATCGGAAATCTCCCGACAGGAAAACCGGCGGCATTGCTGCCGCCGGTATCGGATCAGGCCGCTTGGGCCAGCGGGGACGGTTGCGGCGCGAGGGATGCGACCAGATCGGCCAGCAATACGCTGCGCTCGACCGTGGGGACGCTGCCACGCTCCGTATAGGCCATGGGCGGAAACGCCATCCAGCGTGGTACCCAGCCTTCGACCTTCGCCCGGCCATTCCCTCCGGTCAGGCAATCGCGGATGATCTGCCGCTTGACCTTGCCGGTTGCTCGGCCATTGGCGGTAGCCACTTCCTCACCCGCAACCTCGGTCAGGATGCCATCCAGCACTTCCCGTTCACGCAACTGGTCCAGCAGGGCATCGTCGCAGCCCCATGTCTCGCGCATATCGATGCCCAGATGCAGGCCCAGCAGATCGACAAGGGCGCTGCCTGCCTCCAGCGTTTCGGCCATGACAATCGCAAGCACCTCCTGCACCGCCTCGTCGGACAGGGATGCCAAGCGGACGACCAGGCCCGCTACGCCATGATCGCCCTCATAGCCGCCGGTGACGGTCGAGGTGTCGGGATCGAAGCCGAGGAGCCCCAGCACTGCCCGCCGCCGCGCATCGAACGCCGTTTCCGAAATGCTCGTCTCGATGCTTTCGGCAACTGCCTCATTCACCGCCCGCTGCGGTTCGACCGATACCCGCCACAACGACGATCCGGCGATGGCATGGGCCACCATCAGGCGCAGCGCCAGCGACGGAGAGCCAGCCACCGCCGCCCGCACGGCGGCATGACGATGAAGGTCCACATAGTTGCGGATGGCCGCACCGATTTCAGGGCGGACCGGCTTTTCGGTCACTGTCTCCGCCGCTGCCTGTTTCCGCGCTTCCCTGATCGTCAGATAGCCCTCATGGAAAGTGACATCGCCGCGTGGTCCGACCGCAATGAAGACCTTGCCGCCCTTGCGCTTGGGGGTGCGCTCATGATCCCAGCTATGGAAGGGTTCGCCAACGGGAAGGATCACGACATCCTGCCATCCGGCTTCGCGATAGGCGTCGGCCCGTTCGGCAATGGCCGCCTCCTGTGAGGTCCAGAATATGGATGCATCGGCAAAGTAGCGCTCCTCTCCGAAGAGGTCAGACACGATGCTGCCCGGAAAGCCGTCCGGATCGAACAGGGCTGCGCTGACCGGGATGGATGCACCACCGCAGGCCCATGCTTTCAACCGGGCACCGGTCGGGCAATAGGCTTCCGGATCGTCCAGCAGGGCCAGCCACTCACGCTGCCGGACCTTGGACAGCAGGGTCAGATGCCGAACTGTCGCGGCATCGATCTCATTCTGGCGATAGAGATTACGGATGCGGGGCAGGAGATTGCCCAAGGCCAGCGTCCGCTTCACCTGCAATTCGGTAAGACCGAAGGTGAGGGCTATATCCTCCACGTTCCGCCCTTCGCGCACGAGCCGGGTGAAGCTCTCCCAGCGCGTCACCTCGTCGGGGTCGAGCCGGGCCACATTCTCGATCAGCGAGGCTTCGAGCGCCGCCGCATCGTCGCCCGCTTCCATGATCGCGCATGGCAGGGCTTCGGCTTCCCCGCTTTCCTGCGCCACGGTCAGCGCCGCATGGTAACGCCGTTTGCCCGCGACGATCTCGTAGCTGTCAGGACTCCCCTTCTGCCGCACGATCAGCGGCACCAATACGCCCCGCGCCCGTACGGAGGGCAGGATGTTGGTCAGGTCCGGTATCTTGCCCTTGGCCCGCATATTGGCAGGCGAAACGGACAGATGGGCGATGTCGATATGCTTGAGTTCCATTGCCTTCACTCCTTCAAAACACCGCAACCGGCGCCGGAATGGCGGGGGGAGCGGCAGGAGCGACCCCAAAGGCCTGTCGAGGGAGCCGGGCTGCACCCGCAGGGGCGCAATGGAATGGAGCACTCAGGCGAAGCCGGAGTTGTTGCCCGGCGCGACGGGCCTAAGGGCAAGCGACGCTCCCCCCGCCAGATCGACGCCGGAGGCCAACGCCAGCGCGCACGGCGCGATGACCGCATGCGGACCAACGGGCCGCTCCAAGCCCGAATCGGGAAACTTGCACGCTGATCTTCAGCGCGCGCCGCAGCCATCTCTCATCTCAAAAAGGGGTCAGCAGCCGCACCGCCGATGGCCGCAAAACCCATCGGCGAAAATTTTCTGCATACGATCTGGCCTGCCGTGGACCGACATGGTCCGCCATGGCCCGATTTGGCCCAAGCCACTGATTCTCATGGGCTTGACGCGACAGAACGACCCCACGATCCTGATGCTCAGGGGCAAGCAAACCGCATCGCAGCATATAGGATATTGCCATGACCGCTCAGTCCCCCGACCGCATCCTCCGCATCAACACCGTGCTCGACCGCACCGGCCTCAGCCGGGCGACCCTCTATCGCAAGGTGGCGGATGGCACCTTTCCCAGGCAGGTGCGCATCGCCAGCCGCTGCATGGGCTGGCGGGAGTCCGCCATCAATGACTGGCTTAGGAATCCCATGTTCTACAGCGTCGGGGATGGCTGACCCCGCATCCATCCATATTGGTGCCAGTTAGCGTTGTATTGGCGCCAGCCCAATCTACATTCATTGCCGCCGCTCTTACCCCTTGAGCGCGGCAACGACCCCGAACCTCAACCCCGCCGTTGAGCTTGCTCCGGCGGGGCGACTTTCCTTCGGGTTCATACGCAATGGGATGACCCCATGCCAATTTGCGTGCCGCCTGGACAAGAATGGCCGGGCGGATTTTAACTGGCTCGGGGACTTTGCCGACAGTCAAGTTGAGGGTGATAGAGTCAGGAAAGCGGACACTCAATTGACGCTTCTATTCGCTCGCGAGCTATCGGATCAGAAATGAACCACGAATAGAGCCGCACCACTGTCATACCTTGATCGGTCCAAATTGCTTTTGACTGAAGAGACGGTATGAACCGCCCCGGGATTGCCGGAGGCCCTAACTCCTGAGAGGTAGGGTCTAAGATGAGCAAGACAACGAACAAGTTTGCACCGGAGGTGCGCGAGCGGGCAGTCCGCCTGGTGCTGGACCAAGA